>NZ_JBIRJA010000005.1:0-280150 GCF_044329325.1 Streptomyces sp. NPDC017676 | reverse complement strand
CGGGGAGCTGCGCGGCCTGCCACCGGGGGCCGGCGGGGAACAGGCGGCCGGATGCGGAACGGCGGTCAGCCCTGACCCGCGGGGAGCTGCGCGGCCTGCCACCGGGGGCCGGCGGGGAACAGGCGGCCGGATGCGGAACGGCGGTCAGCCCTGACCCGCGGGGAGCTGCGCGGCCAGCCACCGTGAACCCGCGGGGAACACGCGGCCGGAAGCGGAACGGCGGTCAGCCCGCGGCGGTGATCAGCGCCGCCATCACGCGCGGGTCCTCGCCCATCTCCGGATGCCACTGCACGCCCAGCGCCCACCCCCGCTCCGCAGGCAGTTCGACGGCCTCCACCGTGCCGTCCGCCGCATAGGCCGACGGGACGAGGCCCTCGCCGAGCCGTTCCACCGCCTGGTGGTGGTACGTCGGCACCGTCAGCTCCTCCGGCACGATGCCGGCGTACAACGTCCCCGGCACCGGCTTCACCGGGTGCTCGCCGAAGGCGCCCACCACCTCCGCGTGCCCGTCCAGGTGCTGGACGAGCGTGCCGCCGAGGGCCACGTTCAGCAGCTGCATGCCCCGGCACACCCCGAGCAGCGGCACGCCCGCCGCCAGCGCCGCGTCGATCAGCGCCAGCTCCCAGGCGTCCCGCTCCGGCGCGGGCGGCCCCGTGCGCGGCGAGCGCTCGGCGCCGTACCGGGCCGGGTCGACGTCCGGGCCGCCCGCGATGACCAGCCCGTCGAGCCGGGCCACCGCCGCCCCGGCGTGTCCGGGCGCGTCCGGCGGCAGCAGCGCGGCCAGTCCGCCGGCCCGCTGCACCAGCCGCGGATAGCCGGCCGGCAGCAGCACCGCGTCCAACTCCCACACCCCCCAGCGCGCGCCGGACTCCAGATACGTGCTCACGCCGATCAGCGGCCGTACGGTCATGCTGCCCTCCTCGACATCAAAGGTTCATCCGATTACCTTTGCGGAGCGCTCACCCCAGAAATCCCCGCAACAGCGCCGCCGTACCCGCGCAGTGCTCGCGCGTCATCTCCCGCGCCCCGTCCGCGTCCCCGTCCAGCACCGCTTCCACCAGCGCCGCGTGCTGGCGCTGGGAGTGCTCCAGGTTGCGCACCAGCAGCGGGATGCAGTCCAGCAGGTCGTTGACCGTGGCCCGGACCGCCGCGTACTGCGCGGTCAGCGACGGCGAACCGCACAGCTCGGCCAGCGTCAGGTGCAGCAGCGTGTCCGCCCGCCGGTAGTCCGTCAGCGGGGCCTCGTGCGTGCGGTCCAGTGCCTCCCGCAGCCGCCCCGCCTGCTCCGCCGTCAGCCCGTGCGCCGCGCACAGCCCGGCCGCGCCCACCTCCAGCACCTCGCGGAAGCGCAGCACGTCCTCGATGTCGACCTCGGCGATCCGGCGCCGCAGTTCGTCCTCGCCGCCGGCGTCCGGGCGCGGCAGCACAAACGTTCCGCCGTACCGCCCGCGCCGCGCCTCCACCAGGCCCTGGTCCTGGAGCACCTTCAGCACCTCACGCAGCGTCACCCGGCTGATGCCGAGCCGCTCCGCCAGCTCCCGCTCGGCCGGCAGCCGCTCGCCCGCCGGCACCAGACCGAGCCGTACGACCTGGAGGACCTGCTCCAGCGCCTCCTCGAAGCCGTTGCCCGCCCGCACCGGCCGCAGCACCGGAGCGAGCCGGTCCGCCACCGTCCGCGCATCCGTCTCCCGCGACATCCGGGCCCACCCCCTTCCCAAGCATTGGTTCGCGGCAATACCTTATGGCTCCCGGCCCGGCCGAAGAAGCGCGATGGCGCCGAAGGAGGCTCTCCGTGGCAGACCGCACACCCCCGCTCGGCGTCGAGGAACTGCACGCCCTGGTCGCGAGCGGTGAGATCGACACTGTCGTCCTGGCCTTCCCCGACATGCAAGGGCGCCTCCAGGGCAAGCGGTTCGCCGCCCGCTTCTTCCTCGACGAGGTCCTGCACCACGGCACCGAGGGCTGCAACTACCTGCTCGCCGTGGACACCGAGATGAACACCGTCGACGGCTACGCGATGTCCTCCTGGGAGCGCGGCTACGGCGACTTCGCGATGCACCCGGACGTGTCCACCCTGCGCCGCGTCCCCTGGCACCCCGGCACCGCGCTGCTCATCGCCGACCTCGCCTGGAACGACGGCTCCCCGGTCGTCGCCGCCCCCCGCCAGATCCTGCGCCGCCAGCTCGGCCGGCTCGCCGAGCACGGCTACACCGCCCAGGTCGGCACCGAGCTGGAGTTCATCGTCTTCAAGGACAGCTACGAGCAGGCGTGGGACGCGAACTACCGGGGCCTGACCCCCGCCAACCAGTACAACATCGACTACTCCATCCTCGGCACCGGCCGCATCGAGCCCCTGCTGCGCCGCCTGCGCAACGACATGGCCGGCGCCGGCCTCACCGTCGAGTCCGCCAAGGGCGAGTGCAACCCCGGCCAGCACGAGATCGCCTTCCGCTACGACGAGGCCCTGCGCACCTGCGACCAGCACGCCCTCTACAAGACCGGCGCCAAGGAGATCGCCGCCCAGGAGGGCGTCTCGCTCACCTTCATGGCCAAGTACAACGAGCGCGAGGGCAACTCCTGCCACATCCACCTCTCGCTCGCCGACGCCGACAGCGCCAACGCGATGGCCGGACCCGACGGCATGTCCGAGGTGATGCGGCACTTCCTCGCCGGACAGCTCGCCGCGCTGCGCGACTTCTCCCTGCTCTACGCCCCCAACATCAACTCCTACAAGCGGTTCCAGCCCGGCTCCTTCGCCCCCACCGCCGTCGCCTGGGGCCACGACAACCGCACCTGCGCCCTGCGCGTCGTCGGCCACGGCCGCTCCCTGCGCTTCGAGAACCGCCTCCCCGGCGGGGACGTGAACCCCCACCTGGCCGTCGCGGGGCTCGTCGCGGCCGGTCTGTACGGCATCGAGCACAGGCTGGAGCTGCCCGAGCCCTGCCCCGGCAACGCCTACACCGCCGACTACGCGCAGGTGCCGACCACTCTGCGCGAGGCCGCCGAGCTGTGGGGGAACAGCCCGATCGCCCAGGCGGCGTTCGGGGACGAGGTCGTCGCCCACTACCGCAACATGGCGCGCGTCGAGCTGGAGGCCTTCGACGCCGCGGTCACCGACTGGGAGCTGCGCCGCTCCTTCGAACGCCTGTGAGAGGTCACCACGTGTCCGACCCGAACGAGCTGACGGTCCTCGACCCCGCCACCGAGGAGGTCGTCGCCACCGTCCCCGCCGCCACCGCCGAGGACGTCGACGCCGCCGTCGTACGCGCCGCCCGCGCCCAGACCCGGTGGGCCGCCCTGGCCCCCGCCGACCGGGCCCGGCTGCTGCGCCGCTTCGCCGACGTCGTCGACGCCCACACCGAGGAACTCGCCCAGCTGGAGGTCCGCGAGGCCGGCCACACCGTCGGCAACGCCCGCTGGGAGGCCGGCAACGCCCGCGACCTGCTCCTCTACGCGGCCGGCGGCGCCGAGCGCCTGGTCGGCAGACAGATCCCGGTCCCCGGCGGCTGGGACGTCACCTTCCAGGAACCGCTGGGCGTCATCGGCGTCATCGCCCCCTGGAACTTCCCCCTGCCGATCGCCGCCTGGGGCTCCTTCCCGGCGCTCGCGGCCGGGAACGCCGTCCTCCTCAAGCCCGCCGAGACCACCCCGCTCACCGCGCTCCGCCTGGCCGGGCTGGCGCTGGAGGCCGGCCTGCCCGAGCACCTCTTCCAGGTGCTGCCCGGCTACGGCGCCATCGCCGGACGCGCCCTGGTCGACCACCCGGACGTCGCCAAGATCGTGTTCACCGGCTCCACCCGCACCGGCCGCGAGGTCATGGAGCGCTGCGCCCGCCTGGTCAAACCGGTCACCCTCGAACTCGGCGGCAAGAGCCCCAACATCGTCTTCGCCGACGCCGACCTCAAGGCCGCCCTCGACCCCTTCTCCTTCCTGGACAACGCCGGCCAGGACTGCTGCGCCCGCACCCGCGTCCTGGTCCAGGAGACGGTGCTGGACGAGGCCCGCGCCCTGCTCGCCGACGCGCTGGCCGCCGTGGTCGTGGGTGATCCGGCCGACGAGAAGACCCAGATGGGCCCGCTCATCTCCGGCCGGCAGCTGGAGCGCGTACGGTCCTACGTCCCCGACGACGCCCCGGCCCTGCGCGGCACGGCCCCCGACGGCCCCGGCTTCTGGTTCCCGCCGACCGTGCTCACCGGCGAGCGGCACGACAGCCCGGCGGCCCGCGAGGAGATCTTCGGCCCGGTCGCCGTCCTGCTGCCCTTCACCGACGAGCAGGACGCGATCCGCCTCGCCAACGACACCCCCTACGGTCTGTCCGGCTCCATCTGGACCCGGGACGTGGGCCGCGCCCTGCGCGTGTCCCAGTCCGTCCGCGCGGGCAACCTGTCCGTCAACTCCCACTCCAGCGTCCGCTACTGGACCCCGTTCGGCGGCTACAAGCAGTCCGGCCTCGGCCGGGAACTCGGCCCCGACGCCCTGACCGCCTTCACCGAGACCAAGAACGTCTTCCTCAGCACGGAGGTCCCCGCACCGTGACCGACAACAGCGTGACCGACAACAGTGTCTGCCGCCGCCTGGTCGGCCGTACCGCCGTCGTGACCGGAGCCGGCAGCGGCATCGGACTCGCCGGCGCCCGCCGGCTCGCCTCCGAAGGCGCCCACGTCGTCTGCGCGGACGTCGACGAGACGCGCGGCAAGGCCGCCGCCGACGAGGTCGGCGGGCTCTTCGTGAGGACCGACGTCACCGACCCCGAGCAGGTCGAGGCGCTGTTCCGGGCCGCGTACGACACCTACGGCAGTGTCGACGTCGCCTTCAACAACGCCGGTATCTCCCCGCCCGACGACGACTCCATCCTGGAGACCGGGCTGGAGGCGTGGAAGCGCGTCCAGGAGGTCAACCTCACCTCCGTCTACCTGTGCTGCAAGGCCGCCCTCCCCTACATGCGCCGCCAGGGCAAGGGCTCCATCATCAACACCGCGTCCTTCGTGGCGCGGATGGGCGCGGCCACGTCCCAGATCTCCTACACGGCCTCCAAGGGCGGCGTCCTCGCCATGTCCCGCGAGCTGGGCGTGCAGTTCGCCCGGGAGGGCATCAGGGTCAACGCGCTGTGCCCCGGCCCGGTCAACACCCCGCTGCTCCAGGAGCTGTTCGCCAAGGACCCGGAGCGGGCCGCGCGCCGGCTCGTCCACATCCCGGTCGGGCGGTTCGCCGAGGCGGAGGAGATCGCCGCCGCCGTCGCCTTCCTGGCCAGCGACGACTCCTCCTTCGTCAACGCCACCGACTTCCTGGTGGACGGCGGGATCGCCGGCGCCTACGTCACGCCGCTGTAGGGCGGCCCAGCGGACTCAGAGGAACGTACGCCCCTCACCCCGGTAGGTGGGCACGGCGGCCGTCACCGTGTCCCCCTCGATCAGGTGCAGGGTGTCGAACCGCTCGCACAGCTCGCCCGCCTTCGCGTGGCGGAACCACACCTTGTCGCCGATGAGCAGATCGTCGGCGGGCGAGCCGAGCAGCGGGGTCTGCACCTCGCCGGGGCCCTCCTGCGGGTCGTACCTCAAGCCCTCCGGCAGGTAGGGCACCGGCAGCCGGTCGGGGCCGGCCGCGCCGGAGGCCGGGTAGCCGCCGCCGAGCACGGTGACGACGCCCACCCCGGGCCGCCGGACCACCGGCTGGGCGAAGAGGGCGGCCGGACGGCCCGTGAAGGACGTGTAGTTGTCGAACAGACGCGGCACGTACAGCCCCGAGCCGGCCGCGATCTCGGTCACCGCGTCCTCGGCGGCGGTGTGCTGCACACTGCCGGTGCCGCCGCCGTTGACGAACTCCAGGTCCGGGGCGACCGCCCGGACCGCCCGGACGACCGCGGCCCGCCGCTCGGCCAGCTCCCGCCGGGCGGTGGCCTGCATCAGCCGGACCGCCCGCGAGCGCAGGGGCCGCCCGGCGACCGCGTCCCCGACTCCGGCGATGTGCCCCTCGTACGCCATGATCCCCACCAGCCGGAAGCCCGGCCGCCGGGCCACGGACCGTGCCAGGTCGGCGAGTTGGGCGGGGGAGTGCAGCGGCGAACGCCGTGCCCCGACCCGGACCCGGCCGCCGAGCAGCTTCAGCGAGGTGTCCAACTCCAGGCAGACCCGCACGACTTCACGTCCGCCGTCGCGGGCCGCGTCGATGAGGTCCAGCTGCGCCGGATCGTCGATCATCACCGTGACGGCACCGGCCGGCTTCGGATCGGCGGCCAGTTCCGCGAACCCGGCCCGGTCCGCCGACGGATAGGCCAGCAGGATGTCCTCGAACCCCGAACGCGCGAGCCAGAGCGACTCGTCCAGGGTGAACGACATGATGCCCTGGAAGCCGTCCCTGGCCAGGACGCGTTCCAGCAGGGCCCGGCAGCGGACCGACTTGCTGGCGACCCGCACGGGCTTGTCCCCGGCGCGGCGGACCAGGTCGTCCGCGTTGGCGTCGAAGGCGTCCAGGTCCACGATCGCGAGAGGGGCGTCGAGATGGGCGGTGGCCCGGTCGTAACGGGCCCGGTCGGCGGCGCGCGCAGTCATGACGGAAGCCTGCCAGACAGGATTACCGCAGGGTAGGGGGACGTTCCGGGCAGATGCCGCCCGGCGCGTGGACTGGTTCTCCCTCTCTCCCGGACAACCCGTAGAGTGACGCGCACGTACGGCGGAACCCGCCCGGCCACCACATGAACCGGGATGCCGGTCCGGCCGTACGGGTATGCGTGCCCGGAAGGAGTTTCCGCACCGGGCGCGGCCGAGCAGCGACAGCGGCCCGCGTACGAGGAGACGGCCCGGGCACGAGGAAACGGGGGGTGCATGAGCACGGGAGCCCGCCACGCCCCGGTCCCGCGTCGCCCGTCGACCCCCCCGGGGCCCCCGGCCCAGCGCCCGCCCACGCCGTCCACGCCGCCACGACCGGACGACGACCCCGACGAGGAGCCGTCGGTCTTCACCCCGCGTGGTGCACGGCCCGCACCCGACGCGGTCCCGCGCGCCCACCGCCCGCGCCCGTCGGCCGTACCCGAGGCCCCCGCGGCCGTGAGCCCGCCCCCGCCGCCCGCCTCGGCCCGGTTCCCCGACGCCCCGCCGAGCACGGGCTCCATCGGCGCACCGGCCCGGACGCCTTCGGCGACCCCCGCTGGGCCGGCCGCGGAGACCGGCACGTCCCGGCTCCGCCCGGGCAGGGAGCCCGGGGGACAGGGCACCTTCGCCGAAAACCCGTCGGAGACGACGGCACGACTGCGTCCGATCCGCCCGTCGACCTCGCCTGCGCCGACGTCCCCGACTCCGCCGGTGTCCTCGCGTACGCCGGATTCCCCCCGCTCTCCGGCACCCGCTCCCCGACACCCCGACTCGGTACCCACCGGCCCCGCTTCGGCCGCTTCCCCGGGAGCCCCGACGGGCCGCCGCACCGGTGACGCACCGGCGTCCGGGCAGCCGGCGAATCACCGTGCGGGTGGGGTGTCCGCGTCCGGGCAGCCGGCGAATCACCGTGCGGGTGGAGTGTCCGCGTCCGGGCCGGCAGCGAATCACCGTGCGGGTGGTGTGTCCGCGTCCGGGCCGGCAGCGGATCCCGGTACGGGTGGCGTGCCGCTGCCGGGCCAGATGGGAAACCCCCGCTTGGGTGGCGTGTCCGCGCCTGGCCAGGCAGGCAGTCCCCGTGCCGGTGACGCGTCCGCGTCCGGGCGGGCAGAGGCTTCTCGCATGGGTGGGGTGTCCGCGTCCGGGCGGGCAGAGGCTCCTCGCATGGGTGGGGTGTCCGCGTCCGGGCAGGCAGCGGAACCCCGTGGGGGTGTCGTCCCGCCGCCTGGGCCGGTGAGCGATCAGGCCGTGGCCGGGGCCTGGTCCCCCATGGCTCCCGCTCACCCCGTGCGCCCCGCGCCCGACCCCGCCCACTCCTGGGGGGCCGGAACCGACGGGCGGCCGCGCGTGTCGTTCGGGGAGCCCGAGGGGTTCGGGGGGTCCGGGAGGCGGGCGCGTCCCCGGGTCGGGGCGCGCACCGTCGCCGCCGCTGCCTGTCTGGTGCTCGGGCTCGGGCTCATCGGCGGTGCAGCGACCGGCACCTGGCTCACCGGCGACGGCGGGGCGGACGGCGCCGGGAACGCCTTCGGCACGGCCCGGACCCTCTGGCACAGCGTGCCCGTGGACGAACTGTTCCCGCCCACCGTCGAGGGCACGGGCGCCGGCCCGGGCGGCGCCGACCGCACCTGGACCAGGATCGCCGTCGCCCGGGACAGCGGCTGCGCCCACGCCTTCGACCCGCTGCTGCACAAGGCCCTCGCCCCGGTCGGCTGCCAGCGGCTGCTGCGCGCCACCTACACCGACGCCACCCAGACCTACGTCACCACCGTCGGCCTGCTGTTCACCAAGGCCGACCCCGCCGCCATGTCCGCGCTCGCCGCCCGCTTCCGCGAAGAACACCTAGACAGCCGCGCCGACCTGATGCCCCGGCCGTACGCCGCCGCCGGCACGGCCGCCGCCGGCTTCGGCGACCGGCAGCGGGCCTCGTGGACCGTCTCCGTCCTCACCGACGCCCCCGTCGTCGCCTACGCCGTCTCCGGCTGGGCCGACGGCCGTACCGTCGACACCCCCCAACCCGCCGCCGACGCCGTCCGCTCCGGTGCCACCACGGCACCGGCCCAGGCCGGCCTCGGCAACGAGGCCCAGGGCCTGGCCGACCGCATCGAACGGCGCCTGCGCAAGACCGTCGGCACGGCCACGGAGAAGCCTTCATGAAGCACCCGGCCCAGCACGCCGCCAAGGCGGCGGTGAGCCTGCTGCTCGCCGTCCCCCTCGCCCTGCTGCCGTCCGCCGCCGCCCACGCCGACGGCATCCGCGCCCAGCAGTGGGGCCTCACCGCCCTGCACCTGGACGATGCCTGGCGGACCACCAAGGGCCGGGGCGTCACCGTCGCCGTCCTCGACACCGGCGTCGAGGCCGGCCATCCGGACCTCGACGGCAACGTCCTGCCCGACAAGGACATGATCGGCTTCGGCGCCGGACCCGGCGACCGCACCTGGGCCCGGCACGGCACCGCCATGGCCGGCATCATCGCCGGGCACGGCCACGGTCCCGGCGGCACCGACGGCGTCATGGGCGTCGCCCCCGAGGCGAAGATCCTGCCGGTCCGGGTGATCCTGGAGGACGGCGACCCCGCCCGCGCCAAGGCCCGCACCACCCGCGGCGGCGCCCTCGCCGACGGCATCCGCTGGGCCGCCGACCACGGCGCCGACGTCATCAACCTCTCCCTCGGCGACGACTCGAACTCGGCGCATCCCGAACCCGGCGAGGACGAGGCGGTGCAGTACGCACTGAAGAAGGGCGTGGTCGTCGTCGCCTCCGCGGGCAACGGCGGCGACAAGGGCGACCACGTCTCCTACCCGGCCGCCTACCCGGGCGTCATCGCCGCGACCGCCGTGGACAAGTACGGCACCCGCGCCGCCTTCTCCACCCGCCGCTGGTACGCGGCCGTGAGCGCGCCCGGTGTCGACGTCGTCATCGCCGACCCCGACCACAAGTACTACGCGGGCTGGGGCACGAGCGCCGCCTCGGCCTTCGTCTCCGGCGCGGCGGCCCTGGTCAAGGCCGCCCACCCCGGCCTTTCCCCCGCCCAGATCAAGAAGCTCCTGGAGGACACCGCGCGGGACGCCCCGGTCGGCGGCCGGGACGACTCGCGGGGCTTCGGCATGATCGACCCGGCGGCGGCCCTGAGGGCGGCCGCCCGGGTCGAACCCCGGGGCCTGAAGGCCGCGTCCTACGGCGAGAAGTACTTCGGCGCCGGCCCGGACACCCCCAGGGCCACGAGCGGCCCCTCCGACTGGGCGGCACCGCTCGCGGGAGGCGCGGGCGGGGTCCTGCTGGTGGCCGGGGTGATGCTGTGTCGGGGTCGCCGACACGCGGCCTGAGCCGCTATCCGGCGATGTACCCGATCTCCGGGTAGCGCGGTGCGGCGCCGTCCAGCAGGTGCCTGGTGTCGGGGCGGCCTCGCAACTGGAGGTCGAAGAAGGCCCGCACCGTGGCCCGTACGGCCGCCACCGCCCGGTCGGCGGGGATCGTGCCGGCCTGCAACTGCTGCCGCACCACCTCCGGGACCTGGGGCGCGATGGCCACGAGGTCCGTGTAGGAGTTGTGGTCGGCGTCCGCGAGCCGCAGGCAGCGGCGCCAGCCGCGCAGTCGCTCCCAGAACGGGTGCCAGGTCGGGTCCTGGTCCATGCCGTCGTGCACGGCTGTGTCCATCAGCAGGAACGGCCGGTCGAGACCGTGCTCGACCACCGGCCCGTACAGCGCGCCGTCCAGGTCGATGCCGGCCCGCACCCGCTCGTCCCGGTACATGACGGCCGCCGACGCGGCACCGCCCCGGGAGTGCCCGAAGGCGCCGGTCCGCGTGAGGTCCAGGCTCCCGCACAGACCGCGGGGCAGCGGGCGCCGCTGTGCGTCGGGATTGCCGCCCCGGTTCACCACGGCCAGCTGGTCGAGCACGAACCGCAGGTCGTCGGCGCGCACCGCGACCGCCTCCGCCCGGCCGGCCGGATCCGGCTCGGGGCGGGTCACGACGCGGCCGTCGGGGAACTCCACCTCCCCCGAGTCGTACGGGTGGTCCACCGTGACCACCACGTACCCCCAGGACACCAGGTCCTCGACGACGAGGGTGTTGAACGTGCGGTCCGAGGTGTAGCCCGGCGAGTACAGCAGCACCGGCCGGCGGCCCGGCCTGGCCGGCGCCCGGTCCGCGCTGTGCGTCCACGGCAGCGCGTAGCCGTCCACCGCGCCGCCGAAGCGGGCCTTCACCGCCCGCTCGGCACCGGGCGGCAGCCACGGCAGCGGCGCGTGACCACGTACGGCGGCGGCCGGGTAGTGCACGGTCACCATCAGCTCACGCGGCTCTCCCGTGTCCGACCGGGGTTCGGCCCGCGACCGGTCGACCAGGTGCAGCTCCACGGCGCCCACCGGCGCGGGCCCGGTCGGTCCGGCCAGCCGGATGGGGATGAGGCCGGCCGCCGAGGCGTGTCCGGGAGCCGACAGGGGAACGGCGACGGCTGCGACGGCTCCGAGGCCACCGGCTATGAGGGATCGGCGAGTGGGGCGTACGGGAGGCACTGGGCTCCTTCCGCGGCCGGACGCCGGCTCGGCAAAGAATCAGCCGGCGTCCGCCCTGCTCATCGTCAAGTCCCTTGCAGGCTAGATCATTTGCTTGCCGGCCACTGGATCCTTCACGGCCGAAAGCGATGGATCATTTGTCGCCGAACGCCCTTACCGCAGCCTTCGCCGCCTCCTCCACCAGGGAGATCCCCCGTGCCTGGCTCGCCGTGCCGTCCGACAGCACCGCCACCAGGTAGTCGGTCCCGTCCACCGTCACCCGGCCGATGCTGTTGACGTCCCACAACCCGGTCGTGCTGCGCGGCAGCCACCCGTTCTTCAGCGCCCAGGAGTTGCCCTCGGCGGCGGCCGACACGCCCCACTGCTGATCGGGCTCGACGGACTTCATCAGCCCCTGCAGATACGTCCGCGAGGCCGCGCTCAGCTTCGAGTCGTCCTCGAACACCTGCTGGAGGAGGACCAGTTGGTCCGACGCGGTGGTCCGGGTCAGCCCCCACAGCTCACCCTCCCCGCCGGAGGTGTCCGTCAGCCCGAAGCGCTCGTTCGCCGCGTCCAGCCCGGCCGCCCGCCCGATCGTGTGCCACAGCGCCGTCGCCGAGGCGTTGTCGCTGTTCTCGATCATCCTGGTGGCGTACGCCCGCTCCTGCGCCGTCAGCCGCCGGCCCGCGTCCTGCGCCTGGAGCAGCAGCGCGGCCAGGATGTCGACCTTGACGATGCTCGCCGTGTCGAAGGAGGCGTCGCCGTACACGGCGCTCTCCCCGGACCCGGCTGCCAGCACCGCCGCCGACACCCGCGCGCCCGACGGCACCTCGACCCGCGCCATCGCGGCACTCAGAACCGCTTTCCGGTCCACCGCGGCCGGCTCCCTCACGGACGCCTCCTCTCCGGCCCCGGCCGAGGCGGTGACCGAGGGCGCCGCCGCCGACGATACGGCCACGGCTCCGGCCCGTGCCCGGCCCTTCACGTAGACCGTGCCGCCGGCGGTGACCCCGCCCACGGCGACGACGGCGAGCGCGGTGCACAGCAAGGCACGGCGCCGGGACGGGCGCGCACGACGGCCACGGCGGGCTCTGGAGGACACCATGCCGCGATGCTCGGGGCCGGGGCTGTGCGCTCTGTTGGGCGCAGATCAGAACCGGGTCAGGAAACCCGAGATTCCTGTGAACGCGGTGACGCCGGGGTTTCCGGCCCCGCACAAGCCCGGCAGCTTCCCCCCTATAGGGTCGGGGACCGTGGCGAACAAGAACATTCCCGACCCCGGCTTCTCCGACGACGACGGCTCCGCCGACCCCCGGCTGAGCGCGGCGCTGGCCGCCTGGGCCGAGGACCGCAGCGCCCTCGGGCCCGTCCTGGAGGCGCTCAGGGGAGCCCGTCTGCTGGTCCCCGTCGTCGCCGTGCTCGGCGAGGTCGAGGAGGACGAGAACGGGCTGCGCCGCGAGAAGACCAGCGACATGGCCGTACCCACCCTGAAGGCCGGCGACCGCACCGCGCTGCCCGCCTTCACCTCCACCAACTCCCTCGCCCGCTGGGACCCCGCGGCCCGCCCGGTCGCCGTACCCCTGCACCAGGCACTCCAGGCCGCGGCGCACGAGAAGGCCGACACGGTCGTGCTCGACCTCGCCGGACCGGTGCCCTTCGAGCTGACCGGCCCGGCGCTGCTCGCCCTCGCCGAGGGCCGTACCAGCATCGACCCGCTCGCCGACCCCGCCGTGGTGGGGGCCGTGCGTACGGCGGTGGCGGCGGAGCCGGCCGTGCTGCGCGCCCACCTCGGGCCCGGGCAGGCCGACGGCACCCTCGCCCTCGTCCTCGACCCGGCCGCGCCGCCCGCCGAGGCCGCCCGCGCGGTCGCCGAGCGGCTGGCGGCCGACGAAACACTGCGGGCCCGCCTGGTGCGCGGTCTCGACCTGGCACTGCTGCCGGCCGGGACCACGCCTCCGGGCGAGCCCTTGTACGTGAAGGATCAGGTCGGTCGTGAGGGAGCGGGTCAGCCGTAGACCGGGCCGGTGTACTTCTCGCCCGGCCCCTGGCCCGGCTCGTCCGGGACGATCGACGCCTCGCGGAAGGCGAGCTGGAGCGACTTCAGGCCGTCACGCAGCGGAGCCGCGTGGAAGGAGCTGATCTCGGTCGCGCTCGCGTCCAGCAGACCGGCGAGCGCGGTGATCAGCTTGCGGGCCTCGTCCAGGTCCTTGTACTTCTCGCCCTCCTCGCTCAGCCCGAGCTTCACGGCGGCGGCGCTCATCAGGTTGACGGCGACCGTCACGATCACCTCGACGGCGGGGACCTCGGCGATGTCCCGGGTCATCGCGTCGAAGTCGGGGACCTCTGAAGACTCAGCAGACTCGGCAGGGGTGTCACTCATGCCCCACACCATAGGTGGTCGCGCCCGGCGCCCCTGAATTCGCCCTTGTCAAGCGACCCTGCTAATCTGAAGGACGACCGGCTGGACATGATTGAGTCCGGCCCACAAGTGGAGGCTCCGATCTCCCACCTGACCGTCCCCCGGGACGGCGGGTCATCCGGTCAGGCGGCCCCCATCGTTCCGTACGGACGATGGAGTCGCCCGAAAGCGCGCCCCGCGACATCGCGGCGGTGCTCCGGTTGTTTGGAGCCCCGCCTGTGATCGTCCGGGGCATTTTTTGTGCTTCGGCGCGGTTAGGTCTAACGAAAAGAGACGTTACGCGGCTGTCCGCCAGACCGCCGTGTGGTGCTACCGAGGAGGATCCATCAGCGCCGAGCCCCGCATCAACGACCGGATTCGCGTTCCCGAGGTGCGACTTGTCGGTCCCAGTGGCGAGCAGGTCGGCATCGTGCCGCTCGCGAAGGCACTGGAGCTTGCGCAGGAGTACGACCTGGACCTGGTCGAGGTCGCGGCGAACGCCCGTCCGCCCGTGTGCAAGCTCATGGACTACGGGAAGTTCAAGTACGAGTCGGCCATGAAGGCCCGTGAGGCGCGCAAGAACCAGGCGCACACGGTCATCAAGGAGATGAAGCTCCGGCCGAAGATCGACCCGCACGACTATGACACCAAGAAGGGTCACGTCGTCCGGTTCCTCAAGCAGGGCGACAAGGTCAAGATCACGATCATGTTCCGTGGTCGCGAGCAGTCCCGCCCCGAGCTGGGCTACCGACTGCTGCAGCGGCTCGCGGAGGACGTCCAGGACCTCGGTTTCGTGGAGTCGAACCCGAAGCAGGACGGCCGAAACATGATCATGGTCCTCGGTCCGCACAAGAAGAAGACCGAGGCGATGGCCGAGGCCCGCCAGGCGCAGGAGGCCCGCAAGGCCGAGGCGAAGGCGAATCCCGGCAAGTCGCAGAACCCTGCCGAGGCCGCGGCACCGTCCGAGGAGCCGGCCGAGGCGTGATCCCGGGGGATGTACGTCCCCGTACGTCCCCGAGGATGTAACCGAAAGAAGAGAGCGACGCTCCATCGTGCCCGGTTTCACGACCGGGCACCGGAGCGCCACCGACGAGGAGATAACGGCGCTATGCCGAAGAACAAGTCGCACAGCGGTGCCAGCAAGCGCTTCAAGGTCACCGGCTCCGGCAAGGTGCTCCGTGAGCGCGCCGGCAAGCGCCACCTGCTTGAGCACAAGTCGTCCCGCGTCACGCGTCGCCTCACCGGCAACGCCGAGATGGCCCCGGGCGACGCCGCGAAGATCAAGAAGCTTCTCGGCAAGTGACGCGGCGGCGCTCTGAGCGCCGTGCGTCGGGACCGGGACCGAATCGATTCCGGGTCGTGTGAGTACCACCACGACCCCGCTACAAGGAGTTAACAAGTGGCACGCGTCAAGCGGGCAGTCAACGCCCACAAGAAGCGCCGGGCGATCCTGGAGCAGGCTTCCGGCTACCGCGGTCAGCGTTCGCGCCTGTACCGCAAGGCCAAGGAGCAGGTCACCCACTCGCTGGTCTACAACTACAACGACCGCAAGAAGCGCAAGGGCGACTTCCGTCAGCTGTGGATCCAGCGCATCAACGCCGCTGCCCGCGCCAACGGCATCACCTACAACCGCTTCATCCAGGGTCTGAAGGCCGCGAACGTCGAGGTCGACCGCAAGATCCTGGCCGAGCTGGCCGTGAACGACGCGAGCGCCTTCGCGGCGCTCGTCGAGGTCGCGCAGAAGGCGCTGCCGTCGGACGTGAACGCCCCCAAGGCCGCGTGACGCTGCGCTGGCTCTGAGCCGACGCTCACTGTAGGACCCGCAGGCTGTATGGCTTGCGGGTCCTGTCGTTGCCGGGTCGGCCGTCGTTCGAGTGCGGGTCCGTCGTGGCCGCTCGCGCAGTTCCCCGCGCCCCTGCGGGGCGCCTGACCCGCTGCACGCTGAAATTCGCTGAAGGTGACCTAGAGGATGCCCACCCCTGAGCTCATCTCCCCCCGTTCCACCCGTGTCTCCGCCGCGCGGCGGCTGGCCAAGCGGAACTTCCGGGGGAAGGACCGGCTGTTCCTGGCGGAGGGGCCGCAGGCCGTTCGGGAGGCGGCCGGGCACCGGGTCGACGGCGTCCCGACCCTCGTCGAGCTGTTCGCGACCGTGGAGGCCGCGGAGCGGTACGCCGACATCATCGGCGCGGCCCGTGACGCCGGCGCCCGGGTGCACCTCGCGACCGAAGAGGTCATCGCCGACATCTCCACCACCGTCACCCCGCAGGGCCTGGTCGGCGTCTGCCGGTTCCTGGACACCCCGTTCGAGGACATCCTCGCCGCCCGGCCGAAACTGGTCGCCGTCCTCGCCCATGTGCGGGACCCCGGCAACGCCGGTACCGTGCTGCGCTGCGCCGACGCCGCCGGCGCCGAGGCCGTGGTCCTCACCGACGCCTCCGTGGACCTGTACAACCCCAAGGCCGTCCGGGCCTCCGTCGGCTCGCACTTCCACCTGCCCGTCGCCGTCGGCGTTCCCGTCGAGCGGGCCGTGGCCGCGCTGAAGGAGGCCGGGGTGCGCGTCCTGGCCGCCGACGGGGCCGGCGACCGCGACCTGGACGAGGAGCTGGACAAGGGCACGATGGGCGGCCCCACCGCCTGGGTGTTCGGGAACGAGGCCTGGGGCCTGCCCGAGGAGACCCGCGCCCTCGCCGACGCCGTCGTACGCGTCCCCATCCACGGGAAGGCCGAGAGCCTGAACCTCGCCACCGCCGCCGCCGTATGTCTCTACGCGTCGGCCCGTGCACAGCGCGCCTCCGGAGGGTGCCGCTCCGTCACCGAGAGCTAGTAGGGTGACCAGCGCGGGGCCCTGCGCCGTCTGAGAGGTGGGGTACGGGGATGAGTGTGGCCGGCACGAGCACCGCGCCGGAAGGACGGGACGCGCGGGGCGCGCCCGCGTCCCGGTGCGCCGGCTCCGGCGTCGATCCCGACCAGCTGCCCGACGGCCTCGTCGTCGCCGACGAACACGGCCGCGTGACCTGCTTCAACGCCGCCGCCGCGCGGATCACCGCGGTGCGGCCCGCCGACGCCGTCGGACAGTCCCTGGAGAAGGCGCTGCCCCTGGAGGACCTGGAGGGGCGCCGCTGGTGGCAGCTCACCGACCCGTACGGCGGGCTCGCCATCCGGGTCCGGCAGCCGGAGCGCAATCTGCTGCTGCCCGGCGGCCGCGAGGTACTGGTCTCCGCCCGCTACGTGCGCGACGAACCACTGGGGCCGGTGCGCAGCGTGGTCGTCTCCCTCCGGGACACCGAGGCCCGCCGCCGCACCGAGCGCAGCCACGCCGAGCTGATCGCCACCGTCGCCCACGAGCTGCGCTCCCCGCTCACCTCCGTGAAGGGCTTCACCGCCACCCTGCTCGCCAAGTGGGAACGCTTCACCGACGACCAGAAGCGGCTCATGCTGGAGACCGTCGACGCCGACGCGGACCGGGTCACCCGCCTCATCGCCGAGCTGCTGGACATCTCCAGGATCGACTCCGGGCGGCTGGAGGTGCGCCGCCAGCCCGTCGACATCGGAGCCGCCGTCTCCCGGCACATCCAGGCCTACGTGGCGGCCGGCCAGCGCGCCGACCGCTTCCTGCTCCGCATCGAGCAGCCGCTGCCCGCGCTGTGGGCCGACCCCGACAAGATCGACCAGGTGCTCAGCAACCTCATCGAAAATGCCGTGCGGCACGGCGAGGGAACCGTCACCATTGACGTCACGCCCACGCCGTCCCCGCGCGAGGGCGAGGAGACCGGCACGTCGGTCACCGTGAGCGACGAGGGGCCCGGCATCCCGGAGGAGTCCATGAACCGCGTCTTCACCCGTTTCTGGCGGGGCAGCAAGCGCGGCGGCACGGGCCTCGGGCTGTACATCGTCAAGGGCATCGTGGAGGCCCACGGCGGCACGATCACGGTCGGCCGGGCCGCCGGCGGCGGCGCCGAGTTCCGATTTACGTTGCCCGTGGCGGCCCCGGCGTATCTCGCCTGACGGCCCACGGGCGCATTCGCACACCTCCACCCCGTTAGACTCGGCCTTTGGCACCTTTGTGTCCTTCACAGGCCAGTACGCAGAGTCGGTCACGGGGACCATCCAGCCAATCGGAAGCACGGGAAGAGATGTCGGCACCCAATAAGTCGTACGACCCTGTCGAGGTCGAGGCGTTGAAACCGGAAGAGATCGAGCGCATGCGGGACGAGGCGCTCGCCGCCTTCGCCGCCGCGGACTCCCTGGACGCGCTCCACGAGGCCAAGGTCGCCCACACCGGCCCCGCCTCCCCGCTGGCCCTCGCCAACCGCGAGATCGGCGCCCTGCCCCCGCACGCCAAGGCGGACGCCGGCAAGCGCGTCGGCATGGCCCGGGGCGCCGTGAACAAGGCCCTGGCGGGCCGCCAGGCCGAGCTTGAGGCCGAACGGGACGCCCGCGTGCTGGTCGAGGAGGACGTCGACGTCACGCTGCCGTACGACCGCGTCCCGGCCGGCGCCCGCCACCCGCTGACCACGCTCTCGGAGCGCATCGAGGACATCTTCGTGGCCATGGGCTACGAGGTCGCCGAGGGCCCCCAGGTCGAGGCGGAGTGGTTCAACTTCGACGCCCTGAACATCGGCCCGGACCACCCGGCGCGCGGTGAGGCCGACACCTTCTTCGTCCAGGGGCCCGACGGCGGCGCCGAGTCCGGCGTCGTGCTGCGCACGCACACCTCGCCGGTCCAGATCCGCTCCCTGCTCGACCGTGAGCTGCCGGTCTACGTGATCTGCCCGGGTCGCGTCTACCGCACCGACGAGCTGGACGCCACGCACACGCCCGTCTTCCACCAGGTCGAGCTGCTCGCCGTGGACGAGGGCCTGACCATGGCCGACCTCAAGGGGACCCTGGACCACATGGTCCAGTCGCTGTTCGGCGAGGGCATGAAGACCCGGCTGCGGCCGAACTTCTTCCCCTTCACCGAGCCGAGCGCCGAGATGGACATGCTCTGCTACGTCTGCAAGGGCGAGTCCGTCGGCAACCCCGACCGGCCCTGCCGCACCTGCTCCAGCGAGGGCTGGATCGAGCTGGGCGGCTGCGGCATGGTCAACCCGCGGGTGCTCACCGCCTGCGGCGTCGACCCGGAGAAGTACAGCGGCTTCGCCTTCGGGTTCGGCATCGAGCGGATGCTGATGTTCCGCCACAACGTCGAGGACATGCGAGACATGGTCGAGGGTGACGTCCGGTTCACCCGGCCGTTCGGGATGGAGATCTGATGCGGGTCCCGCTTTCTTGGCTGCGGGAGTACGTCGACCTGCCGGCCACCGAGACCGGCCGTGACGTCCAGGCCAAGCTGATTTCGGCCGGTCTGGAGGTCGAGACGGTCGAGCAGCTCGGCGCCGACCTCAAGGGCCCCCTGGTCGTCGGCCAGGTGCTGACCATCGAGGAGCTGGAGGGCTTCAAGAAGCCGATCCGCTTCTGCACCGTCGACGTCGGCCAGGCCAACGGCACGGGTGAGCCCCAGGAGATCGTCTGCGGCGCCCGCAACTTCCAGGTCGGCGACAAGGTCGTCGTGGTCCTCCCCGGCGCCACGCTGCCCGGCGGCTTCTCCATCTCCGCCCGCAAGACCTACGGCAAGACGTCCCACGGCATGATCTGCTCCAGCGACGAGCTGGGCATGGGCGACGACGGCACGCACGGCATCATCGTGCTGCCGCCGGAGACCGAGGTCGGCAAGGACGCCATCGAGCTGCTGGAACTGGTCGACGAGGTCCTGGACATCGCCGTCACCGCCAACCGCGGCGACTGCCTGTCCATCCGCGGTGTCGCGCGCGAGACCGCCATCGCCTACGGCCTGCCGCTGCGCGACCCCGCCCTGATCGACGTCCCCGCGCCGAACGCCTACGGCTACCCGGTCCAGGTCTCCGACCCGTTCGGCTGCGACCGCTTCACCGCGCGCACGGTCACCGGCCTGCGCCCCGAGGCACGCTCCCCGATCTGGCTCCAGCGCCGGCTCCAGAAGGTCGGCATGCGCCCGATCTCGCTCGCCGTCGACGTCACGAACTACGTGATGATGGAGCTGGGCCAGCCGCTGCATGCCTACGACCGGTCCCTGGTCCAGGGCACCATCGGCGTGCGCCGCGCGCAGGAGGGCGAGAAGCTCGTCACCCTCGACGGCGTCGAGCGCAAGCTGCACGCCGAGGACCTGGTCATCACCGACGAGCGCGGTCCCATCGGCCTCGCCGGGGTGATGGGCGGCGCCAACACGGAGATCGCCGACCACGAGCTGACCGAGGACGGCGTCAACGGCACGACCGACGTCGTCATCGAGGCCGCGCACTTCGACGCCGTCTCCATCGCCCGGACGGCCCGCCGCCACAAGCTGCTCTCCGAGGCGTCCCGCCGGTTCGAGCGGGGCGTCGACCCGCAGGCCGCCGCTGCCGCCGCGCAGCGCACGGTGGACCTGCTGGTCCTCCTCGCGGGCGGCACGGCGGAGGCCGGCGTCACCGAGATCATCGCGCCCTCGGCCCCGCACACCATCACCCTCCCGGCCGGTCACCCGGACAAGGTCGCGGGCGTCGACTACGGCCGGGAGACGGTCGTACGCCGTCTCCAGCAGGTCGGCTGCGACGTGTACGGGCAGGACGAGCTGCTGGTCACCGTGCCGTCCTGGCGTCCAGACCTGGTCGACCCGAACGACCTGGCCGAAGAGGTCATCCGTCTGGAGGGCTACGAGAACCTGCCCTCCACGCTGCCCAAGCCGCCCTCGGGCCGCGGCCTGACCCACCGCCAGCGGCTGCACCGGCGGGTCGGCCGGGCGCTGGCCGGCGCGGGCTACGTCGAGGCGCCGAACTACCCGTTCGTCAGCGAGCAGGTCTTCGACCAGCTCGGGCTGGAGGCCGGCGACCCGGCCCGCCGCGTCGTGAAGCTGGTCAACCCGCTCAGCGACGAGGAGCCGGCGCTGCGCACGACGCTGCTGCCGGGCCTGCTCGGCGCTCTGCGGCGCAACGACGGCCGGGGCTCGCACGACCTCGCCCTGTTCGAGACCGGGCTGGTCTTCCTGCCGCGTGAGGAGTCGCGCGGCGCCACGCACCTGCCCGTCGACCGGCGTCCCACCGACGAGGAGATCGCCGCGCTGAACGCCGCGCTGCCCGAGCAGCCCCGGCACGTGGCCGTCGTCCTCGCCGGCGCCCGTGAGCAGGCCGGCTGGTGGGGCAAGGGCCGTCCGGCCGACTGGGCCGACGCGGTCGAGGCGGGGCGTGCCGTGGCCCGGGAAGCCGGTGCCGAACTGGTCGTCCGCAAGGGCCAGTACGGTCCGTGGCACCCCGGCCGGTGCGCCGAGCTGCTGGTCGTCGCCGACGGCGCGGAGCAGGTCGTGGGTCATGCGGGCGAGCTGCACCCGCGGGTCCTCAAGGCCCTGGGGCTGCCCGAGCGCACGTGCGCGATGGAGCTGAACCTGGACGCCCTGGAGGCGGTGGGCGACGGCGTTCCGCAGGCGCCGGGCATCTCCACGTTCCCGGTCGCCACGCAGGACGTCGCCCTCGTCGTCGACAAGCCGGTCCCGGCCGTGGAGGTCGAGGCGGCGCTGCGTGAGGGTGCCGGTGAGCTGCTGGAGTCCATCCGGCTGTTCGACGTGTACGAGAACGCCGAGCAGCTCGGGGAGGGCCGCAAGTCGCTCGCGTACGCGCTGCGGTTCCGGGCCGCCGACCGCACGCTGACCGTGGACGAGGCCTCGGCCGCGCGGGACGCGGCGGTCGCCCTCGCGGGTGAGCGGACCGGCGCGGTGCTCCGGGGCTGAACGCCTCCGCCAGCCGCATAAATGCGGGTTGACCGGCGGAAGCTCACTCGTTCGGGTGGGAAGTGAGGGTGATCCTCGCCGCCCGGGTCATGCCGTCGACAGAATCGGACCGGCCTTTCGGGGCCGGTCCGATTCCTCTGTCAGGCCCATATGGGGGACCAGAGGCATGATCCGCATCAAGGCACGGGCGCCCACCGGGCGGGTGGCAGTACTGCCCACGGTCTGGGGAGCCGTCGCGGTCGGCTACAAGTTCGGCTGTCCGCTCGCCCAGCAGAACGGGCTCGGGGCCCGCATCGTCACCAGTGCCGTGTTCTTCGCCGTCGGCACCGGCCTCATAGTCCATGTCCGCCGCTCCCTGCTGCGAGAGCTGCGGCTCGCCCGGCGGGCGGCGAACGCCGCGCAGGACGTCGTCCTGCGTCCGCTGCCGCCACGCCTCGACGGGATCGACGTCGCCGCCGCCCAGCTCTCCGCCGACCGGGGTGCGAGCGTCGGCGGCGATCTGTACGAGGCCATCGCCACGGAACACGGGGTCCGGGTGGTGATGGGGGACGTACGGGGGCACGGTCTGGCCGCCCTCGGTACCGTCGCCGCCCTCCTCGGCAGCTTCCGCGAGGCCGCCCACGACGAACCCGGACTCGACCGCGTGCTCCGCAGACTGGACCGCGCCCTCGCCCGCCACCTGCGCGAACGCGCCCGCGCCGAGCACCCCGCGAACGGCTCCGCCGACCTCGACCACCCGGTCGCCGAGGAGTTCGTCACCGTGCTCCTGATGGAGATCGGCGGGGACGGCGACCTGCGTGTCCTCAACTGCGGCCATCCGTGGCCGTATGCGCTGAGGGGAACCGCGGTCGAGCAGCTCACCGGCGGGGACCCCCTTCCGCCGCTGGGTCCGTTCCCGCTGCCGACGGAGCTGGAGGTGCTGTCCTGCGGCCGACTGGATCCGGGGGAGTCGCTGGTCCTCTTCACGGACGGTGCCGAGGACGCGCGGGACGGCCAGGGACGGTTCTTCCCGCTGCCGGAAGCCCTGCGCGAGGCCGTACGTGACCATCCGGTCTCGCCCCAGGCGGTCCTGCGCACCGTCTTCACGGGCCTCCTGCGCCACACGGTCGGCAGGACCACGGACGACGTCGCGGTACTGGTGCTGCGCAACGGCCGGAGAGGGGCGCCCTGCAACTCCTCGGGAGCCGCGCGCCCGGCCGCCACGCACCCGCAGCCGACGACGTACCGCTAGGGTCTTTCGTCTGGATCAGGCCGGATCAGGGAGCGATGCCAGGGCCCGCGAGCCCGGCGTGAGCCGAACGAGAGGCCCCAGGCCCTGTCGGCCCCGGCCAAGCCGCCGTCGTTCGAGGGGGAGCCGGCGGCTTGGCCGGCCTCTTGCGAGGCATCTCAGTCAACCGGATGGACACGCTCCGCAACAGCGCGCGTACGCCCCGGATACGGGCACTCCGTTCACACCCCGTGTGAACGGAGTGCCACTACGCTGACCGCACCAGGCCACTCGGGGGGCATCCCATGCAGCCCAACACCCTGCTCGACGCCATCCTGGACGAGGCGGGCATCTCGCACGCCGGTCTCGCCGCCCACGTCAACCAGGCGGGCCGCAGACGCGGACTCGCGCTGCGGTACGAACACACCGCCGTGGCGCGCTGGTTGAAGGGCCAGCGGCCCCGCGGCCAGGTCCCGGACCTGATCTGCGAGGTGCTCGCGGCACGGCTGCAACGCCCCGTCACGCTCGACGACATCGGGCTCGGCGTGCCCGGTGAGCCCAGCACCCCGCACGCCGGTTCGCTGGGCGGGTTCGTGGAGCGGGCCACCGCCCTGTGGCGCTCGGACGAACAGCAGCGGCCCCATGTGCTCGGCGCCCCGGCCGTCACCGGGACCCCCGCGGTGATGCCGGTGTGGGAGTGGGAGAACCCGCCCGAGGACGTCGACGTCTCCCGGGGCGGCCGGCACCCGGTCACCACGGCCGACATCGAGATGCTGCGCGCCGCCCGGACGCACTACGAGCAGATGTACCGCAAGGCCGGCGGCATCGCGACCCGGACGCGGATCGTCGGGTTCCTCAACGCCGAGGCCGCGCCGCTGCTGCGCGGCAGCTACACCGATGCCACCGGCCGTCAACTGCACCGGGCCACGGGCGGGCTGGTGGCGATCGCGGGCATCTGCGCGTACGACTCCGACGCGCACGGACTCGCCCAGCGCTACTTCCACCAGGCGCTGCGGCTGGCCAAGGCCAGCGGCGACCGGGGCCTCGGTGCGTACGTCATCGCACTGCTGGTCAACCAGTCGTTGTTCATGCGGGAGTACCGGCAGGCCGTCGCCTTCGCCGAGGCCGCGCTGCGTGCCGCCGGCCGGCACATCACCCCGGCGCTCGCCT
Organism: Streptomyces sp. NPDC017676; assembly: GCF_044329325.1. Lineage (NCBI taxonomy): Bacteria > Bacillati > Actinomycetota > Actinomycetes > Kitasatosporales > Streptomycetaceae > Streptomyces > Streptomyces sp. NPDC017676. The sequence continues at coordinate 256,517 of NZ_JBIRJA010000005.1, read as the reverse complement.
CCGACCTGTACGCGATGCAGGCCAAGGCGTACGCGCACCTCGGGGACAGCGGCAGCGCGCTGTCCTGCATCCGGCGGGCGGAGACGGCAGCCGACCGGATCCGGCGGGGCTACGAGCCCGACGAGACCGGTTACGTACAGCCGGGCCTGGTCAATGTGCAGGTGGCCGAGGCGCTGCTGAGCCTCGGGGAACTCGCCGCCGCCCGGGAACACGCGGCGGCGGCCGTCGACAACCCGGCCCACGACCGGGGACGGGTGCACCGGCTGGCCATGCTCAGCACCATCGAACTGCGCCAGGGCAACGCCGACAAGGCCGTCGCCACCGCCGTGCAGATGGCGGAGCAGGCACGGGGAATGGAGTCCCAGCGGCTGCGCGACCGACTGCGCGCGGTGCGCGAGCACCTGGTGCGTTGCGGCTCGGCCGGCACCGCCGAAGCCGCCGAACTCATCGACGGGGCACTGCGCGTACCGCTGTAGGCCCCCTGTGGGCACACCGTCCCTGCTGCGATATTGCCACTTACTCGGCGGAAGGTGGCAGAACCGTGCAGTGGACGAAACAAAGCGAACAAACCGTGTATGAAAACCGCTGGTTCAGCGTCAATCTCGCGGATGTCGAGCTGCCGGACGGCCGGCATCTCGACCACTTCCTGATCCGGCTGCGCCCCGTGGCCGTGGCCACGGTGGTCAACGAGGCGAACGAGGTGCTGCTGCTGTGGCGGCACCGCTTCATCACCGACAGCTGGGGCTGGGAACTGGCCGCGGGCGTCGTCGAGGACGGCGAGGACATCGCGAGCGCGGCGGCCCGGGAGCTGGAGGAGGAGACCGGCTGGCGGCCGGGGCCCCTGCACCACCTGATGAGCGTGGAGCCGTCCAACGGCCTCACCGACGCCCGGCACCACGTCTACTGGTCCGACCGGGGTGAGTACGTCGGGCACCCCGTGGACGACTTCGAGTCGGACCGGCGGGAATGGGTCCCCCTGAAAGTCGTCCCCGACCTGATCGCCCGTGGGGAGGTCCCGGCCGCCAACATGGCGGCCGCGTTACTCCTGCTGCACCACCTCAGGCTCGCCGAAGGCCGGTGAGCCGGCGGCTAGTGGGTCGCCAGCGCCTGCCAGACCGTCACCACCAGCGCACCGAGCGCGGTCAGCGCGGCGAGCGAGGGCAGCGGCCAGCGTGCGTGTTCCAGCGAGGCCATCCGGGTGTTCAGCTCGTCCAGCTCCTTGGCGGTCTCCTCGGTACGGTGACGCAGCAGCGCCAGTCCTCCCTCGACGCGGGCGTAGGCCACGTCGAGGCGGCGCCGTAACTCTGCGAGTTCTCCATGGACCACGGGATGCTCCGGTTCGGCGGTCACAGGTCCGCTCCTTTCGGTGGTCGAAATGGATGGTTCCGCATCCCTTGCATGCGCATGATGAGTCAACTCGCCTGGTGGGCACGTGGGGAGCGTGTGTGGCGGGCATATGCGTGCCCGGCGCGCACACGGTGTGTGAAACAGACGGGCCCGGCACCGAAATCCGGTGCCGGGCCCGCGGGCGTCGCTCTTCGTAATCAGCCGTACGTGTAGAAGCCGGAGCCGGTCTTCCGGCCGAGCCGGCCCGCCTCCACCATGCGCTGGAGCAGCGGGGGAGCGGCGTACAGCGGCTCCTTGTACTCGGCGTACATCGAGTTGGCGATGGAGACGATGGTGTCCAGGCCGATCAGGTCGGACAGCTTCAGCGGACCCATCGGGTGGGCGCAGCCCATCTCCATGCCGTTGTCGATGTCCTCGCGGCTCGCGATGCCCGACTCGAACATCCGGATCGCGGACAGCAGGTACGGCACGAGCAGCGCGTTCACCACGAAGCCCGAGCGGTCCTGGGCGCGGATGGCGTGCTTGCCGAGCACCTTCTCGGTGAAGACCTGGGCGCGGCTGAGCGTGCCCTCCGAGGTGGTGAGCGCCGGGATCAGCTCGACCAGCTTCTGCACCGGGGCCGGGTTGAAGAAGTGGACGCCGACCACGTGGTCCGGGCGGGAGGTGGCGACCGCCAGCTTCACCAGCGGGATCGAGGAGGTGTTGGAGGCCAGGATCGCGTCCGGCCGGGTGACCACCTGGTCGAGCACCTGGAAGATCTCGGTCTTCACCTGCTCGTTCTCGACGACGGCCTCGATCACCAGGTCCCGGTCGGCGAACTCGCCGAGGTCGGTGGTGAAGCTCAGCCGCGCCTGGGTGGCGTCCCGCTCCTCCTCGGTGATCTTGCCGCGCTCGGCGGCCTTGGCCAGGGAGTTGTACAGCCGGGTACGGCCGATCTCCAGGGCTTCGCCGGTGGTCTCGGCGACCTTCACGTCCAGTCCCGCGCGGGCGCACACCTCGGCGATGCCCGCGCCCATCTGGCCGCAGCCCACGACTCCGACGCGCTCGATGTCGGTCACATCGTTCCCTTCGCTGAGTTCTCCGGCTCGCTGGCAGACCTCCGGGTTCGGCGCCTGCTCCGATCGTGCACGTTACCGCCAAGTATCGATGATCGATCGCCGGGGTGGGGGCATTCTGAACCGCGGAACGATCCGTGACGGAGCGGATCCGGAGCGTATGGGGGTGTGCCGATGGGGCGCATGTCGCGGCGGACCTTCGCCCTGGGCGCGCTGTCCACGCTGGCGACGGCACCGGCCGTGCCGACGAGGACTCCGGCGGTCCCGGAGCCGGGCCGGGCCGGTCCGGTGCCGCACCCCACCGGCCGCGCCGCGCGCGCGAGCACCGCGATGCGGGGCGTCTGGATCGCGACCGTGGTCAACCGGGACTGGCCCTCGCGGACCGGCCTCACGGCGAGCGCGCAGCGCAAGGAGCTCATCGCCCACCTCGACCGCGCGGTCCGCGACCGGCTCAACACGGTGATCCTCCAGGTGCGGCCCACGGCCGACGCGCTGTGGCCGTCGCCGTACGAACCCTGGTCCGAGTACCTCACCGGCACCCAGGGCAGGCACCCGGGCTGGGACCCGCTCGGCACGGCCGTGAAGGAGGCGCACGCCCGGGGCCTGGAGCTGCACGCCTGGTTCAACCCGTACCGGATCGCCCAGCACACCGAGCCCGGCCGGCTGGCCGCCTCGCACCCGGCCCGCAGGCACCCCGACTGGGTGGTGCCCTACGGCGGCCGGCTCTACTACAACCCCGGCCTGCCCGAGGTCCGCGCCTTCGTGCGGCAGGCGATGCTCGACGCGGTCGCCCGCTACCCGGTCGACGCCGTCCACTTCGACGACTACTTCTACCCCTATCCGGTCGACGGGCAGACCTTCGACGACGACGACGCGTACGACCGCCACGGCGGCGCCTTCTCCTCCCGGGCCGCCTGGCGCCGGGACAACACCGACACCCTGGTACGGGAGATGGCCGCCGCCGTCAAGCGGGTCCGGCCCGGCACCCGGTTCGGGGTCAGCCCCTTCGGGGTGTGGCGCAACGCGTCGACCGACCCGCGCGGCTCCGACACCCGGGCGGGCGTGGAGACGTACGACGACCTGTACGCGGACACCCGCGCCTGGGTCCGCAACCACTGGATCGACTACATCGTCCCGCAGCTCTACTGGCAGATCGGGTACTCCGCCGCCGACTACGCCCGGCTCCTGGCGTGGTGGGCGGAGGCCGTGAACGGCACCGGGACCCATCTGTACATCGGCGAGGCCCTGTACCGGGCGGGCGCCGCCGGGGAGTCGTCGGCCTGGCAGGACCCGGTCGAGCTGTCCCGGCACCTGACCCTCGCCGCCCGGTACCCGCAGGTGCGCGGGCACGTGTTCTTCGCCGCGGCGGACCTGGCGGCCGATCCGATCGGGGCGATGGCACGGGTGGTCGCCGACCACTACCCGGGGCCGGCGGAGCCACCGCGCTGACTAGTGCTGTTGCTCGTCCTTGTGCTTGACCTGGCAGTCGGGCCCAGGGGACATGATCGCCTCGTGCCCGTCCTCGAAACGGACGCGGTACGGCGGGTTGCCCTCCTGCCCGAGCACTTCTACGACTTCCGAGACGTGGTCGTGCTGACCCACCACCCGGCCGTGCTGGACCAGCTTGTCGCCCTTGGATGCGCGCATCTACAGGCCCTCCTCACGATCACGACCGCTGAGTGACGGCGATGCACACGAGCACGGCGAGGGCGGTCAGGGGAGCGGCCACCGTGAAGTGCTCGCCCAGCAGCAGCGCCGACCACACCAGTGTGAGCAGGGGCTGAGCCAACTGCAACTGGCTGGCCCGGGGGATGCCGATGGCCGCCATCCCCCGGTACCAGACGACCAGGCCGAGGAACTGCGAACCCAGCGCCACCCACACCAGGCCGGCGACGCCGTGCACGCCCAGGTGCACCGGCTCGTACGACAGCGCCAGCGCCGCGGCCGGCACGGTCAGCGGCAGGCACAGCACCAGCGCCCAGCCGATGACCTGCCAGCCCGGCATGACCCGGGCCAGCCGGCCGCCCTCCGTGTACCCGGCCGCGCACACCAGCAGCGCGCCGAAGAGGTAGGCGTCGGCCGTGGTGAGCGCCCCACCGCTCTGGCCGACGGTGAAGGCGAGCACCGCCGCCGCGCCCGCCACGGCCGCGAGCCAGAACCGGCGGGAGGGCCGGGCGCCGGTGCGCAGGGCCGAGAACACCGCGGTGGTCAGCGGCAGCAGACCCACCACGACGGCCGCGTGGGCGGTGGTGGACGTCTGGAGCGCGAGCGTGGTCAGCATCGGGAAGCCGAGCACCACTCCGGCGGCGACCACGGCGAGCCCGGCCAGATGCCGCCGCGCCGGAAGCCGTACCCGCAGGGCCAGCAGGCAGCCACCGGCGACGAGCGCGGCGAGGACACCGCGCACCGCCACCAGCGACCACGGGCCGAAGCTCTCCAGACCCCAGGCGGTCGCGGGGAAGGTCAGGGAGAAGGCGACCACGCCCAGGGCGGCCTGCACGGTGCCGAGTCCCCGGGCCTCCCGTGGAGCGCTGACTGCTATCGGACTGAGGGTAGTAGCGCTACTCTGTGTTCTCATGCAGCAGCGTAGCAGTGTGGGTGAACTGGCGGAACAGCTCCGGAGGGAGCTCGACCGCTACTCGCCTGGTGGAAAGCTCCCGTCGAGCCGGGCGCTGATCGAACGGTTCCGGGTGAGCCCCGTGACCGTCTCCCGGGCGCTCGCCCAGCTCGCCGCCGAGGGCCTGGTGGTCACCCGGCCGGGCGCGGGCGCCTTCCGGGCCCGGCCGCAGCGGAGCGAGACCCCGGCTGGGGACACCTCCTGGCAGGAGGTCGCGCTGAGTGCCGACGGCGCCGCCGACCTCGTACCCCGCACGGTGGACGCCTCCGGCGTCACGGTCTCGCTGGCCGCGCCGCCCCCCGGGGTCCTGGAGCTCAGCGGCGGCTATCTGCACCCCTCGCTCCAGCCGGAGCGCGCCATGGCGGCGGCCCTGGCCCGGGCCGGGCGGCGGCCCGGCGCCTGGGGGAGGCCGCCGCTGGAGGGGCTGCCGGAGCTGCGGGAGTGGTTCGCGCGCGGGATCGGCGGCGCCGTGACCGCCGCCGAGGTGCTGATCGCGGCGGGCGGGCAGGCCGCGCTGGCCACCGCTCTGCGGGCGCTCGCCCCGCCCGGCGCCCCGGTGCTGGTGGAGTCGCCCACGTACCCCGGCATGCTGGCCCTCGCCCGCGCGGCCGGACTGCGGCCCGTCCCGGTACCCGTCGACCCCGACGGGGTCCGCCCGGACCTGCTCGCGGACGCCTTCCACGCCACCGGGGCCCGAGTCTTCGTCTGCCAGCCGCTCTTCCAGAACCCCACCGGCGCCGTGCTGGCTCCCGCCCGGCGCACCGAGGTGCTGCGCATCGCCCGCGAGGCCGGCGCGTTCGTCATCGAGGACGACTACGTCCGCCGGCTCGTGCACGCCGACGCCGCTCCGCTGCCCCGCCCCCTGGCCGCCGACGACCCGGACGGTGTGGTCGTCCACGTCGGCTCGCTGACCAAGGCGACCTCGCCCAGCTTCCGGGTGAGCGCCCTGGCCGCGCACGGCCCGGTCCTGGAACGGCTGCGTGCCATCCAGGTCGTGGACAGCTTCTTCGTGCCCCGGCCGCTCCAGGAGGCCGCCCTGGAACTCGTCGGCTCCCCGGCCTGGCCCCGCCATCTGCGGGCGTTGTCGGCCGAGCTGAAGACCCGCCGTGACGCCATGACCAGCGCCCTCGCCCGGCGGCTTCCCGAGTTCGCCCTGCCGCACATCCCGTCCGGCGGTTACCACCTGTGGGTGCGCCTGCCCGACGGTGCCGTCGGCTCCGGGGGAGAGGCCGCGCTGACCGCGGCGGCCCTGCGCGCCGGCGTCGCCGTCACCCCGGGCCGCCCCTACTTCAGCGCCGAACCACCCGCGGCCCACCTCCGCCTGAGCTTCGCGGCGGTCGCCGGCACCGGGGAGATCGCGGAGGGGGTGCGGCGGCTGCGGGCGGCGTACGACGAGACCGTGCGAAATCCGCTCGTCACCGAGCAGCCGGGCCTGTGAGGATCGCCGCATGAGCGATGCACCTGACCTTCCCGAGGGGTACGAGTTCTCCGCCGACTCCGGCCGGGTCGACGTGGAGCGCGTGCACGGCTGGCTGTCGTCCGACGCGTACTGGGCGATCGGCCGCCCGCGCGAGAAGCACGAGCGGGCGATGGCGTCCTCGCTGAACTTCGGGGTGTACGACACGGCCTCGGGGGACCAGGTGGCATATGCGCGCGTGGTCACGGATCAGGCGCTCTTCGCCTGGCTCGCCGATGTGTACGTCGACCCCTCGGTGCGCGGCAAGGGCGTCGGCACGGCGTTCGTCGCCCGGATCCGCGCCCACCTGGAGCCGCTCGGCCTGCGCCGGCTGCTGCTGGCGACGCAGGACGCGCACGGGGTCTACGAGAAGCTGGGCTTCCGGCCGCTGGACCGTCCCGAGCTGTACATGGTGCACACCTTCGGGCAGTCGGCCGACGCCTGACCGCGCACCCTCTCTTGACCTGCTGCTCGCCGGGGCCCACCATCACCGCATGCCACTGAGGGTGACGTTCGTCGCCGCCGCGCGCGGTGCCGCGCTGCTCGCGGAGCGCTTCGAGGACGACCGGCCGCTGGACCAGGGCGGCTGGGACGAGGTGCAGCGCGTCGCCGGGGACCTGCTGCCGCTGGCCGCGGCCGAGTTGCGCTACTGCTCGCCGACGCCGCGCAGCCGGGCCACCGGCGACGCCCTGGGGTACGCCCCGCTGGTCCAGCTGGCGCTGCGGGACTGCGACATGGGCCGCTGGCGGGGGCTGACGCTGGGCGAGGCGATGGCCCGGGAGCCGGAGGCGGTGGACGCCTGGCTCGCCGACCCGCGGTCCACCCCGCACGGCGGCGAGTCGCTGCTGGCGTTCATCTCCCGGGTCGGCGGCTGGCTGGACACCCGGCCGGCGGACGACGGCGGCCGGATCGTCGCGGTGGCCGAGCCGTCCGTGATCCGGGCGGCCCTGGTCTACGCCCTGAAGGCGCCTCCCTCGACGTACTGGAACATCGACGTCCGCCCGCTGTCCACGACGACGGTCACGGGCCGCGCCGGCCGCTGGAACCTGCGCTTCGACGGGGTCCCGGCCCAGGCGCGCCGCTAAGTCCTGTCGTTCGGGTCATCCAGGCGCCGCGGCGCCCGGCACGCGCATCCGCCGCGTTGTCGTCGGTTGCCGACGCGCCGAGTCACCGGCCTCCCCGGAGAGCGCAACCAGCCGGTCACTCCTTCGCACACCTGGCCGGTCGCTCCTTCGCGCACGTAGTCGGTGGTGAGGACCAGGTCCTTCGCCGGCCCGCCCACCCGCCACACCGTGCGCCAGTGGTCGGCGTCCCGGACGGTGAACTCGCCGCGGTAGAGGTCGGCCGCGCAGGGGTGGTCGGCGACGTACCGGCCCGTGGTCAGGTCCAGTTCGTGGAAGGGCCGCCCGTCCGCGAACCGCACGTCGGCCCGGCCCGGCCCGGTCCCCGGCAGGAAACGCAGGGTCCGGGTGGCGGGCCGCGCCACCCCCTGCCAGGTGAAGGTGCCGGACTCCTCGTGCAGCAGGCCGCCGCCGTCCAGCGCGGTGAAGACGGTCGTCCCCGTGAAGTGCCCCTCGTCCCCGCCCGCCAGGTCCCGCACGTCGCGCTCGACGTGCCACCGCCCGGCCAGATGGGCCAGCACGTCGGGCACCGGCCAGAACTCACGCATGCCCGGAGCTTACGCGGCCCCGCCCCGCGCCATTGACGCGCTCATGCCCCTTCCTTCGCGTCGAAGGCGAAGGTGACGACACTCGTGCCGCGCCGGACGCGGTGAACATCCGGACGTGCACGGCGGTCGCCCCGCGGACGTCCACCTTCACGGGGGCCGCCGACCGGTTCACGTACACCTTCCCGGCGAACTCCGTCACCTTCCTGAGGATCAGGCAGAGGTAGCCGCGGGCGCGGGCCGCTGTCCCACGGGCAGCAGCCCGCGCTCGGCGAAGACCTTCTTCGCGGCGAAGGTGGCGTTGAGCGCCTTCGGCATGCCGCAGTACACGGCGGAGTGCAGCAGCGCCTCCGTGATCTCCTCGGGCGTGAGCCCGACGTTCAGGGCCGCGTTCACGTGCACGTCCAGCTGGGCCTCGCAGCCGCCGAGCGCGGTGAGCATGCCCAGCGTGACCAGCTGGCGGTCGCGCGGGGCGAGGCCGGGCCGGTCGTAGATCTCCCCGAAGGCCCAGGCGACGACCTGGTGCCCCAGCTCCGGGCTGATGTCGGCGAGCGAGTCCACGACCCGCTGCCCGGCCTCGCCGTCGACCTTCCGCAGGACCTCCAGGCCGTGGGTGAAACGCTCGTCACGGGTGCTGCTGTGTTCGTTGCTCATGACCGCAACCGTAGGAGTTGGAGCACACTCCAGCGCAAGCGCGCCGCCGGTCACCCCCCGAAGTACTGCTGCGCCGCTCGGACGCCGTCCACCAAGGCGTCCACCTCCTCCAGCGTGTTGTAGACGTAGAAGCTCGCCCGGGTGGTCGCCGGGATGCCGTAGCGGCGGACGACCGGGCGGGCGCAGTGGTGGCCGACACGGACGGCGACGCCCCGCTCGTCCAGCACCTGGCCGACGTCGTGCGGGTGGATGCCGTCGACCGTGAAGGAGACGGCCGAGCCGCGGTCGGTGAGGTCGGCGGGACCGACCACCCGGACCCCGGGCACCTCGGCGAGCAGCTGAAGGGCGCGGGCGGTCAGCGCCTCCTCGTGCGCCGCCACCTCGGCCATGCCCAGCCGCTCCAGGTACTCCACCGCCGCCGCGAGCCCCACCGCCTGCGCGGTCATCGGCACACCCGCCTCGAAGCGCTGCGGCGGCGGCAGGAAGGTGGTGCGGTCCATCTCCACGATCTCGATCATCGAGCCGCCGGTCAGGAACGGCGGCAGCCCGGCGAGGAGCTCGGCACGGCCCCACAGCACGCCGACGCCGTTCGGGCCGAGCATCTTGTGCCCGGAGAAGGCGAGGAAGTCCGCGCCCAGCTCACCCACGTCGACCGGGCGGTGCGGGACCGACTGGGCGCCGTCCACGACCACCAGGGCGCCGTGCGCGTGCGCGCGGTCGGCGAGCGCGCGCACCGGGTTGAGCGTGCCGAGGACGTTGGACTGGTGGGTGAGCGCGAGCACCCTGGTGCGCTCGTCGAGCAGCTCGTCCGCCCGGGACAGATCGAGGCGGCCGTCGTCGGTGAGGCCGAACCAGTCGAGCGTCGCGCCGGTCCGCTCGGCGAGCTGCTGCCAGGGGACCAGGTTCGCGTGGTGCTCCATCTCGGTCACCACGATCCGGTCGCCGGGGCCGAGCCGGCCGGCGTTGCCCAGCGCGTAGGCGACCAGGTTGATGCCCTCGGTGGTGTTCTTGGTGAAGACCACCTCGTCGTCGGCCGCGCCGATGAACCGGGCGACCGTGTGCCGGGCCCGCTCGTACGCCTCCGTCGCCTCGCCCGCCAGCTGGTGCGCCCCGCGGTGCACGGCCGCGTTGTGCGTGAGGTAGAAGTCCCGCTCGGCGTCCAGCACCTGGAGCGGCTTCTGGGTGGTCGCCCCGGAGTCCAGGTAGACGAGCGGCGCGCCGCTCGCCACTGTCCGCCGAAGGATCGGGAAGTCCTTGCGCAGCGCGTCCACGTCGAAGCCCACGACGGCTCACCTCTCACGGTTTTGTACTCGGTTCTCCGTGAGACACGCTAAGGCCTCCTCACGGAGAACCGCAAGGATTACCATGAGAGCCGTGGATCACGAGGCCCCCGTCTACCTGCACCAGCTCCCCGTCCCCGGCGAGGACCGGTACGCCGCGCTGGCGCTGGTCAACACGCGGTTCACGGTCAGCCACGGCCAGGTCGACCTGCTCGACGACACCGAGGCCGCGCATCTGTGGCTGGTCCGGCACGCGCTGTTGCCCGACCGGGTGAGCCTCAACGGCAGGCAGTCCGGCCGGCTGAGGGCCCTGCGCGAGGCGCTGCGGGCCCTCTTCGCCGCCCGGGCCACCGGGACGCGACCGCCCGCCGACGCCCTCGACACCCTCAACGCCACCCTCGCCGCCGCCCCCGCCACCCCACGGCTGGCGTGGACCGCCGACGGCCCCCGCCGTGCCGACGTCCCCGACTCCGGCAACCCGGCCGCCGCCGCGCTCTCCCAGCTCGCCGAGGACGCCACCGACCTGCTCACCGGCGCCGACGCGGACCTGCTCACCGAGTGCGCCGCCCAGGGGTGCGCCCGCTGGTTCCTGCGCTCCCACGGCGCCCGTCGCTGGTGCACCACCAAGTGCGGCAACCGGGTCCGGGCGGCCCGGGCCTACGCGGCCCGCAAAGCCGGTTCACCTTGAGAACACCTCCCGGAAAGCGAATGTTTTCCGAGAGGACATGTAATTCACGCGGTGTTTCCCGTATTCGGAAGATGTCGCCTCACTTTTCGATGAGCGCACAACCATCCGGAATCACGCTCCGTCTAAGTCGGCGAATCGATGGGGCACACATTCTGTGAGGACCGCCGAAAATGCACCGCAATACAACGCCCGGCGAAAATGACACGGCGCACGGGAACCCGCCGCGACACCCGGACAGGAACAGGGTGTGAAAGCGATCCCCCGGCCGCGGCAGGCCGCCGCCCTGCTCGCCGCCGCCGTCACGGTCACCGCGTTCTGCGCCGGTGACGCACTCGCGCGCAGTCATCCCTTCGGCCCCCGCACCCGCAGCGTCAACGACCTCGGCAACCAGTACGTGCCCTTCCACGCCCACCTGTGGGACCTGCTGCACGGCAGGGCCCACGGCGGTCTCCTCGTCAACTGGCAGTCCGGCTACGGCACGAGCTTCCTGCCCGACCTCGGCACCTACCTCGGCAGCCCCTACGCCCTGCTCGTCGCCCTCTTCCCGCGCGACGAGATCGACCTCGCCGTCTACACCGTCACCCTCCTGAAGACCGCCACCGCCGCGGCGGCCATGGCCTGGCTGCTGCTCACCCTGCGCCCGGGCCGCTGGTGGGCGGCGGGCCTGCTCGGCGCCGCGTACGCGCTGTGCGGCTGGAGCACGGCCGACGCCTCCTACAACCCGATGTGGCTCGACGGCCTGATCGCCCTGCCGCTGCTGTGCCTGGTCGGCGAGTGGACGCTCACCGGACGCCGGCGCCTGAGCGGCGTCCTGATCGTCGCCCTCGCCTGGACCGCCAACTTCTACACCGCCTACATGGCCACCCTCGGCGCCGCCCTGGTCCTGCTGCTGCGCCTGCTGCTCGCCCGGCCGCCGCGCCGGCAGGCGCTCGCCGCGGCCGGCCGCGCCGCCCTCACCACCGCCCTCGGCATCGGCCTCGCCGCCCCGCTGGTGACGGTCGTCTACTTCGGCACGAAGCACGCCTACCCCGGACGCGTACGCCAGTTCGCCCCCGTACCCACCGAGGACGTGGCCGCCCGGCTGCTGCCCACGACCTACGACTTCGGCTCCCCGGCCCTCTACGTCGGCATCACCGCCCTGCTCCTCGCGCTCGCCCTGCCCTTCCACCGCGCGGTCCCGGTCCCGGTACGCGCCGGCTGGACGGCGCTGGCGCTCCTGGTGGGCCTCTCCCTCCAGTGGGGCCCCACCCACCTGCTGTGGCACGCCTTCGCCACCCCGCAGGGCAGCCCCTACCGGCAGACGTTCGTGCTGTGCGGCCTGCTCGTCGTCGCCGCCTGGCACGCCGTGGCGTACGGCCTGCCGGACCGGCGCGCCCTCGCTGCCGCGACCGCCCTGCTCCTGCTGATCGTCGCCGTCGCGAGCCGCAGCGCGCTGGTGCGGCCGTACACCTGGCCGGTGCTGCTGCTCGCCCTCGCGGGCACCGTCGGCGGCCTGGTCCTGCTGGGCCGCGCCGGGCACCGCACCCGGCTCGCCGGGCTGGCCGTCGTCCTGCTCCTCGGCGCCCAGGTGGGCGAGACGGCCGCCACCTCGGCCGTGGCCACCCGGCTGCGCCTGGGGCACCTGGACGACTACGAGCCCTGGGGCGAGCGGCAGGAGACGCAGGCGGCGGCGATCGCCGGGGCCGACGACTGGCCGCGGTACCGCACCGACCCCGGCCGCGAGCAGACCGTCGGCAACGACCCGCTGCTGGTGGGCGGCGAGGGCGCCCAGTACTACAGCAGCCTGACCTCGGACGTCCTCAGCCGCACCCTCACCGCCCTCGGCGACGGCTGGACCTCGCGCGGCCGCAACCTGCAGAGCCTGGACAACGCCGTCACGGACGTCGTCTTCTCCGTCGGCGCCCGGGTGCACTCCCCGCCCGACCCGCACCAGAAGTACCTCCCCCCGCAGGCCGGCCCGGTGACCGTCACCCGCCGGGACGTACCGCCCCTGGTCACCGTCCGGGCCGCGCCCGACAGGACACCGTTCGGACCGTCGCCGTACCGCAACCAGGAACTGCTGCTCGGCAGCCGCGTCTACACCGTGCCCCGCGTCACCGTGCACGACGACGACGGGCGGCCGGTACCGTCCCGCCGGGTCGGCACCGGGAACGCCCTGGCCCGGCCGGTGATCACCGCCCGGTGCCCGGCCGGCACCCAGGTCCACCTGTGGGCCCCGCACTTCTCCGGCACCGCGCGGCTCGCCGGCGCCGGGGAGTCCGCCCGGTTCCGGTTCGAGTTCCCGCGCAACCGCGCCGCCATGGAGCCGCTCGGCACCGCCCCCGCCTCGGGGTCGCTGCGGATCGAGCTGACCCCGGACCGGCCCGGCCGCATCCCGTCCGCCGCCGTCGGCTGCCTGGACACGGCCCGGCTGGCCACCGCCGCCGCCCGTCTGAAGGCGACCGGCGCCACCGAGGTGACCGTCTCCGGCGCCACGGTGCGGGCCCGGCTGCGCGCCGGGAGCAAGGGCATCGCGGTCGTCGCGGCCCCCCGGATCGCCGGCTGGCGCTGCGCCACCGGCGACGGACCCGAGCGGCCCGCCGATGCCTTCCACGGTCTGATCGCCGTGCCCCTCGACGGCACCGCCACCAGCCTGACCTGCACCTTCCACCCACCCGGCCTACGGCTGGGCACGACCGTGGGCGCCGCCTCGCTGCTGACGCTCGTCCTGCTCACCGCCCTCACCGCCGTCCGCCGCCGGCGCGCCCCGGCGCCGCCCACGACCACATCACCGCGCGAGCGCGTGACCACCGCTTCCTGACCGCGCCCAGGGGGGATCCCGCATGCTGATATCGATCGTCGCGCCCTGCTACAACGAGGAAGACGTCCTCGCCCGCTTCCACCAGGAGGTCCAGAAGGTCGCCGAGGAACTGCTGCCCCTCGGCCACGACATGGAGTTCGTGTACGTCGACGACGGCAGCCGGGACCGTACGCTCCCGGTCCTCAAGGAGCTGGCGGACCTCGACTCCCGGGTGCGCTACGTCTCCTTCAGCCGCAACTTCGGCAAGGAGGCGGCCCTGCTCGCCGGCCTGCGGCACGCCTCGGGCGACTCGGTGATCGTCATGGACGCCGACCTCCAGCACCCGCCCGCGCTGGTCAAACGCATGATCGAACTACGCGAACAGGGCTACGACCAGGTCATCGCCAAGCGCACTCGCACGGGCGACCGGCTCACCCGGACCCTCACCGCCCGGCTGTACTACCGGCTCGTCAACCGCCTGGTCGACGTGGAACTCGTCGACGGCGTGGGGGACTTCCGGCTGCTGTCACGCCGCGTGGTGGACGCGGTGCTGGCCCTCACCGAGACCAACCGGTTCTCCAAGGGCCTGTTCGCCTGGGTGGGCTTCCCGAGCACCACCTTCGAGTACCAGAACGCCGCGCGCGAGGCCGGGCGCAGCTCCTGGAACCTGCGCGGCCTGCTCAACTACGGCCTCGACGGACTGCTGTCCTTCAACAACCGCCCGCTGCGCGCCGCGCTGTGGCTGGGTGTCGGCCTGCTGCTGTGCGCGGGCCTCTACACCGCCTGGATCGTGGGCGCCGCGCTCGTCAACGGGGTGCAGACCCCCGGCTATGTGACCATCATCACCGCCGTCACCGCCCTCGCGGGCGTCCAGATGGTCATGCTGGGAGTCATCGGGGAGTACACCGGCCGCATCTACTACGAGGTGAAGGGGCGCCCGCACTTCCTGGTGAAGGCGACCAACGTGGAACGGACGAAAGATCTCATCCCCTGATGCGGCAGATTCTGACCTTCGCGGCGGTCGGCGTCGTGAACACGGCGGCCTACTACTGTCTCTACTTGTTGTTCCTGACCGCCCTTCCTTATCTGGCCGCGCACATCCTGGCATTTCTGCTCAGCATGATCGGTTCCTTTTTCCTGAACGCCCGCTTCACCTACCGGACGCGGCCCACCTGGCGGAAATTCCTGCTGTTCCCGCTGACGAACGTGACCAATTTCCTGATCACCACGGCGGGCGTCTACGTGATCGTCGACCTCCTGCACGCCGGCAGCCGCTTCGCCCCCCTGCTCGCCTCCGCGGCGGCGATCCCGGTCACCTTCGTCGTCTCCCGCTGGGTGATGCTGCCCCGATCGATTGCATAAACGTGCAGCGATACGTATAGTCATGCCATCCAGGAGGAGGATGGACATGGCGGTACGTGCGGCGGTGGCCGGAGCGAGCGGATACGCGGGCGGAGAGGTCCTGCGCCTGCTCCTCGCGCACCCCGGGGTCGAGGTCGGTGCCCTGACCGGGAACTCCAACGCCGGACAGCGGCTCGGCGCGCTCCAGCCGCATCTGCTGCCGCTGGCCGACCGCGTGCTCTCCGAGACCACCCCCGAGGCCCTCGCCGGGCACGACGTGGTCTTCCTCGCGCTGCCGCACGGGCAGTCCGCCGCCGTCGCCGAGCAGCTCGGCCCCGAGGTCCTCGTGATCGACATGGGCGCCGACTTCCGGCTCAAGGACCCGGCCGACTGGGAGAGGTTCTACGGCTCCCCGCACGCCGGCACCTGGCCCTACGGCCTCCCCGAACTTCCGGGTGCCCGCGCCGCGCTGGAGGGGTCCAAGCGCATCGCGGTGCCCGGTTGCTACCCGACCGCCGTCTCCCTCGCCCTGTACCCGGCCTACGCCGCCGGACTCGCCGAGCCCGAGGCGGTGATCGTCGCCGCGTCCGGCACCTCCGGCGCGGGCAAGGCACCCAAGCCGCACCTGCTCGGCAGCGAGGTCATGGGCTCCATGTCGCCGTACGGCGTCGGCGGCGGCCACCGGCACACCCCCGAGATGATCCAGAACCTCAGCGGGGTGGCCGGGGAACCCGTGAAGGTCTCCTTCACGCCGACCCTCGCGCCGATGCCGCGCGGGATCCTCGCCACGTGCAGCGCGTCCGCCGTCGAGGGGGTCACGGCCGAGGCGGTGCGCGCCGCCTACGAGAAGGCCTACGCCGACGAGCCCTTCGTCCACCTGCTCCCCGAGGGCCAGTGGCCCGCGACGGCGTCCGTCCACGGTTCGAACGCCGTTCAGGTGCAGGTCACGTACGACGAGTCCGTGGGCCGCATCATCGCGATCAGCGCCATCGACAACCTGACCAAGGGCACCGCGGGCGGTGCCGTCCAGAGCATGAACATCGCCCTGGGTCTCGACGAGACCACCGGCCTTTCCATGATCGGAGTCGCACCGTGAGCTGGGGGCACCTCCCAGCGGTGGCTGGGGGAGTGCGGGCAGCCGCCGGGCCGCAGACGACGACGATGGCCGCACCGCTGCGCTGCACGGGCGGAGAAGCGAACAAGGAGATGCAATGAGCGTCACGGCAGCCAAGGGATTCACGGCGGCGGGCATCGCCGCCGGGATCAAGGAGAACGGCAACCCCGACCTGGCCCTCGTGGTCAACAACGGGCCCCGCCGTGCCGCCGCGGGCGTCTTCACCTCCAACCGTGTGAAGGCCGCGCCGGTGCTCTGGTCCGAGCAGGTCCTCAAGGGCGGCCAGGTCTCGGCGGTCGTCCTCAACTCCGGCGGCGCCAACGCCTGTACCGGCCCCCAGGGCTTCCAGGACACCCACGCCACCGCCGAGAAGACCGCCGAGGTGCTCGGCCGAGGGGCCATCGAGGTCGCCGTCTGCTCCACCGGCCTGATCGGCGTGCTGCTCCCCATGGACAAGGTCCTCCAGGGCGTGGAGACGGCCGCCGCCTCCCTGAGCGAGCACGGCGGCGAGAAGGCCGCCATCGCCATCAAGACCACCGACACCGTCCACAAGACGTCGGTGGTGACCAAGGACGGCTGGACCGTCGGCGGCATGGCCAAGGGCGCCGGCATGCTCGCGCCGGGCCTCGCCACCATGCTCGTCGTCCTCACCACCGACGCCGACCTGGGCGACGAGACCCTGGACAAGGCCCTGCGCGCGGCCACCAGGGTCACCTTCGACCGCGTCGACTCCGACGGCTGCATGTCCACCAACGACACCGTCCTGCTGCTCGCCTCCGGCGCCTCCGGCGTCGCCCCGGAGTACGAGGAGTTCGCCGAGGCCGTCCGGCAGGTCTGCGCCGACCTCGGCCGGCAGCTCATCGGCGACGCCGAGGGCGCCAGCAAGGACATCAAGGTCGAGGTGGTCAACGCGGCGAGCGAGGAGGACGCCGTCGAGGTGGGCCGCTCCATCGCCCGCAACAACCTCCTCAAGTGCGCGATCCACGGCGAGGACCCCAACTGGGGCCGCGTGCTCTCCGCGATCGGCACCACGAAGGCCGCCTTCGAGCCGGACCAGCTCAACGTCGCCATCAACGGCGTCTGGGTCTGCAAGAACGGCAGCGTCGGCGAGGACCGCGACCTGGTCGACATGCGCTACCGCGAGGTCCACATCGTGGCCGACCTCGCCGCGGGCACCGAGACCGCGACCATCTGGACCAACGACCTGACCGCCGACTACGTCCACGAGAACAGCGCCTACTCCTCATGACCACGACGCGGAAACACACGGCACTGCCGAAAGCCCGGATCCTCATCGAGGCGCTGCCCTGGCTGACCCGGCACCACGGCAAGATCGTCGTCATCAAGTTCGGCGGCAACGCCATGGTGAACGAGGAACTGAAGGCCGCCTTCGCCCAGGACGTCGTCTTCCTGCGGCACGCCGGCCTCAAGCCGGTCGTCGTGCACGGCGGCGGCCCGCAGATCAGCGCCGCCCTCGACCGGCACGGCATCGTCAGCGAGTTCAAGGCGGGCCTGCGCGTCACCACCGAGGACGCCATGGACGTCGTACGGATGGTGCTCGCCGGACAGGTGCAGCGCGAGCTGGTCGGCCTGCTCAACCAGCACGGTCCGTTCGCCGTCGGCCTGACCGGCGAGGACGCGCACACCATCACCGCCACCAGGCACCAGCCGGAGATCGACGGCGAGCTGGTCGACATCGGCCGGGTCGGCGAGATCACCGAGATCGACACCGGCGCGATCGAGGCGCTGCTGGCCGACGGCCGCATCCCGGTCGTCTCCTCGATCGCCCGCTCCCAGGACGACGGACATGTCTACAACGTCAATGCTGATACGGCGGCTGCGGCACTCGCTGCGGCACTGGGCGCCGAGACCCTCATGGTCCTCACCGACGTCGAGGGCCTCTACGAGGACTGGCCGGACTCGGACGAGGTGATCAGCCGGCTCACCGCTTCCCAGCTGGAGAAGCTGCTGCCGGAGCTGAGTTCCGGCATGGTGCCGAAGATGGAGGGCTGCCTGCACGCCGTGCGCAACGGCGTGACGACAGCCCGCGTCATCGACGGCCGGGTCCAGCACTCGATCCTGCTGGAGATCTTCACCGACGAGGGCATCGGCACCATGGTCGTGCCCGACGAGCTTGAGGGGGACGCGCAGTGACGGGCCACCAGGGCAACCAGGAGCTGACCGAGCGCTGGCAGAGCGCGCTCATGAACAACTACGGCACCCCCCGGCTGCCCCTCGTCCGCGGCGAGGGCACCCGGGTGTGGGACGCCGAGGGCCGGCAGTACCTCGACTTCGTCGGCGGCATCGCCACCAACGCGCTCGGCCACGCCCACCCCGCGATCGTCGAGGCCGTGACCCGGCAGATCGGCTCCCTCGGCCACATCTCCAACTTCTTCATGGCCGAGCCCACCGTCGCCCTCGCCGAACGGCTCCTGACGCTGTTCGGCCGGGAGGGCCGGGTCTTCTTCTGCAACTCCGGCGCCGAGGCCAACGAGGCCGCCTTCAAGATCGGCCGGCTCACCGGGCGCACCCACATGGTCGCCACCGACGGCGGCTTCCACGGCCGCACGATGGGCGCCCTCGCGCTCACCGGCCAGCCCGCCAAGCAGGACCCCTTCCGGCCGATGCCCGGCGAGGTCACTCACGTCCCCTACGGCGACGCCCAGGCGCTGGCCGCCGCGGTCACCGAGGACACCGCCCTGGTGGTCATCGAGCCGATCCAGGGGGAGAACGGCGTGGTCGTGCCCCCGGCCGGCTACCTCAAGGCGGCCCGCGCGATCACCGCCGCCACGGGCGCGCTGCTCGTCCTGGACGAGGTGCAGACCGGCATCGGGCGGACCGGCACCTGGTTCGAGTACCAGGCCCACGAGGGCGTCCTGCCCGACGTCGTCACCCTCGCCAAGCAGCTCGGCGGCGGGCTGCCGCTCGGCGCGACCGTGGCCTTCGGCCGGGCCGCCGAACTGCTGCGGCCCGGCCAGCACGGGACCACCTTCGGCGGCAACCCGGTCGCCTGCGCCGCCGGACTCGCCGTGCTCGACACCATCGAGGGCGAGGGCCTGCTCGACAACGTCAAGCGGCAGAGCGAGAGGTTGCGGGACGGCGTCGAGGCCCTGAACCACCCGTTGATCGATCATGTCCGGGGTGCGGGCCTGCTCCTGGGTATCGTGCTCACCGGGCCGCGCGCACCGCAGGTGCAGCAGGCGGCCCAGGAGGCCGGGTTCCTGGTGAACGCGCCCGCCCCCGACGTCGTACGGCTCATGCCGCCGCTGAATCTCCGCGACGACGAGGCGGGTGCGCTGCTCCGGGCGCTGCCCGGCATCCTCGACGCGGCGAACCCCGTGGACGGGGACGGACGATCCGGAGAATGAGACGACGATGAGCGAGGCGCAGGACCACGAGGCGGGAAACGGTGCCGGGCCCGCCGTGCCGCAGACCCGCACCGCACGGCACCGCCGGATCGTGGACATCCTCAACCGGCAGCCGGTGCGGTCGCAGAGCCAGCTGGCGAAGCTGCTCGCCGACGACGGGCTGAGCGTGACACAGGCGACGCTCAGCCGGGATCTCGACGAGCTGAACGCGGTGAAGATCCGCAACACCGACGGCGACCTGATCTACGCGGTGCCGAGCGAGGGCGGCTTCCGTACGCCGCGGGCTCCGCTGGGGGAGTCGGCCAAGGAGGAGCGGATGCGGCGGCTCTCCCAGGAGCTGCTGATCTCCGCGGAGGCCTCGGCGAACCTGGTGGTCCTGCGGACTCCTCCGGGGGCCGCGCAGTTCCTCGCCTCCGCCATCGACCAGGCGGAGCTGCACGACATCCTGGGGACGATCGCCGGCGACGACACGTTGCTGCTGATCAGCAGGGACCCCAGCGGGGGCCAGGCCCTGGCGGACCATCTGCTGCGGCTGGCGCAGAACGGGCACTGACCGTGCGGGGCGCGGCCGGCCGACGGAGAATGGGCATGTGATCTTCCGCGGCGAGCGGCCGGGGAGACGGGCAATCCCCTGGCGGCCGTCGAACGTATACAGAGGTGTGGCGGGATATCGGTTCCCCGTCGGCCGCCTCCCGGACGAGGCTCTGCTGTCCGGGCTGGCCGCCGGCGATCCGGAGCTGGCCGTGATCTTCGTACGGAGGTTCCAGCACCGGGTGTTCGGTGTGGCCATGGCCGTCACCGGGGACCAGCAGCTCGCCGAGGACGTCGCCCAGCAGACGTTCGAGCGCGCGTGGCGTCATGCGCAGATCTACGACTCGCGCCGGGGCTCGGTCATGACCTGGCTGACGACCATCGCGCACAACCTGGCCGTCGACGCGATCCGGGCCCGGCGGACGGAACCGCTGGCACCCGAGGACCTCGAAGACCTGCTGGACGCCGTCACGGAGACCCCCGAGCGGTGGGCGCTGGCCGACGAGGCCTCCGCCCTGGTCCGCTCGGCCCTGGCACGGCTGCCACGGGAACAGGCACGGGCGCTGATGATGGCCGGCATCTACGGCATGACGGCCCAGCAGGTCGCCGACGCGGAGAGGATCCCGCTGGGTACCGCCAAGACGCGGATCAGGACGGCGATGGCACGGCTGCGCACCACCGTCGCTTCTCCGGAACGAGGCGACCATGTCCAGTGAAGCGAACTGCGAGAAGCTGCGGGAGATCGGTCCCGAGCTGGCGCTGGGCGTGCTGCCCGGCCGGGAGCGGGCCGAGGCGGTCGCCCATCTGGACCGGTGCGCGGACTGCCGGGAGTACATCCGGCAACTGACCCTGGTCGGCGACCGGCTGGTCGGACTGCTGCCGGACCGCGAGCCGCCGCCCGGCTTCGAGACCCGCGTGGCGCGCGGCCTCGCCCAGTCGACGCCGGCCCCCGGGGGACAGCGACCGGCGGGCGTCTTCGGGCGCTCGCGGCGGGGCCTGCGCCACGGCGCCCGGCGGGCCCGGGTACGGGTCGCCGCGGTCGGTGCCGCGTGCGCCGTCGCCGTCGGATTCGCCGGCTGGGCGGTCGGCACCGCCGTCGAGGAGGTCACCGCCTCGCCGCCGCCCGCCGTCGAGTCGGAGCCGGTGCTGGTCGGGGACATGACCCCGGCCGGGCGCGGCGGGCAGCCCGTCGGCGAGGTCTACGCCCACCCCGGCAGCCCCGGCTGGATCTTCGTGTCCGTCGGCATGACCCGCCCCGGCACCCGGTACACCGGAACGGTCAGCTGTTTCCTGGATCGCGCCGACGGCACCAGCGTCCGCGTCGGCGACTTCCCCGTGCGCGACGGCCACGGCAGCTGGGGCGTGGTGGTTCCCGTCGACCTCACCCGGTACGCCGGAGCCCGTCTGACGTCGCCCGACGGCACCGTCCTCGCCACCGCGCAGCTACGGAAGGGGCAGGTCCTCGCCCCGGAGGCGTGAACCGTCCGCTCAGCCGCCGCGGGGCGGGACGGGCAGCGCCGCCTCCAGTGCGGCGGCCAGCGCGGCGACAGTGGGCCGCGCCGCCGGATCGGCGCGCAGACAGCCGTCGACGGCGGCGGCGACAGGGGCCGGCAGGCGCCGCCGGGACGCGACCGGCGGCGCCCCGCGCTCCAGCCGCGGCCACCGGCCGGCCGGGCCACCGGTGCCGGTCCCGTCGTCCGTCTCGTCCCCGGGGCGGGGCCCGGACGCCGTCCCGCCGGCCGTGCGGCACTCGAAGGGCAGGTCACCGCACGCGACCTCGTACAGGGTGACGCCGATGCCCCAAACATCGGCGGCGGCCGTGAGCATCCCGCCGCGGGCCTGCTCCGGGGCGCGGTAGCAGCAGGTGCCGAGCCCCGCCGGGGCGGGCCCCGCAGGCCGGGCGACGCTCAGGTCCAGCACCTTCGCGAGACCGCGGTCCACCACCACGTTCGACGGCTTGAGGTCCAGGTGCAGCAGGCCCCGGCCGTGCAGGTAGTGGACGGCGGAGCACAGCTGCGCCCCGAGGAGCGCCACGTCGGCCGCGGACGGCCGGCGCCGCAGCCGGTGCAGCAGGTGGGACAGCGTCTCACCGGTCAGCGTCTCCAGGACGACGAGCGGCTCGGGCTCGGTGAAGACGTCGTAGGCGCGGACCAGATGGGGGTGGGTGAAGTCCCGCAGCCACCGTCCCTCGCGCAGCAGCCGCTCACCCAGCCGCCGTTCGTCCCGTCGGTCGGGGCGCACGGTCTTGAGCACGCACCGGCAGTGCCGTTCCTCGCTCCAGGCGTCGTACACGTCGAGCCAGCCGGTGCGTGTGAGCCCCGCCAGCACCCGGTAGCCCGGCACCGGCCGCGTGCCGGGGGCCAGGGGCGGGGCGTCCGCCCCGGCGGGGACGCTCATGACCGCACCGCTCCCGTGTGCAGCCGGTGCAGCCGGGCGTAGGTGCCGTCGTGCCCGAGCAGGTCGTCGTGGGTGCCGTGCTCGATGATCCGGCCGCGGTCGAGCACCAGGATGCGCGTGGCGTCGCGGACGGTCAGCAGGTTGTGGGAGATGACGACGGTCGTGCGCCCGGCCATGAGCCGGCGCAGCGGGTCCATGATCCGCCGGCCGGACCGGACGTCGAGCCCGGCCGTCGGTTCGTCCAGGAGCAGGACGGGCGCGTCCCGGATCATCGCGCGGGCGATCGCCAGGCGCTGGCACTGTCCGCCGGAGAGGGTCCGGCCGCGCTGGCCGACCAGCGTGTCGTAGCCCTCCGGGAGCAGTTCGATGAACGCGTGGGCGTCCGCCGCCCGCGCCGCCTCGACGATGTCCGCGTCCGTGGCGCCCGGCCGCCCGTAGGCGATGTTGTCCCGCACGGTGCCGTGGAAGACGAGCGTCTCCTGGAGCACCACCGCCACGCTGTCCCGCACGGCGGACAGGCTGAGCCGGCGCAGATCGGTCCCGTCGAGGCGGACCGCGCCGCGGTCGGGGTCGTAGAAGCGCAGCTGGAGCCTGGCGATCGTCGACTTGCCCGCCCCGCTGTCCCCGACCAGCGCCAGCGTCTCCCCGGGCGCCACGTGGAAGGACACGTCCGACAGCGCCCAGGACGAGCCGCCCGGATAGCGGAACCACACCCCGTCGAACTCCACGTCCCCCCGGGCGCGGCCGGTCCGCCGGGCGTCCGGGGCCTCGGTCACCTGGGGCCGCTGGTCCAGCAGCTCGATGATCCGTTCCGCCGAGGCGGAGGCCGCGTAGAAGGTGGTGCCGAGGCGGGACAGGCCGCGGACCGGGCCGTACAGCTTGCCGATCAGCGCGAGGAAGACCAGCAGTCCGCCGAGCGTGAGCTGCCCCTGGGCCAGCTTCCAGGTGCCCAGGCCCATCACCGCGAGACCGCCGGCCACCTCGATGACCTCCACGACGGGTCCGTACACGGCACGGATCCGCGCCGAGGCCATCGCCGCCCGGAACCGGCCCAGGTTCTCCCGTTCGAACCGGTGCGCCTCCCAGCCCTGCCGGTTGTACGCCTGCACCAGGACGACGTTGCCCAGCGACTCCTCGGCGATCGCGCTGAGCGAACCGCTGCGGCGCCTGCGCTCCCGCGACGCCTCCTTGAGCAGCCGCGAGAAGTGCCGGGCGGCGCCCCAGAACAGGGGCACGATGACGAGGGCGAGCACGGTCAGGTCCCAGCGCAGGTAGAGCAGCAGGCCGAGGAAGACGGCGAGGCGGACGACGTAGTAGAGGGCGTCCGCCACGCCCGAGAGCAGGAACGTCTCCACCGCGTCGACGTCGCCCGTGACCCGGGACAGCACGTCCCCGAGCCTGCGCCGCTCGAAGAAGCCGAGCGACAGCCCCTGGACGTGCCGGAACACGTCGGAGCGCAGGGCGAGCAGGAAGCGCTCGCCGACCCAGGTGGACGTCACGTCGTCGGCGAAGCCGAGGACGCCGGAGCACAGGACCAGGCCCAGGAAGGCCGGCGCGATCCACACGAAGGGGCGCAGGTCCCGGGGGACGAGCACGTCGTCCACCAGGATCTTGAAGAGCCACAGCTCCGCGGCGTCGACGGCGGGACCGGTCAGGCTGAACAGGACGACGGGCACGAGCCAGCGCCGGCCGCCGCGGGTGTACGGCCAGAACCGCCGGAACACCTCGCGCGGGGGCACCGGGGGCGCGGCCGCCACCACGGCATCGGAGGTCTCGCCCGCCGGGAGCAGTCGTCGCAGGACATGCGCCATGGCATGCGTCCCTCGTCGCGTTCCTCGGGCATCGGCCGAGCGGACCGGGTCCTTGGGCCTCCGGTCCGCTCAGCGTCGTACGCGATCAGTAGTTGTCGTGGCCGTGGCGGTCGCCGTGGCCGTGGCGCTCGTCGTGGTCGCGGCGGTCGCCGTGGTCGTGGTCGTGGTCATGGTCGTGGTCGTGACCATGCCGCGAGCTGTCGTCCCTGTCGCGGTCCCGCATCGCGGGCAGCAGACTGCTGAAGATGGCCATGTCGTTTCCTCCTGGAACTTGCCTCACAGGGGATACGTCCCAGGGCGGAAGTCGGATGGCGTCACGGAGGAAGAAATTTCCGGAGGGTGAACCGGGAGCCGCGTGAACTCCCGTCCGGTGGACCGGAAGCCGCGTGACCCGGGAGCCGGCTGCTCTCAGCCCAGCCGCGCCGCCAGCCCCCCGGTGCACCGCACCTCGTCACCGGCGGTGATCAGCAGGGCCTCCACGTCCGGCAGGGACTCCAGCCAGGCCAGTGCGGCCCGCGAACCCATCGCGAACGCGGCCGTGGCCCAGCAGTCGACGAACGTCAGGCGCGGCCCCACCACCGTCACCGCCACCAGGTCCGTCACCGCCGACCGACCGGTGCGCGGATCGACGATGTGCGCCCCCCGCTCCGCCGTGCCGGACGTCGCCACCGCCAGCTCCTGCGTGCCCGCCGCCGAGACGACCGCCGCCAGCCCGCCGGGCCGGAGCGGATCGGCCACCCCCACCCGCCAGGGACGCTGCGGCTCCGGCGCGCCCAGCAACTGCACGTCCCCGCCCCCGTTGACGCTCACCCCCCGCACCCCGGCCACCGCGGCCAGCATCCGCGCCGCCCGCTCGGCCGCCCAGCCCTTGACGATGCCGGTGGGGTCCAGCGGGCCCCGGTAACGCGTGCTGAACCACCCCTCGCTCACCCGCTCCGCCTCGGTCGCCAGCTCCAGCACCTCGGCCACCTCGGGAGCGCACCCCGAGGCGTCGAGCTCCCCCCGGGCCAGCCGTGACACCTCGCTGTCCTCGCGGTAGGTGCTGAAGAGCGCGTCCGCCCGGTGCAGCCCGGCGACGGCCTCGGCGAGCGCCGCCCGTACCACCTCCGGATCCCCGCCGCGGACGTCGAAGGAGAAGACCGTCCCCATGACCTCCTCCGCGTGACGCACCGCGGCGGGTGCCTTCGCCGGCTCTGCCACCGTGTCAGCCACCGGCCTGGTCCAGGGCCGACTGGAGGGACTGCCGGTAGCCGGTGCTGGTGTAGGTGGCTCCCGAGACGGCGTCGATGTCCGCCGTTCCCGCCGCCACGGCTTCCTGGTTGAGCCTGGGGACGGCGAGCTGCGTCTTCTGGTCGCTGAGGCCGCCCTTGGGGGCCTGTACCGCCTCGGCCTCGGTGATCTTCCCGCCGCTGACCGTGATCCGGACCTGGACCGGCCCGTACTGGGTCCGCACGGCCTTCCCGGTGACGGTCCGCGCCCGCGCCGCGCCGGCCGCACCGGAGGTACCCGGCGACGCCGGCTTGATCTTGTCCAGCGCGGACTGCAACGACTTCCTGTAGCCCTCGCTCGTGTACGTCGCCCCGGAGACGGCGTCGATGTCCGCCGTTCCCGCCGCCACGGCTTCCTGGTTGAGCCTGGGGACGGCGAGCTGCGTCTTCTGGTCGCTGAGGCCGCCCTTGGGGGCCTGTACCGCCTCGGCCTTGGTGATCTTCCCGCCGCTGACGGTCAGCCGTACCTGCACGGCCCCGTACTGCGTCTGTGCCGCGTCACCGGTCACTGTGCCGGAGCCGGCCGGGGCCGCGCCGCCCGCTCCGCCCTGCGGCGACTCCTGCCCGGCCGCCGTCGCCTGCGGGGCCGCGCCCGCAGCCGACGCGGCGGCCGGATCCGACGCCGGCTTCAGCGACAGCAGCAGCACGACACCGGACACGGTGGCGGCGGTGGCCAGCACGACCCGCCGCACGGGGTGGCTCTTCCTCATCGGTTCGCAGCTCCGCTCACATCTCGAACGACTCGTGGTGGATACGGCGGGCGGGCACCCCCGCCTCGCGCAGTGCCTCGTACACCGACTGCGCGAAGCCGGGCGGACCGCACATGAAGACGTCGTGCCGGTCGATGTCCGGCATCTTCCGCCGGAGGTTCTCCGCGGAGATGTCCGGCCGCTCGCCCTCCGGGCTGTTCACCGCGTACATCAGCCGGGCCCCGCGCTCCTCGGCGATGGCCGCCAGCTCGTCCCACAGCGCCAGGTCCTGGGTGGTGTTCGCCCGGTACAGGAGCGTGATGTCACCGGCCGCACCGGGCAGCGTCTCGAACAGCGCCCGCATCGGCGTGATGCCCACCCCGCCCGCGACCAGCAGCACCTTGCCACGGCTGCGGCGCTGCGCGGTGAGCGCGCCGTACGGGCCCTCCGCCCACACCTTCGTCCCGGGCGCCAGCTCGCGCAGCCGGGCGCTGTGGTCGCCGATCGCCTTCACCGTGATCCGCAGCATGCCGGGGCGTGGGGCGGCCGAGAGGGAGTACGGGTGCGAGCTGAACCGCATCCCGGGGGCGAGGAACCGCCAGCGGAAGAACTGGCCCGCCTCCGCGCCCATCCGGTGCAGCTTCCGCCCGCCGATCAGCACCGACACGATGCCCGGCGTCTCCTCGATCACCGCTTCCACATACATGCGGTGCCGGAGGTTCAGCCGGATCGGGGTGAGGATCCGGTACCAGACCACCAGCGCGGTGACCACGCCGTACAGGCCGTACCAGAAGGTCCTGGCGGCGGGTTCCACCGCGAAGTCGTTGCCGGTGGTGATCTGGTGCCAGAACGTCAGGAACACCGCCGCGTAGGTCAGCAGGTGGACGTGGTACCAGGTGTCGTACGGCAGCCGGCGGCGGACCGGGCCGATCGACGTCAGCCCGATGACCACGAACAGGCCCGTGCCGATGGCCGCCTTGCCCATGTCCGGCAGCTGGTCGACGGAGTCGACGGTCTGCTGGACGATGTCGCCGAGGGACCTGCCGGCCTGGCGCGCGTATCCCCACATGACGAGGAAGACGTGGGCGACGATCAGGCACAGCGTGTACCGGCCGCTCATCGCGTGCCAGCGGGCCACCCGGTCGGAACCGACCCGCCGCTCCAGCGCCGGGACGCGCGCCATCTGGAGCACGACCAGCGCCATGAGGTAGCCGGCCAGCAGACCGGTGATCCGGCCCGCGCCCAGGATCCGGCCGGTGTCGTCGGCGATGGAGGGGGTGTTGTGCCACCAGAGCCACAGCACGGCCGCCGCGCCCGCCCAGACGGCGAGCAGCAGCGGTACGGCCGGGGAGCGGCGCGGGCGGATGCGGCGCATCGTCTGTCGGCGGGCGGCACGTCCGCCTGCGAGCGTGGTGGTCACGGTTCCTCCGTGGGGACTTGACCCATGGCCCACAGATACGTGCCGCAGGGCGGGAGTGTTCAGAGCCCCGCCGAGTCCAGCGCGGACTGGAGTGACTGCCGGTAACCGTCACTGGTGTACGTGGCTCCCGACACCGTGTCGATCTGGGCGCTCTGCGCCGCCAGCGCCTCGCGCCGCAGCTCGGGCAGGGCGTAGCTGTTGATCTCCTGGTCGCGTGGGTTCTCCTGCGGGTAGCTGACGGCCGTCACGTCGGTGAGCCTGCCGTTCCGCACGGTGACGCGTACCTGGACCGGGCCCCAGCGGGTCTGCACGGTGTCCCCGGTGGCCGTCCTGGTCCCGGCGGCCGAGCCGGGCGCAGGACTGCTCGACGCGGCGGGGGACCTGGTGCTCGCCGTCGCCACCGTGGGCGCCGTGTGCGGCTTCAGCGCCAGCAGCAGCACCATCCCGGAGACGGTGGCGGCACTCGCCAGCACGATCCGGCGCAGGGGACGGTTCTTGTTCAACGCGTGCATGTCTGGCCCTTCTCGGTCTCCGTGCGGGTCTCTCTGCGGCTCACAGCTCGAACGACTCGTGGTGGATGCGGCGGTCCGCCACCCCGGCCGCCCGCAGCGCCCGGTACACGTCCTGGGCGAAGCCGTGCGGCCCGCAGAGGAAGACGTCGTAGTCGCGGGCGAGGCCGGGGAAGGTGGCGCGCAACGACTCCGCCGTCAGGGCCGGGCGCTCCCCGCCCGGGCCGTTGAGCGCGTACAGCACCCGCCCGCCGCGCCAGCGGGCGATCGCCTCCAGCTCGCCGCCCAGCGCCAGGTCCTCGGCCGAGCGCGCCCGGTACAGCAGGGTGACCTCGCCGGGCAGCGTCTCGAACAGCGCCCGCAGCGGCGTGACGCCGACGCCGGCCGCGATCAGCAGGGTGTGCCGCCCGGCGGCCCGGCCGGCGGTCAGGGCGCCGTACGGGCCCTCCGCCCACACCCGGGTGCCGGGGCGCAGCAGGGCCACGGCCGCGCTGTGGTCGCCGAGCGCCTTGACCGTGATGCGCAGCAGGTCCGGGCGCGGCGGCGCCGACAGGGAGTACGGCGTCGACGTCCGGCGCATCCCCTCGGCGAGGAACCGCCAGCGGAAGAACTCGCCCGGCCGCACCCCCAGCTCGTCCAGGTTCCGCCCCCGTACGACGACCGAGTACACACCCGGCGCCTCCTGGTGCACCGAGTCGACCCGCAGGCGGTGGCGCAGGTTGAGCCGTACCGGGGCGAGGATCCGGAACCACAGCACCAGGGCCGCCACGCCCAGGTACAGCGCGTACCAGGCGGCGGTCGCGACCGGCTCGCCGTTGAACTCCTCGCCGAGGGCGAGCTGGTGCCCGAAGGCGAGGAACACGGCCGCGTACGTCAGCAGGTGGACGTAGTACCAGAACTCGTGGCTCGTCCGGCGGCGCACGGCCCGCGCCGAGGTGACACCGACCGCGAGGAGGATCAGCGTGCCGGCGGTGGCCTTCAGCATCTCCGGGTAGTCGAGGACGACGGTCACCGCCTCGTGCCAGAGGGAGGCCCGGTCCTGGGCGGCGTACCCGGCGAGGATCAGCACCACGTGCGCGAGCAGCAGGCAGACGGTGTACCGGCCGGCCAGCGCGTGCCAGCGCGCCACCCGGTCCGAGCCGATGCGCCGCTCCAGCAGCGGCACCCGCGCCATCAGCCCGACCAGCACCGCGCAGGCGTACCCGCACAGCAGCCCGGCGATCCGCCCGGCCCCGGTCAGCCAACCGGCCGCCCCGACCACGGACCCGGTGTCCGCCCACCAGAGCGCCAGTACGGCCGCCGCCCCCGCCCACAGCAGGGCCAGCACGGGCCCGGCGGGGGAGCGCCGTGCGGTCACGGGCAGCGGCGGGGCCGGGGCCGCCCGTCGCGCATCCACGGTGGTCATCTGATGTCGCCGTCCTTTCGTCCGTCGGCCAGGCCACTGTGCGGGGCGAAGCTCTGAGACAGCTCTGAGCGGGGCCCCGCCGGGGCGGACTCACAGGAAACTCAGAGGAGGCCGGGGCGCCCGGAGCGCCGGGGACCGGCGATGCTGGAAGGCGCGATGAACACCACCCGCTCCGGCCGCCCCGCACTCACCCGCCCCGACGGCACCCCGCTGCGCGTCCTCGTCGTCGACGACGATCCCGACCTCGCGGAGGTGCTCACCGGAGCCCTGCGCTACGAGCGCTGGGAGGTGCGCGCGGCCGGCGACGGCGCCGCCGCCCTCGCCGCCGCCCGCGAGCTGATGCCCGACGCCGTCGTCCTGGACGTGATGCTCCCGGACACCGACGGCTTCGCGGTGCTGCGCCGCCTGCACGAGGTGAAACCCGATGTGTGCGTGCTCTTCCTGACGGCGCGGGACGCGGTCGAGGACCGTATCGCCGGGATCACCGCGGGCGGCGACGACTACGTCACCAAGCCCTTCAGCCTGGAGGAGGTCGTCGCCCGGCTGCGCGGCCTGCTGCGCCGGGCCGGCATGGCCCGCACGCAGGAGGAGGGCCCGCGGCTGGTCGTCGGGGACCTGGTGATGGACGAGGACGCCCGCGAGGTGACCCGGGCCGGGGAGCTGATCGACCTCTCGCCGACCGAGTTCGAACTCCTCCGCTTCCTCATGCGCAACCCGCGCCGCGTGCTCAGCAAGGCGCAGATCCTCGACCGGGTCTGGTCCTACGACTTCGGCGGCCGGGCCCATGTCGTCGAGCTGTACATCTCCTACCTGCGCAAGAAGGTCGACGCGGGCCGCGACCCCATGATCCACACCGTGCGCGGCGCCGGCTACGTCCTGAAGCCGGTGACCAGGTGACCCGGCCGCGCCCCCGCACTCTGCGCCCCCGCACCCTCCGGGCCCGGCTCACCGTCGGGCTGGTGACGCTGCTCGCGGTGAGCTGCGCGGCCGTCGGCCTGGCCGCGGTCGTGGAACTGAACGGCTTCCTCACCCAGCGCCTGGACGAACAGCTCGCCCAGGTCGGAACCCGCTTCCCGGAGAGCCTGGAGCACGAAGGCCGGCTGCCCGACGACCACGACGGCGACGAGCACGCCGACACCCGCCGCATGGCCACCGGCACCTTCGGCGCCCGGCTGCTGAACGGCACCGTCACCCACAAGGGGCTCATCCGCTCCGGCGACCCCGCCGCCGACCTGAACGTGGACCTGACCGCGCGGGACGCCGGCCGGCTGGCCCGGGTACCGGCCGACGGCAGGCCCCACACCGTCGAACTGACCTCCCTGGACGACTACCGGGTCATCGCCACCCCCGGCCGGGACGGCGACGTGCTGCTCGTCGGCCTCCCCCTGGAGCCGGTCCAGGCCACGGTCCACCGGCTGGAACTGGTGGCCGGCGTCGTCTTCGGCCTCGCCCTGGTCGTCACGGGCGTGGCCGGAGCGTGCTGGGTCCGCTGGTCGCTCCGGCCGCTCAGCCGGGTCGCCGCCACCGCCACCCGGGTCAG
Organism: Streptomyces sp. NPDC017676; assembly: GCF_044329325.1. Classification (NCBI taxonomy): domain Bacteria; kingdom Bacillati; phylum Actinomycetota; class Actinomycetes; order Kitasatosporales; family Streptomycetaceae; genus Streptomyces; species Streptomyces sp. NPDC017676. Next base: position 225,582 of record NZ_JBIRJA010000005.1, on the reverse strand, counting down.
CGAGCTCCCGCTGGCCAGCGGCGAGGTCGCGCTGCCGCCCCGGGCCCCGGACACCGACCCGCACGGCGAGGTCGGCCAGGTGGCCACGGCCTTCAACCGCATGCTGGGCCACGTGGAGGACGCGCTCACCAAGCGGCACGCCGTGGAGGAGCGGCTACGGCGCTTCGCCGCCGACGCCAGCCACGAACTGCGCACCCCGGTCGCCTCGGTCCGCGGCCACGCCGAACTGGCCCTCCTGCACCCGGGCCCGGTGCCACCGGAGGTCACCCGCGCCCTGGACCGCATCACGGCCGAGTCCGCCCGCATGGGCGAGATGGTCGACGACCTGCTCCTGCTCGCCCGCCTGGACGCGGGCCGCCCGCTGGAACGCCGGCCGGTGGACCTGACCCGCCTGGTCCTGGACGCGGTGACGGACGCCCGCGCCGCGGGCCCCGCCCACCGCTGGACCCTGGACCTGCCGGAGGAACCGGTGACGGTGCCGGGCGACGCCCACCGCCTCCACCAGGCGCTCGCCAACCTGCTGGCCAACGCGCGTCTGCACACACCGGCCGGCACGAAGGTGACGATCACCCTGGAGGCCGGTGCCGCCGAGGCCGCCCTCGCGGTCCACGACGACGGCCCCGGCGTCCCCGAGGACGTCCGGCCCACCGTCTTCGAACGCTTCACCCGGGCGGAACACCGCCGCCGAGCCGATGCCCCCGGCGGGGGAGCGGGCCTGGGCCTGTCGATCGTGGCGGCGGTGGCGGAGGCGCACGGGGGAACCGTGGAACTGGAGAGCCGGCCCGGCGCGACGACGTTCACGGTGCGTCTGCCCGTGACGCCCTGACGGGCCCGTCACCACGCGCTTCAGTAGCGGCCGACCGCCGTCGCCCCGCTCTCCGTGCCGATGGCGATGTGCGGCTTGGCCGCGGGGTCGGCCCAGGTGAGGATCCGGCGCATGGCGTCCTGTGGCACGGACACGCAACCGGCGGTCGCCGCCCGGCCGTTGACGTGCAGGAAGATCCCGGCTCCGCGTCCCCGCACGGGCCGGTCGTAGTTGAAGGCGATGACGAGGCCGTACGCGTACTGGGTGCCGTAGTCGATCAGGTGCTCGGCCTCGGCGGCGCGGCAGTCGGCGGGGAGCGGGTCGACCCAGCGGTTGTAGGAGCGGGAGTCGTTGTCCTGACACCACCAGGAGCTCTCCCGGACCGGGCGGTACGTGACCCGTGTGCCGGCCGGCGCGGCCTTGATCCCGAAGCCGAAGGGGAGGCCGTACAGCCCGGTCGGTGTCGTGTTCGTGCCCTGCTCGCGGGCGCCGCCGTCCACCAGCCCGCCCGCTCCGAACCGGGCCGGTGCCCAGCCGGCCCGGACCCACCGGCCGTCCCGCAGGTCCCACCAGCTGACCGTGCCCGTCGTGGCCTTGGTGTCCGGGGCCTGGGCGACGATCAGCTGGCGGCCGCCGCCCGTGTCCGCCATCCCCGCGGGCAGCGGCACCGGGCCGCGGCCGGGCGCGGCGCCGAGCAGGGCGAGGGCGGAGGCGGAGACGAGGGCGAGGACCACACCGGGGCGCATGGCTCAGACGGTAGAGGGCGGCAGCGGCAACGGCAGCCCGGGGAGGCCGTCCAGGCTAGTGGCGATGTGCTCCTTCTTCTCGAAGTACGCGCTCAGCGAGGCGTCGTCCTCGCGGGCGAAGCGCCTGCCGTGCAGGTCGCGGTCCTCCTCGTACGCCATGTGGGGGACGGCGTATCCGCAGCTGTCCCGGACCAGTTCGGCGCGGACGACGATGACCGCGCGGAGCCCGTGGAGGCTCGGGTCGATGTCCGGGAAGTGGGCGAGCAGTTCCGGGAAACGCGGGTCGTCACGGAAGACCGGCTCGCCCCGGCCGTGCACGCGCACGATGTTCGGCGGGCCCTGGAAGGCGCACCACATCAGCGTGATCCGCCCGTTCTCCCTGAGGTGCGCGACGGTCTCGGCGGTGGACCCGGCGAAGTCCAGGTAGGCCACGGTGAGTTCGTCGAGCACGGCGAAGGAGCCCTTGAGGCCCTTGGGGGAGAGGTTGACCGTGCCGTCACCGGAGAGCGGGGCGGTCGCGGTGAAGAAGAGGGGCTGCTCCTCGATGAACGTGCGCAGCCTGCCGTCTATGTGCTCATAGGTCTTTCCCATGTCTGCCGAGTATCGGCGGAAGTTCTTCGGCTGTCTAAGTAATTGCCGGATCCGGCGCGGGGAGTTCGCCGTGGCCGCCCCGGCCGGCGCTTCCCACGGGGCGGCCACGGCTGCCTGTCACCTCACTGGGTGAGGGTGCAGGCGGCCAGTGAGTCCAGCCCCGTCGGCTTGGCGGAGGTGCGGCCGATGGCGATGGCGATGCGGTCGATGGTCGAGGCGCGCTTGTCCTTCAGCGGGCCGAGGATCGCGTTGTCGACGAAGTTCGGTCCGCCCTGGCCGACCGTGTCGGCCAGCCGGGTGCTGGCCTCCTTGATCTGGGTCTGGAGGAGGGCGAGATTCCGGTCGACCTCGGCCTTCGCGGAGGCGGGGACGGCGGGCAGCTTGGAGGCGACGTCCGGGCAGGTGATCGTCCCGGCCCCGGTGTTCCCGCCGGCCGTGCCGCCTCCGCCCGCCGCCGTGCCGCCTCCGCCCGCCGTGCCGGCGCCCGACTGCTGGGTGGCGGGAGCGCTCGGGGCGGTGCCGGTGGACGCCCCGCCGCCGCCCGCGTTCAGGGTGCAGGGCGCCAGCGCGTCCAGCCCGGCCGGCTTGGCCGCCGTACGCCCGATGGCCGTGGCGATGCGGTTGACGGTGGCCACGCGCTTGTCCTTCAGCGGGCCGAGGATCGCGTTGTCGACGAAGTTCGGTCCGCCCTGGCCGACCGTGTCGGCCAGCCGGGTGCTGGCCTCCTTGATCTGGGTCTGGAGGAGGGTGAGGTTCCGGTCGACCTCGGCCTTCGCGGAGGCGGGGACGGCGGGCAGCTTGGAGGCGACGTCCGGGCAGGTGATCGTCCCGGGGCTCGCCAGGGTGCGGGCACCGGTCGCGCCGTCGCTCTTGGCGGGGGTGCCGGCGAGGGCGGAGCCGGCGATCACCGCGCCGGACAGCACCACGGCGGCGGCGCCGCCGATGACCGCCACACGACGCTTGTTGTACTTCGGAAGAGCCCTGGACATGCGAATGCCTCACTCGGGTCGGGAGTGTCGTCGTCGGACGAACGCGGCGCCTGCGTTCGTCCGAGGAGTACGAGAAAGCGGTTGCGCGCGTTCAGCCCCGGAGGAGATTGACGAATCATGCAGAGTTCTGCATACTCATGCATGTCAGCGAATGCACTGTGAGGAGAAACCCGTGACCGAGCGCGTCGTACTCGCCTACTCAGGCGGTCTGGACACCTCCGTCGCCATCGGCTGGATCGCCGAGGAGACGGGCGCCGAGGTCATCGCCGTTGCGGTCGACGTCGGCCAGGGCGGCGAGGACCTGGACGTCATCCGCAAGCGCGCCCTCGCGTGCGGCGCCGTCGAGGCCGAGGTCGCGGACGCCAGGGACGAGTTCGCCGACGAGTACTGCCTTCCGGCGATCAAGGCCAACGCCCTCTACATGGACCGCTACCCGCTGGTCTCCGCGCTGTCCCGGCCGACGATCGTCAAGCACCTCGTGGCCGCCGCCGAGAAGCACGGCGCCACCACGGTCGCCCACGGATGCACCGGCAAGGGCAACGACCAGGTCCGCTTCGAGGCCGGCATCGTCGCCCTCGCCCCCGGCCTCAAGTGCATCGCCCCGGTCCGTGACTACGCCATGACCCGGGACAAGGCGATCGCCTTCTGCGAGGAGAAGCAGCTCCCGATCGCCACCACCAAGAAGTCCCCGTACTCCATCGACCAGAACGTCTTCGGACGCGCGGTCGAGACGGGCTTCCTGGAGGACATCTGGAACGCCCCGATCGAGGACATCTACGAGTACACCTCCAACCCGGCCGTCCCGCGCGAGGCCGACGAGGTGGTCATCAGCTTCAAGGAGGGCGTCCCGGTCGCCATCGACGGCAAGCCCGTCACCGTCCTCCAGGCCATCCAGCAGCTGAACGAGCGCGCCGGCGCCCAGGGCATCGGCCGGATCGACATGGTCGAGGACCGCCTCGTCGGCATCAAGTCCCGCGAGGTGTACGAGGCCCCGGGCGCCATCGCCCTGATCACCGCCCACCAGGAGCTGGAGAACGTCACCGTCGAGCGCGAACTCGCCCGCTACAAGCGGCAGGTCGAGCAGCGCTGGGGCGAACTGGTCTACGACGGCCAGTGGTTCTCCCCGCTCAAGCGCGCCCTGGACGGTTTCATCAACGAGGCCAACCAGCACGTCACGGGCGACATCCGGATGACCCTGCACGGCGGCCGTGCCGTCGTCACCGGCCGGCGCTCGACGGAGTCCCTGTACGACTTCAACCTCGCCACCTACGACACCGGCGACACCTTCGACCAGTCGGCGGCCAAGGGCTTCATCGACATCTACAGCCTGTCGTCGAAGATCGCGGCCAAGCGGGACCTGGCGTAGCCGCGACCGGTCACACGCACGGGTTCACCTCGCACGCATCAGCCTGACGGCCGCCTCCTCGCCTGGAAAGGTGGGGAGGCGGTGGCACACCCAGAGCCACACCTAGAGCTTCGAGGAGCAACGCAAGTGAGCAGCAACAGCGGTGACGTACGGCTCTGGGGCGGCCGTTTCGCCGACGGTCCGGCCGAGGCCCTGGCGAAGCTGTCGGCGTCCGTCCACTTCGACTGGCGGCTCGCCCCCTACGACATCGCCGGCTCGCGTGCCCACGCGCGCGTGCTGCACACGGCGGGACTCCTCACCGAGGACGAGCTCCGGCGCATGCTCGCCGGACTCGACGAGCTGGAGGCCGACGTGGCCGCCGGCACCTTCGTCGGCACGATCGCCGACGAGGACGTGCACACCGCCCTGGAACGCGGCCTGCTGGAGCGCCTCGGCCCCGACCTCGGCGGCAAGCTCCGCGCCGGCCGGTCCCGCAACGACCAGGTCGCCACCCTCTTCCGGATGTACCTGCGCGACCACGCCCGGATCATCGGCGGCCTGATCGCCGACCTCCAGGACGCCCTGATCGGCCTCGCCGAGGCCCACCCCGACGTGGCGATGCCCGGCCGCACCCACCTCCAGCACGCCCAGCCGGTGCTCTTCGCCCACCATGTCCTGGCCCACGTCCAGTCGCTGTCCCGGGACGCCGAGCGGCTGCGCCAGTGGGACGAGCGGACGGCCGTGTCGCCGTACGGCTCCGGCGCCCTGGCCGGCTCCTCCCTGGGCCTGGACCCGGAGGCGGTCGCGCGCGACCTGGGCTTCGAGCACGGCAGCGCCGCCAACTCCATCGACGGCACGGCCTCCCGGGACTTCGTCGCCGAGTTCGCCTTCATCACCGCGATGATCGGCGTGAACCTCTCCCGGATCGCCGAGGAGATCATCATCTGGAACACGAAGGAGTTCTCCTTCGTCACCCTGCACGACGCGTTCTCCACGGGCTCGTCGATCATGCCGCAGAAGAAGAACCCGGACATCGCCGAGCTGGCCCGGGGCAAGTCCGGCCGGCTGATCGGCAACCTCACCGGACTCCTCGCCACCCTCAAGGCCCTGCCCCTCGCCTACAACCGCGACCTCCAGGAGGACAAGGAGCCGGTCTTCGACTCCTGCGACCAGCTGGAGGTGCTGCTCCCGGCCTTCACCGGCATGGTCGCCACCCTCACCGTCCACCGCGAGCGCATGGAGGAACTGGCCCCGGCCGGCTTCTCCCTCGCCACCGACATCGCCGAGTGGCTGGTCAGGCAGGGCGTGCCGTTCCGCGTCGCGCACGAGGTCGCGGGCGAGTGCGTCAAGGTCGCCGAGGCGGAGGGCAAGGAGCTGGACGACCTCACGGACGAGCAGTTCGCGAAGATCTCCGCGCACCTCACCCCGCAGGTCCGCTCCGTCCTCAACGTCCCGGGCGCCCTCGCCTCCCGCAACGGGCGTGGCGGTACGGCCCCGAGCGCGGTGGCCGTCCAGCTGGCGGAGGTCAAGGCGGACGTGGCGGCCCAGCACCAGTGGGCGGCGGCGAAGAAGCAGAACTGAGGGACGGCCCCCGCCCCTCCACCGCGATCACCAGGGCATCGCGGGTTACGTTTGGTCGCGAGCCCCACCGAGCCGACCGAACGGAGCCCGCGATGCCCTTCGCGCGACTGGCCACAGCGACGACCCCCACCTGCCACATCGGCCTGGGCCTCGCCGCGGTGGGCCGTCCCGGCTACATCAACCTCGGCCGCGACGAAGACCTCGGGGAGGACCGCAGCGTCGAAGCACTGCGCGCCCGGACCCACGAACTCCTCGACGCCGCCTACGCCCAGGGCGTCCGCTACTTCGACGCCGCCCGCTCCTACGGCCGCTCCGAGGAGTTCCTCGCCGGGTGGCTGAACGCCCACCCCGGGATCGACGACGTCGTCGTCGGCAGCAAGTGGGGCTACACCTACACGGCCGGCTGGTCCACCGACGCCGAACGGCACGAGGTCAAGGACCACAGCCTCGCCACCTACGAACGGCAGCGCGCCGAGACGGACGCCCTGCTCGGCGACCGGCTCGACCTCTACCAGATCCACTCGGTGACCCCGGACAGCCCGGCCCTCACCGACAAGGACCTGCACGCCAGGCTGGCGGAAGCCGCCGCTCAGGGCCTCACCGTCGGCTTCTCCACCAGCGGCCCCGCCCAGGCCGACGCCATCCGCGCCGCCCTCGCGGTCACGGTCGACGGCGAACCCCTCTTCCGCACCGTGCAGTCGACCTACAACGCCCTGGAGACGTCGGCCGGTCCGGCCCTCGCCGAGGCGCACGACGCCGGGCTCACCGTGATCGTCAAGGAGGGCATGGCGAACGGCCGGCTGGCCGACCCGCACGCCCCGGACGCGCTGAAGGCCGTGGCCGCCGCGACCGGAATGGGCTCTGACGCGGTCGCCCTCGCCTGGATCCTGCGCCGGCCCTGGGCCGGAGTCGTCCTCTCCGGCGCCGCGACCGTCCCGCAGCTCGTCTCCAACCTCCACGCCCCCGCCGTCGACCTCGACGAGGACCAGCTCACCCGCCTCGACACGCTGGCGGAGGACCCGCGCGCCTACTGGGAGCGGCGCGGACAGCTGCCCTGGCACTGACGAGCACCCGCCCGACCACCCTGAATGAGTCGTCCGCGCCCAGTGTGAGACATCAATGTCTCAGCTGGGCTATTCTTGTCTCATGGCCCTCGATCGTGACCACGTGCTGCGCAGCGCCGCCGCCCTGCTGACCCGGAGATCCACCGCGACCATGGACGAGGTCGCGAAGGCCGCGGGGATCAGCCGGGCCACGCTGCACCGCCACTTCGCCGGCCGGGACGCGCTCGTCCGGGCGCTGGAGCAGCTCGGCATCGCGGAGTGCGAGGGGGCGCTGGACCGGGCCCGGCCGGAGGAGGGATCCGCCGCCGAGGCCGTCCGCAGGCTGGTGCGCGAGATCCAGCCGGCCGCCGGACTGCTCGCGTTCCTCTACGGCGAGAACCAGCTGTGGGAGGGCGACCGGCAGAACGAGGGCTGGCAGCGCCTGGACGCCCGGATGGGCGCCCTCTTCCAGCGCGGACAGCGCGACGGCGAGTTCCGCATCGACCTCAGCCCGGTCTGGCTCACCGAGGCGCTGTACGGGCTGATCGCCTCCTGCGCCTGGGCCACCCTGGACGGCCGTGTGGCCTCCCGGGACTTCCCGACCATGATCGCCGAGTTGCTGCTCGGCGGCGCTCTGCGAAGAGAGGAATCATGACCAGCACCGTGCGGCCGGCACAGGCGACCGAGGCGGTGAAGCGCCCGGGCCGCTGGCTCGCGCTCTCCGTCCTCGTCCTGGCCGTGCTGCTGGTGGCCGTCGACGCCACCGTCCTCGGCCTGGCGACCCCCTACATCAGCGAGGACCTGAACCCCTCCGGCACCCAGCTGCTGTGGATCGGCGACGTCTACTCCTTCGTCATCGCCGGTCTGCTGGTCTCCATGGGCAGCCTCGGTGACCGCATCGGCCGCAAGCGGATCCTGCTGGGCGGGGCCACGGCGTTCGGCGCGCTGTCCGTGCTCAACGCCTACGCGACGACACCCGAACTGATGATCCTGGCCCGGGCGCTGCTCGGTGTCGCGGGCGCGACCCTGATGCCCGCCACCCTGGCCCTGATCCGCAACATCTTCCACGACCCGCGCGAGCGCAGCCTCGCCGTCGGCATCTGGGGCGCCACCGCCTCCGCGGGTACGGCCGTCGGCCCGATCGCCGGCGGATTCCTCCTCGAACACTTCTGGTGGGGTTCGGTCTTCCTGATCAACCTGCCGGTGATGGCGGTCCTGGTCCTGGTCGGCATCCGCACCCTGCCCGAGTCCCGCAACCCGCACCCGGGCCCCTGGGACCTGAGCAGTGTCCTGCTCTCGCTGGTCGGCGTGATCGCCCTGGTCTACGCGGTCAAGGAGGCCGCCACCCACGGCCCCACCGGTACGACCCTCGGCACCGGCCTGGTGGGCGCGGCGGCCCTCTACGGCTTCGTCCACCGCCAGCTGACCATGCCGGTCCCGCTGCTGGACATGCGGCTCTTCCGGCGCCGTGGTTTCAGCGGAGCGGTCCTCGCCGACCTGCTGACCGTCCTCGGCATGTCGGGTCTGGTGTTCTTCCTCTCCCAGTACCTGCAACTCGTTCAGGACCGGCGCCCCTTCGAGGCGGGCCTGGCCGAACTGCCCGCCGCCGTCGGCGCGGTGACGGCCGGTCTGGTCGCGGGCCGGGCCGCCCGGCGCTTCTCGGTCCGCGCGGTGGTCTCCGGCGGCCTGGCCGCGGTCGGCGTCGCCCTGGCCGCGCTGACGACGCTCGGCGAGTCCACCGGCTACCCGGTCCTCGGGGCCGCCCTGCTGGTCGTGGGCGTGGGAGCGGGCTTCTCCTTCACGGTGACCGCCGACGTCATCCTCTCCAGCGTCCCCAAGGACCAGGCGGGCGCGGCCTCGGCGGTGTCCGAGACGGCGTACGAACTGGGCGCCGCACTGGGCATCGCCCTGCTGGGCTCCATCGTGACCGGCGTCTACCGCGGCTTCACGGGGCCGTCCGGCACCCCGGCCGGCGCCCACGAGTCCCTGGGCGCGGCGGTGCAGGCGGCGGCCCGGCTGTCCCCGCACCGGGCGGAGGCCCTGCTGGACGCGGCCCGCGACAGCTTCGTCCACGGCCTCCACCTGGCCTCCGGAGCAGGAGCGGCGGTCCTCCTGACGGCGTCGGCGGCGGCGTGGTTCCTGCTGAAGGACCAGACACTGGAAGGCGCCGGGTGATCAGGCCCCGCGGAGGACCGGGGAACCGCGCGACGAGCCACGGCGCAGCCGCGTCCGGAACACGTCCGGACCACCCCGGAGCTCAGCGCTTGTAACCCAGCACCGTCATCATCCCGCTCTCCGAGTGGTACTGGTTGTGACAGTGCAGCATCCACAGTCCGGGGTTGTCGGCGTCGAAGTCGAGCACCAGCTTCCGGTGCGGCAGCACCAGCGCGGTGTCCTTGCGCGCCCCGACGGAATCCAGCCCCGTCAACGAGAACGTGTGTCCGTGCAGGTGCATCGGATGCCACATGCCCGTGGCGTTGATGAGGGTGAGCCGTACCCGCTCACCGGCGCGGACGGGGTGGCGCTGCTGCGGGGAGTAGGGCTTGTGGTCGAACCCCCAGTCGAACTTCTGCATGGTGCCGGTGATCCTGATGCGGATCTCCCGGTCGGGGTCCCGGTCGGTGAGCGCCACCGAGTCGGCGGGCAGCAGACGGCGCGCGGGGACGGTGTTGCCGTCGAGTTCGTCCGGGTGGACATCGGCCGGGGGAAGGTTTCTGCTGCTCCCCTTGCCGGTGCGCAGGACGGCGACGGCCCTGCCCTTCTTGCCCTCGGGCAGCGCGACCAGGGGGAAGACCCCGTCCCGGGCGGTGATCAGCACGTCGTACCGCTCCGCCATGCCGACGAGGAGCGCGTCGGTCCTCTTGTGCTTCACGGGGTAGCCGTCGGTGTGGGTGACGGTCATCGTGTGGTCGCCCAGCGCCACCCGGAAGGCGGTCTCCGAACCGGCGTTGATGATGCGCAGTCGCACACGGTCGCCGGGGCGGCAGCGGAACACCGACGGATTGTCGGGCAGGCGCCCGTTGACGAGGTAGTACGGGTAGGCGACGCTGCCGCCCTCCCCGTGCAGCATGCGGCTGTGGGAGTCGTGCAGCACCCGGTTGGGGCCCGTGGACTTCCCCGCGGACTTCTTGGACCCCGACGGGTGGGCGTCCGACCGGTGCGCGCTCGGGCCGCCGTGGCCGGGACCCATGGCCATGCCCCCCATGTCCATGGCGCCGCCGGGCTTGAGCTGTTCCAGGACGCCCTCCGGCGTGGAGCCCTGCACGCCGTCGAGCCAGTCGTCCAGGACCACGACCCACTCCTTGTCGTAGGAGAGGGGCTCCTTGGGGTCGTCGACGATGAGCGGCGCGTACAGGGCCCGGTCGGGCTGCATCCCCACGTGGGAGTGGAGCAGGTAGGTGCCCGGGTGCTTGGCGACGAAGCGGTAGCGGAAGTCGCTCCCCGGGTGGATGGCCCGCTGGGTCAGGTCCGGCACGCCGTCCATGTCGCAGCGCAGCCGCACCCCGTGGGAGTGCAGCGTGGTCGTGGCGGGCAGCCGGTTGGTGAGCGTCAGGTCGAGCACGTCACCGGCCGTGACCCGCACCAGCGGGCCGGGTACCTCCTCGTTGTACGCCCACGTGCGGACCGAACGCCCGCCCAGGTCCAGCTTGGCCTCGGCGGCGGTGAAGCTGAAGGTGCGTTCGCGGCCGGACCCGCGTCTCCGCTCGGCGGCCAGGACTTCGGGATCCGAAGGGTTGACGTACCCCCGGGGTCCGGCGGGGACGAACTTCTCCCCGCCGTTCATGTGTCGAGGGCCGGAACTGGGCTCGGAACCGGAGCTGGTGCAGGCTGCCAGGAATCCCGCGCCGGCGACGGCGATCGGGGTACGGAGCAGAGTACGCCGAGAAGGTTTGGACATGTCTGAATCAGACATGTTGTGTGGTCATATGGCCGTCTGATAGGGCCGAATGCCCTATGTGTCGGCGGCAGATTCCACCGGCAGGCGGACGGCAGCCGGTCCAACACCGGTCCGCCGAGCGGTCCGGAAACCGTCTGACGGACCGTAGGCGGGCCTAGGGCCTCTCGTTCGGATCATGCCGGGCTCGCGGGGTCTGGCACCGCGCCTCGCCGCGTTGTCGTCGGTTGCCATGGCTCCGCCATGGCGCCCTCCTCCGCCTTGCGATGCACGGCACCAGACCCCGCTCCCTGATCCGGCCTGATCCAAACGAAAGACCCTAGGCGGCCTTCGCCTTCGTGGCGTACATGTCCACGTACTCCTGCCCGGACAGCCGCATCACCTCGGCCATCACCGAGTCCGTCACCGCCCGCAGCACGTACCGGTCCCGGTCCATGCCGTCGTACCGCGAGAACTCCATGGGCTCGCCGAACCGGACGGTGACCCGGCCGGGCCGCGGGATGCCCCGGCCCCCCGGCTGGAGCTTGTCCGTGCCGATCATGGCGAACGGCACCACCGGCGCGCCGGTCATCAGGGTGAGACGGGCGATACCGGTGCGGCCACGGTACAGGCGTCCGTCGGGCGACCGCGTGCCCTCGGGGTAGATCCCGAAGATCCTGCCCTCCTCCAGGATGCGCCGTCCGGTCATCAGCGCGGCCACCCCGCCGCTCGCCCCGTCCCGGTCCACCGGGATCATGCCGACGCCGGTGAAGAACCACGCCATCAGCCGGCCCTTGACGCCCTTGCCGGTGACGTACTCGTCCTTGCCGATGAAGAACACCTGCCGCTTGCTGACCAGCGGCAGCACCATCGAGTCGATGAACGTGAGGTGATTACCGGCCAGAATCACCGGACCGTCGCCGGGGATGTTCTCCACGCCCTCCACCTGTGGGCGGAACATCAGGCGCATGATCGGTCCGAGCACTGCCTTGATGAGCGCGAAGCGGGACAACGGGTCCTCCGATGTCAAAGGGGGCGATATGAGTCTGTGCAGGTGAGGACATTACTCGCGGCGCCGGGCCGCGCGCACATCGGGGACGTCCGGTTCACCGAGGTCTTACGAAGTGTTGACGCGGGTTTACCTGCGGTTGCGCGCGAGAGACGGCGCGTAACCGCCTTGCGTCGATGTGACGGACATCGCGCCGACCGGGGGCCGCCGCCTCCGACGGCCCGTCACCTTCCGCCGTTCGCAGGACATCCGACAGCACCCGGGTGTTCGGGCCGGAGCCTCCCCCTCGTCATGTGCACGCCCCTACGATCGGGCCGCACCGATGGACGGAAGCGGCAGGAGGGCGCTCATGGACAGCGACCAGGCGAACGAGCAGACGCAGGGAACGGGACGGCGGGCGCTCCTCGGCGCCGCGGTGCTCGGCGCGGGCGGAGCGGTCCTCGGACTGTCCGGCACGGCCCGGGCCGCCGAGACCCGCACGGCCGGACAGGGCGGCCGCGGACTGAAGAGCCTGCCGGTGCCGACGATCATCGGCCACCGGGGTGCCAGCGGCTACCGCCCCGAACACACCTTCGGCTCGTACGAGCTGGCCCTGGACCTGGGTGCCGACGTGGTCGAGGCGGGCGACCTGGTGCCCACCAAGGACGGCCACCTGGTCTGCCGGCACGAGCCGGAGATCGGCGGCACGACGGACGTCGCCTCCCACCCCGAGTTCGCCGACCGCAGGACCACCAAGGTGCTCGACGGGGTCCCCACCACCGGCTGGTTCACCGAGGACTTCACGCTCGCCGAGCTGAAGACGCTGCGCGCCGTCGAGCGCATCCCGGCCAACCGCCCGCACAACACCCTCTACAACGGCCGTTGGGAGATCCCCACCTTCGAAGAGGTCCTGCGGTGGCAGGACGAGCAGACCCGCAAGCGCGGCAAGCAGGTCTGGATCTACCCCGAGACCAAGCACCCCACCTACTTCCGCAAGCTGGGCCTCGGCCTGGAGGAGCGGGTGGCCAAGCTGCTGCGCAAGTACGGCAAGGACGGCCGGAACTCCCCGGTCATCCTCCAGTCCTTCGAGCCCAGCAGCATCCAGCGGCTGAACCGGCTCGTCGACAACCCGCTCGTCGTCCTGCTCTCCTCGGCGAACAGCCGCCCGTACGACTTCGTCGAGGCGAACGACCCGCGTACGGTCGCCGACCTCGTGACGCCCAAGGGCCTGCGCGAGATCGCCGGTTATGCCCAGGGCATCGGTCCGACCCTGGACCTGATCATCCCGAAGAAGGCGGACGGCAGCCTGGCCGAGCCGACCACGCTGGTCTCCGACGCGCACAAGGTCGGCCTGATCCTGCACCCCTACACCATGCGGAACGAGAACCCCTTCCTGCCGGCCGAGTACCGCAAGGGCACCGCGGCCGACGCCTACGGCGACGTCTTCGGCGCCTTCAAGACGTACTTCGCGACCGGGATCGACGGCGTCTTCACCGACAACGCCGACACCGGACTGCTCGCCCGCGCCGACTTCCTTAAGGACTGACGGCCCATTCCCCGACGACCGGCGGCACCCGGGCGTCAACCGCCGCGCCGCTCGGCACTCCGTTCGGGCTGACTGTGCGCCGCCCCGGCAACCCGCCGCCGGGGCGGCTCGTCGTTCCGCATATGACGCACGACCTGGTCGCCACCCTGCATCCCCTGCTCACCGCCGAGGCATCCGCCGAGGCATATGCCGGGGGAGGTGAGCCGGGCGACCTGGAGCAGGCCGTCTGGCTCCGGCTCCTGGAGCGGCTGGAGACCGACGGGCCACCGCCGGACCCGCACGGATGGCTGCGCAGGGCCGTCCGGGCCGAGGCGCGCCGCACCCGTCGCGCCACCCGCCGTGAACGTCCGTACGGCACCGACCCGGCCGACGACCTGCGCCCCGGGCCGGAGCAGCACGTCCTGACCACCGCCCGGTACCGCGCGCTGCGGGACGCGGTCCGCCGCCTGCCCGGCCGCTGCCCCCGTCTCATCGAGGCGCTGCTCTCGCCGAAGGACCTCACCTACCGTGAGATCGCGGGGGAGTTGGGTATCTCACAGGGCAGTCTCGGCCCGGAACGTTCCAGATGTCTTGGATGTCTGCGTCGATTGCTCACACCGGAGGTTGCGGCGCGCGAAGCGCGGGGATAGGAGTGGGGGACGACAGGTGATCAGGTGAGCGGGAGGCATGCGCACATGGGCATGAGCGTGACCATCTCGGTGGCGACCGAACAGGACGCGGAGCAGATCTTCCGGCTCCAGTACCTGTGCTTCCAGAGCGAGGCGGCGCTGTACGGCAACTACCGCATCGACCCGCTCGTGCAGACCCTGGAGTCCGTCCGTCAGGAGGTCGCCGCCGACTGCGTCTTCGTCGCCCGGCTTGGCGACGAGGTGGTCGGCTCGGTGCGCGGCCGGGTCACCGAGGACGGCGCGGCGGCCATCGGCAAGCTCTGCGTCCACCCCCGCCTCCAGGGCCACGGCATCGGCGCGAGGCTGCTGCGCACGGCCGAGGCCGCGCTGGCGGACGAGCGTGGCGCCACCCGCTTCCGCCTCTTCACCGGCCACCGCAGCGAGGGCAACCTCCGCCTGTACCGCCGGTCCGGCTACGAGACGGTCGGCAGGGCCAAGGGCGCCGACGGCGTAGAGATGATCATCCTGGAGAAGCAGGCGGGCGCATACGCGCAGACGGCGTGAGGGCAGGTGCCCCGGAAGGGGCGCGGGGAACGGCCCACGCCCCTCAGGCGCCCCGGCGGACAGAAGCCTTCCGCAACCAGTACATCGCGGAGAGCGGCAGGAACACGGGGATGAAGACGTACCCCATCCCGTACTTCGACCACACCGTCGCGTCCGGGAACGCGGACGGCTCGACCAGGGTCCACGTGCCGACGATCAGCACGCCCGCGAGCTCCGCCGCACAGCACACCAGCGCCGCCCGGCGAGCCGTCTCCCCGCCGCGCACCAGCGTGTACGTGATGAACCCGTACACCACGCCGGCCACGGCGGACAGGGAGTACGCGAGCGGCGCCCGGTCGAACTCCGTGGAGATCTGGTACGCGGACCGCGACACCGCGCCGACCACCATCACGCCGTAGAACCAGACGAGCAGCATGCCCGGCCCGCCGATCAAGCGGGCCGGCTTCTCCTGCGCCGCCGTCACCTCAGCCTCCCCAGATGTCGAAGAGCCGCACTTCCAGCACGGCCAGCACCACACCGCCGGCGGCCACCGTCACGGAGCCCCAGCGGGTCCGCTCGGCCAGCGACATGAAGCCCGCCGCCGGAACGCACGCGAACGCGCCCAGCAGATACGCCACGAAGATCGTCGTGCCCTGCTCCGGCTTCTCGCCCCGCGCCAGCAGCACGATCCCGACGACCAGCTGGACCAGGGCCAGCAGCGACACCACGGCCATGCCGATGAAGTGCCAGTCCTTGGTCGGCTGGTCACGGTAGGCGGCCCAGCCGCACCAGGCGGCGAGCAACAGCGCGGCGACCCCGGTCACCAGCGTCAGGGCATTGAGCATGCCGTGACCTTATTACGGCGGAAACAGCCCATCGCCGCCGCCCCCGCCGTACGCCGTCCCGCGCGGCCACCGTGGCATTGGCCACAACCCGCCGGCCGGCCGAGCCCGGCACCGGCCCGGCGGGGCGGGCGCTGTCGGCCTTGTCCGCACTGGTGAAGGACGGGGAAGCCGAGGTCACCGCGCGTCGCCGGGCCTCCCACCGCCCCTGTCCGCGGCTGTCCACGATGCGGACAGCGGCGGCCGGTCAGGACCGTTCGTCTGCTTTACTTCTCACATGACCACGACGAGCTGCCGCACCCTTGCGACCGAGGCGACCCTGACGCCCGGTGCTCGTTGTATGTGTCGCCTGATGTGTCGAATGTGCGCCTTCTAGAGGGCCCCCGCATCAGCTGAGCCTCGCGCCCCGAAGCGAGACCCGTGGCATGTCCGTGCGCCGTAGGCCGTACGAGACGCACATCCATCTCCCCATGCCGGAACCGCATGCACCCGTGCCCGGGCACACCCACGCCCGCGCACTCGACAGTGACGGAAACCCACGTGATCACCACCTCGGGCCTGACCAAGGTCTACCGCTCCCGCGGCCGTGAGGTCACCGCCCTCGACGGCGTCGATCTGCACGTCCGCGAAGGCGAGGTCTACGGCGTCATCGGCCAGTCCGGCGCCGGAAAGTCCTCGCTCATCCGCTGCGTCAACCTGCTGGAGCGCCCCACCTCCGGCACCGTGACCGTCGCCGGGCAGGACCTCACCGCCCTGGCCGGGCGCGGCCCGCGCGCCGGCCGGGAACTGCGCCGGGCCCGCAGCCGGATCGGCATGGTCTTCCAGCACTTCAACCTGCTGTCCTCGCGGACCGTGCAGGACAACGTCGAACTGCCGCTGGAGATCCTCGGCCAGTCCGGCCGGGCCCGCTCCCGCAAGGCGCTGGAACTGCTCGACCTGGTCGGCCTCGCCGACAAGGCCAAGGCCTACCCCGCCCAGCTCTCCGGCGGCCAGAAGCAGCGCGTCGGCATCGCCCGCGCCCTCGCCGGCGACCCCAAGGTGCTGCTCTCCGACGAGGCCACCAGCGCCCTCGACCCGGAGACCACCCGCTCCATCCTCCAGCTGCTGCGCGACCTGAACCGGCAGCTCGGCCTGACCGTCCTGCTCATCACCCACGAGATGGACGTCGTGAAGTCGATCTGCGACTCCGCCGCCCTGATGGAGAAGGGCCGGATCGTGGAGTCCGGCACGGTCAGCGAGCTGCTGGCCACCCCGGGCTCGGAGCTGGCCGCCGCGCTGTTCCCCGTCGGCGGCGAGGCCACCGGCACCGACCGGACCGTCCTCGACATCACCTTCCACGGCGAGGCCGCCACCCAGCCCGTCATCTCCCAGCTCTCGCGCACCTACAACATCGACATATCGATCCTCGGCGCCGCCATCGACACCGTCGGCGGCCTCCAGATCGGCCGTATGCGCATCGAACTGCCCGGCCGCTACGAGGACAACGTGGTGCCGGTCGGCTTCCTGCGCGAACAGGGCCTGCAGATCGACGTGGTGGGCCAGGAGGCCCTGCTGGTGAAGGAAGGTGCCAAGTGACCTGGTCCGAGATGCAGCCGCTGCTGTCCCAGGCGTGTTCCGAGACGTTCACGATGGTCCTCTGGTCCACCGTGATCGCCGTCGCGGCCGGCCTCCCGCTCGGCCTCCTCCTCGTCGTCACCGACCGGGGCGGCCTGCTCCAGAACGTCGTCGCCAACAAGGTGGTCGGCCAGGTCGTGAACATCGGCCGGTCCATGCCGTTCATCATCCTGATGGTCGCGCTGATGAGCTTCACCCGCTGGGTCACCGGCACGACCATCGGCACGACCGCCGCGATCGTGCCGCTCGCCATCGGCGGCATCCCGTTCTTCGCCCGCCTGGTCGAGACGGCCGTCCGCGAAGTGGACCACGGCCTGGTCGAGGCCGTGCAGTCCATGGGCGGCAACACCTGGACGATCGTCCGCAAGGTCCTGATCCCCGAGGCCCTGCCCTCGCTGATCGCCTCCACCACGACCACGCTCATCGCCCTCATCGGCTACTCCGCCATGGCCGGCACCGTCGGCGGCGGCGGACTCGGCGACCTCGCCGTCCGCTACGGCTACCAGCGCTTCGAGACCGAGCTCATGTGGATCACCGTCGCGATCCTCGCCGTCGTCATCTCCCTCATCCAGTTCGCCGGCGACTTCGCGGCCCGCTCCCTGCACAGCCGGGGCGGCCGCTCGGGCCCGGCGCCCAAGCTCCGCCTGCTGAAGGCCAAGGAGCCGGCGGCGGCCGACATCAGCAAGGTCGCCTGAGCTTCCACGAGTTCCCCGTCCGCCCACCCGTCACCCGACCACCACCCCTCAACGACGGCGCTTCGCGCCGACAGCCCCTGATCCGGGGTCGCACCACCCTTAAGGAAAGGCACTTTTCGTGCGTAACACCGCCAAGTTCACCACCGCCGTCCTCGCCGCCGGAGCCGTCACCCTCGGGCTCACCGCCTGCGGATCGGACAAGGACTCCGGCTCCTCCGACTACAGCGGCCCGCTGGTCGTCGCCGCGAGCCCGACCCCGCACGCCGAGATCCTGAACTTCGTCAAGGACAAGCTGGCGAAGAAGGCGGGCCTCGACCTGGAGGTCAAGGAGTTCACCGACTACATCACGCCGAACACGGCGACCGAGGACGGTTCGGTGGACGCCAACTACTTCCAGAACCAGCCGTACCTGGACGACTTCAACAAGAAGCGCGGCACCCACATCGCGCCCGTCGTCACGGTGCACCTGGAGCCGCTCGGCCTTTACTCCCACAAGGTCAAGAAGGCCGACGCCCTCAAGAGCGGTGCGACCATCGCCGTCCCGAACGACGCCGTCAACGAGGCGCGCGCCCTGAAGCTGCTCGCCGCCAACGGGCTCATCACCCTCAAGGACGGCGTCGGCACCGAGGCGACCCCGCAGGACATCACCAAGAACCCCAAGGACCTCAAGTTCAAGGAGGTCGAGGCGGCCCAGACCGCGCGCTCCCTGGACGACGTGGACGCGGCCGTGATCAACGGCAACTACGCCATCTCCGCCGGCATCAAGCCCGCCAAGGACGCCCTGGTCCTGGAGTCCGCGAAGAACAGCCCGTACGGCAACTTCCTCGCGGTCAAGGAGGGCAACGAGAAGGACCCGCGGGTGAAGAAGCTCGCCAAGCTCCTCACCTCGCCCGAGGTCAAGAAGTTCATCGAGGACAAGTACCAGGGCTCGGTCATCCCGTCCTTCTGAGCCGCGAGGAGGACCGGACCGATGCGCATGTCCGTCATCGCCGTGGCGGCCCTGGCCCTCGGCCTGACCGCCTGCGGCTCCGGCACGGACTCCGGCAAGGGCGGTGGCACGGACGGCACCCTCGTCGTCGGCGCCACCGCCGTCCCGGCCGGCGAGGTGCTCACCTACGTCAGGGACCACCTCGCCGCCAAGGCCGGCCTGAAGCTGGAGATCAAGGAGTTCACGGACTACGTCCTGCCGAACACCGCCCTCCAGGAGGGCGAGCTGGACGCGAACCTGTACCAGAACCAGCCCTTCCTGGACGACTTCAACAAGTCCAAGGGCACCGACCTCGTCTCCGTGGTCAAGCCCTACCTGCCGCCCATGGGCGTCTACTCCCACAAGGTGAAGAAGGTCACCGAGCTCGCCGACGGAGCCACCGTCGCCGTGCCGAACGACATCACCAACGAGGGGCGCGCCCTGAAGCTGCTGGCCGCGGGCGGCGTCATCGGGCTGAAGGCCGGCGCCGGCACCGACGCGTCCCCCGCGGACATCACGTCCAACCCCCGGCACCTGAAGATCCGCGAGCTGGAGGCCGCCCAGCTGCCCCGCTCGCTCGGTGACGTGGACGCCGCGGTCATCAACAACAACTACGCCCAGGACGCGGGCCTCAGCCCCACCGAGGACGCGATCCTCCTGGAGTCGGCGAAGGACAACCCCTACGCCAACCTCCTCGCCGTCAAGCGCGGCCACGAGGACGACCCACGGGTGAAGAAGCTCGCGAAGCTGCTCGTCTCGCCCGAGGTGCGGACGTTCATCCAGGACAAGTACCACGGGTCCGTCCTGCCGACGACCGGCGGCTGACGGCACGTACACGGCGTTCCGCGACGCACGGGGTCCACTCCCTCACCGGGTGTGGACCCCGTCGTGCGGTTCGGTGGTTCCATGCTGCATGCTGGGCAGTTCAGCAGACCTCACGGTCCTGACGGTCTTTCGAGGAATTTCCGAAGGTTACGGAGCGGCGCATGACGAGCACCTTCCCCAACATCTCCATCAGCACGGAGCGGTTGGTGCTGCGTCCCCTCGACGAGGACGACGTGCCCGCGCTCGCCGACATGATGAACGACGAACAGGTCGTCGCCTGGACCACCGTCCCCCACCCCTACACCGAGGCCGACGCCCACCGGTGGATCACCCGCGTCGCCCCGGACGAGCGCACCGAGGGCCGCGGCATAGTCCTCGCCGTCACCGAGTTCCTCACCCAGCGGCTCGTCGGCATCGTCCACCTGAGGAACACGGACTGGCGCGTCCGCGCCAGCCAGATCGCCTACGTCATCGCCCCCTGGGCCCGCGGTGAGGGTTACGCCTCCGAGGCCGTCCTCGCCACCGCCCAGTGGCTCTTCCACGACCAGAAGTTCGAACGGCTCGAACTGCGCACCGCGGCCGACAACACCGCCTCCCAGCAGGTGGCCCAGAAGATCGGCTGCATCAGCGAGGGCGTCCTGCGCAACGCCTGGACAGCCCGGGCCAGGACCGAGGACGGTGCCTGGACCGAGGTGCGCACGGACGTCATCGTCTGGAGCCTGCTCCCCGAGGACCTCGCCGGGGCCGGCGAGCAGCAGGCCGACACCGGGGGTTTCACGTCGTACTCGGACTGGAACTGAGCCTTCCGAGCTTCACCAGGTACTCTCACGGAGCCCGCCCCGGGCTCTCTCCCCCCGAAGACCCGCGCAGAACCACTGGAGACTGACGACGATGGCCGACCGGGTCACGGTGATCGGCTGGGACGGCTCGCCGCTGACCGACGCGGCACGGGCCGCCCTCGGCGCCGCCACCCTCGTGGCCGGCGCCGCCCACCACCTGGCGCTGCCCGAGGTCCCGCCCACCGCCGAACGCATCCGCCTGGGCAGCCTCGCCCTGGCCGCCCGCCGCATCGCCGCCCATCGCGGCACCGCGGTCGTGCTCGCCGACGGCGACCCCGGCTTCTTCGGTGTCGTCCGCACCCTGCGCGCACCGGAGTTCGGCCTGGAGGTCGAGGTCGTCCCCGGCGTCTCCTCCGTCGCCGCCGCCTTCGCCCGCGCCGGCATGCCCTGGGACGACGCCCAGGTCGTCGTCGCCCACCCGCGCACCCTGCGCCGGGCCGTGAACGTCTGCCGCGCCCACACCAAGGTCGCCGTCCTCACCTCACCGGGCGCCGGCCCCGCCGAACTCGGCCTCCTCCTGGAGGGCGTGCACCGCACCTTCGTCATCTGCGAGGAACTGGGCACCGAACGCGAACAGGTCAGCGTCGTCACCTCCGACAAGGCCGCCGACCACACCTGGCGCGACCCCAACGTCGTCATCGTCATCGGCGGACCGGCCGCCGCGCAGGAAGGCGGCGGCTGGATCGCCGGACGCGACCCGGGCGCCGGCCCGCGCGGCTGGGTGCAGCCCGACGAGAGCTACGGCGCCGGCCCGGCCGGCGGTCTCGGCGAGGGCGAGACCCAGCTGCTGCGCGCCGCCCAACTCGCCCGCCTCGGGCCCCGGGTCGGCGACCTCGTCTGGGACATCGGCTGCGGCAGCGGCGCGTTCGCCACCGAAGCGGCGCGCGCCGGCGCGGCCGTCATCGCCGTCGACCACGACCCGGCCGCCTGCGCCCGCACCGAGAGCGCCGCGCGCCGCTTCGGCGTCCAGCTCCAGATCGTGCACGGCAGCGCCCCGCACGTCCTCGAAAACCTGCACGAACCGGACGTCGTACGGGTCGGCGGCGGGGGACCGGCCGTCGTCTCCGCGGTCGCCGACCGGCGCCCGCAGCGCATCGTCACGCACGCCGCCACCCGGGACGTCGCCGAACGCGTCGGCCGCGACCTGACCGAGCACGGGTACCGGGTCGAGTGCGCCCTGCTCCAGTCCGTCGAACTCGACACCCGGGCCTGGACGGAGACCGAGCGGAACGTGGCGTTCCTGCTCAGCGGGGTACTGCCGGACCGCGCCCCGTGATCCTGTTGTCGTACCGCGCGCGGTAGGCTGGCCGATCGTTGTACCGCACCGGTGGGCCGAACTTCGTTCACCAATGTCCGGAACGCACGCCCGTTTTGGGGTGGGTGTGGTACGGCGGAACCGGAGGATGCGCAACGTGGCGCAGTCCACAGCGTGCTGTCGCGGATCTTGCTGTCGCGACGGCACGACGACCGGGACAATGCCACTGAATGGCTTTGTCGCCTTTTCCGGCGGGTCGTTCGTGCCGCTGGGCACGGACGCTCGTTCTTCACTGCGGGCGGTCGGTGCGCCGTTCCGGGTGAGCTGGTCGTAGGAGCACTAACCGATGGGCGAGGGGTACGCATGACCGACACCGGCCAGGTCCCGGGCGAGGGGCAGCCGGAGAGCGCAGGCATGGTGGAGCAGCCGGGCGTCCCCGCGCACGGTGCGTACACCTACCTCTCCGAGGCTCCCGCCGAGGACGAAGACCTGCTGCTGCCGGGTGCCCAGGGCGCGTGGGGCAACGAGGTGCCGCCACCCGCTCCGGAACCGGTGGTGGAAGCCGTCCACGAGCCGGGCCCGCACGAGACGTCCGGCCGTGACAGTGGCTCGGTCGACCTCAGCGGTGTCCGCCTGCCCAACCCGGCCCCGGCATCGGTGCCGCCGTCGCCCATCCTCTCGGCGCCGCACGACCCGGCGGCCGCCCCGCAGCCCCCGCGCCGCCCGCTGCACCTCGGCCCGCCGATCCCCGACGCCTCCGCCAGCCCGGTCCGTTCCCTCGCCGACCGCGGCCCCGCCGGAGCGCCGGTACGGCAGCCCGGACCGGTGGCGAGCGGCCCCGAATACCTCGACGCCCAGTCGCAGGCGGCTCCGCAGAGCGCGGCCCCCTGGGGCGCGGCACAGGTCGCCACCCAGGCCCCGGCTGACGAAACGGTTGGCCCGTCCGACCCGGCCCAGGCCACGGTGGCCCGCCTCACCAGCCAGGCGTCGTCCCCGACCGACACCGGCCACGTTCAGGTCGTCCACGGCCATGACGGGGCCCAGCCGGTCCACGCGCACGACGGGGTGTACACGGCACCGGTGACGCCGGGTGCCGAGGGTGCGCAGGTGGGCGTGGCCGGGGCGGACGTGGCTTCCGGTGAGGCCGGGGCCGTCGCCGACGCGGCGCCCCCGGCCGTACAGGCCGCTGACGAAGCCCCAGAGCCGGCGCACGTCGGTGTGCAGGGAGCTGAAGGAGGCGCTGAGCAGGCCGGGACAGGCCAGGTGCCCCCGATGCCGGAGGCCCCGGAGGTCCCCGGGACGGTCCCGGCGGACCAGAGCGTTCCGGCCGAGGCCGCGCCGGGACAGGCCGTGCCGACCGGCGCGCTGCCTTCGGAGGCCACCGGCGCCGAGGGGGCTGCGGACGCGGCTCCGGTCGCCGGTACGTCGGCCGAGGCGGCGCCTCAGCCGCCGGCACCGGCCGATGACGTGCAGCCGGACGAAACGGCGCAGCCCACCGACGCCACTGCGGCCGCGCGGACCGCGGACGCCGGACAGGACCCAGGCGCCGGGGACGGAGCCGCTGCGCCGCAGGCCACCGCCCAGCCCGCCGACGCGGCCCCTCTCGCCGACCCCGCGCAGGCTGCTGTGGTCGCGCAGGCTGCCGACGCGGTGCAGTCCGCCGAGGGTGCGCAGGCTGCTGAGGCTTCCCAGGCTGCCGACGATGCGCAGGCTGCTGAGGCTTCTCAGGCCGCCGTTGCCGGGAATGCCGCTGGCGCGGTACAGCCCGGCGACCCGGCGCAGCCGGCCGACGCCGAGCAGATCGCCGCAGCTGGGCTGCCCGAGGGCGCGGCGCAGGCTGCCGGCGCGGCGCAGTCCGCCGAAGGCGCGCCGATCGCCGAAGCTCCTCAGACCGCTCCTGACCTGCATGCCGCTGGCGCGGTACAGCCCGCCGACCCGGCGCAGCAGACCGGCGCCGAGCAGATCGCCGCAGCTGGGCTGCCCGAGGGCGCGGCGCAGGCTGCCGGCGCGGCGCAGTCCGCCGAAGGCGCGCCGATCGCCGATGCTCCTCAGACCGCTCCTGACCTGCATGCCGCTGGCGCGGTTCAGCCCGCCGACCCGGCGCAGCCGACCGGCGCCGAGCAGATCGCCGCAGCTGGGCTGCCCGAGGGTGCCGCGCAGGTTGCCGACGCGGCGCAGGTCACCGGCGGCGGACGGATCGCGGAGGTTCCGCAGGCCGCCGCCGCTGGACAGGCCGCCGCTGCGCCGCAGTCCGTCGACGCCGCGCAGCCGGCCGGTTCCGAGCAGATCGCCGGAGCCGTACAGGCCGAGGGGCACGCGCCGGTCAACGGTGGCGCTCAGATTCCCGAGGCGCCGCAGGCCGCCGACGCCGGGCAGGCCGTCGACGCGTCGCACCCCGCCCACCCCGCGCAGCCCACCGGCGCCGAGCAGATCGCCGGAGTCGGGCAGCCCGAGGGACACGCGCAGGCCGACAGCGGCGCTCAGATTCCCGAGGGGCATGCGCCGGTCAACGGCGGCGCTCAGATTCCCGACGCGTCGCAGGCCGCCGACGCCGGGCAGGCCGTCGGCGCGGTGCAACCCGCCAACCCGGCGCAGCCAGCCGGCGCCGAGCAGATGGCCGACGAGCCGCAGCACGCCGGAGCACAGCAGGTTGCCGTCGCGCACGCTGCCGACGCCGCACAACCCCAGCCTCCCGCCGAGGCCCAGGCGTCCGCCGGTGCCCAGGGAGCGGTCGAGTCGGCCGATGCGGTCGCTCCCCAGGGTGTGGGCGAAGCCACCGACGCGGTTGTCGCCCAGAACGCGGCCCCGACTCCCGACGCGGCCACCGCCCAGGTAACGGTCGACGGCGCCGCCCTGGCACCCACCCAGGCGACGGTCGACGGCGCCGCCCCGGCACTCGCCCAGGCCGCCGAGCCCGCCGTCGCCGCCCAGGCCGCACAGCCGACCGCCGCCCAGACCGCCGTCGGCTCCCGGGCACCGCAGCCCGCGGCCCCGGCCGACGCGTCGCAGACCCCCGCCCCGCTCGCCGGTGACGGCACCGCCGAGGCCGCGGAGGTGACCGAGCCGGTCGTGCTCCAGGGCCCGCAGCTCGCCGAGAGCGTCCCGCAGGCCGTCGACGCCCCGGCCGCGCAGGCCGCCCCGCAGCCGGACGCGGCGCCGGGCGCCGCCGTAGCCGACGCCCCTCGGCCGCAGGGCCCCGCGCAGAACCCGGAGCAGCCGCTGCCCTCCGGGCTCCCCGTGGGGGCGGATCCGCGGCCGCTCGGTGAGTTCGTGCCGGTGGAGGGACAGGTGCCCACCACCCCGCACCTGGCGCCCACCCCGCCGCACCCCCTCGTCGTGCCGGCACCCCGCGACGGCGAGCCGGCCGGGGAGCTCACCCCCGACGTCGTCCAGCACGCCGAGGACCTGCGGACCAGGGCCGCCGATCAGGAAGAGAGCACGGCCGCGGTGGCGGAAGCACGACAGTCCACCGGCCCCGCCGCGCCGGGCTACGCGGACGCCGAGCGCGAGGCCGTCCTGAAGGTGATGCGCGAGCGCCGCGACATCCGCAACGGCTTCCGCAGCGACCCCATCCCGCACGAGGTGCTGCTCAGAGTCCTGGAGGCCGCGCACACCGCGCCGTCCGTGGGCCACTCGCAGCCCTGGGACTTCGTCGTCATCCGGTCCGCCGAGACCCGGCGGACCATGCACGAACTGGCGATGCGGCAGCGCGAGGCGTACGCCAAGTCGCTGCCGAAGGGCCGGGCCAAGCAGTTCAAGGAACTGAAGATCGAGGCCATCCTCGACACCCCGGTCAACATCGTCGTCACCGCCGACCCCACCCGCGGCGGCCGGCACACGCTCGGCCGTCACACCCAGCCGCAGATGGCGCCCTACTCCTCGGCGCTCGCGGTGGAGAACCTCTGGCTCGCCGCCCGCGCCGAAGGCCTCGGCGTCGGCTGGGTCAGCTTCTTCGACGAGCGGGAGATGGTCCGCGCGCTCGGCCTGCCCGAGCACCTGGAGGTCGTCGCCTACCTGTGTGTCGGGTACGTCGACGAGTTCCCGGACGAGCCCGAGCTGATGCAGGCCGGCTGGTCCAAGCGACGCCCCCTGTCCTGGGTGGTGCACGAGGAGACGTACGGCCGCCGCGCCCTGCCCGGAGAGGAACCCCACGACCTGCTTGCCGAGACCGTCGCACAGATCCGCCCGCTCGACGCCAAGGCGCTCGGCGAGGCGTGGGAGCGCCAGAAGCGCATGACCAAGCCGGCCGGCGCGCTCGGCATGCTGGAGATCATCTCCGCACAGCTGTGCGGGCTCTCCCGGCAGTGCCCGCCGCCGATCCCGGAGCCCGCCGCCGTCGCCATCTTCGCCGGCGACCACGGCGTGCACGCCCAGGGCGTCACCCCCTGGCCGCAGGAGGTCACCGCCCAGATGGTGGCCAACTTCCTCGGCGGGGGTGCCGTCTGCAACGCCTTCGCCGGCCAGGTCGGCGCCGAGGTGTGCGTCGTCGACGTGGGCGTCGCCGCCGACCTGCCGGCCACCCCCGGCCTGCTGCCCCGCAAGATCCGCGGCGGCACGTCCGACATGACCACCGGCCCCGCGATGACCCGCGAGGAGGCCCGGGCGGCCATCGAGGTCGGTATCGAGACCGCCCGCGACCTGGTGGCGGCCGGCAACAAGGCGCTGCTCACCGGTGAGATGGGCATCGCCAACACCACCGCGTCCGCCGCGCTGATCTCCGTCTTCACCGGCGCCGACCCGGCCGAGGTGACCGGGCGCGGCACGGGCATCAACGACGAGACGCTCGCCCGCAAGACGGAGGTCGTCCGCCGCGCCCTGGAACTCCACCAGCCGGACCCGGCCGACCCGATCGGCGTCCTCGCGGCGATCGGCGGCTTCGAGCACGCGGCCATGGTGGGCCTGCTGCTCGGCGGCGCCTCGCTGCGTACGCCGGTGATCCTGGACGGCGTCAGCGCCGGCGCGGCGGCCCTCGTGGCCCGCGCCATCGCCCCGGAGGTCCTCGCGGCCTGCATCGCCGGCCACCGCAGCGCCGAGCCGGGCCACGTGGCGGCCCTGAACAAGCTGGGCCTGCGTCCCCTGGTCGACCTGGACCTGCGTCTCGGCGAGGGCACGGGCGCCCTGCTCGCCCTGCCGCTGGTGCAGAGCACGGCGCGTGCCATGCACGAGGTGGCCACGTTCGATTCGGCGGGAGTCACGGAGAAGTAGGCACCGCGGCACGGGTGGTCCGGTGTTCAGCCTGCGGACCACCCGTGTCCCGTGCCCCGCCCACCGCTTAAAATCTGCACGTCAGGGCCGCTCCGAAGGTGCAGCGCGCCCATCGCACAGCTGCACGAGGAGCCGTCCCTCATGGCCGAACACCCCGCCTACCCCGTAGGCCTCCGCCTCTCCGGCCGTCGCGTGGTCGTCCTCGGCGGCGGCCAGGTCGCCCAGCGCCGCCTCCCGGCGCTCATCGCGGCCGGCGCGGACATCGTCCTCGTCTCCCCGGAGGCGACCCCCTCGGTCGAGGCCATGGCGGACGCGGGCGAGATCACCTGGGTGCGGCGTGGGTACGAGGACGGCGACCTCGCCGAGGCGTGGTACGCCCTCATCGCCACCAGCGACCCCGCGGCGAACACGGCCGCCTCCGCCGAGGCGGAGCGCCACCGCGTCTGGTGCGTCCGGTCCGACGACGCCGACCAGGCGACCGCGTGGACCCCGGCGACCGGCCACAGCGAGGGCGTCACCGTCGCCGTACTCACCACGCACGCGCGGGGCCGCGACCCCCGGCACACCGCGGCCATCCGGGACGCGGTCGTCGAGGGGCTGCGCGACGGCACCCTCGTCGCCCCGCACCACCGCACCCGCACCCCGGGTGTGGCCCTGGTGGGCGGCGGCCCGGGCGACCCCGACCTGATCACGGTCCGCGGCCGGCGCCTGCTCGCCGAGGCGGACGTCGTCATCGCCGACCGGCTCGGTCCGCGGGACCTGCTCGCCGAACTCCCCTCGCACGTCGAGGTGATCGACGCGGCGAAGATCCCGTACGGCCGGTACATGGCGCAGGAGGCCATCAACAACGCGCTCGTCGAGCACGCCAAGCAGGGCAAGGCGGTCGTCCGGCTCAAGGGCGGTGATCCGTTCGTCTTCGGCCGGGGCATGGAGGAGGTCCACGCGCTCGCCGAGGCCGGCATCCCGTGCACGGTGGTCCCGGGCATCTCCAGCTCGATCTCGGTGCCGGGCGCGGCCGGCATCCCGGTCACGCACCGGGGCGTCGCCCATGAGTTCACGGTGGTCAGCGGCCATGTGGCGCCCGACGACGAGCGCTCCCTGGTCGACTGGCCCGCGCTGGCCAGGCTCACCGGCACCCTGGTGGTCCTGATGGGCGTCGACAAGATCGGGAAGATCGCCGAGACGCTCGTCGCGCACGGCAGGTCGCCCGAGACGCCGGTCGCCCTGGTGCAGGAGGGGACGACGGCCGCGCAGCGGCGCGTGGACGCCACCCTCGCCACGGTCGCCGAGACGGTCCGCGCCGAGGACGTGAAGCCCCCGGCGGTCATCGTCATCGGCGAGGTGGTGCGGGTCGGTCCCGCGCCTTCGGCGTGACCTTGCCCTGATCACGCGTGACCCGGGGTGACCCACCCCTCCCAGCCGTTGGCACCACACCCAGGACAAGGCAGTATCACCCCGTGGCCGATCTCATCACCGTCGAGGACCCCGACGACCCGCGCCTGGCCGACTACACGGGCCTGACCGACGTCGAGCTGCGCCGCAAGCGCGAGCCCGCCGAGGGCCTGTTCATCGCCGAGGGCGAGAAGGTCATCCGCAGGGCCGGGGAAGCCGGCTACGAGATGCGGTCGATGCTGCTCTCGGCCAAGTGGATCGACGTGATGCGCGACGTCATCGACGAATCCCCGGCCCCCGTCTACGCCGTCAGCCCCGAGCTCGCCGAACGCGTCACCGGGTACCACGTGCACCGCGGCGCCCTCGCCTCCATGCAGCGCAGACCGCTGCCGACGGCCGGCGAACTGCTCCGCTCCGCCCGCCGGGTGGTGGTCATGGAGTCGGTGAACGACCACACCAACATCGGCGCGATCTTCCGCTCGGCGGCGGCCCTCGGCATGGACGCCGTCCTGCTGTCGCCCGACTGCGCCGACCCGCTGTACCGGCGGAGCGTCAAGGTCTCCATGGGAGCGGTGTTCTCGGTACCGTACGCCCGGCTGGAGACCTGGCCCAAGGGCCTGGACTCGGTGGTGCGCGAGGCCGGTTTCACCCTGCTCGCGCTCACCCCGGACGACAAGGCCCGCACCCTGGACGAGGCCGCCCCGCACCGGATGGACCGAGTGGCGCTCATGCTCGGCGCCGAGGGCGACGGGCTGTCCAGGCAGGCGCTGGCCGCCGCCGACGCGTGGGTCCGCATCCCGATGTCCCACGGCGTCGACTCGCTCAACGTGGGCGCGGCGGCCGCGGTGGCCTTCTACGCGGTGGCCACGGGCCGGCCGGAGTCCTGACCCGGCACACCCCGCCCCGACGGAGCCTTCCGGACGCGGCCCTCAGTTACCGGCGTCGCGACTCACAGCCGTCTGGTTCGGGTCCGGTACGAACGTCGCGTCGCCCAGCGGCGGGTGGCCCGGCTGGGTGTGCTGCTGCCGGGGGACGCCGTCGTCGCCGAGCCCGCGCGCCGGCCCCTGGCAGCCCTGGGCCACCGCGATCCCGAGCGCCACGAGCAGCGTCACCACCACGAACACGAACAACCGCTGCCGCAGCAGCCGCGGATTGGCCGGCCGCCGCAGGCTGCCCGCCGGGCGCTGCCCCGGCCGGCCGGAACCGCCGCGCTGAGCGGGCCGGCCGCCACCGGAGCGCGGGCCGCCGCCGCGCGGCACCGGGGTGGGACGCGCCGTACCCGCCCGGGCGGAGGACCCGGCACCGCCACCGCGCGCACCGCTGCCACCGCGTGAGGGCACCCCGCCGCGCGAGGACGCCCCGCCACGGGACGGCATCTCGCCCCGCGAGGACACCCCGCCCCTGGAGGACACGGGCGCACCACCCCGGGCGGGAGTTCCGCCGCGCGGCAGCGGCGTACCGGGCGAGGCGCGCCGCTGGGTGCGCTGCTGCTCGGGATAGGTGTCGGCGAGCCGTCCGGTGGGCCGGTCCGCCTCGGCGGCCCGCGGCGAGGGCGGCCGTACGCCGTCCAGGCCCTGCGCCTCCCGGGCGGCGATCTCCTTCAGCCGCAGCGAGAGCTGGAGCGTGCTGGGCCGCTCGTCGGGGTCCTTCGCCAGGCACGCCCGGATCAGCGGGGCCAGCGCGTCCGGTACGCCGTACAGCTGCGGCTCCTCGTGCACCACCCGGTACAGCATCACCTCGGAACTGCCGTGCCCGAAGGGCGAGTCGCCGGTCGAGGCGTACGCCAGGGTCGCGCCCAGCGAGAACACGTCGGTGGCCGGCGTGACCGCCGCGCCGCGCACCTGCTCCGGAGCGAGGAAGCCGGGGGAGCCGACCGCGGTGCCCACGTGGGTGAGCGTGGAGGCGCCGGTGGCCCAGGCGATGCCGAAGTCGATGATCCGCGGCCCCTTCGGGGACAGCAGGATGTTGGAGGGCTTCAGGTCCCGGTGGACGACCCCGGCCTCGTGCACGGCGACCAGTCCCTCGGACAGGGCCGCGCCGATCGCCGCGGTGTCCGCCGCGCCGAGGGCGCCCTCCTCGGCGATCTTGTCGTGCAGCGACGGGCCCGGTACGTACTGGGTGGCGAACCAGGGCCGCTCGGCCTCCAGGTCCGCGGCGACCAGCCGGGCCGTGCACCCGCCCCTGATCCGCCGGGCCGCCGACACCTCGCGCGCGAACCGCGACCGGAACTCCTGGTCCTCCGCCAGATCCGGCCGGATCACCTTCAGAGCGACCCGCTGCCCCTTCTTGTCGGAGCCGAGATAGACCACGCCCATCCCGCCCGCGCCGAGCCGTCGGTGAAGCCTGAACGAGCCGACGACGCGCGGGTCCTCGCGCCTCAGGCGCATCATCGCCATGTTCATCCCCGCTGCCCGGTCCCTGTGACGTGGCACAGCTTACGTTTCCACGGCCGCCTGCGCGCAGAGGCCGCGCCCTCCGGGCCGGATGGATTGTGTCGGCCGTCCGGGGGAGGTGAAACGCGGTCAGGAGGCTCCGGCCGACGGCGACTTCGCGCCACCCGGCACCTCAACCGGTCGGCGTGGCAGGGAGGTTGGCATCCCGCTGGGCGCGGCGCAGGGGTCCGGACGCCCACCGGCCCGTGGGCGGCGGCGACCCGTGGCCGCGCCCGCGCCCCGGATCCCGGTCCACCCCCGACACTCCCTCCGACCCGGACGGGAGTGATCGAAGTCACTCAACTCACCCCATAGAGCACGCCGGAAATAACGGGACAGAACGGGCTACCCCTCCGGGAAGACCCCGAGACACCGGCCCGCGTCTCCACCCAGGGGAGTACGTCGCAGGTCATGGCTCATCCTCATGGAGGCCCGGCAATCGGTACGCGGGCATGACGCCCGGTGGGCACCGCGCGCCTAGATTTGAGGTCAAGCGGCGGGTGCAGCACTCGTCCCCCGAGGTCAGACACCCGCCGCTGCCGACGACAACCGAAACGGTCAGGAGAGGGACCATGGCCTACACGGCACCGCGACGCACGGCGTTCGCCCCCCGCCGGACGGGCCGTCGCCACCCCCTGGTGGCGACGCTCATGGCCCTTCCCCTGGCGGCCCTGCTCCTGCTCGTCTTCGACGGCTGGGAGACGGTGGCCACACAGGCGTCGTCCGTGGGTGCGATGCTGGGGCGCTGAGCGGCGACCCCAGGCCCGGAAGAGCGGTCCGGGCGGGGACATCGATCCATGAAACCCCGTGGGGACGGGGGTACGGCGGACGGCACAAATGCCGGCGCAGCTGGGGAGCTGCGCCGGCATTGGCCGTTTCTCCAGCACCGTCACCGCGCGGGTCGCGTGCGGGCTGCGGGCGCGTGGGGGCCGTTCAGGGCCGGTCGTGTGCCGGCTGCGGCCGAGCGGGGGCTGGTCGCGCAGTTCCCGCGCCCCTGGGGGACCGCAGTGTGCCGCGCTCCACAGCAGCCGTAGCTGCGGGCAGTCGTGCCGCTGGGGCGGCACGGGTGGGCGCAGCGGCACCCCGTCAGCGCGGGCGAGCGTTCCCGTCACCCGTCACCCGTCACCGGCCACCGGCCACCGGCAGCGTGCCGCAACCTCGTAGCCCCGCCCCAGTACTCTCGCTCCGACACCACACCCCGCCCGAGGCCCCCTTTGACCGAAGACACCGGCAGCGACACCGATACCGACACCCACCCCGAACCCGCCGGAACCGACAACCCCGCCGCCCTCATGTCCGCGCTGGCCGACCGAGCCAAGGCCGCCGCTCACCCCCGTACCCCCACCACCCCCTGCTGCTGCCCCAGCACCCCCCTCGCCGACCGCCGGGACGCCACCGTCGTCCGCCACGACGCCACCGTCGCCAAGGCCCACGCCCCGGACACGGACCCCGCCGCACTCACCCTCCGCGTCGCCACGGCCGCGCGTCTCCCCGACGTGCTCCTGCCCCCACTCACCCCGGACGCGGCGACCCTGCACGACCGCCTGGTCACCTTCTGGCCGTACGGCGTCCCCGTGGACCCGGACGACCCGGACGCCGCTCCCTGGGAGGCCGCCGCCACCCTCCTCGCCCGTCTGCACCGCACCCCCGTGCCCGCCGGCCTTCCCCCGATGCGCGGCCCCGACAAAGCCGTCCGCGCGCTCGACCGCCTCCGGGCGACCCTGCGCGCCACGCCCGGCGGGGCCGCGCGCGCAGCCGCCCGTCCCGTCCTGGCCGCCTGGGCCGCCCTGCCCGCCTGGGCGCGCGCGCAGGCGCCGATGCCCGGCCCGCCGGCCCTCTGCCACGGCGACCTGCACCTCGGCCAGCTCGTCCGGCACCCGGCACCGGACGGCCCGTGGAAGCTGATCGACGTGGACGACCTCGGCGCCGGTGTCCCGGCCTGGGACCTCGCCCGCCCCGCCGCCTGGTACGCCTGCGGACTGCTCCCGCCCGACGAGTGGACCCGCTTCCTGACGGCCTACCGGCGGGCGGGTGGCCCGGCCGTACCCGCGGACGGCGACCCGTGGACCGCCCTGGACGTCCCGGCCCGCGCGCTCACCGTGCAGACGGCGGCCCTGGCGGTCACGAAGGCGCTCGCCGCGGACCGCCCGCTGGACGAGGTGGAACAGGCCGTGGTGGACGCGTGCGCGCGCATGCCGTCCGTCCCCGCCGGCCTCGCGCGTCCCCCTCGGCCCGCGCCCGGATTCCCGGACTAGGCTGCAACCGCCCGGGACCGGACGGAGTCTGTCCTGGGGAAACACGAAGCAGGACCGACCGGCGAGGAGTTGAGCCGACCATGCAGTGTCCGAAGTGCCATGCGCCGATGCACACCTACAACCGCAACGGCGTCCAGATCGAGCAGTGCAGCGGCTGTCGCGGCATATTCCTCGACTACGGCGAGCTGGAGGCGCTGACCCGCCTGGAGGCCCAGTGGTCGCAGCCGGCCCCGCCGCCCCCGCCCGCCCCGCAGGCCTACCCGGCGGCTCCGCCCGCGCCCGCCTGGGGCGCCCCGCACGGCGGCCACGGCGGCCACGGTCACTACGGCCACCAGCGCCACAAGAGCTTCGGTCACATGCTGTTCTCCAGCTGATCCCCGGCCGAGCACACGCAGAAGCCCCCGGCCGCACGAGACGGCCGGGGGCTCCTTGCTGTGTGGACGATACTGGGATTGAACCAGTGACCTCTTCCGTGTCAGGGAAGCGCTCTCCCGCTGAGCTAATCGTCCGCGGGCTGTGACCCGTGAGTCACAGACAGTGCGCGATACTGGGATTGAACCAGTGACCTCTTCCGTGTCAGGGAAGCGCTCTCCCGCTGAGCTAATCGCGCGGGCGGGATCTTCGAGAAGACCCAGGATCCGAAGATCCAGTGGACGATACTGGGATTGAACCAGTGACCTCTTCCGTGTCAGGGAAGCGCTCTCCCGCTGAGCTAATCGTCCTTGGAGGTGGAGACGGGATTTGAACCCGTGTAGACGGCTTTGCAGGCCGTTGCCTCGCCTCTCGGCCACTCCACCAGGAGTGTAAGGGGATCGGGACGACCCCTTCTCCTTCGAGCGGACGACGAGGCTCGAACTCGCGACCTCAACCTTGGCAAGGTTGCGCTCTACCAACTGAGCTACGTCCGCCTGTCGTTTCGGTCCGCTTCCGCGTCCCGGCGACGTGTTGAACTCTAGCGGATTCCCGGGCCAGTACAAAAACGCGTTTGCCCAGCGTGCTGCGGTGCACCCGACGGACCCCGTGGTCAGGGCCCCCGCCGGGACATCCCGGAGCCACCTTCCGGACACCCGCCCTAGACTCGACCACGTGCTCCACCACCCATCCGGACTCCCCCCGCTGGCCCGTTTCGGCGACCGTGTCGCCACCGGCCTCCTCGACGTCACCAGCGATCCGGCCGCCCTGGACTCCACCGGTTTCTGGGCCGTCTGCGCGGACTTCGAGGGCCGCCTGACCTGCGCGCGCTTCGCTGACGTACGCGAGGAGCCGGTGCCCGCGCCGGTGCCCGGCGGATGGCGGGGCCCGCGGCCGGGGGACTGGACCTCTTCCCTGGACCGCGCCGCGTACACGGCGGCCGTCCACCGCATCCGCGAGCACATCGCGGCCGGCGAGGTCTACCAGGCCAACCTCTGCCGCGTGCTCAGCGCGCCGGTCGACCCGGGCGCCGACGTGGACGCCCTGACCGCCCTGCTGGCCCGCGGCAACCCGGCGCCGTACGCGGGAACGATCCGGCTGCCGGAGCACGGTGTGGAGATCGCCACCGCCTCGCCCGAGCTGTTCCTGCGCCGGGACGGCCGTACGGTCGAGTCGGGACCGATCAAGGGCACCGGGCGCACCGAGGCGGACCTCCTGGAGAAGGACTACGCCGAGAACGTGATGATCGTGGACCTGGTCCGCAACGACATCGGCCGCGTCTGCGCGACCGGCAGCGTGACCGTCCCCGACCTGTGCGCCGTGGAGAAGCACCCGGGGCTCGTCCACCTCGTCTCGACGGTGCGCGGCGAGCTGCGGGCGGACACCGGCTGGCCGGAGCTGCTGGCCGCGGCCTTCCCGCCCGGCTCGGTCACCGGCGCCCCCAAGCCGAGCGCCCTGACGATCATCGAGGCGCTGGAGACGGCACCGCGCGGCCCGTACTGCGGCGGCATCGGCTGGGTGGACGCCGACCGGGGCACCGCCGAGCTGGCCGTGGGCATCCGCACCTTCTGGATCGACCGCGCCGCGGGTGCCCTGCGCTTCGGCACCGGGGCCGGCATCACCTGGGGATCCGATCCGGAGGGGGAGTGGCGCGAGACCGAGCTGAAGGCGTCCCGGCTGCTCGCGGTAGCGTCGGGGGCGTACGACGAGACAGAGGGGGCGCTCCTGTGAAGATCTGGCTGGACGGCGAGCTGCGGGACCTGGAATCCGCCAGGATCTCCGTCCTCGACCACGGGCTGACCGTCGGCGACGGCGTCTTCGAGACCGTCAAGGCGGTCCACGGCACGCCCTTCGCGCTGACCCGGCACCTGGACCGGCTGACCCGCTCGGCCCGCAGCCTCGGCCTGCCCGACCCGGACCACGACGAGGTGCGCCGCGCCTGCGCGGCCGTCCTGGAGGCCGACCCGGTGCCGCTGGGCCGGCTGCGGATCACCTACACCGGAGGCCACGGCCCGCTCGGCTCCGACCGCGGCGAACAGGGTCCGACGCTCGTCGTCGCCGTAGGCGAGACCAGCCGCCGCCCCGACTCCACGGCCGCGATCACCGTCCCCTGGACCCGCAACGAACGCGGCGCCCTCGCCGGCGTGAAGAGCACCTCGTACGCGGAGAACGTCGTCGCCCTGGCCCGCGCCCATCAACACGGCGCCTCCGAGGCACTGTTCGGCAACACGGTCGGACAGCTCTGCGAGGGCACCGGGTCCAACGTCTTCGTCGTCCTGGACGGCGAGATCCACACCCCGCCGGTCACCTCGGGCTGCCTGTCCGGCATCACCCGGGCCCTGGTCGTCGAGTGGGTCGGCGCCAAGGAGACCGACCTGCCGCTGGACGTCCTCCGGAGCGCCGACGAGGTCTTCCTGACCTCGACCCTGCGGGACGTACAGGCCCTGCACCAGATCGACGACCGCGAACTGCCCGGCACCGGCGGCCCGGTGACCGCCGAGGCCATGCGGATCTTCGACGAGCACGCCGGGCGGGACCTGGACCCCTGAGCCGGAAAACGGGCTGACGTCCGGTGGTCGTCGTGGGTAGAACACCTGTGATGACCACGACCCTGCGGCCGGCCGAGCCGCTCCAGCAGCACCCCGACGGATCGTGTTCCCGCCGCTACGCGGTCTGCGTGAACAGCCGCCCCGTCGGCGAGATCCACCTCGGCACCTCGCCGTCCCTCGGCGCCTCGGTGGCCCGCGTCGTCGATCTGCGGATCACCGAGCCCGACCGGCGGCGCGGCCGGGGCACGGTGGCCGCGCTCGCCGCGGAGGAGGTGGCCCGGGGCTGGGGCTGCGTACAGATGGAGGCGGTGGTGCCCGCCACGGCGGACGCCGCGCTGCGCCTGTTCGGTGCCCTCGGTTACACGGTGCGCAACCGCGGCATGGAGAAGCGCCTCGGTGCCACCCCGCCCGTGCTGCCGCCGGGCAGCCACGCGCGCCCCATGACCGAGGCGGAGTTCGCCGCCTGGCGGGAGGCGGAGAGCGAGCGGTACGCGCGCGGGTGGATCGGGCGGGGCGTCCCCGAGGCCGCGGCCCGGGCCAAGGCCCGCGACGACCACGCGCGGCTGCTGCCGCACGGACTCGCCACCGAGGGCGTGCTCTTCAGCGTGCTGGAGCACGAGGGCGTCCGGGTGGGCACCCTCTGGCTGTCCCTGGAGGACGCCAGGGCGTACGTCTTCGACGTGGAGACCGACGCCGCCCACCGCGGGCGAGGCCACGGCCGGACGCTCATGCTGCTGGCGGAACGCCAGGCGATCGAGGCCGGCCGGACGGTCCTCGGCCTCAACGTGTTCGCGGGCAACACCCCGGCCGAGCGGCTGTACGCGTCACTCGGCTACGAGACGGTGACCCATTCCCTGAGCAAGCCCCTGCTGTAGGACGGCGGGGTCTCTGCCGCGTGCCGGTGCCGCGCGCCTTCGCGCGACGGCGCCCGCGCCGCCGAGCCCCCGGAGCCGCTGCCCCGGACCCTTCCCCCGCCCTCGGTCAGGCCTGGTCGGCGAGCAGCCGGTCCGCGATCTCCTCGATGCGTTCGAGCAGGCCCTCCTGGCTCTTGCCGCCGTCGAGGCGCTCGCCGCCGATGACGTACGTCGGGGTACCCGTCACGCCGATCGCCTTGCCCTCGGCCTGGTCGGCGTCGACGGCGAGGATGTGCCGGCCGTCGATCAACGCGGTGTCGAACTCCTCCGCGTCCAGGCCGAGTTCCCGGGCCACCTCGACCAGGAAGGGTTCTCCCTGACGGTCCAGCTCCGCCACCCGCTCCAGCACGGCCTCCACGTACGGCCAGCCCTTGCCCTGCTCCAGCGCCTCCTCGGCGGCCTGGGCGGCGGCGAAGGCGTGCTTGTGCTTCTCCAGCGGGAAGTGCCGCAGCCGCAGCTCCAGCCGGTCGCCGTAGCGGGCGCGCAGGGCGCGGACGTCGTCCAGGGCGGTGCGGCAGTCGGGGCACTGCAGTTCGCACCAGACCTCCAGGACGGGGGCTTCGGTGCGTGCGGGGGAGGAGTCGCTCATGCCCACCAGTCTTCCAGGCCGGGACCGGGCGACCCAATCGGGACCTGGGGGTCGCGCCGGCCGGTGGGGGCGGCGACCGGCGCTGTGGGCACCGGACCAGGACCGGCACTCCAGTAGGAGGTGACCCGGAGATGTCCCTGATGTCTGGCCCGGGCATGGCACCGCGGGGGCCGGGCGGTGCACGATGGAAGCGACGAACGAGCCCGCCAGGAGGACGGATGATTGCCGAGACAGTCTGCTCCGCGGTGTCGGCGGCGGGCCTGGGTATCGCGGTGGTCACGGCCTACCGCAAGCGCTACCTGGCCGCGGCCCGCCTCGCGGCCTACTCGCTGGTGCCGGTCGGCCTGGTCATGACCGGGGTCGTCGGCTGGCTCGCCGACACCGCCCTGAGCCCCACCGCCTGGGCGGGCTTCGGAGTGCTGGGCGCGGCCTGGTTGCTGTTCGCCGGCACGCGCGCCGTGGAGCGACGGCGCGGAGGTGCCGGGCGCAAGGCGGCCGGGCGGGCCGAGCGGGACGCGGTGGCGCCCGCGGCCTCGGCGCCGTCCCTGGGCGGGGCACCCCGGTCCACGGGGCGCCCCACGACCGGACCGCGGGCCGGCGCGCCCCGGGCCGCCGATCAGGCCGAGGACTTCAGCGACATCGAGGCCATCCTGAAGAAGCACGGCATATGACAGTCACATGACTCGCTGAAACGACACAGTGGGTCCCAGGACGTCCGGAATCGTTCACGAGCCGAACGAGACCTCGCGCTATTGGCGAAGTCCCGCAAGATCCCTGAGCGTTGATCGCGTATGACCCGTCGCGTGCGCCATCATCGGCCGCGAGATGCTGGACACGCAACAGAGCGAGGCCGCGCCGCCGAAGGACGAGCCGCGCGGATGCCTCTTCGCCCTTTCCCAGCCACCGCTGATGATCTTCCTTGCGGTGATCGGGTGTCTGCTGCTCATGGCTGCGCTGCACGACCTGCTGCTGCTGTGAGCCGTACACGTCCGTCCCGGCGCCACCCGCCGGGACCGACGTCGCACCGGACCGGGCGGAGGACACCTCGGCCGCCGTCCCCTCAGCCCGTCGCCTCCTTGCGCCGGGCCCGGTAGGCGGCGACGTGCAGCCGGTTGCCGCAGGTGCGGCTGTCGCAGTAGCGGCGCGAGCGGTTGCGCGACAGATCCACGAAGGCGCGCCGGCAGTCCGGCGCCTCGCAGCGCCGCAGCCGTTCCTGCTCACCGGCCACCACGAAGAAGGCGAGTGCCATCCCGCAGTCCGCCGCGAGATGGTCGGCCACGGAGGCGCCCGGCGCGAAGTAGTGCACGTGCCAGTCGTAGCCGTCATGGTCGGTCAGCCGGGGCGTGGTCCCCGCCGCGGCGACCAGTTCGTTGATCATCATGGCGGCGGACCGGGCGTCCGGGGCCGCGAAGATCGCCGCGAACCGCGCCCGGACCCTGCGCACCGCGGAGAGGTCGAACTCCGAGAGCACGCCGACATCGCTCATCTTGTGGTTTCGTACGAAATCCGCAAGAGCCGGGACATCGGGCAGTCCGTCCGCCGTCGCGTCGTCCTCCGGCGCGGTGTTCACCAGATCCACCACGGTGTCGAGGGCGCACCGGGTGTCGTGGGTGATCAGCACGTTTCGCTCCCTGGCCTGGGGGGTCGGGCGGACGCCCGCCGATGCTGGCCGATGGTAGCGACAACAGCGCCCGCCGCACCCGTGTGTGCCCGACCTCTCGCCTGCCGGTAGGACGCCGCTGATCCTCCGGGGGTTCCCGGGCCGGGCCGCCCGGACGCAGCGCGGTCGGCCGCACACGGAACGCAGCCGGCCGTGCACGGCCCGACGCCGCCTCCGTGAGGCTCACGGTGACGGCGCCTGCCTGTGCCGTATGCGGTTGTCTTGGCCCGAGCCGTCTCCCCGAGTGGACGGCGCCGGGCTGCTCGGAAGGGCCGCGACCTAACTCTCCGCCAGGATGTGCGAGAGCTCCTGATCCAGGTCGAAGTGCCGGTGTTCCGTGCCGGGCGGCACGGCGGCGTCGGTTCGCTTCAGGAAGGACTCCAGGGCCCGCGCCGGGGCCTCAAGCAGCGCCTCCCCCTCCGGGGAGCTGAGGGCGATGCAGACGACGCCCTGACCATGGCTGCGGGATGGCCAGACGCGGACGTCGCCGGTGCCGGTGGGCCGGTGCAGCCCCTCGGCGAGGAGGTCGCGGGCGAACACCCACTCGACGGTCTCCTCGGCTCCGGTGTGGAAGGTGGCGTGCACGGCGTAGGGGTCGGCCGTGTCGTACCGCAGGCCTGCGGGGACAGGCAGGGAGGACTCGCTCGACACAACGAGGCGCAGGTGCAGCTCGCAGCTGACCGTGGTGTTCATAAGCGCCAGGGCCTTTCGCTCAGTGTGCGCTCGGGGATTCGCACGTCGGCGAAATCGACATGCCACCTACGGTGCCGTTGTAAACCCCTCTGAGGGTTTTGCGTGTGTTTACGTAACTCTTCCGGCCGAGAACTCGTACCAGTCCTACGGCCATTCCGGTGACTGGATTCACTCGGGTAGGGTTTGTCTGTATGAATACGGGGAGTGACGAGCCGGGCGAGGTCGCCGTGGCAGCGGACAAGGCGGGGACGGACCGGCCCGGGGCAGGGCAGGAGACCGGGCGCGAGGCCGAGCGCGGGCTCGGCTCACGGGCGCCGGAGTTCATCAAGTCCCGCCGGCTCCTGCACCTGAGCTGGCAGGTCGGGGTCTTCGTGGTGGGCCTCGCGGTGGTCGGCGCGGGGATCGTCATGCTGCCGCTGCCCGGGCCCGGCTGGGTGGTGATCTTCGGGGGCATGGCCATCTGGGCGACCGAGTTCGTCTGGGCCCAGCTCGTGCTCCGCTGGACCAAACGCAAGGTCACCGAGGCGGCCCACCGGGCCCTCGACCCCAAGGTGCGCCGCCGCAACATCACACTGACCGTGATCGGCCTGGTGATCATCGGCGTGCTCGCCGGGATCTACCTGTGGAAGTTCGGCCTCGTCATGCCGTGGAAGATCAAGGACCAGTGACGCGGCTCCGGAGGCGGACCGCCCCCGCGGCCCGGCCCCGGTCGGAAGCACCCCCTGACATGCGGTAATGTTCTTCCTGCGCCCGGGCGATTAGCTCAGTGGGAGAGCGCTTCGTTCACACCGAAGAGGTCACTGGTTCGAACCCAGTATCGCCCACCCGGACCGACGGCCCATCTGCGACCAGCAGGTGGGCCGTCGGCGTTCGCGCGCCCTGCCGGCGGCGAGTGCGAGGCAGGTGGGCCCGGGTCCCGGGCACTCGCGGCCACTCGCACGCTTTGCCGAAACGGCAACAACTCTCGTGCCCGCCGGGCCCCCCACCGGATCATCGTGACGCGGGCCCCGCCCGGCAGCCCGAGCGCAGGCCGCCGGACACCGGCCCGCCCGCGCCCACCGTCAAGAGCGGCGGCCGCAGCCCGAGGACCACGTCGCCCGGCGCCGACGGCGAGGCTGACGCCGACTGGCGAGGCCGGCCCCAACGGTGAGCCTGGCGCCGACGGCGAGGCTTGCGCCGACGGCCAGCGTGGCTCCGTCACCGACCGTACGTCCCGACCGAAGATCGTCCACCGTCACCCGATCGAGCGTCCTGACCGCCTCCGCCCCCGCCTCGCCGGCTCCGCAAACCTGAAGGCCCTCCGCCGGCCCATCCTGACCTCTCCCGACCCATCCGGCCCTCACCGGCCCTCGCAACCTCACCTGCACCCAGCCCCCGGCAACCGACGCCCCCGGCACCACCGACACCGCAGCTCCGGTCCACGTAGGCATCCCACCATCAGGAGGCCCCATGTCACCCAGCACCCCCAGCGCTGCCACCCACCTCCTCCTCCCCACCCCCGCCGGTCGCACCCACGCCGTGCAGCAAGGACGCCGGGGCCCGCTCGTGCTGCTCCTGCACGGCTTCCCGGAGTCCTGGTACGCCTGGCGTCACCAGTTGCCAGTGCTCGCCGCCGCCGGTTACCGGGCGGTGGCGATCGACGTGCGGGGTTACGGCCGTTCGTCCAGGCCGGAGTCGGTGGACGCGTACCGGATGCTGGACCTGGTCGCGGACAACGTCGCCGTGGTGGAGGCACTGGGCGAGCGGTCGGCAGTGGTCGTCGGGCACGACTGGGGCGCGTCGATCGCCGCCGTATCGGCCCTGACCAGGCCGGACGTCTTCCGGGCCGTGGGTCTGCTGAGCGTGCCGTACACCCCGCCGGGTGGCCCACGGCCCAGCGAGGTCTTCGCGGCGATGGCGGGGGAGGGGACCGAGGAGGGGGACGGGGCCGGGGCCGGGGAGGAGTTCTACGTCTCGTACTTCCAGCGGCCGGGCCGCGCGGAGGCCGAGATCGAGCCCGATGTGCGCGGGTGGCTGGCCGGTTTCTACGCGGCCCTGTCCGCCGACACCATGCCCGGGCCGGACGCCCCGGCCCCGTACTCCGTCAGCCGCGGCGGCACTCTGCGTGACCGTTTCCCCACCGGTGTTCTGCCGTCCTGGCTGGGCGAGCGGGACCTCGACGTGTACGCCGGGGAGTTCGAGCGGACCGGAATGACCGGGGCCCTGAACCGGTACCGGAACATGGACCGGGACTGGGCGGACCTGGCCGATCAGGCGGGCGCCCAGATCACGCAGCCCTCGCTGTTCATCGGGGGCGAGCGGGACGCCTCCCTCGCCTGGCTGGCCGACGCCCTGAAGGCATTCCCCGACACCCTGCCGGGGCTGTCCGGCTCGCACATCCTGGACGGATGCGGGCACTTCGTCCAGCAGGAACGCCCGGACGAGACGAACCGAATCCTGCTCGACTGGCTAGCGTCCCTGCCGGCCTGACCGGCCTGACCTATCAGATCTGCGGGCTGCTGG
The DNA here is from genome assembly GCF_044329325.1 of Streptomyces sp. NPDC017676. NCBI lineage: Bacteria > Bacillati > Actinomycetota > Actinomycetes > Kitasatosporales > Streptomycetaceae > Streptomyces > Streptomyces sp. NPDC017676. The sequence goes on along the minus strand of NZ_JBIRJA010000005.1, from coordinate 183,284 downwards.
GTGACGGAATTCCGCGTGCCGCGAGTCAGCCGGCCTGTCTCCGACCTTGCCTCACGGGCCTGCGCTCCGCCGGCCCGCCTCCGCCCCCACGTCACCGACCCGCGGCCTGCCGACCCGCCCCCCACCTCCCGGACCCACGGCGTCCCGATCGCCCCGCCCCGTCCGCCCCCCACGTTCGGCCTGCCGGTCACCCCCACCCCCACCAGGCGGAACCGCCGGCAGGCCGACCCGTCGCCCCGGCCGCCCGGAAGAAAATCCTGTCCGAATCATTGACGCACCCCGGACCCCTCCGTAACTTGTGCCAGCAAGCGCTTACTTGAAACGATTCATGCGGCGCGCGGCGACGATGCTGCGGGGAGGGCCCGACTGTGGGAACCAGGAATCTTGACAGGCGTACGATCCTGAAGGCGGCCGGGGCGTCGGCGGCCACGCTGGGGCTCGCCGCGACGACCGGGTGCGGGGGCGACAGCGGCTCCGGGAACGGGACGGTGACGATCCGTTACTCCTGGTGGGGTGCCGAGGAGCGGGCGAAGAAGATCAACCAGAGCATCGCGCTCTTCGAGGAGAAGTACCCGAAGATCAAGGTCAAGACGGACTTCCAGACGTACCAGTCGTTCTGGGAGAAGTTCCAGACGCAGGCCGCCGGCGGAAATCCCCCGGACGTTTTCCAAAACGCCGTCACATTCCTTAGGAAGTACGACAAGCGAGGAATTCTTCTCGATCTGAAGTCACAGGTGCAGGCCGGAAATCTGAGCCTGGATCACTTCCGCGAGGGTGTCACGAAGGTCGGCGAGGTCGACGGCAAGCAGCTCGGCGTTCCCGTCGGCTCCAACACCATGGCGCTCGTCATCGACAAGAAGGTCTTCCGGAAGGCGGGCGTCGAGCCGCGGCCGGGCTGGACCTGGGACGAGTACTTCAAGGCCCTGAAGACCATCCACGACCGGACGAAGGTCCCCGGGGACACCGGCTACTTCACCATCATGTACCTGTACGACCTCTACCTCCGCCAGAACGGCAAGGCGTTCTTCACCGACGACGGACTCGGCTTCGACAAGGCCGACCTGACCGAGTGGTGGACCGACGGCTACAACCGGGTCAAGGCCGGCCACGTCACCGACCCGAAGGTCGTCTCGCAGGACCAGCCCAAGTCCTCGCTGTCCGCCGGTCATGGCGCCTCCGAGTTCACCTGGGACAACTTCACCGTCCGCTACTCCGCGGAGGGCGACAGCGAGTACGGCCTGGCACCGATCCCCACCACGGACGGCAAGCAGACCGGCCAGTACCTCGCCTCCCTGATGCTCAGCGCCTCCGCCCGCACCTCCCACCCCAAGGAAGTCGCACAGTTCATCGACTTCATGGTCCACGACCCCCGGGTCGGCAAGATCATGGGCTACGACCGGGGCATCCTCGCGAGCACCGAGCAGTACGAGGCCTACAAGCCGACCGACGCGGTCAACAAGGAGATCGCGCAGTACGAGGAGGACACCGCCAAGTCCGGCGTCCTCGGCACGATCACCCCGCACCCCTCCGGTGCCGACACCATCGAGGCCGCCTTCCTGCGCATCGGCGGCGACCTCGGACAGGGCAAGGCGAAGGTCGCGGACGCGGTGAAGCAGTTCTTCACCGAGGCCGAGGCCGCCTTCCAGGCCTGAGGGGGACCGCCGTGACGCTCGTCAAGGACTCGGTGCCCGCGACCCGCGCGGCACGCCCGGCCGCCACCGCGAGGACGCGGCGGCCGGGCCGGCGGCGGGAGAACCTCGCCGGCTACCTCTTCATGTCCCCGTGGATCGCCGGCTTCCTGCTGCTCACCGCGGGCCCGATGATCGCCTCGCTGTACTTCGCCTTCACCGACTACAACCTCTTCACCACCCCGAAGTGGGTCGGGTTCGACAACTTCACCAAGATGTTCGACGACCCGAGATGGCAGAAGTCGGTGGAGGTGACGGCCAAGTACGTCGTCGTCGGCACCCCGCTGAAGCTGCTGCTCGCCCTCGGCGTCGCCCTGCTCCTCGCCCAGAGCCGCCGCGGACAGGCCTTCTACCGGGCCGCCTTCTACGCCCCCTCGCTCATCGGCGCGAGCGTCTCGGTCGGCTTCGTCTGGCGGTCGCTGTTCTCCGACGGCGCGGTCGTGGACCGTACGCAGACCTTCCTCGGCTTCCACGTCGGCGGCTGGGTCGGCAACGCCGACTGGGTGCTGTACTGCCTGGTCGCGCTGACCGTGTGGCAGTTCGGGGCGCCCATGGTCATCTTTCTGGCCGGGCTCAAGCAGGTGCCCAGGGCGCTGTACGAGGCGGCCGAGATGGACGGCGCCGGGCCCTTCCGGAAGTTCTGGAACATCACGCTGCCGATGATCTCCCCGGTGCTCTTCTTCAACGTGCTGCTGGAGACCATCCACTCCTTCCAGATCTTCGGCTCGGCCTACGTCGTCTCCAACACCTACTGCGGACCGGCCGACGCCACGCTCGTCTACACCTGCTACCTCTACCAGCAGGGCTTCAAGAACTCCCAGATGGGCTTCGCCTCCGCCATGGCCTGGATGCTGCTGCTGGCCGTGGCCCTGGTGACGGCCGTCCTCTTCTGGTCGCAGAAGAAGTGGGTGCACTACGAGGAGGACGCCCGGTGAGCTCCCCCGATCTCTCGGCTCCGTTCGAACCGGGGGTACCACCCCCATCCACCACGACCAAGCCGTCCCCGCCGATCCGCCGGCGCACCGGCTCCCTCACCTGGCACCTCGGCGCCCTGCTGATCCTGGCCGTCATCCTCTACCCGGTCGTCTGGGTGGTCGGCGCCTCCTTCAAGCCGAGCAAGGACATCATCAACAGCCTCACGCTGTTCCCGTCCCGGCCGATCCTGTCCAACTTCAAGGGCCTCGCCGACGGCATCGCGGACATCTCGATCTGGACGTTCTTCCAGAACTCCCTCTTCTACGCGGGCGGAGCGGTCGTCGGCGTCCTGATCTCCTGCTCACTGACCGCGTACGCCTTCGCGCGCATCAGGTTCGCCGGGCGCAACCTGCTGTTCTCCCTCATGATCGGCACGCTCCTGCTGCCGTACCACGTGCTGCTGATCCCGCAGTACGTGATGTTCCAGAAGCTGGAGCTGGTCAACACCTACGTGCCGCTCCTGATCGGCAAGTACCTCGCCACCGAGGCATTCTTCGTCTTCCTCATGGTGCAGTTCATGCGGAACCTGCCCCGTGAACTGGACGAGGCCGCTCGTCTCGACGGCTGCGGACACCTGCGCATCTACTGGTCGGTCGTGCTGCCGCTGTGCCGGCCCGCACTCATCACCAGCGCGATCTTCACCTTCATCAACGCCTGGAACGACTTCATGGGCCCGCTGATCTACCTCAACGAGCCCGGTAAGTACACCGTCTCGCTGGGCCTGATGATGTTCCGCGACTCCGACGGCGTGGCCGCCAACTACGGCGGCATGATCGCGATGTCGCTCGTCGCGCTGCTGCCCGTGCTGCTGTTCTTCCTCGCCTTCCAGCGCTATCTGATCGACGGCATGGCGACCTCCGGACTGAAGGGCTGAGCGATGTCCGAAGCACGGGTGAAGCCGCGCCGGGAGTCCCTGCTCGCCGAGCGCTTCGGGATCTTCGCCGAGTGCCTGCTGACCGGGGTGTGGATCGCGGTCGCCTCCCTCGGGGTCGTCACCTACCCGGGCGCGTTCGCCGCCGGTGCCCGGCACCTGCGCCGGCGCATCGCCCAGCGGGGCGGTGGATGGCGGGAGTTCGCCGCCGACTTCCGGTCCGCGCTGCGCGGGGGATGGGCGGTCGGTGCCGCCGGGTGGATCGCCGCGCTGCTCGGCTGGGTGGACGTCCAGGCCGTGCGGGCCGGGCTGCCCGGCGGACCGCTGATCGGGGCCGTGGGACTGTTCGCGCTGCTCGGGCTGGCCGTGGCCGGACTGCGGGCGGCGGCGGTCTGGACGCCGGGGGAGCGCTGGCGGGTGCTGCTCTCCGACGCCGGACGGCGGACCGTCCGGGACCCCGCCGGCTCCTTCCTGCTCATCGGCGGAGCCGTTCTGACCTGCACCTCAGCCATGCTCATCGCCCCGCTGGCGGTCCCCGTGCTGGGAGCCGTCACCGCGGCGGCCGTCGCCGTCGAGGAGCGGTACCGGAACCGTTGAGTCCGCCGGTGGTTCCGGTGCCGCTGAGTCCGCCGGTGGTTCCGGTGCCGCTGAGTCCGCCGGTGGTTCCGGTGCCGCTGAGCCCGCCGGTGGTTCCGGGCACCGCTGGACCACCGGTGCCCGTCACTCAAGGCCGGTGCCCCGAGCACCGTCCCCTTCTCTGTCATGCCCCTGACTAGAACCGTACGGAAGGAAGGCCGCCACTCTCATGTCTCCCATCCCCCGCAGGTCCCTCCTCAAGGCCGCCGCCGTCGCCGGAGCCGCCGCCCAGTTCAGCTGGGCACTCGGGACCAGGAGTGCCGAGGCCGCACCCGGAGCCGCCGGCGACGGCGCCGACCCGGTGACCCTGGACTGGCTGGAGGACGGCGGCCTCGGCGCGGCCCCCGGCGCGACCGTGGGCGTGCCCTGGCCCATGGGCGTCCACCAGGAGGACCAGACCTTCGCCGTCACGGACGCCGACGGCAAGACCGTCCCCGTCCAGACCTGGCCGCTCGCCTACTGGCCCGACGGCTCCCTCAAGTGGACGGCCCACGCCGTCAGTTCGGGCAACGGCAAGCTCACGCTCACGCCGGGCACCCCCGCCGAACCCGCGAAGAGGGTGACCGTCGACAGGAGGGGCGGCACCATCGCCGTCTCCACCGGCGTCATCACCGCGAAGATCGGCACGAACGGGTCCACGATCGTCAAGTCCGTCACCCGCGGGTCCACGGAGATCGCCAGGAACGGAAGGCTCGTCCTGATCCGGCAGCCCGAGATCGAGGACGAGGACCAGGGCACGGTCAGGACCGAGCGGTTCGACGGCGCGATCTCCGGGGTCACCGTCGAACAGGACGGACCGGTCCGGGCCGTCGTCCGCGTCGACGGCAAGCACCGCAAGGGCGACCGCGGCTGGCTGCCGTTCTCCCTCCGCCTCTACTTCCACGCCGGCTCCGACTCCTTCCGCATGGTGCACACCATCACCTACGACGGCAGCCAGGAACCCGGCAAGGCATCCGGCGACTTCGTCCGCGGCCTCGGCGTCCGCTTCACCGTCCCGATGCGCGACGCCCCCTACGACCGGCACATCCGCCTCGGCGGCGAGGGCACCGGCCTGCTCCGCGAGGCCGTCCAGGGCATCACCGGACTGCGCCGCGACCCCGGCGCCGCCGTGCAGGCCGCGCAGTACGAGGGGAGGAAGCTGCCCGACCCGGCCACCTGGGACCAGCGGGTGACGACCCGCCTGCAGTACATCCCGCACTGGGGCGACTACACCCTCTCCCAGCTCTCGGCCGACGGCTTCACCGTCCGCAAGCGCACCAAGAAGGGCCACGGCTGGATCGCCGCCGGCGGCGGCGGGCGGGCCTCCGGCTTCGGCTACGTCGGCGGGACGAGCGGCGGCCTCTCCTTCGGCCTGCGGGACTTCTGGGAGAGGTTCCCCGCCCAGCTCGACATCCGCGACGCCCACACCGACGACGCCACCGTCACCCTCTGGCTCTGGTCACCCGAGGCCCAGCCCATGGACCTGCGCTTCTACCACGACGGCATGGGCCAGGACACCTACGCCGAGCAGCTCGAAGGCCTCAACATCACCTACGAGGACTACGAGCCCGGGTTCGGCACCCCCTACGGCATCGCCCGCACCTCCGAACTCCTCTTCTGGGCCAACGACTCCACCCCGGCCGCCGAGACCCTCGCCCGGCAGGCCCAGGCCGTCCGGGTGCTGCCCCAGCTCGCCGCCCCGCCCAGGCAGCTCATCAAGGCCAAGGTCTTCGGCCCCGGCCTGTACGCCGAGCCGGACCGCTCCACCCCGGCCAAGGCGAAGATCGAGGACCACCTCGACTTCCTCTTCACCTACTACAAGGACCAGGTGGAGACGCGCCGCTGGTACGGCTTCTGGGACTACGGCGACATCATGCACACCTACGACTCCGCCCGGCACGTGTGGCGCTACGACATCGGCGGCTACGCCTGGGACAACTCCGAGCTCTCACCCGACCTGTGGCTCTGGTACGCGTACCTCAGAAGCGGCCGGTCCGACATCTTCCGCTTCGCCGAGGCGATGACCCGGCACACCGGCGAGGTCGACGTCTACCACCTCGGCAAATGGGCCGGCCTCGGCACCCGGCACGGCGTCCAGCACTACGCCGACAGCGCCAAGCAGCAGCGCATCGCCAACACGACGTACCGGCGCTTCTACTACTTCCTCACCGCCGACGAACGCGTCGGCGACCTCATGCACGCCAACGTCGACTCCGACGAGACCTTCCTCGTCCTCGACCCGCAGCGCAAGGTCCGCACCGACCCCTACACCCCCGACCGGCACGCCCTGTCGATCGGCTTCGGCACCGACTGGAGCGGCCTGGTGTCGGCCTGGCTGACCGAGTGGGAACGCAAGGGCCCCCAGTGGAAGAAGGCCAAGGCGCGGGTCCTGTCCACCATGGAGGGCATCGCCGCCCAGCCCAACGGCTTCGTCCAGGGCAGCGGCCTGTACGACCTCGACACCGGGAAGTTCGCCGTCGCCGACAAGCCGGTGGTCTCCGTGTCCCACCTCTCGGCCGTCTTCGGGCTGAACGAGCTGTGCGCCGAGCTGATCCACCTCGTCGACATGCCGGAGTTCAAGGACGCCTACCTGGACTACTGCCGTTACTTCAACGCCACCAAGGCCGAGCAGAAGGCCCGCTACGGCTCCGACTTCGGCAGCCTGCTGCTCTTCCAGGGCCACTCGCGCCTCGACGCCTACGCCGCCGTACAGACCGGCGACGCGGCCCTCGCCAAGCGGGCCTGGGCCAAGTTCTACGGCTCCGACGGCTACACCGAGTCCTCCCCCTGGAAGACCGAGAAGCTGACCGGACCGGCCACCCTGGTCGCGGGGAGCGAGGCGGCCTGGGTGTCCACCAACGACACCGCCCTCTACGGCCTCGCCGCCATCGAGAACCTGGCCCTGCTCGGCGACGCGATGCCCGCCTGACCGGGGCTGGGGAGCGCCGCTGCACGGGCGGCGGCGCTCGCGCCCCCAGTGTGACGCCGGCCACCGTCCGGCGCATGGGTACTCGTACTCAGATCCCCGCACGTCTTCGCGCACACTCGACCCATGGACTGGAACCACTACCGCTTCCGCAGCGAGTGGCCCCTGCCCGCCCCGCCGGCCACCGTGTACGCGGCACTGGAGCGGGCCGAGGACTATCACCGCTGGTGGCCGCAGGTGCGGGCGGTGACTCGGCGGGACGACGGCACCGGTGTGATCACCATCCGGTCCGCGCTGCCGTACGCCCTCACCTCCACCGTGCGGGAGACCCGCCGGGACCCGGCCGCCGGTGTCCTGGAGGTCACCTTGTCCGGCGACATCGACGGCTGGGCCCGCTGGACGGTCACCCCCGGCGGCCCCGGCACCCTCGCCCGGTACGAGCAGGAGGTCCGCGTCCGCAAGCCCCTGCTCAGGCGGCTCGCCGTACCGGGACGGCCGCTCTTCCGCCTCAACCACCGGCTGATGATGCGGGCCGGACGGCGCGGACTGCTGCGCCACCTGGAAGCGGTTTGAAGGAACCCCGCCGGGACCTGTATTGTTCAGTGCGTTCCCGGGCGATTAGCTCAGTGGGAGAGCGCTTCGTTCACACCGAAGAGGTCACTGGTTCGAACCCAGTATCGCCCACCGGGAAAGGCCGGTCCGCCGTCGCGGACCGGCCTTCTTCATGCCGCCAGCCCGTCACGCCGCCGCCGGCAGCTCCGGCCGGAGCGGCCACTCCGTGCTGACGACCTCCTCCGAGCCGCTGCGCGCGAACCACGCCTGCAACCCGCGCGCCTGCGCGGCGTGCCAGTTCGCCTGCAAGGTGTGCAGGTCGGCGGGGGACAGCCGCTCCAGCCGGGCCGCGAACCGGCGGCCCAGCGCCCGTACGACATCCATCGCGGCCAGCGCGTCCGCCGCCGCGTCGTGCGCTTCCTGCAGTGTCACCTCGTAGTGCGCGCACAGGTCCGTCAGGGTGCGCCGGCCCTTGCGGTACCGGTCCAGATGCTTGTCCAGCACCCGCGGGTCCAGCACCCTGAGCGGCACCGACTCGAACCAGCGGTCCAGCGACGACGCCCGGTGCCGGCGCAACTCCCGGTCCAGCAGCGTCAGATCGAACGGCGCGTTCATCACCACCAGCGGCCGGCCCAGCGCCGCGTGCTCGGCCAGCTGCTCGGCTATCTCGTACATCACCGGGGCCGGCCAGCGCCCGTTGTGCTGCAGGTGCTCCTCCGTCAGCCCGTGCACCGCGGTCGCCGCCTCCGGCACCGGCACACCCGGGTTCACCAGCCACCGGGTGATCCGGGGCCGGGTCCCCGGCGCGTCCTGGACGACGACGGCGGCCGACACGATCCGGTCGGTCTCGACGTCCACGCCCGTCGTCTCCGTGTCGAAGGCGGCCAGCGGCCCCTCGTACCAGGTCGTCATCCCAACCCAACTCCTCGTTCACCGACGGCAGGTGACGTTCCGTCTTCTGCCCGTTTGGTGATACCCGGGCCGTTTGCGCCGTACGCCGGGAGGACACAACAGGAGTACGGGTCTTTGCAGTTCAGCGGCCCACAGCGGGGAAACCCTTGCCTTGGAAGGCTGTTGGTCATGGCCATAGCGCAGCCCGAGCGGGGCGGGCTGCTGCCCGAACGTCCGGGTCACCTTCGCGGCTCGCTCGCCACCACCGCCTGCATGGAGACACTGCAGGTCGGCTATCTGCACGCGGTCGCCGCCGCGGCCGGCTGCTCGCTGTCCCAGCCCTTCCCGGACAACGGCATCGACTGGCACGTCAGCCACAGCGCGCCCGGACACACCGTCGACGACGAGGTCACGATCAAGGTGCAGCTCAAGGCCACCTACCAGGTCCCGCCGAATCCTCCGGGGCGCTCCTTCTCCTTCACCCTCGACAACGACCACCTGCGCAAGCTCGCCCGCACCCCCGTCTCGGTGCACAAGATCCTGGTCGTCATGCTCGTGCCGCGCTCCCAGGGCGACTGGCTGCGCGCCAGCCACGACCGCCTCGACCTGCGGCACTGCTGCTACTGGATCAACCTCGCCGGCCACCCCATCACGGGCCGGAACCGGACCACCGTGCGGATACCGACCTCGCGCATCTTCGACGACCGGGCGCTCTGCGAGATCATGACGCGGGTCGGGACGGGAGGCAGACCATGAGGAACCGTCCCTACGACGAGCCGGTACGGCAGGTCCGGCCGCACCCCGACGACCTCCCCTGGGACCGGCCGCCCGAGCCCGCCGACGTCGACCCCGCCGTGCTCGGCGCCCTGCTGCGCCGGCACGGGTGGCAGCGGCGCGGCGGAGCACCCGGCCGGTACGGCCGCTGGACCCCGCCCGGCCCGGCCGGCGGCGCGACCAGCCTGCTCGTCCCCGAGAGCCGCGCCTTCCCCGACAGCGACGACCTGCTCGCGGAGGCCCTCGACGCCCTCGCCCGCAGCCACACCCCCTCCGCGCGCGAGGTCCTGATCTCCCTCGCCGTACCCAGCGACGAGATTCGCTGGTGGCGCGACACCCCGAGCGGACCCGCCGGTGCCGCCCCCTGGACCACCGACGACCAGCTGCGCGGCGCCGCCCGGCACATGCTGCTCGCCGCCGCGCTCGCCACGCGCGCGCGTGCCGGCTACTACGGCGCCCGCCACCGCCGCTCCGCCGCCGCCCTCCTGGACGACGTCCTCGTCGGCCCCGCCGCCGAGGGCCGCACCCTCACCGCCTTCGTCCCCGTGACCGCCGGCCGCCCCCTCGCCGTCCGCCTGCACCAGGCCCTCCACGCGGCCCGCGAGGCCATCGACTACCGGCGGGCCACCGGCGGCATGGACGCCTTCGACGGCGCCGTCGAGGCCGGCGTCAGCCGGGAACTCACCGAGGCACTCGCCGCCCTCGTCCACGGCACCGAGGGAGCCCGGGTCGCCGTCGCCTGGGCCCCCGGCACCGGCGTCCCCGAAGGCTGCGCCCCCTCCGCCGAACCCGTCGAGTTCTCACCCGGCGACCTGCCCGCGCTCCGCGAGGCCGCCGCCCGCTACCTACGGGCCGAACCCTCCGTCCCGGTCACCGTCACCGGCGCCGTCGTCCGCATGCGGCGCTCCGGGCCCGGCGGCGAGGGCACCGTACGCCTGCGCGTCCTCGCCGGCGCCGACGTCCCGCACGTCCGCGTCACCCTCGACGAGGAGGACTACCGCATCGCCGGCCACGCCCACCTCGTCGGCCTCCCCGTCCGCGTGCACGGCCGGCTGGAGCGCCGGGGCGGCTTCCGCAGGCTCACCGGCGCCTCGGGAGTGGTCCCCGTGCAGGTGGACGAGGCCGAGCGGGACCGGCTGCTGAAGTCCCTCCAGGAGAACCTCGACTTCTTCGAGGAGGCGTGCGGGGAAGCGTGAGGGAAGGGCGACCGAGGGTGACCGTTTCGCGGTCGGTGCCGTGGGGTCGGTACGATCGCCTGTGCGCGCGCTCCTGGTATGGCGCCGCACCCCACCTTCAGTCAGGAGAGACCGGTGTCAGACGTCCGTGTGATCATCCAACGCGATTCCGAGCGGGAAGAACGCGTGGTGACGACGGGCACTACGGCCGCCGACCTCTTCGCGGGCGAGCGCTCGATCATCGCCGCGCGCGTGGGCGGCGAGCTGAAGGACCTCGCGTACGCACTGTCCGACGGCGACGAGGTCGAGGGCGTCGAGATCTCGTCCGAGGACGGCCTGAACATCCTGCGCCACTCCACCGCGCACGTGATGGCGCAGGCCGTGCAGGAACTCTTCCCCGAGGCCAAGCTGGGCATCGGCCCGCCCGTCAAGGACGGCTTCTACTACGACTTCGACGTCGAGAAGCCGTTCACGCCCGAGGATCTCAAGGCCATCGAGAAGAAGATGCAGGAGATCCAGAAGCGCGGGCAGAAGTTCTCCCGCCGTGTCGTCACCGACGAGGCCGCCCGCGAGGAGCTGGCGGACGAGCCGTACAAGCTGGAGCTGATCGGCCTCAAGGGTTCGGCGTCGCACGACGACGGCGCGGACGTCGAGGTCGGCGCCGGCGAGCTGACGATCTACGACAACCTGGACGCCAAGACGGGCGAGCTGTGCTGGAAGGACCTGTGCCGCGGTCCGCACCTGCCCTCGACCCGGCTGATCCCGGCGTTCAAGCTGATGCGCAACGCGGCCGCCTACTGGCGCGGCAGCGAGAAGAACCCGATGCTCCAGCGCATCTACGGCACCGCCTGGCCGTCCAAGGACGAGCTGAAGGCGTACCTGGACTTCCTCGCCGAGGCCGAGAAGCGCGACCACCGCAAGCTCGGCACCGAGCTGGACCTGTTCTCCATCCCGGAGCAGATCGGCTCCGGCCTCGCCGTCTTCCACCCCAGGGGCGGCATCGTCCGCCGCGTGATGGAGGACTACTCGCGCCGCCGGCACGAGGAGGAGGGCTACGAGTTCGTCTACACCCCGCACGCGACGAAGGGGAAGCTCTTCGAGACGTCCGGGCACCTGGACTGGTACGCCGACGGCATGTACCCGCCCATGCAGCTCGACGAGGGCGTGGACTACTACCTCAAGCCCATGAACTGCCCGATGCACAACCTGATCTTCGACGCGCGCGGCCGGTCGTACCGCGAACTGCCGCTGCGCCTCTTCGAGTTCGGGACCGTGTACCGGTACGAGAAGTCGGGCGTCGTGCACGGCCTGACCCGAGCGCGGGGCTTCACGCAGGACGACGCGCACATCTACTGCACCCGTGAGCAGATGTCCGACGAGCTGGACAAGACGCTCACCTTCGTCCTCGGCCTGCTGCGCGACTACGGTCTGACCGACTTCTACCTGGAGCTGTCCACCAAGGACCCGGAGAAGTTCGTCGGCTCCGACGAGGTCTGGGAGGAGGCGACCGAGACCCTGCGCCAGGTCGCCGAGAAGCAGGGCCTGCCCCTCGTGCCCGACCCGGGCGGCGCCGCCTTCTACGGCCCGAAGATCTCCGTCCAGGCCAAGGACGCCATCGGCCGGACCTGGCAGATGTCGACCATCCAGCTCGACTTCAACCTGCCCGAGCGGTTCAACCTGGAGTACACCGGCCCGGACGGCTCCAAGCAGCGCCCGGTCATGATCCACCGCGCGCTGTTCGGCTCCATCGAGCGCTTCTTCGCCGTTCTGCTGGAGCACTACGCGGGCGCCTTCCCGGCGTGGCTGGCCCCGGTCCAGGCGATCGGCATCCCGATCGGCGACGCACACGTGGAGTACCTGCAGAAGTTCGCCACCGCGGCGAAGAAGCAGGGTCTGCGCGTCGAGGTGGACTCCTCCTCGGACCGCATGCAGAAGAAGATCCGCAACGCCCAGAAGCAGAAGGTGCCTTTCATGGTCATCGCCGGCGACGAGGACATGTCGAACGGCTCGGTGTCCTTCCGCTACCGCGACGGCTCCCAGGAGAACGGCATCCCGTTCGACGAGGCCATCGCGAAGATCGCCAAGGTGGTCGAGGAGCGGACCCAGGTCTGAACCGCCTGAGCCCTGAGGGCCCCCGGGATCACGGTCCCGGGGGCCCTTCCCGCCTTCCCCGGCCGCGAACGGCAGTCGTCGTCCACCGGCCGAGCTTGGCCGGAGAGCGTCGACCGGCCGCCCCGGCGACACGCCGGGAAGGGGTGAAGCCATATGCTGCCTAGCATGACGAGTGAGCCGGAGCAGCAGATCGGAGTGGGGACGCAGGACGCGTTCCAGCGCCTGTGGACGCCCCACCGGATGGCCTACATCCAGGGCGAGAACAAGCCGACCGGCCCGGGTGCCGGCGACGGTTGCCCCTTCTGCTCGATCCCGGCCAAGTCGGACGAGGACGGACTGATCGTCCGGCGCGGTGAGCATGTGTACGCGGTGCTCAACCTGTACCCGTACAACGGCGGCCACCTGATGACCGTGCCCTACCGCCATGTGGCCGACTACACGGATCTGACCGGGCCGGAGACCGCCGAGCTGGCGGAGCTGACCAAGCAGGCGATGACCGCCCTGCGGACCGCGTCCGGCGCCCAGGGTTTCAACATCGGCATGAACCAGGGCGCGGTCGCCGGGGCCGGTATCGCCGCGCATCTGCACCAGCACATCGTCCCCCGCTGGGGCGGCGACACGAACTTCATGCCCGTCGTGGGCCACACGCGGGTGCTGCCGCAGCTCCTGGCGGACACCCGGAAGATGCTGGCGGAGGCGTGGCCGACGGCGGCGTGAGCCCGTCCGGCGTTCGAGGACGAGGCCGTTCACGGCCGATGCGGGGGCCGGGGGCGGCAGCCCCCGGTGGCCGGAGCCTCCACGCACCCGCACCGGCCGAACCGCCGCGGCCTACGCGTCGTAGACGTCGGCCTTCTTCGGCATCGGGTCCTGGACGTTGCCGCTGAGGAAGGCGGAGCGGGCGCCGAACTTCTCCGTGTTCACGCCGTTCTCCTCCAGGAGCTTGATCGCGGCGGAGTGGACCACGCGCAGCACCGGTGTGGCCGCGCGCAGCGCGTCGTCGGCCATGAAGCGGTGGCGCCACGGCTGGTCGGCCCAGGCGTGCCGCAGGCCGAACGGCTCGGGCAGGCCCAGCGAGCCGCCGAGCCAGTTCAGCAGCGGCGGGTACCAGGTCAGCGGGGCGCGCACCGCGAGCCGTACCACCTCGTCGGTGGTGACCAGCGGCAGCTTGATCGTGCGGTTCTCCCAGGGCTTGAAGGACTTGGCGACCTCCTTGGTCGGCGCCTCCGGCTTGCTGGTGAACAGCGAGTTCACCGGTCCCAGCGCGTGCCCGGTGACCTCGATGCGCAGCGTCTCGTGCAGCACGGTGACGGTGATCAGCATGGTGATGACCAGCTGGCCGTCCCACAGGGTCCACTGCACGCCCAGGTAGTGCCGGTCGCCGCTGCCGAACTGCTGCTTGTTGCAGATGTCCTGTATGGCGTGCGGCTTGACCTGGAAGGCCTCGACGTCGGTGCCCTCGGGCCGGGACACCGCCGTGGCCTTCTCGCCGATCGGGGTGACGATCCAGTGCCGTATCGACGGCTTGGGGAAGCCGCCGGTGTTCAGCGGGCCGCGCTCCAGGAGGGCCAGCTGGTCGTGGATCGCGCGGACGACGTCCCAGCTGCGGAAGGGGTGGATCTCCCGGCTGGGGTCGGCGGGCACGAGGTCCTCGGCGAGCTGCCAGGCGCCCCAGCGGGTACCCATGCCGAGTATGCCCTTGGGGCCGGCGTAGAAGACCGAGTTCGACTGCTGTTCGGCGCTCAGCCGGGCCAGTGACTGGCGCAGCTCCTCCGCGGCGGTCTGGCCGGGTCCGCGCGGCACGGCCTCCGGGACCTTGGCGCCGACGCTGGTGCCGGAGAGCAGGCCGTCCCAGCGCACCCGCAGGTCGTTGGCGGTGCGCTCGCAGATCTGCTTGGCCCAGAACCAGCCGAGTACGGGGACGATCACGGCCGCGCGGGCGTACCACGCCCAGAAGCCGGAGAACGGCATCTTGATCAGGAACAGCGCGGCGAGCACGCCGACGCCCAGCAGGAGCGCGGTGGCCAGTGCCCCGGCCCGCTTGTCGTCGCGCCTGGCGACGAAGGTGCGCAGCTGGAAGACGAGCAGCCAGCCGATCATCCCGGGCAGGAAGAGCAGACCGCAGACGACGGTGATGGCGGTCAGGCGGTTGTCGCGCTCCCGGCGGATGTTGTTGGCGGCCAGGGCGTGTTCCACGACGAACTGCGGCTCGGAGCCGAAGGACTGGATGAGCGGCTTGCGGCCGGGGGCCAGCATCCGGTCGACGAGGGCCCGGGAGAACGCCTCACCGAGATTGGGCCGGAACAGCTTGATCCGGCCGGGCTTAACGGTCGACTGGTGCCACTCGTTGTCGGCCTTCTTGATCTCCTCGATCGGGCTGTCCCGGTACGCCGCGGAGGCCAGCGCGGAGGTCGCCGCCTGGCCCTCGTCGCCCGAGACGGGTACCTGGGGCCCGTCCCACTCCGTTCCAAACGACATTCCCGCCCCCATCGCCGCCGGTGCCGTTCCTGCGGCCTTCCCGACTTCCCTGCTCCGCACACCTGTTGGACCGGCCGTCGTGCCGACACCGGTCGGCTGCCGGTCGGTTGCGGCACGACGACACCAGGTGATCAGCGTATCCGCCTGCACCGACAGCGCGTGGGCGGACGGCCGAAGCCGCCCGCCCGTGCGCCCGTCGTGCGCCGGTGTACTGCGTCTCGTCCTACGCCTCGTCCCCGGCCTGTTCGCGGAGGCGTTCGGCGATCTGCGGCGGCATCGGCTCGTGCCGGGCGTAACTCCGGTCGAAGCGGGCCGTGCCGTGCGAGAGCGAGCGCAGGTCGACGGCGTACCGCCCGATCTCGAACTCGGGCACCTCGGCGCGGATCAACGTCCGCCCCGTGCCCACCTGTTCGGTGCCGAGCAGCCGGCCGCGACGGCCGGAGAGGTCGCTCATCACGGCGCCCACGTAGTCGTCGCCGACCAGGACGGTCACCTCGGCGACCGGCTCCAGCAGATGGATCCTCGCGTCCGCCGCGGCCTCGCGCAGCGCGAGCGCGCCCGCCGTCTGGAAGGCGGCGTCGGAGGAGTCCACCGAGTGGGCCTTGCCGTCCACCAGCGTGACCCGCACGTCGACCAGGGGGTAGCCGGCGGCGACGCCCTTGGCGGCCTGGGCGCGCACCCCCTTCTCGACGGAGGGGATGAACTGGCGGGGCACCGCGCCGCCGACCACCTTGTCCACGAACTCGATGCCCGAGCCGCCCGGCAGCGGTTCGACCTCGATCTCGCAGATGGCGTACTGGCCGTGGCCGCCGGACTGCTTGACGTGCCGGCCGCGCCCGGTGGCCCGGTTCGCGAACGTCTCCCGGAGGGAGACCCGGTGCGGGACGACGTCGACCTGGACGCCGTAGCGGTTGCGCAGCCGTTCCAGGGCGACGTCGGCGTGGGCCTCGCCCAGGCACCACAGGACGACCTGGTGGGTGTCCTGGTTCTGTTCCAGGCGCATGGTCGGGTCCTCGGCGACCAGCCGGGACAGCCCCTGGGAGAGCTTGTCCTCGTCGGCCTTGCTGTGCGCGTGGATGGCGAGCGGCAGCAGCGGGTCGGGCATCTGCCAGGGCTCCATCAGGAGCGGGTCGTCCTTGGCGGAGAGGGTGTCGCCGGTCTCCGCGCGGCTGAGCTTGGCCACGCAGACCAGGTCGCCGGCGACGGCGCGGGTGACCGGGCGCTGCTGTTTGCCGAAGGGCATGGACAGCGCGCCGACCTTCTCGTCCACGTCGTGGTCCTCGTGCCCGCGGTCGGCGAGGCCGTGCCCGGAGACGTGCACGGTCTGGTCCGGGCGCAGGGTGCCGGAGAAGACACGGACCAGCGAGAGCCGGCCGACGTAGGGGTCGGAGGAGGTCTTGACGACCTCGGCGACCAGCGGGCCGTCCGTGTCGCACGGCTTCAGCTCGCGCGGCTCGCCGTCGATGGTGGTGACGCCGGGCAGCGGGTGCTCGAACGGGGTCGGGAAGCCGCGCGTGACCAGCTCCAGCAGCTCCACCGTGCCGAGGCCCTGCCTGGCGCCCTCGGCGGCGGGGGCGGCGGCCAGCACGGGGAAGAACGCACCACGTGCCACGGCCCGCTCAAGGTCCTCGATCAGCGTCTTGACCTCGACCTGCTCGCCGCCCAGGTAGCGGTCCATGAGGGTCTCGTCCTCGCTCTCCGCGATGATCCCCTCGATGAGCCGGTTCCGGGCCTCCTCGATGTCCGGAAGCTGGTCCTCGCCGGGCTCGGACTCCTTGCGCTCCCCGGTCGAGTAGTCGAACAGCTTCCGCGACAGCAGCCCGACGAGCCCGGTCACGGGCGCGTGCCCGTCGGGGCCCTCGGGGCCGCGCAGCGGCAGGTACAGGGGCAGGACGGCGTCGGGGTCGTCACCGCCGAAGGCCTCGGCGCAGATCCGTGTCATCTCCTCGAAGTCCGCGCGCGCGGCCTCCAGGTGCGTGATCACGATCGCGCGGGGCATGCCCACCGCCGCGCACTCCTCCCACACCATCCTGGTCGAGCCGTCCACGCCGTCGGAGGCCGAGACGACGAACAGGGCCGCGTCCGCCGCCCGCAGACCGGCCCTGAGCTCACCGACGAAGTCGGCGTAGCCCGGGGTGTCGAGGAGGTTGACCTTGATGCCGTCCCACTCGACCGGCACCAGGGAGAGCTGTACCGATCGCTGCTGCCGGTGCTCGATGTCGTCGTGGTCGGAGACGGTACCGCCGTCCTCGACGCGCCCCGCCCGGTTCACCGCCCCCGCGGTCAGCGCGAGCGCCTCCACGAGGGTCGTCTTTCCCGAGCCGGAGTGGCCGACCAGCACCACATTCCGTACGGACGCGGGTCGGTCGGCCGCCAGAGCCCTGCCGGCGGCCCCGGGGTGGTGTGTCTGTGCCTTGTCGCCCATGATCCTGCCTCCCGTGCACGGTGAGGGTGGGCGCGGACACGCGGGATCCGCGTGTGCGGCGGCTCCGGCGACGCCCGCGGTTATTCGAGCTTTCCACTCCCGTCACGTCGCGTCCATACGAAGGACCGCGAAGGGTGCGCAGGTGCGTACGCGGCACCGATCGCGTCGCGCACGCCCCGTGCGCGACGGCACGCGCCGGTTCCCGGCGCGGCTGTGGGTGCCCGCCCGCCACGCACACGCGCGCGTGGCTACGATGGGCCAGCCGGCGGCCACCAGGGGCCGCGGCGACACCGACCGTCGGGAAGGCCATGCTGAACAAGTACGCGCGTGCATTCTTCACGCGTGTCCTCACACCGTTCGCCGCGTTTCTCATCCGCCGGGGCGTGAGCCCCGACACCGTCACGCTCATCGGCACGGCCGGGGTGATCGCGGGGGCGCTGGTCTTCTACCCCAGGGGCGAGTTCTTCTGGGGCACGGTCGTGATCACCCTGTTCGTCTTCTCCGACCTGGTCGACGGCAACATGGCCCGCCAGCTCGGCCGCTCCAGCCGCTGGGGCGCCTTCCTGGACTCCACCCTGGACCGGGTCGCCGACGGAGCGATCTTCGGCGGCTTCGCGCTCTGGTACGCGGGCAACGGGAACGACAACGTGCTGTGCGCGGTGTCGATCTTCTGCCTGGCGAGCGGCCAGGTGGTGTCGTACACCAAGGCGCGCGGTGAGTCGATCGGGTTGCCGGTCGCCGTCAACGGACTCGTCGAGCGTGCCGAGCGGCTGGTGATCTCGCTGGTCGCCGCCGGTTTCGCGGGCCTGCACAAGTTCGGCGTGCCGGGCATCCAGTGGCTGCTGCCCATCGCCCTGTGGATCGTCGCCGTCGGCAGCCTCGTCACGCTGATCCAGCGGGTCGTCACCGTCCGCCGCGAGTCCGCCGAGGCGGAGGCGGCGGCCCGGCAGAGCACGAGCGAGGCGACGCAGTGAGCGCCGCCGACCGGCTCACCGACACGCTGTACGGGCTCGGCTGGAGCACCGTCAAGAAGCTCCCGGAGCCGGTCGCGGTGCGCCTCGGCCGGAGCATCGCCGACCTCGCCTGGAAGCAGCGCGGCAAGGGCGTCCAGCGGCTGGAGGCCAACTACGCGCGCGTGGTGCCGGGCGCCACCGCGGAGCGACTGGCCGAGCTGTCCCGCGCGGGCATGCGCTCCTACCTGCGCTACTGGATGGAGTCCTTCCGGCTGCCGGCCTGGAGCGCCGAGCGCGTGCGGACGGGCTTCGACCCCAAGGACGTGCACCACCTGACCGACGGCCTCGCCGCCGGCCGGGGCGTGATACTCGCCCTGCCCCACCTGGCCAACTGGGACCTGGCCGGCGCCTGGGTCACCACGGAGCTGAAGACGCCGTTCACGACGGTCGCCGAGCGGCTGAAGCCCGAGACGCTGTACGACCGGTTCGTCGCCTACCGCGAGGGCCTCGGCATGGAGGTCCTGCCGCACAGCGGCGGCTCCGCCTTCGGCACCCTGGCCCGCAGGCTGCGCGACGGCGGCCTGGTCTGCCTGGTGGCCGACCGCGACCTGTCCGCCTCCGGCGTCGAGGTCGACTTCTTCGGCGAGACGGCCCGGATGCCGGCCGGACCGGCCCTGCTGGCCCAGCAGACCGGCGCGCTGCTGCTGCCCGTCACCCTCTGGTACGACGAGACGCCCGTCATGAAGGGCCGGGTGCACCCGGCGGTCGAGGTCCCCGGGTCAGGTACCCGGGCCGAGAGGACGTCTGCCATGACACAGGCGCTGGCCGACGCCTTCGCCACCGGGATCGCCGACCATCCGGAGGACTGGCACATGCTCCAGCGGCTGTGGCTCGCCGACCTCGACCCCGCGAAGGGACCCGCGTGAGAATCGGGATCGTCTGCCCGTACTCCTGGGACGTGCCCGGTGGCGTCCAGTTCCACATCCGCGACCTCGCCGAGTACTTCCTGCGGCTCGGCCACGAGGTGTCCGTCCTCGCCCCGGCCGACGACGACACCCCTCTGCCGCCGTACGTGGTCTCCGCGGGCCGCGCGGTCCCGGTGCCGTACAACGGCTCGGTGGCCCGGCTGAACTTCGGCTTCCTGTCGGCCGCGCGGGTACGGCGCTGGCTGCATGAGGGCGCCTTCGACGTGGTGCACATCCACGAGCCGACCTCGCCCTCGCTGGGCCTGCTGACCTGCTGGGCGGCGTCCGGGCCGATCGTGGCCACCTTCCACACCTCCAATCCGCGCTCGCGCGCGATGATCGCCGCGTACGCGATCCTCCAGGCCGCGCTGGAGAAGATCAGCGCGCGGATCGCGGTCAGCGAGTACGCCCGCCGCACCTTGGTCGAGCATCTCGGCGGGGACGCGGTGGTCATCCCCAACGGCGTCGACGTGGACTTCTTCGCCGGGGCCGAGCCGAGGCCGGAGTGGCAGGGCGACACCATCGGCTTCATCGGCCGCATCGACGAGCCCCGCAAGGGCCTGCCGGTCCTGATGAGGGCGCTCCCGCGCATCCTGGCCGCCCGCCCCCGCACCCGGTTGCTGGTCGCCGGCCGCGGCGACGAGGAAGCGGCCGTCGAGGACCTGCCGAAGGAGCTGCGCTCCCGCGTCGAGTTCCTCGGCATGATCAGCGACGAGGACAAGGCGCGGCTGCTGCGCAGCGTCGACCTGTACGTCGCGCCCAACACCGGCGGGGAGAGCTTCGGCATCATCCTGGTCGAGGCGATGTCCGCGGGCGCCCCCGTGCTCGCCTCCGACCTGGACGCGTTCGTGCAGGTCCTGGACCAGGGGGAGGCCGGCGAGGTCTTCGCCAACGAGGACTCCGACGCACTGGCCGAGGCGGCCGTGCGCCTGCTTGAGGACCCGGCCCGCCGGACCGAGCTGCGCGAGCGCGGCAGCGCCCATGTACGGCGGTTCGACTGGTCCACGGTCGGCGCGGACATCCTGTCCGTCTACGAGACGGTGACGGCGGGCGCGGCGGCGGTGGCCGCGGACGAACGGACGACGGGCCTGAGGGCGCGGTTCGGTCTGGCGCGGGACTGAGGCGGGGGGTTCCGGGGTCCCGGGAGAACCTGGACGGGAGCGGGCTGCGCAGCGCCGAGCCGGGAGGCGCGGGCTGTTCGCGCTGGGCCGCGGGGGACTGGCCGGAGCCGCTCCCGGGCCGTGTCCGGTGACGCGGTACTGGCTCGTAGCGGCGGTCCGGGCAGCCGATAGCCTTCCGGCGTGACCGCAACTCTCATCTGGATCCTCGTCGCGCTCCTCGCCGTCGGCGTGTACCTCAGCTGGACGGCAGGGCGGCTGGACCGGCTGCACGTGCGGATGGACGCCGCCCGGGCCGCACTCGACGCCCAGTTGCTGCGGCGGGCCTCCGTGGCGCAGGAACTGGCGACCTCGGGCGTGCTGGACCCGGCCGCCTCGATCGTGCTCTACGAGGCCGCGCACGCGGCCCGGCAGGCCGAGGAGGAGCAGCGGGAGGTCGCCGAGAGCGAGCTGAGCCAGGCGCTGCGGGCGGTCTTCGAGGACCCGGCGCAGGTGGAGGCCGTACGGGAGGCCCCCGGCGGCGAGGAGGCCGCCCGTGAGCTGGCCGAGGCCGTCCGCAGGGTGCCGATGGCCCGCCGCTTCCACAACGACGCCGTGGGGGCCGCCCGCAGACTCCGCGAGCACCGCAAGGTCCGCTGGTTCCGGCTGGCCGGCCACGCCCCCTTCCCGCTGGCCTTCGAGATGGACGACGAACCGCCCGCGGCCCTCGTCGAGAGGGTCGCCTGACCGGCAGGCGGACCAAAAGGATCCACCGGCTTGCCATTGGCCCTTGCTGTGGCCTGGTCCACTCACGTTTCCTCATCGGTGCAGAAAACCCTCTTCCCCTTCAGTGAGGTCACCCGTGTCCACCACCGAGAACCAGGCTCCCGAGACCGGCACCGCCCGCGTGAAGCGCGGCATGGCCGAGCAGCTCAAGGGCGGCGTGATCATGGACGTCGTCACACCGGAGCAGGCGAAGATCGCCGAGGACGCGGGCGCCGTCGCCGTCATGGCCCTGGAGCGGGTCCCGGCCGACATCCGCAAGGACGGCGGCGTGGCCCGCATGTCCGATCCGGACATGATCGAGGGCATCATCGACGCCGTCTCGATCCCGGTCATGGCCAAGTCCCGCATCGGCCACTTCGTCGAGGCCCAGGTGCTCCAGTCCCTCGGTGTCGACTACATCGACGAGTCCGAGGTGCTCACCCCGGCCGACGAGGTCAACCACTCCGACAAGTGGGCCTTCACCACCCCCTTCGTCTGTGGCGCCACCAACCTGGGCGAGGCCCTGCGCCGCATCGCCGAGGGCGCCGCGATGATCCGTTCCAAGGGCGAGGCCGGCACCGGCAACGTCGTCGAGGCCGTCCGCCACCTGCGCCAGATCAAGAACGAGATCGCCCGCCTGCGCGGCTACGACAACCACGAGCTGTACGCCGCCGCCAAGGAGCTGCGCGCCCCGTACGAGCTGGTCAAGGAGGTCGCCGAGCTGGGCAAGCTCCCGGTGGTGCTGTTCTCCGCCGGCGGTGTGGCCACCCCGGCCGACGCCGCCCTGATGCGTCAGCTCGGCGCCGAGGGCGTCTTCGTCGGCTCCGGCATCTTCAAGTCCGGCGACCCGGCCAAGCGCGCCGCCGCCATCGTCAAGGCCACCACCTTCTACGACGACCCGAAGATCATCGCGGACGCCTCCCGCAACCTCGGCGAGGCCATGGTCGGCATCAACTGCGACACCCTCCCCGAGACCGAGCGCTACGCGAACCGCGGCTGGTAAGGCACTGGAACCCATGAACACCCCCGTCATAGGCGTCCTGGCCCTCCAGGGCGACGTACGGGAGCACCTCATCGCCCTGGCCGCGGCCGACGCCGTGGCCAGGCCGGTGCGGCGCCCCGAGGAACTCGCCGAGGTCGACGGCCTCGTCCTGCCCGGCGGTGAGTCCACCACCATCTCCAAGCTGGCCATCCTCTTCGGCGTGATGGAACCCCTCCGCGCGCGCGTGCGCGCCGGCATGCCGGTCTACGGCACCTGCGCGGGCATGATCATGCTCGCCGACAAGATCCTCGACCCGCGCTCGGGCCAGGAGACCGTCGGCGGCATCGACATGATCGTGCGCCGCAACGCCTTCGGACGGCAGAACGAGTCGTTCGAGGCCGCGGTCGACGTCAAGGGCGTCCCGGGCGATCCTGTGGAGGGCGTCTTCATCCGCGCCCCGTGGGTGGAGTCCGTGGGCGCCGGGGCCGAGGTGCTCGCCGAGCACGACGGTCACATCGTCGCCGTACGCCAGGGCAGCGCGCTCGCCACGTCGTTCCACCCGGAACTGACGGGCGACCACCGCGTGCACGCCCTGTTCGTCGACATGGTGCGCGCGCACCGGACACCGGAGTAGCACGAGAGTCCTTGTAGGATCTCTGGCGTTCGTATCTGGATGGGTTACGCGAAGGAGACAGGCAGATGTCCGGCCACTCTAAATGGGCCACGACGAAGCACAAGAAGGCCGTGATCGACGCCAAGCGCGGCAAGCTCTTCGCGAAGCTCATCAAGAACATCGAGGTCGCGGCGCGGATGGGCGGCGCGGACCCCGAGGGCAACCCGACGCTCTACGACGCCATCCAGAAGGCGAAGAAGTCGTCGGTCCCCAACAAGAACATCGACTCCGCGGTCAAGCGCGGCGCGGGCCTGGAGGCCGGCGGCGCCGACTACGAGACGATCATGTACGAGGGCTACGGCCCGAACGGCGTCGCGGTGCTCATCGAGTGCCTCACCGACAACCGCAACCGCGCCGCCTCCGAGGTCCGCGTCGCCATGACCCGCAACGGCGGCTCCATGGCCGACCCGGGCTCCGTGTCGTACCTGTTCAACCGCAAGGGCGTCGTCATCGTCCCCAAGGGTGAGCTGACCGAGGACGAGGTCCTCATGGCCGTCCTGGACGCGGGCGCCGAGGAGGTCAACGACCTCGGCGAGACCTTCGAGGTCATCAGCGAGGCCACCGACCTGGTCGCGGTCCGCACCGCGCTCCAGGAGGCCGGCATCGACTACGACTCCGCCGAGGCCAACTTCGTCCCGACCATGCAGGTCGAACTGGACGAGGAGGGCGCGAAGAAGATCTTCAAGCTGATCGACGCCCTGGAGGACAGCGACGACGTGCAGAACGTCTTCGCCAACTTCGACGTGAGCGACGAGATCATGGAGAAGGTCGACGCGTAACGCCCAGAGCCGGCTGACCGGGCCGACGGGACACCCCCGTCGGCCCGTCGCGTTGTACGGCGTTGTCAGTGGCACCCGATAGCCTGCACGAACAAGCGACGGGGTCATCGGAGGGAGGGGCGCGCGTGCGCGTACTGGGGGTGGACCCCGGGCTGACCCGGTGCGGGGTCGGTGTCGTCGAAGGGGTCGCGGGCCGCCCGCTCACCATGGTCGGCGTCGGAGTCGTCCGGACCCCCGTGGACGCCGACCTCAGCCACCGGCTGCTCGCCGTGGAGCAGGGCATCGAGCAGTGGATGGACGAGCACCGCCCCGAGTTCGTCGCCGTCGAGCGCGTCTTCAGCCAGCACAACGTGCGCACGGTCATGGGCACCGCCCAGGCCAGCGCGGTCGCCATGCTGTGCGCCGCCCGGCGCGGCATCCCCGTCGCCCTGCACACCCCCAGCGAGGTCAAGGCCGCCGTCACCGGCACCGGGCGCGCCGACAAGGCACAGGTCGGAGCCATGGTGACCCGGCTGCTCCGGCTCGCCGCGCCGCCCAAGCCGGCCGACGCCGCCGACGCCCTCGCGCTCGCCATCTGCCACATCTGGCGGGCCCCCGCCCAGAACCGGCTCCAGCAGGCCGTCGCCCGGCACGCAGTCCACGCAACGAAAGGCCGTACGGCATGATCGCCTTCGTCAGCGGCACGGTCGCCGCGCTCGCCCCCGACGCCGCGGTCGTCGAGGTCGGCGGCGTCGGCATGGCCGTCCAGTGCACCCCGAACACGCTGTCGACGCTGCGGATCGGCCGGCCGGCCAAGCTGCACACCTCCCTCGTCGTCCGCGAGGACTCGCTCACCCTGTACGGCTTCGCCGACGACGACGAGCGCCAGGTCTTCGAACTGCTGCAGACCGCGAGCGGCGTCGGCCCGCGCCTGGCCCAGGCGATGCTCGCCGTGCACACCCCGGACGCGCTGCGCCGCGCGGTCGCCACCGGTGACGAGAAGGCCCTCACCGCCGTCCCCGGCATCGGCAAGAAGGGCGCTCAGAAGCTGCTGCTGGAGCTGAAGGACCGGCTCGGCGCGCCCGTCGGCGCCCCCGCCGTCGGCGCCCCCGTCAGCCAGGGCTGGCGCGACCAGCTGCACGCGGCCCTGATCGGCCTGGGCTACGCCACCCGCGAGGCCGACGAGGCGGTCGCCGCCGTCGCCCCGCAGGCCGAGGCAGCGGGCGGCACGCCCCAGGTCGGGCAGTTGCTCAAGGCCGCCCTGCAGACCCTGAACCGCGCCCGCTGACCTGCGCCACCGCTAGGAGAACTTCGTGAACTGGGACGACACGACCGACGGCGCCGCCGAGGAGCGGCTCGTCGGGCCCGCCGAGGAGCGGCTGGTGGGCTCTGTCGCCGACCGGGAGGACCAGGCCGTCGAGGCCGCCCTGCGCCCCAAGGACCTCGGCGAGTTCATCGGCCAGGAGAAGGTCCGCGAACAGCTCGACCTCGTCCTGCGCGCCGCCCGCGCGCGCGGCGCCACCGCCGACCACGTGCTGCTCTCCGGCGCACCGGGCCTCGGCAAGACGACCCTGTCGATGATCATCGCCGCGGAGATGGGCGCCCCGATCCGCATCACCTCCGGCCCCGCCATCCAGCACGCCGGCGACCTCGCCGCGATCCTGTCCTCCCTCCAGGAGGGCGAGGTCCTCTTCCTGGACGAGATCCACCGCATGTCCCGGCCCGCCGAGGAGATGCTGTACATGGCGATGGAGGACTTCCGCGTCGACGTCATCGTCGGCAAGGGCCCCGGCGCCACCGCGATCCCGCTGGAGCTGCCGCCGTTCACCCTGGTCGGCGCCACCACGCGCGCGGGCCTGCTGCCGCCGCCGCTGCGCGACCGCTTCGGCTTCACCGCGCACATGGAGTTCTACGAACCGCACGAGCTGGAGCGCGTCGTCCACCGCTCGGCGCACCTGCTGGACGTCGAGATCGAGCCGGACGGCGCCGCCGAGATCGCCGGCCGCTCCCGGGGCACGCCCCGCATCGCCAACCGCCTGCTGCGCCGGGTCCGCGACTACGCGCAGGTCAAGGCCGACGGAGTGATCACCCGCGACATCGCGGCCGCCGCCCTCGCCGTGTACGAGGTCGACGCCCGTGGCCTCGACCGGCTCGACCGCGCGGTGCTGGAGGCCCTGCTGAAGCTGTTCGGCGGCGGACCGGTCGGCCTGTCGACCCTCGCCGTCGCGGTGGGGGAGGAGCGGGAGACCGTCGAGGAGGTCGCCGAACCCTTCCTGGTCCGCGAGGGTCTGCTCGCCCGCACCCCGCGCGGGCGGGTCGCCACGCCCGCGGCGTGGTTGCATCTCGGCCTCACCCCACCGCGCCCGTCCGGCACGGGAAACGGACAACAGGACCTGTTCGGGGCGTGACGGCCACGGGATGGCCACAGCCCGGCGAGGGTGGTGGCCCGGGCAGGAACCCGAGTGCCATGCTGAGCGTTGTTCCATGAGAGCGGACTCGCTTAGACTCCGCCGATGCCGCCCTTGCGGGTGGCGCCGACCACACCCCCATCAACAGGCCGCTCACCCGCGCGGTCGCGCGAAGGAAATTCCGTCCCGTGAATGCCTATACCCTTCTCCCGTTCATCGTGCTCATCGCGGCGATGTTCCTGATGACGCGTTCGGCCAAGAAGAAGCAGCAGCAGGCCGCCCAGATGCGGAACGAGATGCAGCCCGGCTCCGGTGTCCGCACGATCGGGGGTATGTACGCGACGGTCAAGGAGGTCAACGAGGACACCGTCCTCCTCGACGCCGGACCGGGCGTCGAGCTCCTCTTCGCCAAGAACGCCATCGGCGCCGTCCTCACCGACGACGAGTACAACCGCATCGTCCACGGCATCGAGCACGACCTGAAGTCCGACGCCGGCCTCGTCCCGGACGACGCCTCCTCCCTCACCGAGACCGACGAGACCGACGGGCCTGCCGCCGCTGCCGCCGCCTCCGACGACAAGATCGACCTCGGTAAGAAGGACGCCGCCGAGGACGCCGACGCGGCCGGTGCCGCCGACGCCAAGGCGGAGGACGAACCGAAGAAGACCGACGGCGACTCCGACGCGAAGTAGTCACGCCCCGGGAGGCGCGACGGCGGCACGATGACGCCCCGCGCGTCCCGGGCGCGTCTGTTTCCCGCACGGGAGCCCGACACCATGTCATGGCCGACCGCGCCGACGGGGCGCGGGGCGGCCCGAGAGGGAGTACGAGAAGGTGGCAGCACCTAAGAGGGGCCGAAGCGCGAGCGCCCAGAGCAAGCCAGGGCGCTCGCTGGCCCTCATCCTGATCGCCATCGTGGCGCTCACCGGAGGGATGTTCCTCTCCGGGCACACCACTCCGCGTCTCGGTATCGACCTCGCCGGTGGCACGAGCATCACGCTCAAGGCGAAGGCCGACCAGGGGTCCGCGATCAACAAGGCCAACATGGACACCGCGGTCGACATCATGAACCGCCGTGTCAACGGCCTCGGCGTCTCCGAGGCGGAGGTGCAGACCCAGGGGAACGACAACATCATCGTCAACATCCCCAAGGGCACCAACTCCAAGGAGGCCCAGGAGCAGGTCGGCACCACCGCCAAGCTGTACTTCCGGCCGGTCCTGGCCAGCGAGCCCAGCGGCGCCGCCGCGCAGAGCCCCTCGCCGAGCGCGTCCCCCAGCGGCGGCTCCTCGTCGAAGCCGACCACGAGCCCGTCGTCCAGCGCCTCCTCGTCGCAGAAGGCCTCCTCGTCCGGCTCCGAGTCCCCCTCGGCCACGGCGACCTCCCAGGGCCGCGCCGTCACCGACGCGCTGAAGGCCGACTCCACCCCCTCGCCGAGCGCTTCCGCCTCCGGCAGCGGCAAGCCGTCGGCCACCCCCTCGGCCACCCCCGGCGGCGGCACGGACTCCAAGCTCCAGGCGCAGTACGCGGCCCTGGACTGCAGCAAGGCCACCGACCGCGCCAACGCCGGCAAGAACGCCAAGCCCGGCGAGCCCACCGTGGCCTGCGGCGAGATCGACAAGGCCTGGTACAAGTACCTGCTCGGCCCCGCCGCCGTGGACGGCACCGAGGTGAAGAAGGCCCAGGCGGTCTTCGACACCCAGGGCGCCGCCGGCTGGCAGGTCCAGATGACCTTCACGGGCAGCGGTGCCAAGAAGTTCTCCGACATCACCGGCGAGCTGGCCAAGAACCAGCCCCCGCAGAACGAGTTCGGCATCGTCCTCGACGGCGAGGTCGTCTCCAGCCCCTACGTC
Organism: Streptomyces sp. NPDC017676; assembly: GCF_044329325.1. Lineage (NCBI taxonomy): Bacteria > Bacillati > Actinomycetota > Actinomycetes > Kitasatosporales > Streptomycetaceae > Streptomyces > Streptomyces sp. NPDC017676. Next base: position 155,353 of record NZ_JBIRJA010000005.1, on the reverse strand, counting down.
AGCTCGGCCATCACCGGCGGCCAGGCGGAGATCTCCGGCAGCTTCAAGCAGGAGGAGGCGCAGAGCCTCGCCAACATGCTGTCGTACGGCGCCCTGCCGCTGTCCTTCCAGGAGCAGTCCGTCACGACCGTCACCGCCGCGCTCGGCGGTGAGCAGCTGCACGCCGGTCTGCTCGCCGGCGCGATCGGTCTCGCGCTGGTCGTGATCTACCTGGTGGTCTACTACCGCGGCCTGTCCGTCGTGGCCATGGCGTCCCTGGTGGTCTCCGCGATCCTCACCTACGTGATCATGTCGCTGCTCGGCCCGGCCATCGGCTTCGCGCTGAACCTGCCCGCCGTCTGCGGCGCCATCGTGGCCATCGGTATCACCGCGGACTCGTTCATCGTGTACTTCGAACGCATCCGGGACGAGATCCGCGAGGGCCGCACGCTGCGTCCCGCCGTCGAGCGGGCCTGGCCGCGCGCCCGGCGCACCATCCTGGTCTCCGACTTCGTGTCGTTCCTCGCCGCCGCTGTGCTGTTCATCGTCACGGTCGGCAAGGTGCAGGGCTTCGCCTTCACCCTGGGCCTCACCACGCTGCTCGACGTGGTCGTCGTCTTCCTCTTCACCAAGCCGCTGATGACGCTGCTGGCCCGCCGCCAGTTCTTCGCGGGCGGCCACAAGTGGTCCGGACTCGACCCCAAGAGCCTGGGTGCCAAGCCTCCGCTGCGCCGCACCCGCCGTCCCGCCGGTCCCGTCGCCGGCCCTGTCGACCCGAAGGAGGCGTGAGCGATGTCGAAACTCGGCAACCTCGGCGCTCGACTGCACCGCGGCGAGATCTCCTACGACTTCGTCGGCAAGCGCAAGATCTGGTACGGCGTCTCGATCCTGATCACCATCACGGCCATCGTCGGCCTGGCGGTGCGCGGCCTGAACATGGGCATCGAGTTCCAGGGCGGCGCGGTCTTCACCACGCCGACCAAGATGAGCACCTCGGTGGCCAAGGCCGAGGAGTACGCCAACGAGGCCTCGGGCCACCAGGCGGTCGTGCAGAAGCTGGGCAACGGCAGCCTGCGCATCCAGATCGCCGGCATCGACACCGACCAGTCCGACAGGATCAAGCAGGAGCTGGCCAAGGACCTCAACCTCGACCCCGAGAAGCTCGCCGCCGACCTGGTCGGCCCGAGCTGGGGCGAGCAGATCGCCAACAAGGCCTGGGAGGGCCTGGCGATCTTCATGGTCCTCGTCGTGATCTACCTGGCGATCGCCTTCGAGTGGCGCATGGCCATCGCGGCGCTCGTCGCCCTGATCCACGACATCACCATCACGACCGGTATCTACGCCCTGGTCGGCTTCGAGGTCACGCCCGGTACGGTCATCGGTCTGCTGACCATCCTCGGTTACTCGCTCTACGACACGGTCGTCGTCTTCGACAGCCTCAAGGAGCAGACGAAGGACATCACCAAGCAGACCCGGTTCACCTACAGCGAGATCGCCAACCGGTCGATCAACGGCACCCTGGTCCGCTCCATCAACACCACGGTCGTCGCGCTGCTGCCGGTCGCCGGTCTGCTCTTCATCGGCGGCGGCTTCCTCGGCGCGGGCACGCTCAACGACATCTCCCTGTCGCTGTTCGTCGGCCTCGCGGCCGGTGCCTACTCGTCGATCTTCATCGCCACGCCGCTCGTCGCCGACCTCAAGGAGCGCGAGCCCGCGATGAGGGCCCTCACCAAGCGGGTCCTGGCCAAGCGCGCCCAGGCCGGCACGGAGGGCGACCTGGCCGCGGACACCCGGACCGGCGCCGGTGACGACGCCGACGACGCCGCTCCCGCCGTGGTGGGCCCGCGCAACCAGCCCGCCCCCCGTGGCCGTGGCCGCGGCCGGACCTCGGGGAAGCGCCGATGACCGACATCCAGGAGCTGCTGCTCAGCCGCATCCGTGACGTCGCCGACTATCCGGAGCCCGGGGTGATGTTCAAGGACATCACCCCGCTCCTGGCCGACCCGGCGGCCTTCACCGCGCTCACCGACGAACTGGCCGAGATCGCCGCCAACACCGGCGCCACCAAGGTCGTCGGCCTGGAGGCCCGGGGCTTCATCCTCGGCGCCCCGGTCGCCGTCCGCGCCGGCCTCGGCTTCATCCCCGTCCGCAAGGCGGGCAAGCTGCCCGGGGCCACCCTGCGCCAGGCGTACGACCTGGAGTACGGCTCGGCGGAGATCGAGGTGCACGCGGAGGACCTGGTCACCGGCGACCGCGTCCTGATCGTGGACGACGTCCTGGCCACCGGCGGCACCGCCGAGGCCGCGATCCAGCTCATCCACCGCGCGGGCGCCGAGGTCTCCGGCCTCGCGGTCCTGATGGAGCTGGGCTTCCTGGACGGCCGCTCCCGCCTGGAACCGGCCCTCGGCACAGCCCCGCTGACGGCCCTCCTCCAGGTCTGACCGCTCAGGTCCGACCGATCCGCACAGCGCGACGGCCGCCCCGGAAACCACCGGGGCGGCCGTCGCCGTACGGACACGCGCCGCACACCCGAAGACCCCCCGAAGGACACCTCCCGGAATCCCCCGGTGGCCCCCCGCGTTGCACAGATACACGGTCCTCACATCCGCCTGCAGGCGATGACCGGGCGCCGGATCGCTACCATGGGGTTTCCGGAGCCTGACCGGGGGACCCGGATCGCGCACGAGGAGCCCTCTTGCCAGACGAGGCCCAGCCACTGACCGCCGCCAAGCCCGAGCCCGCCTCGGCCCCCGCGGCGAAGCCCGCGCCGAACGCTTCCCACGTGAAGAACGACACCCGCGGGACGGTCCAGCGCGCCCAGTCCGCGCCCGTCGAGAAGAGCGCCGAGTCCTCGCGCCCCAAGCCGGCCCCCCCGGAGCGCCCGACGCAGCCGCCCGTGGTCCGCCAGCCGGTCACGCCGCCCACCCGCACCGGCTCCTCCAACCGTGTCCGGGCCCGCCTCGCCCGCCTCGGCGTGCAGCGCGCGAACCCGTACAACCCGGTCCTGGAGCCGCTGCTGCGGATAGTGCGCAGCAACGACCCCAAGATCGAGAACTCCACGCTGCGCCAGATCGAGCGCGCCTACCAGGTCGCCGAGCGCTGGCACCGCGGCCAGAAGCGCAAGAGCGGCGACCCGTACATCACGCACCCGCTCGCCGTCACCACCATCCTCGCCGAGCTGGGCATGGACCCGGCGACCCTGATGGCGGGCCTGCTGCACGACACCGTCGAGGACACCGAGTACGGGCTGGAGGACCTGCGCCGCGACTTCGGCGACGTCGTGGCCCTGCTGGTCGACGGCGTCACCAAGCTGGACAAGGTCAAGTTCGGCGAGGCCGCGCAGGCCGAGACCGTGCGCAAGATGGTCGTCGCCATGGCCAAGGACCCGCGCGTCCTGGTCATCAAGCTCGCCGACCGCCTGCACAACATGCGCACCATGCGCTACCTCAAGCGCGAGAAGCAGGAGAAGAAGGCGCGCGAGACGCTGGAGATCTACGCGCCGCTCGCCCACCGCCTGGGCATGAACACCATCAAGTGGGAGCTGGAGGACCTCGCGTTCGCGATCCTCTACCCCAAGATGTACGACGAGATCGTACGGCTGGTGGCCGAGCGGGCACCGAAGCGTGACGAGTACCTGGCCATAGTGACCGACGAGGTCCAGGCCGACCTTCGCGCCGCCCGCATCAAGGCGACCGTCACCGGCCGCCCGAAGCACTACTACAGCGTCTACCAGAAGATGATCGTGCGGGGCCGTGACTTCGCCGAGATCTACGACCTGGTGGGCATCCGCGTCCTCGTCGACACGGTCCGCGACTGCTACGCCGCCCTCGGCACGGTGCACGCGCGATGGAACCCGGTCCCCGGCCGGTTCAAGGACTACATCGCGATGCCCAAGTTCAACATGTACCAGTCGCTGCACACGACGGTCATCGGCCCCAACGGCAAGCCGGTCGAACTGCAGATCCGCACCTTCGACATGCACCGCCGCGCCGAGTACGGCATCGCCGCGCACTGGAAGTACAAGCAGGAGGCCGTCGCCGGCGCCTCCAAGATCCGCACCGACGCGCCGAAGACGTCCGCCAAGGACAAGGACGCCATCAACGACATGGCGTGGCTGCGGCAGCTCCTGGACTGGCAGAAGGAGACCGAGGACCCCAGCGAGTTCCTGGAGTCCCTGCGCTTCGACCTGTCCCGCAACGAGGTCTTCGTCTTCACCCCCAAGGGCGACGTCATCGCGCTGCCGGCCGGTGCCACCCCGGTGGACTTCGCGTACGCCGTCCACACCGAGGTCGGCCACCGCACCATAGGGGCGCGGGTCAACGGCCGTCTCGTACCGCTCGAATCGACCCTGGACAACGGCGACCTGGTGGAGGTCTTCACCTCCAAGGCGGCCGGCGCCGGCCCGTCCCGGGACTGGCTCGGCTTCGTCAAGTCGCCCCGGGCCCGCAACAAGATCCGCGCCTGGTTCTCCAAGGAGCGCCGGGACGAGGCGATCGAGCAGGGCAAGGACGCCATCGTGCGGGCCATGCGCAAGCAGAACCTGCCGATCCAGCGGATCCTCACCGGCGACTCCCTGGTCACGCTGGCGCACGAGATGCGCTACTCGGACATCTCCGCGCTGTACGCGGCGATCGGCGAAGGCCATGTCTCCGCGCAGAACATCGTGCAGAAGCTCGTCCAGGCGCTCGGCGGCGAGGAGGCCGCCACCGAGGAGATCGACGAGACGGTCCCGCCGTCACGCACCCGGGGCCGCAAGCGCCGCTCCAGCGCCGACCCTGGGGTCGTCGTCAAGGGCGTCGAGGACGTGTGGGTCAAACTGGCCCGCTGCTGTACGCCCGTGCCCGGCGACCCGATCATCGGTTTCGTCACGCGCGGCAGCGGCGTATCGGTCCACCGCAGCGACTGCGTCAACGTGGATTCCCTGTCCCGTGAGCCCGAGCGCATCCTGGACGTCGAGTGGGCGCCCACCCAGTCCTCGGTCTTCCTGGTCGCCATCCAGGTCGAGGCGCTGGACCGCTCCCGGCTGCTCTCGGACGTCACCCGGGTCCTGTCCGACCAGCACGTCAACATCCTGTCGGCGGCCGTCCAGACCTCCCGCGACCGCGTGGCCACCTCGCGCTTCACCTTCGAGATGGGCGACCCGAAGCACCTCGGCCACGTCCTGAAGGCCGTCCGGGGCGTGGAGGGCGTGTACGACGTCTACCGCGTGACGTCGGGCCGCAGCCGCTCGTAGGGCGGCTCCGGCCCCGCGCCGGGCCCCAGAACACAGGGAGGGCCCCGTACGCCTCGTACGGGGCCCTCCGAGTGCCTAGCGGGGGGATTTCAGCCGCCGAACTCCTGCAGCCCCTTCAGGGCCTGGTCCAGGAGCGCCTGGCGGCCCTCCAGTTCCTTCTCCAGCTTGTCGGCCCTGGCGTTGTTGCCCTGGGCGCGCGCCTGCTCGATCTGCGCCCTGAGCTTGTCCACGGCGGCCTGGAGCTGACCGGTCAGACCCTCCGCACGCGCGCGTGCCTCCGGGTTCGTGCGGCGCCACTCGGCCTCCTCGGCCTCCTGGAGCGCCCGCTCGACGGTGTGCATCCGGCCCTCGACCTTCGGCCGGGCGTCCCGGGGGACGTGACCGATGGCCTCCCAGCGCTCGTTGATCGAGCGGAAGGCGGCCCGGGCGGCCTTCAGGTCGGTGATCGGCAGGAGCTTCTCGGCCTCCTCGGCCAGCTCCTCCTTCAGCTTCAGGTTCTCCGACTGCTCCGCGTCCCGCTCGGCGAAGACCGAGCTGCGGGCGGCGAAGAACACGTCCTGGGCGCCGCGGAAGCGGTTCCACAGGTCGTCCTCGTGCTCGCGCTGGGCGCGGCCCGCGGCCTTCCACTCCGCCATCAGCTCGCGGTACCGGGCGGCCGTGGGACCCCAGTCCGTCGAGTCCGACAGCGCCTCGGCCTCCGCGACCAGCCGCTCCTTGGTCCGGCGGGCCTCCTCGCGCTGCGCGTCGAGCTGCGCGAAGTGCGCCTTGCGGCGCTTGGAGAACGCGGACCGGGCGTGCGAGAAGCGGTGCCACAGCTCGTCGTCGGACTTGCGGTCGAGGCGCGGCAGCCCCTTCCACGTGTCCACCAGCGCCCGCAGCCGCTCCCCGGCGGCCCGCCACTGGTCGGACTGCGCCAGCTGCTCGGCCTCGGTGACCAGGTCCTCCTTGGCCTTGCGGGCCTCGTCGGACTGCCGGGCCCGCTGCTGCTTGCGCTCCTCGCGGCGCGCCTCGACGGTCTCGACCAGCTTGTCCAGCCGTCCCCGCAGCGCGTCCAGGTCGCCGACCGCGTGGTGCGCGTCCACCTGCTCGCGCAGGTGGTCGATGGCGGCCTGGGCGTCCTTCGCCGACAGGTCGGTGGTCCGCACTCGCTTTTCGAGGAGGCCGATCTCGACAACCAGGCCCTCGTACTTGCGCTCGAAGTAGGCCAGCGCCTCCTCGGGGGAGCCGGCCTGCCAGGAACCGACGACCTTCTCGCCGTCGGCCGTACGCACGTACACGGTCCCCGTCTCGTCGACGCGGCCCCACGGGTCGCTGCTCACAGCGCCTCCTCCACATGATGCCTGCGAGGGGCCTCAGCACCCCCGGGCATCGTCCACAGTTTCGTCACGGCCAACATAGGCGACCAGCGGGTTGCCTGTCCGCATCCAGCGCGACCGAAATTCGGCAGCCCGCCGTTCCCGGCCCCCGTTGACCTCAGGACTTGGTGACGGCCGGCCTCAGGACTTGCTGACGGTCGCCTTGTTGATCACGACCGTCGCGTTCGGCGCACCGTCACCGGCACCCGTGTTCTCGCCGGCCGCGGCGATCTTGTTCAGCACCTTCATGCCCGCCGCGTCGATCGTGCCGAACGGGGTGTAGCTGGGCGGCAGCGGGCTGTCCTTGTAGACGAGGAAGAACTGGCTGCCGCCGGTGTGCTTCTGGCCGGTGTTGGCCATCGCCACCGTGCCCGCCGGGTAGGTGTTGTTCTTCAGGCTCTTGTCCTTGAGGTTCTCGTCCGGGAGCGTGTAGCCCGGACCGCCCGTGCCGGTGCCCTGCGGGTCGCCGCACTGCAGGACGTAGATGCCCTGGGTGGTCAGGCGGTGGCACTTGGTGTGGTCGAAGTAGCCCTTGCCCGCGAGGAAGTCGAACGAGTTCACCGTGTGCGGGGCCGCCGACGTCTTCAGCGCGATGCCGATGTCACCGCACGTCGTCGCGAGCTTCAGCGTGTACTTCGCCGACGTGTCGATCGTCATCGTCGGCTCCTTCTTCCAGCTCAGCTTCTCCACCGAGCCGGCCGCCGGCTTCGCGCACGGGTCCGGGGCCTTGCCGGTCGGCGCGGAGCTCGGGCTGGCGCCCGGGGTGACCTCGGCGCTCGCGTTCTCCTTCTTGTCGCCGTCGTCCTTCAGCACCCCGGTCGTGTACAGGGCGACGCTGCCGATCACGACCACGCCCAGTACCGACGCGATCACGGAGTTGCGCAGGCGGGCCTTGCGCCGCGCCTCGGTGCGCCGCTGCTGCTGCCGCAAGAACTTCTCCCGGGCGAGCTGACGCCGCCGCTGCTCCTGGCTGACCACCGGGTTCTCTCCTCATGCGTGTCATGTGTCGGGCGGTACGCGTGCGTCCTCGTGATCCGACCGCTGCGTGTAGCCCCGTACCGTATATGGGTTGGCTGAGGAAACGGCAGCGCCGGTAGGCTCTGACTGCAGCGGAAGCCGCCCGTAATCGACACAACGAAGGACGATCGTGCTCATTGCCGGGTTCCCCGCCGGGGCCTGGGGGACGAACTGTTATCTCGTCGCCCCCGCCGCCGGTGAGGAGTGCGTGATCATCGACCCCGGCCACCAGGCCGCCGAAGGCGTCGAGGAAGCGCTCAGGAAGCATCGGCTCAAGCCCGTCGCCGTCGTCCTCACCCACGGCCACATCGACCATGTCGCGTCGGTCGTCCCCGTCTGCGGGGCGCACGACGTCCCGGCCTGGATCCACCCCGAGGACCGGTACATGCTGAGCGACCCCGAGAAGGCGCTCGGCCGCTCCATCGGCATGCCGCTGATGGGCGAGCTGACCGTGGGGGAGCCGGACGACGTCAAGGAGCTGACGGACGGCGCCGGCCTCGAACTGGCGGGCCTGGAGTTCTCCGTCGCGCACGCGCCGGGGCATACCAGGGGGTCGGTGACCTTCCGGATGCCCGAGACCGCCGACGTGCCGTCGGTGTTCTTCTCCGGGGATCTGCTGTTCGCCGGCTCCATCGGACGCACCGACCTGCCGGGCGGATCCATGGACGACATGTTGCGGTCGCTGGCGCGTGTGTGCCTGCCCCTCGACGACTCCACCGTGGTCCTGTCCGGCCACGGCCCCCAGACGACCATCGGCCAGGAGCGCGCCACCAACCCCTACCTGCGGCAGGTGGCGGCCGGCCAGGGAGCCGCCGAGGCTCCCCGACGAGGAATGTGACGAGAGACCTTCCGTGAGCGCCTTCCAGGCCCCCAAGGGCACCTACGACCTGATCCCGCCGGACTCGGCGAAGTATCTGGCGGTCCGCGAGGCGATCGCCGCGCCGCTGCGCGACTCCGGCTACGGCTACATCGAGACCCCCGGCTTCGAGAACGTCGAACTCTTCGCGCGCGGTGTCGGCGAGTCCACCGACATCGTGACCAAGGAGATGTACGCCTTCGAGACCAAGGGCGGCGACAGGCTCGCCCTGCGCCCCGAGGGCACGGCGTCCGTGCTGCGCGCGGCCCTGGAGGCCAACCTGCACAAGTCGGGCAACCTCCCGGTCAAGCTCTGGTACTCCGGCTCCTACTACCGCTACGAGCGCCCGCAGAAGGGCCGTTACCGGCACTTCTCCCAGGTCGGCGCGGAGGCGATCGGCGCCGAGGACCCGGCGCTGGACGCCGAGCTGATCATCCTGGCCGACCAGGCGTACCGCTCGCTGGGCCTCAGGAACTTCCGCATCCTGCTGAACAGCCTCGGCGACAGGGAGTGCCGCCCGGTGTACCGGACGGCGCTGCAGGAGTTCCTGCGCGGCCTGGACCTGGACGAGGACACGCGCCGCCGCGTCGACATCAACCCGCTCCGGGTCCTCGACGACAAGCGCGAGTCGGTCCAGAAGCAGCTCACCGGCGCGCCGCTGCTGCGCGACTACCTGTGCGACGCGTGCAAGGCGTACCACGAGGAGGTCCGAGAGCTGATCACGGCCGCGGGCGTCTCGTTCGAGGACGACCCGAAGCTGGTGCGCGGCTTGGACTACTACACCCGCACCACCTTCGAGTTCGTGCACGACGGCCTCGGCTCGCAGTCCGCGGTGGGCGGCGGCGGGCGGTACGACGGCCTGTCCGAGATGATCGGCGGCCCCGCGCTGCCCTCCGTCGGCTGGGCCCTGGGCGTCGACCGCACGGTCCTCGCGCTGGAGGCCGAGGGCGTCGAACTGGACATCCCGGCCTCGACCAGCGTCTACGCCGTCCCGCTCGGCGAGGAGGCCCGCCGGGTGCTGTTCGCCAAGGTCACCGAGTTGCGCAAGGTGGGCATCGCGGCGGACTTCGCGTACGGCGGCAAGGGCCTGAAGGGCGCCATGAAGAACGCCAACCGCTCGGGCGCCCGCTACGCCCTCGTCGCCGGTGAGCGCGACCTCGCCGAGGGCGTCGTCCAGCTCAAGGACATGGAGTCCGGCGAGCAGGCGGCGATCGGCGTGAACGAGATCGTGGCGGAGCTGGAATCGCGGCTCGGCTGACGGCACACGCGCGCGTGGGCGCCGGACGCTCTCCCGAGGGGACGTCCGGCGCCTTCGTCGTACGTACCGCGCGAGGCGGCCGGCGCTGTCCGGAACCGAACAGGCGGTACCCGTCGTACGTACATCCTTATGCGGAGCGAACGGTGCGCACACACGCGTGTGCGGCACAATGACCCGTGCCCGAAGATGGTCCAGTCTCAAGTGACGGAATCGGCGTGATGAGCAAGACGACAGTCAAAGACGTCTCCGCGGAGCCCGGCCCGGAGCGCGCCGCCGACGCCCCGCGCGCGGTCGGCGGCAGCCGCGCCTTCGCCATCCTGCTGGTGATCACCGGCGCGGCCGGACTGCTGGCCGCCTGGGTCATCACGATCGACAAGTTCAAGCTGCTGGAAGCCAAGGTCGCCGGCAAGACGTTCACCCCCGGGTGCAGCCTCAACCCGGTCGTCTCCTGCGGCAGCGTCATGGAGAGCAAGCAGGCCGCCGCCTTCGGCTTCCCCAACCCGATGCTCGGCCTGGTCGCCTACGGCATCGTCGTCTGCGTCGGCATGAGCCTGCTGGCCCGCGCCCGGTTCCCGCGCTGGTACTGGCTGACCTTCAACTTCGGCACGCTCTTCGGCGTGGCCTTCTGCACCTGGCTGCAGTTCCAGTCCCTGTACCGGATCAACGCGCTGTGCCTGTGGTGCTCGCTGGCCTGGGTCGCCACGATCACCATGTTCTGGTACGTCACCTCGTTCAACATCCGCAACGACTTCCTGCCGTCCCCGCGCTGGCTGAAGTCCTTCTTCGGCGAGTTCACCTGGGTGCTGCCGGTCGTGCACGTCGGCATCATCGGCATGCTGGTCCTCACCCGCTGGTGGGACTTCTGGACCAGCTGACGGTCCCGGCCGGATTGTCAGTGCGGTGTTCTAGGGTTTCAGCGTGGAACCCGACCTCTTCACCGCAGCAGCAGAAGAACGCCAGGAGAAGGATCCGGCAGCCAGCCCCCTGGCGGTACGCATGCGCCCGCGCACCCTCGACGAGGTCGTGGGCCAGCAGCATCTGCTCGGGCCGGGATCCCCGCTGCGCCGGCTGGTCGGCGAGGGCAACGGCGGCCCGGCCGGCCCGTCCTCGGTGATCCTGTGGGGCCCGCCCGGCACCGGCAAGACCACCCTGGCCTACGTCGTCTCGAAGGCGACGAACAAGCGGTTCGTGGAGCTGTCCGCGATCACCGCGGGCGTCAAGGAGGTCCGCGCGGTCATCGACGGCGCCCGCCGCGCCACCGGCGCCTTCGGCAAGGAGACCGTCCTCTTCCTGGACGAGATCCACCGCTTCAGCAAGGCCCAGCAGGACTCCCTGCTCCCGGCCGTGGAGAACCGCTGGGTGACCCTGATCGCGGCCACCACCGAGAACCCGTACTTCTCGGTGATCTCCCCGCTGCTCTCCCGCTCCCTCCTGCTCACCCTCGAACCGCTCACCGACGACGACATCCGCGCACTGCTCCGCCGAGCGCTGAGCGACGAACGCGGCCTCAAGGAGGCCGTCGCCCTCCCCGAGGACACCGAGGAGCACCTGCTCCGCATCGCCGGCGGCGACGCCCGCCGCGCCCTGACCGCCCTGGAGGCCGCTGCCGGGGCCGCCCTGGACCAGGGCGAGAGCGAGATCGGCCTGCGGACCCTGGAGCAGACGGTCGACCGGGCCGCGGTGAAGTACGACCGCGACGGCGACCAGCACTACGACGTCGCCAGCGCCCTCATCAAGTCCATCCGCGGCTCCGACGTCGACGCGGCCCTGCACTACCTGGCCCGCATGATCGAGGCCGGCGAGGACCCCCGGTTCATCGCCCGCCGCCTGATGATCTCCGCCAGTGAGGACATCGGCCTGGCCGACCCGAACGCGCTGCCCATCGCCGTGGCCGCCGCCCAGGCCGTCGCCATGATCGGCTTCCCGGAGGCCGCGCTCACCCTCAGCCACGCCACGATCGCCCTGGCCCTCGCCCCCAAGTCCAACGCCGCGACCACCGCGATCGGCGCCGCCCTGGAGGACGTACGCAAGGGACTGGCCGGACCGGTGCCGCCGCACCTGCGCGACGGGCACTACAAGGGCGCGGCCAAGCTCGGCCACGCCCAGGGGTACGTGTACCCGCACGACCTGCCCGAGGGCATCGCCGAGCAGCAGTACGCCCCGGACGCCCTGAAGGACCGCGAGTACTACACCCCGAGCCGGCACGGCGCCGAGGCCAGATACGCGGACGCCGTGGAGTGGACCCGCAAGCGCCTCGGTCGCAAGCGGTCCTGAGCACCCTGTAGACTGCTCCGAAGTGCTGAGTCCCGTGCTGTCAGAGCGGGACAACCAGCCGGAGAACCGGTCCCGCGCGGACCGGCTCCAGGAGCGTCGCGCACCGTCGAACGGTGTCGCGGGCAGCCCACCACCCCCCGGAGTTCCGGGGACGGTCGGTGGGCCACTCGCGTGCTGCACGTATGTGCCCAGACCAGGGAAGCGGCTGCCCGGCAGGTCCCCTGCGGACCCGGCGGGTTTTCCCGGCTGCGGATGCGACCTCCCTCAACACTGACGAGCCGAACACTACGAAAGAGACGAAAGACAGTGGCGAACCAGTCCCGCCCCAAGGTCAAGAAGTCGCGTGCCCTCGGCATCGCGCTGACCCCGAAGGCCGTCAAGTACTTCGAGGCCCGCCCCTACCCGCCGGGTGAGCACGGCCGCGGCCGCAAGCAGAACTCGGACTACAAGGTCCGTCTGCTGGAGAAGCAGCGCCTGCGCGCTCAGTACGACATCTCCGAGCGCCAGCTGGTCCGCGCCTACGAGCGCGCGTCCAAGGTCCAGGGCAAGACCGGCGAGGCCCTGATCGTGGAGCTGGAGCGCCGCCTCGACGCGCTGGTCCTGCGTTCGGGCATCGCCCGCACGATCTACCAGGCCCGCCAGATGGTCGTGCACGGCCACATCCAGGTCAACGGCCAGAAGGTCGACAAGCCGTCCTTCCGCGTCCGCCCGGACGACGTCGTGCAGGTCCGCGACCGCTCCAAGGACAAGACGCTCTTCCAGATCGCCCGTGAGGGTGGCTTCGCCCCCGACGGCGAGACCCCGCGCTACCTCCAGGTGAACCTCAAGGCCCTGGCGTTCCGCCTGGACCGCGAGCCGAACCGCAAGGAAGTTCCGGTCATCTGCGACGAGCAGCTCGTCGTCGAGTACTACGCCCGCTGACCCCCGTCACGGCGTAGGTCCTCAGCCCGCCGTCTCCCCGCCCTTCCGGGTGGGCGAGGCGGCGGGTTCGCGCTGTCCGGGGCGGGTGCGCGGGACCGGTCCCCGGGGTGCGGGCAGCGCCGGCAGCGGCCGTCCGTCCTTCCGCAGCGCGCGGGCCACGGCGGTCTCCCGGTCCAGCCGCGCCCCCCGGCGCACCCATTCCTCGTAGTGCTCGTCGCCCAGCGCCTCCCGGGCCATGGCCTCGCACTGCTCGTGCGGGGCGTTGTAGTAGGCCGAGCCGAACAGCCGCAGCCCGACCGAGGGCCACATCCGCCCGGCGGCGCCCTGGAGCACCGCGGCCTCCACCGGATCGCCCTGCGTCACCGTCACCAGGGCCAGCAGCTCGACCGACAGCACCGTGCCCAGCAGGTCGTGGAAGCCGTGCGCGTTGTCCAGGCAGTCCGCCAGCAGCTCCCGCGCACGGGCCGCGTCACCGCCCTGCCAGGCCGCGTACGCCAGCACGTACAGGGCGTACGACCGCGCCCACCGCTCCCCGTGGTCCTCGCAGACCCGGCGCACGTCCTCGCACAGCCGCACCGCGTCCGGCAGATCCCCCTGGAACGCCCGTGTCATCGCCAGTTCCACCTGGCCCATCAGGACGTTGCTGTTCAGCTCGCCGATCTCCTGGTAGCGGTCCAGCGCCGACCGCAGCAGCGTTTCCGCGCGGGCCATGTCGTCCGTGACCAGGGCGAGACAGCCGGTGCGGTGCTCGGCGTACGCCACCGCCGTCGGATCGGCCGACCGCTCCGCCTGCTCACGGCACATCCGCAGCGCCTGGAGCGCCGGTACGGTGTCGCCCTGAAGGATCGCCACATAGCCGAGCACCCACAGCGCCTTCAGCCGGGACCGCTCGTACTCCGAGTCCAGCTCCAGGCCGCGCTCCAGCCACCGCCGCCCCTCCGCGAGCCGGCCGCACCCCACCCAGCAGAACCACAGCGAACCCGCCAGATGCTGGCCGAGGTGCGCCTCCTCGGGCTCGGTCAGGCAGAACTCCAGCGCGGTCCGCAGATTCGGCAGCTCCGCCTCGACCCGCGCGGCCACCTCCCGCTGCCGGGGCGAGAACCAGTCCAGCTCGCACATGGTGGCGAGGCCCAGGTACCAGTCACGGTGCCGTCTGCGCAGCCGGCCCGCGTCCCCGGTCGCCTCCAGCCACTCGGCGCCGTAGGCCCGGACCGTGTCCAGCATCCGGTAGCGCGGGCCCGCCGGGGTCTCCTCGCGGGAGACGACCGACTGGACGAGCAGCTCCGACAGCACGTCCAGCACGTCCTCGGCGGCCAGCCCGTCACCGCTGCACACGTACTCGGCCGCCTCCAGGTCGAAGGAGTGCGCGAACACCGACAGCCGGGCCCACAGCAGCCGTTCGGCCGGCGAGCACAGCTCGTGGCTCCAGCCGATCGCCGTGCGCAGCGTCTGGTGCCGGGGGAGGACGTCCCGGCCGCCACCGGTCAGCAGCCGGAACCGGTCGTCCAGGCGCCGCAGCAACTGCGCCGGGGACAGCGCCCGCAGCCGCCCGGCCGCCAGCTCCAGCGCCAGCGGGATGCCCTCCAGCCGCCGGCACAGCTCCCGCACCACGGCGCCGTCGGCCACCGGCACGCCCTGCGCCCGGGCCCGGTCCGTGAACAGCTCCACCGCCTCGTCCTCGCCGAGCGGCGCCAGCGGGAACAGCCGCTCGCCCGCGAGGCCCAGCGGACGCCGGCCCACGGCCAGCACCCGCAGCTCCGGGAGCCTGCGCAGCAGCTCCGCCGTCAGATCGGCACAGGCGGCCACCAGGTGCTCGAACCCGTCCAGCACCAACAGCGCCCGCCGCGCGGCCAGATGCTCCAGCAGCGTGTCCCGGGGCAGGCGCGTGGTGTGGTCGGTCAGCCCCAGCGCCTCCACGACCGCGTACTCCACGAACTGCGGATCCCGCACCGCCGCCAGCTCCACCCGCCCCCGGCCCGGGGCGCCCGCCGCGCCGCCGGACGCCCAGCGCGCCGCCACCCGCGCGGCCAGCCGGGACTTGCCGACCCCGCCCACCCCCGTCACGGTCACCAGCCGCGCCTGACCGAGCGCCGTCGTCAGCTCGGCCACCTCCGCCGAGCGCCCGACGAAAGCGGTGAGTTCGAGGGGCGGATCGCCGTCCGCCCAGGAGCCGGGGCTGTGAGGACCTCGCATGGGACACGGAGCGTACTGAACCGTGTTCACCGCGTACAATCGCTTCCCGCAACTCCGCCCGCCCCACCCGGTAATCCGGTACGGAGCCTCCGCCCCGGCGCGATAGGCTCGGGACACTGCTTTTTCATGGTTCCGATGTTCAGAGCACGTTTCAGGGAGCGGGTGCGCACAGTGTCCGGTGGTGAGGTGGCCGGGATCCTGGTGGCCGTGTTCTGGGCGATCCTGGTCTCCTTCCTCGCGGTCGCGCTCGCGAGGCTGGCCCAGACGCTCAAGGCGACCACCAAGCTCGTGGCGGACGTGACCGACCAGGCGGTCCCGCTGCTCGCCGACGCCTCCCAGGCGGTGCGCTCCGCGCAGACGCAGATCGACCGGGTCGACGCGATCGCCTCCGACGTCCAGGAGGTGACGTCGAACGCCTCCGCGCTGTCCACCACCGTCGCCTCGACCTTCGGCGGCCCACTGGTGAAGGTCGCGGCCTTCGGCTACGGCGTCCGCCGGGCGCTCGGTGGCCGCAAGGAGGAGGACGTGCCCGGGAAGTCGCCCCGGCGTACGGTGATCGTGGGCCGGACGGTCCCTGCCGCACGACGCAAGCGGAAGTAAGGACTGAGACCGAGCGATGTTCCGCCGTACGTTCTGGTTCACCACGGGTGTCGCCGCCGGTGTGTGGGCCACCACCAAGGTCAACCGCAAGCTGAAGCAGCTGACCCCGGAGAGCCTGGCCGCCACCGCGGCGAACAAGGCCCTGGAGACCGGTCAGCGGCTGAAGGACCGCGCGGTCGGCTTCGCGCTCGACGTCCGCGACAACATGGCCCAGCGGGAGGCCGAGCTGGAGGAGGCGCTCGGCATCCAGGAGAGCCCCGGACTGACGGAGCCCCGGCGGTACGCCGCCATCGAGAACAACCGCAACAACCCGCAGTACATCGAGAACACGACGTACTCGTACAACCGGAATGAGGACCACTGATGGAGTCGGCCGAGATTCGCCGCCGCTGGCTGAGCTTCTTCGAGGAGCGCGGGCACACCGTCGTCCCTTCGGCGTCGCTCATCGCGGACGACCCGACTCTGCTCCTCGTCCCCGCCGGCATGGTGCCCTTCAAGCCCTACTTCCTGGGTGAGGTCAAGCCGCCCTTCCCGCGCGCCACCAGCGTGCAGAAGTGCGTGCGCACGCCCGACATCGAAGAGGTCGGCAAGACCACCCGCCACGGCACGTTCTTCCAGATGTGCGGCAACTTCTCCTTCGGCGACTACTTCAAGGAAGGCGCCATCAAGCTCGCCTGGGAGCTGCTCACCAGCCCCCAGGACAAGGGCGGTTACGGCCTCGACCCCGAGCGCCTGTGGATCACCGTCTACCAGGACGACGACGAGGCCGAGCAGATCTGGCACGAGGTCGTCGGCGTGCCCAAGGAGCGCATCCAGCGCCTGGGCATGAAGGACAACTTCTGGTCCATGGGCGTCCCCGGCCCCTGCGGCCCCTGCTCCGAGATCAACTACGACCGCGGCCCCGAGTTCGGCGTCGAGGGCGGCCCCGCCGTCAACGACGAGCGGTACGTGGAGATCTGGAACCTCGTCTTCATGCAGTACGAGCGCGGCGAGGGCACCGGCAAGGACAACTTCGAGATCCTCGGGGACCTGCCGAGCAAGAACATCGACACGGGCCTCGGCCTGGAGCGGCTCGCCATGATTCTGCAGGGCGTGCAGAACATGTACGAGATCGACACCTCCATGGCCGTCATCAAGCGCGCCACCGAGCTGACCGGCGTCCACTACGGTGACTCGCACGCCTCGGACGTCTCCCTCCGCGTGGTCACCGACCACATGCGCACCGCCACCATGCTCATCGGCGACGGCGTCACCCCGGGCAACGAGGGCCGTGGCTACGTGCTGCGCCGCATCATGCGCCGCGCCATCCGCAACATGCGCCTGCTGGGCGCCACCGGTCCGGTCGTCAAGGACCTGATCGACGTCGTGATCCGGATGATGGGCCAGCAGTACCCCGAGCTGGTCACCGACCGCGAGCGCATCGAGAAGGTCGCCGTCGCCGAGGAGAACGCCTTCCTCAAGACGCTGAAGGCCGGCACCAACATCCTCGACACCGCCGTCACCGAGACCAAGGCCTCCGGCTCCAGCGTCCTGCCGGGCGACAAGGCCTTCCTGCTCCACGACACCTGGGGCTTCCCGATCGACCTCACCCTGGAGATGGCCGCCGAACAGGGCCTCTCCGTGGACGAGGAGGGCTTCCGCCGCCTGATGAAGGAGCAGCGGGAGCGCGCCAAGGCCGACGCCCAGGCCAAGAAGACCGGCCACGCCGACCTCGGTGCCTACCGTGAGATCGCCGACGCCGCCGGTGAGACCGACTTCATCGGCTACACCGACACCGAGGGCGAGTCCACGATCGTCGGCATCCTGGTCAACGGTGTCTCCTCCCCGGCCGCCACCGAGGGCGACGAGGTCGAGGTCGTCCTGGACCGCACCCCGTTCTACGCCGAGGGCGGCGGCCAGATCGGCGACACCGGCCGGATCAAGGTCGACTCGGGTGCCGTGATCGAGGTCCGCGACTGCCAGAAGCCGGTCCCGGGCGTGTACGTCCACAAGGGCGTCGTCCAGGTCGGCGAGGTGACCGTCGGTGCCAAGGCCCACGCCGCCATCGACGCCCGCCGGCGTACGGCCATCGCCCGCGCCCACTCGGCCACCCACCTCACCCACCAGGCCCTGCGCGACGCCCTCGGCCCGACGGCCGCCCAGGCCGGTTCCGAGAACCAGCCCGGCCGCTTCCGCTTCGACTTCGGCTCCCCGTCCGCCGTGCCGACGGCCGTGATGACCGACGTCGAGCAGAAGATCAACGAGGTGCTCGCCCGCGACCTCGACGTGCGCGCCGACATCATGGGCATCGACGAGGCCAGGAAGCAGGGCGCCATCGCCGAGTTCGGCGAGAAGTACGGCGAGCGGGTCCGGGTCGTGACCATCGGCGACTTCTCCAAGGAGCTGTGCGGCGGCACGCACGTGCACAACACCGCCCAGCTGGGCCTGGTGAAGCTGCTCGGCGAGTCCTCCATCGGCTCCGGTGTGCGCCGTATCGAGGCCCTGGTCGGCGTCGACGCCTACAACTTCCTCGCCCGCGAGCACACGGTCGTCAACCAGCTGACCGAGCTGCTCAAGGGCCGCCCGGAGGAGCTGCCGGAGAAGGTCTCCGCCATGCTCGGCAAGCTGAAGGACGCCGAGAAGGAGATCGAGAAGTTCCGCGCCGAGAAGGTGCTCCAGGCCGCCGCCGGCCTCGCCGAGTCCGCCAAGGACGTGCGGGGCGTCGCCCTGGTCACCGGCCAGGTCCCGGACGGCACCACACCGGACGACCTGCGCAAGCTGGTGCTGGACGTGCGCGGCCGGATCCAGGGCGGACGGGCCGCCGTCGTGGCCCTGTTCACCGTCAACAACGGCAAGCCGCTCACGGTCATCGCCACCAACGAGGCCGCCCGTGAGCGCGGCCTCAAGGCCGGTGACCTGGTCCGTACGGCCGCCAAGACGCTCGGCGGCGGCGGTGGCGGCAAGCCGGACGTCGCCCAGGGCGGCGGCCAGAACCCGGCCGCCGTCGGTGAGGCCGTCGAGGCCGTCGAGCGCCTGGTCGCCGAGACCGCCAAGTAGGAGACGGTCGAGACATGCGCAGAGGACGTCGGCTCGCGATCGACGTCGGGGACGCCCGGATCGGGGTCGCCTCGTGCGACCCCGACGGCATCCTCGCCACACCGGTGGAGACCGTCCCGGGCCGGGACGTCCCCGCCGCCCACCGCCGGTTGCGTCAGCTGGTGGAGGAGTACGAACCGATCGAGGTCGTCGTCGGCCTGCCCCGCTCCCTCAAGGGGGGCGAGGGCCCGGCCGCGGTCAAGGTCCGCGCCTTCGCCCAGGAGCTGGCCAAGGGCATCAAGCCGGTGCCGGTGCGGCTGGTGGACGAGCGGATGACGACGGTGACGGCCAGTCAGGGACTGCGCGCCTCGGGCGTGAGGTCGAAGAAGGGCCGTGCGGTCATCGACCAGGCCGCCGCCGTCATCATTTTGCAGCAGGCCCTGGAATCCGAACGGGTGTCAGGAGAACCACCCGGCGAAGGCGTCGAAGTGGTCATCTGATCGCGATACGGTAACGTTCCGCGCGATGCGCCGGTGTTCGAACAGCCGGGGCACAGCAAGAGGCGGAGCGGAAGCCGGCCCCCGGCCGCGTGACCGCCGGCCTCGCGGCTCTAGGGGATCGATGACTGAGTATGGCCGGGGCCAAGGCTCCGAACCGTGGCATCCGGAGGACCCGTTGTACGGGGACGGCGGATGGGGACGGCAGGCCCAGGCGGGCCCGCAGTCTCCCTACGGCGGCCAGCCGCAGCACTATCCGCAGGCGCCGCAGCACGGCGACTGGAGCCAGGAACAGCAGCCCGGGTACGACGGGCAGCAGCACCAGTACCACGACGGAGCGGGCCGGCCCGAGTACGACCAGCGGTTCGCCCACCAGACCCAGCAGCAGTTCCACCAGGGCGGCTGGGACGCCACCGGCACCCACGGGCATGTGCCCTACGCCGCCGACCCCGGCGACCCGTACGGCCAGCAGCCCGTGGCCTACGGCGCGGAGCAGCCCGACTTCTATCCCACCGAGGACGCCTACCCGCCGCCGGAGCCGCCCGGCCGCCGGCAGCCCGAGCCGGAGCCCGAGCCGGAGGCGGCGGGCGAGGAGGAGCACGGCTTCTTCGCGGGAGGCGGCGGTGCGGACGACGAGGAGGAGCACGAGCTCCAGAGCCGGCGCGAGCGGCGCGGGAAGAAGCCCGTCAAGAGCAGGAAGCGGCGCACCGGCTGCGCCTGCATGGTGGTCGTCCTGGTGTTCGGCGGTGGCCTCGGCGGCGTCGGGTATTTCGGCTACAAGTTCTACCAAAATCGTTTCGGCACGGCTCCGGACTACGCGGGCGACGGCACCAGCGAGACGGTGACCGTCGAGATCCCGAAGGGAGCGGGCGGCTGGGAGATCGGCCGCCGCCTGAAAGAGGCCGGGGTCGTCAAGAGCGCCGAGGCGTTCGTCCACGCCCAGACCACGACACCGGGCAGCGACGGAATCCAGGCCGGCGCCTATCTCCTGAGGAAGGAGATGTCCGCCGCCAGCGCCGTCCGGCTGATGATGGACCCGCGCAGCCAGAACAATGTGATCGTCACCCCCGGCGAGCGCAATTCCGGTGTGTACGCGGCCATCGACAAGAAACTCGAACTGTCCGCGGGCACCACCAAGAAGGTCGCCGAGAAGAGTTACAAGAGCCTCGGCCTGCCGGCCTGGGCGCAGAACGACAGCGACCTCAAGGACCCGCTGGAGGGCTTCCTCTTCCCGGGCACCTATCCGGCCGCCAAGGGCATGAAGCCCGACGCCGTCCTGAAGCAGATGGTCACCCAGGCCAAGCTGAAGTACGCCGCCTACGGCCTGACCGGCAAGGCCAAGGCGCTCGGGCTGAAAAACGCCTTCGAACTCGTCACGGTCGCGAGCCTGGTGCAGGCCGAGGGCAAGACCCACGACGACTTCCGCAAGATGGCCGAGGTGGTCTACAACCGCCTCAAGCCCACCAACACCGAGACCAACCGGCTGTTGCAGTTCGACTCGACCTACAACTACCTCAAGGGCACGAGCAACATCCACATCTCCGAGAAGGAGATCAACAGCAACCCGAGCCCGTACAACACGTACCGCCACCCGGGACTTCCGCCCGGCCCGATCGGCAACCCCGGCGAGGACGCGCTGAAGGCGACGCTGAATCCGACGCACGACGGCTGGATCTACTTCGTGGCGACGGACGGAACGAACAACACCGAATTCGCCAAGACGTACTCGGAATTCCTAGAGCTCAAGGACAAGTTCAATGCCAACGCGGGCAACTGACGGCCGTCGTGCCGCCGTGCTCGGTTCGCCGATCGCCCACTCCCTCTCCCCGGTGCTGCACCGGGCCGCGTACGCCGCGGCCGGACTCACCGGCTGGTCGTACGACAGCTTCGACGTCGACGAGGCCGCCCTGCCCGGCTTCCTGGACAAGCTCGGGCCGGAGTGGGCGGGGCTGTCGCTGACCATGCCGCTGAAGCGGGCGGTCATCCCGCTGGTGGACGAGATCAGCGACACGGCCGCCTCGGTCGACGCGGTCAACACGCTCGTCTTCACCGACGACGGCCGCCGGCTCGGCGACAACACCGACATCCCGGGCATGGTGGCGGCCCTGCGCGAGCACGGCATCGAACAGGTCGACTCCGCCGCCGTCCTCGGCGCCGGCGCCACCGCCTCCTCCGCGCTCGCCGCGCTGGCCCGGATCTGCACCGGGGAGATCGTCGCCTACGTCCGCAGCGAGGCCCGCGCCGCCGAGATGCGGCAGTGGGGCGAGCGCCTCGACGTGGAGGTCCGCACGGCGGACTGGGCGGACGCGGCCGGGGCCCTGCGCGCCCCGCTGGTCGTCGCCACCACGCCCGCCGGTACCACCGACGCCCTCGCCGCCGCCGTACCCGAACGCCCCGCCACCCTCTTCGACGTGCTCTACGACCCCTGGCCCACCGAGCTCGCGGCCCGCTGGTCCATGTTCGGCGGTGCCGTGGTCAGCGGCCTCGACCTGCTGGTCCACCAGGCCGTGCTCCAGTTCGAGCAGATGACCGGGCACGCCCCGGGCCCCCTGGAGGCCATGCGGCACGCCGGCGAGCAGGCCCTCGCGGCCCGCTGACGCCCCGCACGCGTCCGTCTGCTGGACCGGCGGCCGGTCCGCGTCCTGGGACGTGGGAGGATCGGAGGTGGCGTACCGGGGTCGCGCACCCGGCAGCGCCGTCGCCGTACGCGAGGACGCGCGTACGCCGGGCAGTACCGGGCGCGAGCACTGAGGAGCACCGTTGAGCAGGCTGCGTTGGCTGACCGCGGGGGAGTCCCACGGTCCCGCACTTGTCGCGACGCTGGAGGGTCTTCCCGCCGGCGTGCCGATCACCACGGAGATGGTGGCGGACCACCTGGCGCGGCGGCGGCTCGGCTATGGCCGCGGTGCGCGGATGAAGTTCGAGCGGGACGAGGTCACGTTCCTCGGCGGCGTCCGGCACGGGCTGACCCTGGGCTCCCCGGTGGCGATCATGGTCGGGAACACCGAGTGGCCGAAGTGGGAGCAGGTCATGGCGGCCGACCCGGTCGACCCCGAGGTGCTGGCGGGCCTGGCCCGCAACGCGCCGCTGACCCGTCCCCGCCCCGGCCACGCCGACCTGGCGGGCATGCAGAAGTACGGCTTCGACGAGGCCCGCCCGATCCTGGAGCGCGCCTCGGCCCGTGAGACGGCGGCCCGGGTGGCGCTGGGCGCGGTCGCCCGGTCGTACCTGAAGGAGACGACCGGCATCGAGATCGTCTCCCACGTCGTCGAGCTGTGCTCCGTGAAGGCCCCGCAGGGCGTGTACCCCACTGCGGCCGACGTCGAGAAGCTGGACGCCGACCCGCTGCGCTGCCTCGACGCGGACACCTCGAAGGCGATGGTCGCCGAGGTCGACCAGGCCCACAAGGACGGCGACACCCTGGGCGGCGTGGTCGAGGTGCTGGCCTACGACGTCCCGGTCGGCCTCGGCTCGCACGTGCACTGGGACCGAAAGCTGGACGCCCGCCTCGCCGGCGCGCTCATGGGCATCCAGGCGATCAAGGGCGTCGAGATCGGCGACGGCTTCGAGCTGGCCCGCGTGCCCGGCTCCCAGGCCCACGACGAGATCGTGTCCACGCCGGAGGGCATCCGGCGCGTCTCCGGCCGCTCGGGCGGCACCGAGGGCGGCCTCAGCACGGGTGAGCTGCTGCGGGTGCGCGCCGCGATGAAGCCGATCGCCACCGTGCCGCGCGCGCTCAGGACGGTGGACGTCACCACCGGTGAGCCCGCCCAGGCCCACCACCAGCGCTCCGACGTCTCCGCCGTCCCGGCGGCCGGCATCGTCGCCGAGGCCATGGTGGCGCTCGTCCTCGCGGACGCGGTCGCCGAGAAGTTCGGCGGTGACTCCGTTGCGGAGACCCGGCGCAACGTCCGGTCGTACCTCGACAACCTGGCGATCCGGTGAGCGGCACACCGGCGGTCGTCCTGGTCGGGCCGATGGGTGTGGGCAAGTCCACCGTCGGCCGGCTGCTCGCCGACCGCCTCGGCGTCGGCTACCGGGACACCGACGAGGACATCGTGGCGGCCGAGGGCCGCACCATCGCCGAGATCTTCGTGGACGAGGGCGAGGCCGCCTTCCGCGCCCTGGAGAAGGCCGCCGTGCGGGCCGCGCTCGCCGAGCACCGGGGCGTCGTCGCGCTGGGCGGCGGGGCGGTCCTGGACCCGGACACGCGCGCGCTGCTGGCCGGGCAGCGGGTGCTCTACCTCTCGATGGAGGTCGAGGAGGCCGTCAAGCGCACCGGTCTGAACGTGGCCCGCCCGCTGCTCGCGGTCAACCCGCGCAAGCAGTGGCGGGAGTTGATGGAGGCGCGCCGGCACCTGTACGAGGAGGTCGCCACCGCCGTCGTCGCGACGGACGGACGCACTCCGGAAGAGGTCGCGCAGGCGGCGCTGGACGCACTGGAGTTGAAGCAGGTATGAGCGAGGCAGTCACCCGGATCCAGGTCGCCGGCACCGCGGGCACCGACCCCTACGAGGTGCTGGTGGGCCGGCAGCTCCTGGGCGAGCTGGCCGGGCTCATCGGGGCGAAGGCCAAGCGGGTCGCCGTGATCCACCCGGAGGCGCTGGCCGACACGGGGGAGGCGCTGCGCGCCGACCTGGCCGGGCAGGGCTACGAGGCCGTGGCGATCCAGGTGCCCAACGCGGAGGAGGCCAAGACCGCCGAGGTCGCCGCCTACTGCTGGAAGGCACTGGGCCAGTGCGGCTTCACCCGCACCGACGTCCTCGTCGGTGTCGGCGGCGGCGCCACCACCGACCTGGCCGGGTTCGTCGCCGCGACCTGGCTGCGTGGGGTGCGCTGGATCGCCATCCCCACGACCGTGCTGGCCATGGTCGACGCGGCGGTCGGCGGCAAGACCGGCATCAACACCGCCGAGGGCAAGAACCTGGTCGGCGCCTTCCACCCGCCGGCCGGTGTCCTGTGCGACCTGGCCGCGCTGGACTCCCTCCCGGTGCACGACTACGTCTCCGGACTGGCCGAGATCATCAAGGCGGGGTTCATCGCCGACCCGGTGATCCTGGACCTGATCGAGGCCGACCCGGAGGCCGCCCGCACCCCGGCGGGCCCGCACACGGCCGAGCTGATCGAGCGGTCGATCCGGGTCAAGGCCGACGTCGTCTCCTCGGACCTGAAGGAATCCGGCCGGCGGGAGATCCTCAACTACGGCCACACGCTCGGCCACGCCATCGAGAAGAACGAGCGGTACAAGTGGCGGCACGGGGCCGCGGTCGCGGTCGGCATGCACTTCGCCGCCGAACTCGGCCGCCTCGCGGGCCGTCTGGACGACGCGACGGCCGACCGCCACCGCAGCATCCTCGAATCCGTCGGCCTGCCGCTGCACTACCGCTACGACCAGTGGCCCAAGCTGCTGGAGGCGATGAAGGTCGACAAGAAGTCCCGCGGCGACCTGCTGCGCTTCATCGTCCTGGACGGCCTGGCCAAGCCGACCGTCCTGGAAGGGCCGGACCCGGCCGTCCTCCTCGCCGCCTACGGCGAGGTCGGCCAGTAGGCCCCGGACCGCTCCCCGCGTCCGGTTTCCTTCGCCCGCCGGGCACTTCGGACCGCCCCCGGCCGTTTCACCGAACGACGGCCGGGGACGGTACCGTTCGGTGGCAAGCGGGGCACGCCCCCGCTGCCAGCGCCAGATGTGTGTACGAGACGGAGTGGCAACGGATGCAGCACGCAGTGGGGTCTCCGCTGCCGCCGCCCCACCAGCCGGGGCAGGGCCCGCACGCCGGCTGGGTGTCGGCCGCACACCACCCGGGCCCGCACCCGGGAGTCTCCCAGGGGCCCGCCCCCGTCCCCCCGCCGCCGGGCTTCCCGGCTCCGCCCGGACCGGTGCCGCCGGCCCCACAGCAGCCCCCGGCCCCCTCCGGCCAGGTGCCGCCGCCCCCGCCGCCGCGGCACACCGGCGGACCGCAGACCCCCGACAGCACCGGACACGTCCCGCTGCCACCCGGCGGTCCGGTCGGCGCCCCCGCGACCCCGCCCGCCGCGGCCGCGGCACCGGACCCGACGGCGACCACCCTCGCCGTCCTCCTCATCGGCCCCGCCGGTGCGGGCAAGACCAGCGTCGCCAAGTACTGGGCGGACCACCGCCGGGTCCCCACGGCCCACATCAGCCTGGACGACGTCCGCGAATGGGTCCGCTCGGGCTTCGCCGACCCGCAGTCCGGCTGGAACGACAACTCGGAGGCCCAGTACCGCCTGGCCCGTCGCACCTGCGGCTTCGCCGCGCGCAATTTCCTGGCCAACGGCATCTCCTGCATCCTGGACGACGCCGTCTTCCCGGACCGCCCGGTCGTCGGCCTCGGCGGCTGGAAGCGGCATGTGGGTCCCGGTCTGCTTCCGGTGGTCCTGCTCCCGGGCCTCGACGTCGTCCTGGAGCGCAACGCCGAACGCAGCGGCAACCGCCGCCTCACGGACGAGGAGGTGGCCCGCATCCACGGCCGCATGGCCGGCTGGTACGGCTCGGGCCTCCCGATCATCGACAACTCCCAGCTGGACGTCCAGGGCACGGCCCGCGTGCTGGACGAGGTCCTGGCCAGGGCGATAGCGAGTCCTCCGAGCTGGTGAGCGGGGAGTGCCCGCAGCACACCACCGCACCACCCCCGACCTGCTCCGCAGCCCCACTCGGCCCCCGCCGATCGGCATAATCCGGACAAACCTCCTACGCTCATCTCATGTCAGAGGTGTACGCGAACCGCCGATCCCGGCTGAGGGAACACTTCAACGCGGCCGGCACCGCGGCAGCGCTCGTCACCCGCCCGGCCAATGTCCGCTACCTCGCCGCCGCGGCCCCGCAGGGCGCCGTGCTGCTGATCGGCAGGGGCGAGGACGTCCTGGTGTGCGCCGGTCCGCCGGACGACCGCCCCCACGAAGGCCAGCCGGACGAGAACCTGCGCCTGCACGTCCTCCCGGCGAACGAGGGCGACGCCGCCGTCGCCGCGGCCGGCCTCGCCGCCGACCAGGGCGCCGACTCCCTGGCGGTCGAGGAACACCACCTCACCGTCACCCGGCACCGGGCCGTCGCCTCCGTCGCCCCGAAGCTCCGCCTCATCGACCTCGGCGGGGCCGTGGAGCAGCTCAGGGTCGTCAAGGACGAGGAGGAGATCTCCTGTCTGCGCATCGGCGCCGAGATCGCCGACCAGGCCCTCGGTGAGCTGCTGGAGTCCATCCTGGTCGGCCGTACCGAACGGCACCTCGCGCTGGAGCTGGAGCGGCGCCTGGTCGACCACGGCGCCGACGGCCCGGCCTTCCCCACCTCCGTGGCCACCGGACCGCACGCCGGCCGCCGCGGCCACCGCCCCACCGACCGGCGGGTGGAGGAGGGCGACTTCCTCTCGGTCTGCCTCGGCGCCACCTACCGCGGCTACCGATGCGAGATCGGCCGCACCTTCGTCATCGGCACCTCACCCGCCGACTGGCAGATCGAGCTGTACGACCTGGTCTTCGCCGCCCAGCGGGCCGGACGCGAGTTCCTGGCACCCGGCGCCGCCTACCGCGACGTGGACCGCGCAGCACGCCAGGTACTGGACTCCGCGGGCTACGCGGAGGCCCTGCCACCGCTGACCGGACACGGTGTCGGACTCGAAATCGACGAGGACCCGCAGTTGGCGCCCGCGGCCATGGGTAAACTGGACGCTTGCGTGCCGGTCACCGTCGAACCGGGGGTCCACCTTCCGGGCCGGGGCGGTGTCCGGATCGATGACACGCTCGTCGTACGCCCCGAGGCGGACGGCGGACCCGAGCTACTCACCATCACGACCAAGGAGCTGCTCGCCCTCTAGGCAGGTGCGTGCGCCGGGGTCGTACGTCAGTCCAGGAGATTCCGCAACCGTGGCTTCCACGAACGACCTCAAGAACGGCATGGTGCTCAAGCTCGAAGGCGGCCAGCTCTGGTCCGTCGTCGAGTTCCAGCACGTCAAGCCCGGCAAGGGCCCCGCCTTCGTGCGCACCAAGCTCAAGAACGTGCTCTCCGGCAAGGTCGTCGACAAGACCTTCAACGCCGGTGTCAAGGTCGAGACGGCCACTGTCGACAAGCGCGACATGCAGTTCTCGTACATGGACGGCGAGTACTTCGTCTTCATGGACATGGAGACCTACGACCAGCTGCACATCGACCGGAAGGCCGTCGGCGACGCCGCGAACTTCCTGGTCGAGGGCTTCACCGCCACCGTCGCGCAGCACGAGGGCGAGGTCCTCTTCGTCGAGCTGCCCGCCGCCGTCGAGCTCACCATCCAGGAGACCGAGCCGGGCGTCCAGGGCGACCGCTCCACCGGTGGCACCAAGCCCGCCACCCTGGAGACCGGCCACCAGATCCAGGTTCCGCTCTTCATCACCACCGGTGAGAAGATCAAGGTCGACACCCGCACCAGCGACTACCTCGGCCGGGTGAACAGCTAACCGTGGCTGCCCGCAACACGGCCCGCAAGCGCGCCTTCCAGATCCTCTTCGAGGGCGACCAGCGCGGCGCCGACGTCCTGACCGTCCTCGCGGACTGGATCCGGCTCTCCCGGTCCGACACCCGGCAGCCCCCGGTCAGCGAGTACACGATGCAGCTGGTCGAGGGCTACGCGGAGCACGCGAAGCGGATCGACGAGCTGATCGCCCAGTACGCGGTGGGCTGGACGCTCGACCGGATGCCGGTCGTGGACCGCAACATCCTGCGGCTGGGCGCGTACGAGCTGATCTGGGTCGACGAGACCCCGGACGCCGTCGTCCTGGACGAGATGGTGCAGCTGGCCAAGGAGTTCTCGACCGACGAGTCGCCGTCGTTCGTCAACGGGCTGCTGGGCCGCCTGAAGGAGCTCAAGCCGTCCCTGCGCCGGGACGAGGCGTAACCGCCCGACAGCCATCGCCGGAGGGCCCGCAGCGCGCCTGTGCTGCGGGCCCTCCGGCGTGTGTGGTACCGCCGCTGAAACGCCGCCGGGGGGGGGGGGGGCCCCCGGGGGGGGGCCCCCCCCCCCCCCGCGGGGGGGGGGGGGGGGCGGGGGGGGGGGGGGGCGGGCCGGGGGGGGGGCACACTGTGCACCCCCCCCCCCCTGGCCCCCACCCCCCCCCCCCCCCGGGGGGGGGGGGCCCCCCCCCGCCCCCCCCCCCCCCCCCCCGGGCGCCACGTTTCTGCTGAGGCGTACGAGGGTGGTTACGCCTCTTCGTGCGTGGCCACCGCGCGGCGCGCGTCCGCGTCCAGGACGCCCCAGCTGATCAGCTGCTCGGTGAGGACCGAGGGGGACTGGTCGTAGATGACGGCGAGTGTGCGCAGGTCGTCCTGGCGGATGGAGAGCACCTTGCCGTTGTAGTCACCGCGCTGGGACTGGATCGTCGCCGCGTAGCGCTGCAGGGGGCCCGCCTTCTCGGCCGGCACGGTGGCCAGCCGCTCCAGGTCCAGGACCAGCTTCGGCGGCGGCTCGGCGGCGCCGCCCGGCGTGGTGCCCGGCAGGAGCTCCTGCACCGGAACGCCATAGAAATCGGCCAGCTCGGCCAGGCGCTGCACGGTCACGGCACGGTCGCCGCGCTCGTAGGAACCGACCACCACGGCCTTCCAGCGACCCTGGGACTTCTCCTCGACACCGTGGAGGGAAAGGCCCTGCTGGGTGCGGATGGCCCGGAGCTTGGCCCCGAGCTGTTTGGCGTATTCGCTGGACATATAGCTCCCCGGACACTGTGTCGACGCGGCCGGCTGCTTTCCCGCCGCGCGGCTGGTAACTCACTGTGAGGTTACGCAGCGTGACTCTGGTGCGTCAAGCCGAATGGTCCACACCGACTCTTCCGTGGTAGTGGCGACCGATTAGGCCAAGCGGGTGACAGGGGGGTGGACGGGGCCGGTCAGGTGACCTGCTACGGTGGATGGCGCAATTCCGACGTCCTTTAAGGTCCGTCCCGTGAGGCGGAGAAGGAGGTCCGTTTCGTATGGACAAGCACGTCACGCCTGCGCATCCGCAAGCGTCCGATGCGCGGCCCGTTCTTGAGGGCCCCGACATCGCACGGGTGCTCACCCGTATCGCCCACGAGATCGTCGAGCGCGCCAAGGGCGCCGACGACGTGGTGCTCCTCGGCATCCCGACCCGCGGCGTCTTCCTCGCCCAGCGGCTCGCCGCCAAGCTGGAGCAGATCACCGACCGCGCGGTCCCGGTCGGCTCGCTCGACATCACCATGTACCGCGACGACCTGCGCATGCATCCACCGCGCGCGCTGGCGCGCACCGAGATCCCCGGCGACGGCATCGACGGCCGGCTGGTCGTCCTCGTCGACGACGTGCTCTTCTCCGGGCGCACGATCCGCGCCGCCCTCGACGCCCTGAACGACATCGGGCGCCCGCGCGCGGTGCAGCTCGCGGTCCTGGTCGACCGCGGCCACCGCGAACTGCCCATCCGTGCCGACTACGTCGGCAAGAACCTCCCCACGTCGCTGCGGGAGACGGTCAAGGTCCAGCTCGCCGAGGAGGACGGTCGCGACACCGTGCTGCTCGGTGTGAAGCCGGCCGCTCAGTAGCAAGCCGGGCGCACGGCCGCTCCGGTGTGCCGTGCACACGCGCCCGCCTGCCCGAAATCTCCCGAATGAACTGCCTTACGGAGCCTGACAGATGCAGCGTCATCTCATCTCGGCCGCCGACCTCACCCGCGACGACGCCGTCCACATCCTCGACACCGCCGAGGAGATGGCCCGGGTCGCGGACCGGCCCATCAAGAAGCTGCCGACCCTGCGCGGCCGGACGATCGTCAACCTCTTCTTCGAGGACTCCACGCGTACGCGCATCTCCTTCGAGGCCGCCGAGAAGCGCCTGTCCGCGGACGTCATCAACTTCTCCGCCAAGGGCTCCTCGGTGTCCAAGGGCGAGTCCCTGAAGGACACCGCGCAGACCCTGGAGGCCATGGGCGTCGACGCCGTGGTCATCCGGCACGGCGCCTCCGGAGCCCCGTACCGCCTGGCCAACTCCGGCTGGATCGACGCGGCCGTCATCAACGCCGGCGACGGCACCCACCAGCACCCCACCCAGGCCCTGCTGGACGCCTTCACCATGCGCCGCCGGCTCATCGGCCGCGACGCCGGGCTCGGCCAGGACCTGTCCGGCAAGCGGATCACCGTCGTCGGCGACGTCCTGCACAGCCGGGTCGCCCGCTCCAACGTCGACCTGCTGCACACCCTCGGCGCCGAGGTCACCCTGGTCGCCCCGCCCACCCTGGTGCCGGTCGGCGTCGACTCCTGGCCGTGCGCGGTCTCGTACGACCTCGACAGCACGCTGCCCAAGTCCGACGCCGTGATGATGCTCCGCGTCCAGCGCGAGCGCATGAACGCCGCCTTCTTCCCGACCGAGCGCGAGTACTCACGGCGCTACGGCCTCGACGGCGACCGCATGGCCAAGCTGCCCGAGCACGCCATCGTGATGCACCCCGGTCCGATGGTGCGCGGCATGGAGATCACCGCCGAGGTCGCCGACTCCGACCGCTGCACCGCCGTCGAGCAGGTCGCCAACGGCGTCTCCATCCGGATGGCCGTCCTGTACCTGCTGCTCGGCGGAAACGAGCCTGCCGTCACCCACTCTCGTACCGAGGAGAAGTAAGACACATGAGCAAGATCCTGATCCGTGGTGCGAAGGTGCTCGGCGGCGCGCCGCAGGACGTGCTGATCGACGGCGAGACCATCGCCGAGGTCGGAACCGGGCTGTCCGCCGAGGGCGCCGAGGTGGTCGAGGCCGCCGGCAAGGTGCTGCTGCCGGGCCTGGTCGACCTGCACACCCACCTGCGCGAGCCGGGCCGTGAGGACTCCGAGACCGTCCTCACCGGCACCCGCGCGGCGGCGAGCGGCGGCTACACGGCCGTCTTCGCCATGGCCAACACCTTCCCGGTCGCCGACACCGCCGGTGTGGTGGAGCAGGTCTGGCGGCTCGGTCAGGAGCACGGCTACTGCGACGTCCAGCCCATCGGCGCGGTCACCGTCGGCCTGGACGGCAAGAAGCTCGCCGAACTCGGCGCCATGCACGACTCCGCCGCCGGCGTCACCGTCTTCTCCGACGACGGCAAGTGCGTGGACGACGCCGTGATCATGCGCCGCGCGCTGGAGT
Organism: Streptomyces sp. NPDC017676; assembly: GCF_044329325.1. Lineage (NCBI taxonomy): Bacteria > Bacillati > Actinomycetota > Actinomycetes > Kitasatosporales > Streptomycetaceae > Streptomyces > Streptomyces sp. NPDC017676. Next base: position 124,052 of record NZ_JBIRJA010000005.1, on the reverse strand, counting down.
ACGTGAAGGCCTTCGGCGGTGTCGTCGCCCAGCACGCGCAGGAGCCGCGGCTCACCGAGGGCGCCCAGATGAACGAGGGCGTCGTCTCCGCCGAGCTGGGCCTGGGCGGCTGGCCGGCCGTCGCCGAGGAGTCGATCATCGCCCGCGACGTGCTCCTCGCCGACCACGTCGGCTCCCGCGTCCACATCTGCCACCTGTCGACCGCCGGCTCCGTCGAGATCGTCCGCTGGGCCAAGTCCCGCGGCATCCAGGTCACCGCCGAGGTCACCCCGCACCACCTGCTCCTCACCGACGAGCTGGTGCGCACCTACAACCCCGTCTACAAGGTCAACCCGCCGCTGCGCACCGAGCGCGACGTGCTGGCCCTGCGCGAGGCGCTCGCCGACGGCACGATCGACATCGTCGCCACCGACCACGCCCCGCACCCGCACGAGGACAAGGACTGCGAGTGGGCCGCCGCCGCCATGGGCATGGTCGGCCTGGAGACCGCGTTGTCAGTGGTCCAGGAGACCATGGTCGACACGGGCCTGCTGGACTGGGCCGGCGTCGCCGACCGCATGTCCTTCAAGCCCGCGCGGATCGGACAGGCCACCGGCCACGGCCGTCCCGTCTCGGCTGGTGAGCCCGCCAACCTCACCCTGGTCGACACGGAATACCGTGGCCAGGTGGACCCCGCGGGCTTCGCCTCGCGCAGCCGCAACACCCCCTACCAGGGGCGCGAGCTGCCGGGCCGTGTGACGCACACGTGGCTGCGGGGCAAGGCCACGCTCGTCGACGGGAAGCTCACGTGACACCTGTAATCCTGCTGGCCGAGGCGAAGAAGTCGGCCGAGGTCACCGACTGGGGGGCCCGCATCGGCTGGCTCGTCGGACTGGCCCTGTTCATCGCGCTGGTCTACTGGCTGATGCGCGAGGGCTGGAAGTGGCGCGGCACCCTCCAGGGCGACCTGCCCGAGCTGCCTGCCGCGCCGGAGGAGACCGGTCCCGCCAGACTGAGCATGAACGGCCGCTACCACGGCTCCACCACCGCCGGGCAGTGGCTGGACCGCATCGTCGCCCACGGCCTGGGCACCCGCAGCCGGGCCGAGCTCACCCTGACCGACGCGGGCCTGGAGGTCGAGCGCCCCGGCGCGACCGACTTCTTCGTCCCCGCCGCCGCCCTGCGCGGAGCCCGGCTGGACAAGGGCATCGCCGGCAAGGTCCTCACCGAGGGCGGACTGCTGGTGGTGACCTGGGCGCTCGGCGACAAACTGATCGACTCGGGCTTCCGCTCCGACCACGCGGCCGAGCACACCGAGTGGGTCGACACCCTGAACCAGATGATCAACGACACGGAAGGCGCACGATGACGACCTCCACCAGGGGAGCCGCGAAGGCTCCCGCCGTACTCGTCCTGGAGGACGGCCGCACCTTCCGCGGCCGCGCCTACGGGGCCGTGGGGGAGACCTTCGGCGAGGCCGTGTTCTCCACCGGCATGACCGGCTACCAGGAGACCCTCACCGACCCGTCGTACGACCGCCAGATCGTCGTCGCGACCGCTCCCCAGATCGGCAACACCGGCTGGAACGACGAGGACGACGAGTCCGGCCGCATCTGGGTCTCCGGCTACGTCGTGCGCGACCCCGCGCGCGTGCCGTCCAACTGGCGGGCCAAGCGCTCCCTGGACGACGAGCTGGAGCGGCAGGGCGTCGTCGGCATCTCCGGCATCGACACCCGGGCCCTCACCCGCCACCTGCGCGAGCGCGGCTCCATGCGCGCCGGCATCTTCTCCGGCGAGGCGATCGCCCCGGAGGCGGAGCTGCTGGAGCGCGTGCAGGCCCAGCCGCACATGAAGGGCGCGAGCCTCTACGAGGAGGTCGCGACCCAGGAGGCGTACGTCGTCCCGGCGGTCGGCGAGAAGCGGTTCACGGTCGCCGCGATCGACCTCGGCATCAAGGGCATGACCCCGCACCGCATGGCCGAGCGCGGCATCGAGGTGCACGTCCTGCCCGCCACCGCCACGGCCGACGACGTCTACGCCGTCGAACCGGATGGTGTGTTCTTCTCCAACGGTCCCGGCGACCCCGCCACCGCCGACGGCCCGGTCGCGCTGATGACCGCCGTCCTGGAGCGCAAGACCCCCCTGTTCGGCATCTGCTTCGGCAACCAGATCCTCGGCCGCGCCCTCGGCTTCGGCACCTACAAGCTGAAGTACGGCCACCGGGGCATCAACCAGCCGGTCCAGGACCGTACGACCGGCAAGGTCGAGGTCACCGCGCACAACCACGGCTTCGCCGTGGACGCGCCGCTCGACAAGGTCAGCGAGACGAAGTTCGGCCGTGCCGAGGTCTCGCACGTCTGCCTGAACGACGACGTCGTGGAGGGGCTCCAGCTGCTCGACCAGCCCGCCTTCTCCGTCCAGTACCACCCCGAAGCGGCAGCCGGCCCGCACGACGCCGCCTACCTCTTCGACCGCTTCGTCTCCCTGATGGAGGGCCAGCGTGCCTAAGCGCACCGATATCCAGTCCGTCCTGGTCATCGGCTCCGGCCCGATCGTCATCGGCCAGGCCGCAGAGTTCGACTACTCCGGCACCCAGGCCTGCCGTGTGCTCAAGGCCGAGGGGCTGCGTGTCGTCCTCGTCAACTCCAACCCGGCGACGATCATGACCGACCCGGAGATCGCCGACGCCACCTACGTCGAGCCGATCACCCCCGAGTTCGTCGAGAAGATCATCGCCAAGGAGCGCCCCGACGCCCTGCTGCCCACCCTGGGCGGCCAGACGGCCCTGAACACCGCCATCTCGCTGCACGAGAACGGTGTCCTGGAGAAGTACGGCGTGGAGCTGATCGGCGCCAAGCCCGAGGCGATCCACAAGGGCGAGGACCGCGACCTGTTCAAGGACGTCGTGGAGGAGGTCCGCAAGAAGATCGGGCACGGCGAGTCCGCCCGCTCGGTCATCTGCCACTCCATGGACGACGTCCTCAAGGGCGTCGAGACCCTCGGCGGCTACCCGGTCGTCGTCCGCCCGTCCTTCACCATGGGCGGCGCCGGCTCCGGCTTCGCGCACGACGAGGAGGAGCTGCGCCGCATCGCCGGCCAGGGCCTCACGCTCTCCCCGACCACCGAGGTGCTCCTGGAGGAGTCCATCCTCGGCTGGAAGGAGTACGAGCTGGAACTGATGCGCGACAAGAACGACAACGTCGTGGTCGTCTGCTCCATCGAGAACTTCGACCCGATGGGCGTGCACACCGGCGACTCGATCACCGTCGCCCCGGCCATGACCCTGACCGACCGCGAGTACCAGGTGCTGCGCGACGTCGGCATCGCCATCATCCGCGAGGTCGGCGTGGACACCGGCGGCTGCAACATCCAGTTCGCGGTGAACCCCGAGGACGGTCGTGTGATCGTCATCGAGATGAACCCGCGCGTGTCGCGGTCCTCCGCGCTCGCCTCCAAGGCGACCGGCTTCCCGATCGCCAAGATCGCCGCCAAGCTGGCCGTCGGCTACACCCTGGATGAGATCCCGAACGACATCACGCAGGAGACCCCGGCCTCCTTCGAGCCCACGCTCGACTACGTGGTCGTCAAGGCCCCGCGGTTCGCCTTCGAGAAGTTCCCGCAGGCCGACTCCACGCTGACCACCACCATGAAGTCGGTCGGCGAGGCCATGGCCATCGGCCGCAACTTCCCCGAGGCCTTCCAGAAGGCGCTGCGCTCCCTGGAGAAGAAGGGCAGCCAGTTCACCTTCACCGGCGAGCCCGGCGACAAGGAGGCCCTGCTGCGCGAGGCCGTACGGCCCACCGACGGCCGGATCAACACGGTCATGCAGGCCATCCGCGCGGGCGCCACCCCGGAGGAGGTCTTCGAGTACACGAAGATCGACCCCTGGTTCGTGGACCAGCTCTTCCTGATCAAGGAGATCGCGGACGAGCTGGCCGAGGCCCCGGAGCTGACCCGCGACCTGCTCGCCGAGGCCAAGCGGCACGGCTTCTCCGACCAGCAGGTCGCCGAGATCCGCGGTCTGCGCGAGGACGTCGTCCGCGAGGTCCGGCACGCCCTCGGCCTCCGCCCGGTCTACAAGACGGTCGACACCTGCGCCGCCGAGTTCGCCGCCAAGACGCCGTACTTCTACTCCTCCTACGACGAGGAGACCGAGGTCGCGCCCCGCGAGAAGCCCGCCGTGATCATCCTGGGCTCCGGACCCAACCGCATCGGCCAGGGCATCGAGTTCGACTACTCCTGCGTCCACGCCTCCTTCGCGCTGTCCGACGCCGGGTACGAGACCGTGATGGTCAACTGCAACCCGGAGACCGTCTCCACGGACTACGACACCTCCGACCGCCTGTACTTCGAGCCGCTGACGCTTGAGGACGTGCTGGAGATCGTCCACGCGGAGCAGCAGGCCGGCCCGATCGCGGGCGTCATCGTCCAGCTCGGCGGCCAGACCCCGCTGGGCCTCTCGCAGGCCCTGAAGGACAACGGCGTGCCGATCGTCGGCACCTCCCCGGAGGCCATCCACGCCGCCGAGGACCGGGGTGCCTTCGGCCGGGTCCTCGCGGAAGCGGGCCTGCCGGCGCCCAAGCACGGCACGGCCACCACCTTCGCCGAGGCCAAGGCCATCGCCGACGAGATCGGCTACCCGGTCCTGGTCCGGCCGTCGTACGTGCTCGGCGGACGCGGCATGGAGATCGTCTACGACGAGACCCGCCTCGCCTCCTACATCGCCGAGTCGACCGAGATCAGCCCCTCCCGGCCGGTCCTCGTCGACCGCTTCCTGGACGACGCCATCGAGATCGACGTCGACGCCCTCTACGACGGCGAGGAGCTGTACCTCGGCGGCGTCATGGAGCACATCGAGGAGGCCGGCATCCACTCCGGCGACTCGGCGTGCGCCCTGCCCCCGATCACCCTCGGCGGCTTCGACATCAAGCGGCTGCGGGCCTCCACCGAGGCCATCGCCAAGGGTGTCGGCGTGCGCGGCCTGATCAACATCCAGTTCGCGATGGCCGGCGACATCCTCTACGTCCTGGAGGCCAACCCGCGTGCCTCCCGCACGGTCCCCTTCACCTCGAAGGCGACCGCGGTGCCGCTGGCGAAGGCCGCCGCCCGGATCTCCCTGGGCGCGACCATCGCCGAGCTGCGCGCCGAGGGCCTGCTGCCGAAGAACGGTGACGGCGGCGAGCTGCCGCTGGACGCTCCGATCTCCGTCAAGGAGGCCGTCATGCCGTGGTCGCGGTTCCGCGACATCCACGGCCGCGGCGTCGACACCGTCCTCGGTCCGGAGATGCGCTCCACCGGCGAGGTCATGGGCATCGACTCGGTCTTCGGCACGGCGTACGCCAAGTCGCAGGCGGGTGCCTACGGCCCGCTGCCCACCAAGGGCCGCGCGTTCATCTCGGTCGCCAACCGCGACAAGCGCTCGATGATCTTCCCGGCGCGCGAGCTGGTCGCACACGGCTTCGAGCTGCTCGCGACCTCCGGCACCGCCGAGGTCCTCAAGCGCAACGGCATCAACGCCACCGTCGTGCGCAAGCAGTCCGAGGGCACCGGCCCGAACGGCGAGCGGACCATCGTCCAGCTCATCCACGACGGCGAGGTCGACCTCATCGTCAACACCCCGTACGGCACCGGTGGCCGCCTCGACGGCTACGACATCCGTACGGCGGCCGTGGCGCGGTCCGTGCCGTGCCTGACGACCGTCCAGGCGCTCGCGGCGGCCGTCCAGGGCATCGACGCCCTCAACCACGGTGACGTGGGCGTCCGCTCGCTCCAGGAGCACGCGGAACACCTGACCGCGGCACGCGACTAGCGCTCCGCGAAGAGGCCGACACCACACTGCGGGCCGGCTGTGGCCGGTCGCGCAGTTCCCCGCGCCCCTTCGGGGGCGCGGGCCCCTAGCCGCCGACGAGGGGGGACTCCGGAAACGGTGTCCCCCCTCCGTGTGAGGACACCTCCATGTATCACCTCTTCTTCCGTCTGGTCTTCCGCCGGATGGACCCGGAGCGGGCCCACCACCTGGCCTTCCGCTGGATCCGCCTCGCCGTCCGCGTCCCGGTGCTGCGCACCTTCGTCGCAGCCGCCCTCGCGCCCCGCCACAAGGAGCTGCGCACGGAGGCGTTCGGGCTGCGCATGCACGGCCCGTTCGGCCTCGCGGCCGGGTTCGACAAGAACGCGGTGGCCATCGACGGGATGTCGATGCTGGGCTTCGACCACGTCGAGATCGGCACGGTGACGGGGGAGCCGCAGCCCGGCAACCCCAGGAAGCGGCTGTTCCGCCTCGTCGCGGACCGCGCGCTGATCAACCGCATGGGCTTCAACAACGACGGCTCCCTGGCCGTGGCGGCCCGCCTGGCCACCCGTGAGCCGGTCTTCAAGACGGTGGTCGGCGTCAACATCGGCAAGACCAAGGTCGTCCCGGAGGCGGAGGCCGTCGCCGACTACGTGAAGTCCGCCGAGCGCCTCGCGCCGTACGCCGACTACCTGGTCGTCAACGTCTCCTCGCCGAACACCCCCGGTCTGCGCGACCTCCAGGCGGTGGACCACCTGCGTCCGCTGCTCACCGCCGTGCGCGAGGCCGCCGACCGGACGGTCGCGAACCGGCGCGTCCCGCTGCTGGTGAAGATCGCCCCCGACCTCGCCGACGAGGACGTCGACGCGGTCGCCGACCTCGCTGTGGAACTGGGCCTGGACGGCATCATCGCCACCAACACCACCATCGCGCGCGAGGGCCTCGGCCTGCGCTCCTCCGCCGCGCTGGTCAAGGAGACCGGCGGCCTGTCCGGCGCCCCGCTCAAGGAGCGCTCCCTGGAGGTCCTGCGCCGCCTGTACGGGCGCGTGGGCGACCGGATCACCCTGGTGGGCGTCGGCGGCATCGAGACCGCCGAGGACGCCTGGCAGCGCATCCTGGCCGGTGCCACGCTGGTCCAGGGCTACAGCGCCTTCGTCTACGAGGGCCCCTTCTGGTGCCGCGCGATCCACAAGGGCCTCGCCGCCCGCCTGCGCACCAGCCCGTACGCCACCCTCGCCGACGCGGTCGGCGCCGACGTGAGGAAGCCCGCATGAGCCCCTTGGAGCCCTTCGGCGCCCGGCTGCGCCGCGCCATGGACGAGCGGGGCCCGCTGTGCGTCGGCATCGACCCGCACGCCTCGCTGCTCGCCGAGTGGGGCCTGGACGACGACGTCGCCGGCCTGGAGCGGTTCAGCCGCACGGTCGTCGAGGCCCTGGCCGACCGGGTGGCCGTCCTGAAGCCGCAGAGCGCCTTCTTCGAGCGGTTCGGCTCGCGCGGTCTCGCCGTCCTGGAGAAGTCGGTCCAGGAGGCGCGCGCGGCCGGCGCCCTGGTCGTGCTGGACGCCAAGCGCGGCGACATCGGCTCGACCATGGCCGCCTACGCCGAGGCGTTCCTCCGCCCGGACGCCCCGCTCTTCTCCGACGCCCTGACCGTCTCGCCGTACCTCGGCTACGGCTCGCTGAGCCCGGCCGTCGCGCTCGCCCGGGAGAGCGGGGCCGGCCTGTTCGTGCTGGCGCTGACCTCGAACCCGGAGGGCGGCGAGGTGCAGCACGCGGTCCGCGCCGACGGCCGGACCGTCGGGGCGACCATGCTGGCCCACCTGGCGGCCGAGAACGCGGGGGAGGAGCCGCTGGGCTCCTTCGGCGCGGTCGTCGGCGCCACGCTCGGCGACCTGTCCTCGTACGACCTCGCCATGGGCGGCCCGCTCCTCGCGCCGGGCATCGGTGCCCAGGGCGCGACCCCGGCCGATCTTCCCCGGGTCTTCGGGGCGGCCGTCCGCAACGTCGTGCCCAACGTCAGCCGGGGTGTTCTGCGTCACGGTCCCGACGTCAGCGCGCTGCGCGGGGCGGCCGAGCGGTTCGCGGAGGAGATCCGGGCGGCCGTCGCGGGCGCCTGAACCCCGGCCGCCCGCTCGGCTGAGCGGGATCACGCCGACTTGAGGGTGAATACATCCTCAAATCAGGGGCATTATGTCTGCAATGTCCGGCCTGACGGAGGCTGACCAGGACTTTTCCGCTGTTCTCGCTGACTCTGGCGGACTTGCCCGCTAGTCTCCGAGCAGTGGGGGCACCTCCCGCGCCCCTCAGGCAGTGGGGGAGAACGGGCAGCGTGTTGCTCGTGGCTCCCCAGGTGTGGGGCGACTAGGTTCCTCACCGGTCCGTATCCGACAGTTCGACATCCGAGGTGACGTAGGCGTGGCTCTTCCGCCCCTTACCCCTGAACAGCGCGCAGCCGCGCTCGAAAAGGCCGCCGCGGCTCGCCGGGAGCGGGCCGAGGTCAAGAATCGACTCAAGCACTCCGGCGCCTCCCTGCACGAGGTCATCAAGCAGGGCCAGGAAAACGACGTCATCGGCAAGATGAAGGTCTCCGCCCTTCTTGAGTCCCTGCCGGGCGTGGGCAAGGTCCGCGCCAAGCAGATCATGGAGCGTCTGGGCATCTCCGAGAGCCGCCGCGTGCGCGGTCTCGGTTCCAACCAGATCGCCTCCCTGGAGCGTGAGTTCGGCAGCACCGGCTCCTGAGTCCGCCGCCCGGCGGACCGGGAGTCCCGGGCACTCCGGGATTGCTGGAATAATCGCTGCATGAGTGAACGTCCGCGGCTGACCGTGCTCTCCGGCCCCTCGGGGGTCGGCAAGAGCACGGTCGTCGCCCATATGCGCAAGGAACACCCCGAGGTCTGGCTCTCGGTGTCGGCGACGACCCGCAAGCCGCGCCCCGGCGAGCAGCACGGAGTCCACTACTTCTTCGTCACCGACGAGGAGATGGACAAGCTGATCGCCAACGGCGAACTGCTGGAATGGGCCGAGTTCGCCGGCAACCGCTACGGCACGCCCCGCGCGGCGGTGCTGGAGCGGCTGGAGAACGGCGAGCCCGTCCTGCTGGAGATCGACCTCCAGGGCGCCCGGCAGGTCCGCGAGTCCATGGCCGACGCCCAGCTGGTGTTCCTCGCTCCGCCCTCGTGGGAGGAGCTGGTGCGCAGGCTGACCGGCCGGGGGACCGAGCCGCCCGAGGTCATCGAGCGCCGCCTGGCGGCGGCGAAGACCGAGCTGGCGGCCGAGCCGGAGTTCGATACGACCTTGGTCAACACCTCCGTCGAGGACGTGGCCCGCGAGCTGCTAGCCTTGATGGACGTTGTGTGATCGTGACTGTGATCACGATGTCTGATTCTTTCCCATCCATCGGAAGGTAGAGCGTGTCCTCTTCCATCACCGCGCCCGAGGGCATCATCAACCCGCCGATCGACGAGCTTCTTGAGGCGACCGACTCGAAGTACAGCCTCGTGATCTACGCGGCCAAGCGTGCCCGCCAGATCAACGCGTACTACTCGCAGCTCGGTGAGGGCCTCCTTGAGTACGTCGGTCCGCTCGTCGACACCCACGTCCACGAGAAGCCGCTGTCGATCGCGCTGCGCGAGATCAACGCCGGTCTGCTGACCTCCGAGGCCGTCGAGGGCCCGGCGCAGTAGTACTTTCAGATCGCGATTGACTTATCCACAGGCCCGGCAGTCCTTCCCCCAGCCAACGCCGGGGGGACCCTCTGCCGGGCCTGTGGTGTGTCATGGGTGGTGCAGATTCTCGAATGCGAGGAGCCGTGGTGGACAAGCCGAAGGTCGTGCTGGGGGTCAGCGGTGGCATCGCCGCTTACAAGGCCTGTGAGCTGCTGAGAAGGTTCACGGAGTCGGGCCATGACGTCCGCGTCGTGCCGACCGCCTCCGCGCTGCACTTCGTCGGCGCCGCCACCTGGTCCGCGCTGTCCGGCAACCCGGTCGCCACCGAGGTCTGGGACGACGTCCACCAGGTGCCGCACGTCCGCATCGGCCAGCACGCCGACCTGGTCGTCGTGGCCCCGGCCACCGCCGACATGCTCGCCAAGGCCGCCCACGGCCTCGCCGACGACCTGCTGACCAACACCCTCCTCACCGCCCGCTGCCCGGTCGTCTTCGCCCCGGCCATGCACACCGAGATGTGGGAGCACCCGGCCACCCAGGAGAACGTGGCCACGCTGCGCCGCCGCGGCGCCGTCGTCATCGAGCCCGCCGTCGGCCGCCTCACCGGCGTCGACACCGGCAAGGGCCGGCTGCCCGACCCGGCGGAGATCTTCGAGGTGTGCCGCCGGGTGCTGGCCCGCGGTGTCACCGAGCCCGACCTGAAGGGCCGGCACGTCGTCGTCTCCGCCGGCGGCACCCGGGAACCGCTGGACCCGGTCCGCTTCCTCGGCAACCGCTCGTCCGGCAAGCAGGGCTACGCCCTCGCCCGCACCGCCGCGGCCCGTGGCGCCCGGGTGACCCTGGTCTCCGCCAACGCCGGCCTGCCCGACCCCGCGGGTGTGGACGTCGTCCGGGTGGGCACCGCGGTGCAGCTGCGCGAGGCCGTCCTCAAGGCCGCAGCGGACGCCGACGCCGTGGTGATGGCCGCCGCCGTCGCCGACTTCCGCCCGGCCGTCTACGCCGCCGGGAAGATCAAGAAGAAGGACGGCCAGGACCCGGAACCAATCGTTCTGGTGCGAAATCCGGACATCCTCGCGGAGATCTCCGCCGACCGCGCCCGGCCTGGACAGGTCGTCGTCGGCTTCGCCGCCGAGACCGACGACGTCCTCGCCAACGGCCGCGCCAAGCTCGCCCGCAAGGGCTGCGACCTGCTCGTCGTCAACGAGGTGGGGGAGCGCAAGACCTTCGGCTCCGAGGAGAACGAGGCCGTCGTCCTGGGTGCCGACGGCAGCGAGACCCCGGTGCCCCACGGTCCCAAGGAGGCCCTGGCCGACACCGTCTGGGACTTGGTCGTACGGCGTCTGGACTAACCCCCGGCAGGCGATCGGGCGAACTCGACATCAGAATTGCGCCATGCCGAAATCTGGCGTGGCGGCCCTGGTCAAGGCCGCTCGCCATTGTGCAGAATGCCCGTGCCGCAGGTCACAGCGCTCCCGAGAGGCGAGACGGTGGCCCGCCGGTCGAGTGCGACCGATAAACTGTTCACGGTCGACGCCCGGCGCAGCCCCGCGTCGACCGTAAATGATCAGCCAGCAGCCGCTGCAACCACAGGGAGCGTTGTGTCCCGTCGCCTGTTCACCTCGGAGTCCGTGACCGAGGGTCACCCCGACAAGATCGCTGACCAGATCAGCGACACCATTCTCGACGCGCTCCTGCGCGAGGACCCGTCCTCCCGGGTCGCCGTGGAGACGCTCATCACCACCGGCCTGGTGCACGTGGCCGGCGAGGTGACGACGAAGGCGTACGCGGACATCGCGACCCTCGTCCGCAACACGATCCTGGAGATCGGCTACGACTCCTCCAAGAAGGGCTTCGACGGCGCCTCCTGCGGTGTCTCGGTGTCCATCGGCGCGCAGTCCCCGGACATCGCGCAGGGTGTCGACGCGGCGTACGAGGCCCGGGTCGAGGGTGACGAGGACGAGCTGGACCGGCAGGGCGCGGGCGACCAGGGCCTGATGTTCGGCTACGCGTCCGACGAGACGCCGACCCTCATGCCGCTGCCGATCTTCCTGGCGCACCGGCTGTCCAAGCGCCTGTCCGAGGTCCGCAAGAACGGCACGATCCCCTACCTGCGTCCGGACGGCAAGACGCAGGTCACCATCGAGTACGACGGCGACAAGGCCGTCCGCCTGGACACGGTGGTGGTCTCCTCCCAGCACGCGAGCGACATCGACCTGGAGTCGCTGCTCGCCCCGGACATCCGTGAGTTCGTGGTGGAGCCGGAGCTGAAGGCGCTGCTGGAGGACGGCATCAAGCTGGACACCGAGGGCTACCGGCTGCTGGTCAACCCGACCGGCCGCTTCGAGATCGGCGGTCCGATGGGTGACGCGGGCCTGACCGGCCGGAAGATCATCATCGACACCTACGGCGGCATGGCCCGGCACGGCGGCGGCGCCTTCTCCGGCAAGGACCCGTCCAAGGTGGACCGCTCGGCGGCGTACGCGATGCGCTGGGTGGCGAAGAACGTGGTGGCGGCGGGTCTCGCCTCGCGCTGCGAGGTCCAGGTCGCCTACGCCATCGGCAAGGCCGAGCCCGTCGGCCTGTTCGTGGAGACCTTCGGCACGCACAAGATCGAGCCGGAGAAGATCGAGAAGGCGATCGACGAGGTCTTCGACCTCCGTCCGGCCGCGATCATCCGCGACCTCGACCTGCTCCGCCCGATCTACGCCCAGACGGCGGCCTACGGCCACTTCGGCCGCGAGCTGCCCGACTTCACCTGGGAGCGCACGGACCGCGTCGACGCCCTGCGCACGGCCGTGGGCCTGTAACCCCGGCCCACCCGCTGTCACCGAGGCCCGGTTCCCTTCGGGGGGCCGGGCCCGGTCGTCGCTGGCGCCCGGCGGACCGGCCGCGTTGTCGGTGGGGTTTGCAAGAATGCAAGCGTGAGCAGCGACAACGGGTCGGGGGGCGGCGGGGCCGAGGGGGCGCCGCCGGAGCAGCTCGCGCTCATCCGGGAGAGCGTGCGGAAGGCGAAGGTGCCGCGGGCCAAGCCCCGCACCTGGCGCGGGGCCGCGCTCGCCGAGGAGCTGCCCGTCGCACGGGTGCTGGTCGACAAGGGCGTGCTGCACCTCGACCGGTACTTCGACTACGCCGTGCCCGCGGAGCTGGACGCGGACGCACGGCCCGGGGTGCGCGTGCGCGTGCGGTTCGGGGCCGGGCGGCACCGGGTGCGCGACGGACGCCGGGAGGGCGGCGGACTCATCGACGGCTTCCTCGTCGAGCGGCGCGCCGAGTCCGACTACTCCGGACCGCTGGCCGCGCTCGCCCAGGTAGTGTCGCCCGAGCCGGTGCTGAGCGAGGAACTGCTCGGCCTCGCCCGGGCCGTCGCCGACCGCTACGCGGGCAGCCTCGCCGATGTCCTCCAGCTGGCGGTGCCCCCGCGCAGCGCCCGCGCGGAGCAGCGCCCGTCCCCCGAGCCGCTGCCCCCGCCCCAGGCGCCGGACCACGGCTCCTGGGCGCGGTACGAGCACGGGGGCGCCTTCCTCGACGCCCTGGCCTCCTCAGGGGCGCCCAGGGCCGTGTGGAACGCGCTCCCGGGACCGCTGTGGAGCGAGGAGCTGGCCCGGGCCGTCGCCGCCACCCTCGCCTCCGGGCGCGGCGCGCTCGTCGTCGTACCGGACGGGCGCTCCGCCGCGCGCGTGGACGCCGCCCTCACCGCGCTGCTGGGCACCGGCCGGCACGCGCTGCTCACCGCCGACGCCGGGCCCGAGAAGCGGTACGCGCAGTGGCTGGCGGTGCGGCGCGGTTCCGTGCGTGCCGTCGTCGGGACCCGGGCGGCGATGTTCGCGCCCGTCCAGGATCTGGGGCTCGTCGCGATCTGGGACGACGGGGACGACAGCCACAGCGAGCCGCACGCCCCGCAGCCGCACGCCCGCGATGTCCTCCTGCTGCGCGCCGCACTCGACAAGTGCGCCTTCCTGCTGGGGAGTTGGGGCTGCACCGTGGAAGCCGCCCAGCTCGTCGAGAGCGGCTGGGCCCGGCCGCTGGTCGCCGGGCGGGAGCAGGTGCGCCGCACCGCGCCTCTCGTCCGCACGGTCGGGGACGAGGACCTCGCCCGCGACGAGGCCGCCCGCGCCGCACGGCTGCCCACGCTCGCCTGGCAGGCGGCCCGTGAGGGGCTGCGGCACGGGCCGGTGCTGGTGCAGGTGCCCCGGCGTGGTTACGCGCCCCGCATGGCCTGCGCCCGGTGCCGGGCACCCGCCCGGTGCCGGCACTGCTCCGGCCCGCTCCAGGGACAGGACGCGGGCGTCCTGCGCTGCGGGTGGTGCGGGCGCGAGGAGGGCTCCTGGCACTGCCCGGAGTGCGGCGGCTTCCGGCTCCGCGCCCAGGTCGTGGGCGCGCGCCGGACCGCCGAGGAGCTGGGGCGGGCCTTCCCCGCCGTACCGGTGCGCACCTCGGGGCGCGAGCATGTGCTGGACACCGTCCCGGACACGCCCGCGCTGGTCGTCAGCACCCCGGGCGCCGAACCGGTCGCCGAGGGCGGCTACGCGGCGGCCCTGCTGCTGGACGGCTGGGCCATGCTCGTACGACCGGACCTGCGGGCCGGCGAGGACGCGCTGCGCCGGTGGATCGCGGCCGGGGCGCTGGTGCGGCCCCAGAGCGAGGGCGGCACGGTGGTCGTGGTGGCCGAGCCGACCCTGCGGCCCGTCCAGGCGCTGGTGCGGTGGGACCCCGTCGGGCATGCCGTGCGGGAGCTGGCCGAGCGGGCCGAGCTGGGCTTCCCGCCGGTGTCCCGGATGGCGGCCGTGTCCGGGCCGCCCGCGGCCGTCGCCGAGTTCCTGGCGGCGGTCGACCTGCCGCCGGACGCCGAGGTGCTGGGGCCGGTGCCGTTGCCGCCGCCCCCGCCCGGCGGAGCACGCAGACCCGGTGCTCCGCCGCCCGGCGAACACTGGGACCGGGCACTGGTCCGTGTGCCACCGGGCAGCGGCTCCGCACTGGCCGCGGCCCTGAAGACCGCCCAGGCGGCGCGGATGGCGCGGGGGAGCGGGGAGGCGGTCCGGGTGCGGATCGATCCGCCGGACATCGGGTGACGGGCGGACGCTGGGCGGGCGAAGTCCCCGGCACCCGCCACAGCAGGACCGGGTGGGAGGACGCGTCCGCCCTCCCGGTCGTGTCCCGGGAGGGCAGCGGTGGGGGTGTCAGCCGTTGCGGGGGCCCGGGAAGGCCGTCGGGCGGGCGTCGTCGCGCAGTGTCGGGCTGCCCGCCGTCGGCTGTGTGGGCATGGAGCGGGCCGCGGGGACCGTGGGCAGCCCGGTGTTCACATTGATCGTGCGGGTGCCGGACGGCTCCGTCGTCCGCTCCGTCTCCGCCGCCGCCTGGGCCGCGGCGCGGCGGGCGCCGTACCGGCGGTGCACCGCCTGCTTGGTGACCCCGAGGGCGGAGCCCACCGCGTCCCACGAGAAGCCGAGCGAGCGGTCGAAGTCCACGGCGGCCGTGACCAGGGTTTCGACACTGTCCCGGAGTTCCTGGGCGAGGCGGACCGTCGGGGCGGGAGCGCGTCCGTAGACGACGAAGCCCGTGGACGGGCCGGAGCGGCGCGGGCGGTAGACGTTGCCCAACTGGGCGGTGAGCGTGCGCAGCGCGTCCACCTGCCGGCGGACCCTCTCGATGTCCCGCACCAGCAAGTGCAGGCTGGCCCGGGCCTGGGCGTCGTGGGTTGCGTGGTCGGCCATGAACAAGCCTCTCGAACCGGCGTTGAAAGGAATTGGGCCGCGAAAGCGGCCCGATGTGGTCAACTCTTCCTTGACCAACGCGCTTACGCTCCGCTGGTCACGGGGTGGGGGCGTACGGGCATATGCGTACGCCGCCCACCCGCTCGTGCGCCGCCCATGGTCATAGACTGGTGCGCTGCCCGCCGACCCCCGCCCGAGAGGCCCGATCCCGCCCATGAAGCTCGTCTTCGCCGGTACCCCCGAGGTCGCCGTTCCCGCTCTGGACGCCCTGCTCGCCTCCGGGCGACACGAGGTGGCCGCCGTCGTCACGCGGCCCGACGCGCCGGCCGGGCGCGGACGCAGGCTGGTCGCGTCGCCCGTGGCCGAGCGGGCGGAGGAGGCCGGGATCGAGGTGCTCAAGCCGCTGAAGCCCCGGGACCCGGAGTTCCTGGAGCGGCTGCGGGAGATCGCCCCGGACTGCTGCCCGGTCGTCGCCTACGGCGCCCTGCTGCCGAGGGCCGCGCTGGACATCCCCGCCCACGGCTGGGTCAACCTGCACTTCTCGCTGCTCCCCGCCTGGCGCGGCGCCGCACCGGTCCAGCACGCCATCATGGCGGGCGACGAGATCACCGGGGCGTCCACCTTCCTCATCGAGGAGGGGCTGGACTCCGGGCCCGTCTACGGCACCGTGACCGAGGAGATCCGCCCCACCGACACCAGCGGCGATCTGCTCACCCGGCTCGCCTTCGCGGGCGCCGGGCTGCTCGCGGCCACCATGGACGGCATCGAGGACGGCACGCTGAAGGCCGTACCGCAGCCCGCCGAGGGCATCACCGTGGCGCCGAAGATCACCGTCGAGGACGCCCAGGTGGACTGGGCGGCGCCCGCACTGCGCGTCGACCGGGTCGTGCGCGGCTGCACGCCCGCGCCCGGCGCCTGGACCACCTTCCGCGGTGAGCGGCTCAAGCTCGTCCAGGTCACGCCCGTGCCCGAGCGCACGGACCTCGCTCCGGGCCGGCTGGCCGTGGGCAAGAACAGCGTGCACGTGGGCACGGGGTCGTACGCCGTCGAACTGCTCTGGGTGCAGGCCCAGGGCAAGAAGCCGATGCGCGCGGCCGACTGGGCCCGCGGGGTACGCATCGCGGACGGCGAGACGCTGGGCGGCTGACACCCCGGACGGGCAAGCAGCCGTGAGGGCGGCGGGCGCCCTGGCAAGGCGGAGAACGGGCGAGCGGCGGCTGACGCTCCGGCGGCGGTCTCACGTGCGCCTCCGGCAGTGGTCGGACGCTCCAGCAGCGGTCGGAAGTGCACCCCAGCAATGGTCGGACGTACACCTCCCGCAGTCGTCGGACGTGCGCGCGCCGTGCGTCGACCGGGCGGCGGCACAGTGCGGCCCGGGCGGTGGGCCCCCGGGTGCGGCGACGTACGCTGGAGGCGCATCCCCTCTTCACACCCGGAGCACCTTTTTCGTGAGCGAGCAGTCCCGGCGGCCCCGCAAGCCCGCCAAGCCCTACCGCCGTCCCCAGAAGGACCCCGTCCGCATCCTGGCCTTCGAGGCGCTGCGCGCGGTGGACGAGCGGGACGCGTACGCCAACCTCGTGCTGCCCCCGCTGCTGCGCAAGGCCCGCGAGCAGGGCGACTTCGACGCCCGGGACGCCGCCCTCGCCACCGAGCTGGTGTACGGCACGCTGCGCCGGCAGGGCACGTACGACGCCGTCATCGCCGCCTGTGTCGACCGGCCGCTGCGCGAGGTCGACCCGCCGGTCCTCGACGTGCTGAGCCTGGGCGCGCACCAGTTGCTCGGCACGCGCATTCCCACGCACGCGGCCGTGTCCGCCTCGGTGGAGCTGGCCCGGGTCGTACTCGGCGACGGACGGGCCAAGTTCGTCAACGCAGTGCTGCGCAAGGTGGCCCAGGACGATCTGGACGGCTGGATCGCGAAGGTGGCGCCGCCCTACGACGAGGATCCCGAGGACCACCTCGCCGTCGTGCACTCGCACCCCCGCTGGGTCGTCTCCGCGCTCTGGGACTCCCTCGGCGGCGGCCGGGCCGGCATCGAGCGGTTGCTGGCGGCGGACAACGAGCGGCCCGAGGTGACGCTCGTCGCCCGGCCGGGCCGGGCCACCACCGAGGAACTGCTCCACGAGGACGCCGCCGTACCCGGGCGCTGGTCGCCGTACGCCGTCCGGCTCGCCGAGGGCGGCGAGCCGGGCGCGGTCGAGGCCGTGCGCGAGGGGCGCGCCGGCGTCCAGGACGAGGGCAGCCAGCTGGTCGCCCTCGCGCTGGCGAACGCCCCGCTCGACGGCCCCGACGAGAAGTGGCTCGACGGCTGCGCCGGACCGGGCGGCAAGGCGGCGCTGCTGGCCGCGCTCGCCGCCGAGCGCGGGGCCGCCCTGCTCGCCTCGGAGAAGCAGCCGCACCGGGCCGGGCTGGTGGCCCGGGCCCTGCACGGCAACCCGGGGCCGTACCAGGTCATCGCCGCCGACGGCACCCGCCCGCCGTGGCGGCCCGGCAGCTTCGACCGGGTGCTGGTGGACGTCCCGTGCACCGGCCTCGGCGCCCTGCGCCGCCGCCCCGAGGCCCGCTGGCGCCGCCGCCCCGAGGACCTGGACAACTTCGCCCCGCTCCAGCGCGGCCTGCTGCGCACCGCCCTCGACTCCGTCCGCGTCGGCGGCGTCGTCGGCTACGCCACCTGTTCCCCGCACCTGGCGGAGACCCGCGCGGTCGTCTCCGACGTGCTCAAGCAGCGCCCGGACACCGAACTGATCGACGCCCGCCCCCTCCTCCCAGGCGTACCCGACCTCGGCGAGGGCCCCGACATCCAGCTGTGGCCCCACATCCACGGCACGGACGCGATGTACCTGTCCCTGATCCGCAGAACCGCTTGACGCCGGGCAGGACAGCGCGCCCCGAAGGGGCGCGGGGAACTGCGCGACCAGCCCCCACCGGCCCGCACCCGAATCCCCACCGCGAGGGACCGCCGCTACAGCCCAGCGCAGCGACATGGCAGGCTTGGGTCATGGCCGTGCAGATCAACCCCAGCATCCTGTCCGCCGACTTCGCCCGCCTCGCGGAGGAGGCCGAGGCGGTCCGGGGCGCCGACTTCCTCCACGTCGACGTCATGGACAACCACTTCGTCCCCAACCTCACGCTCGGCGTGCCGGTCGTGGAGTCCCTGGCCCGTGCGACGGACACCCCGCTGGACTGCCACCTGATGATCGAGGACCCCGACCGGTGGGCGCCCCAGTACGTCGAGGCGGGGGCGTCGTCGGTCACCTTCCACGTGGAGGCCGCCGCCGCACCGGTGCGGCTCGCCCGGGAGATCCGCGCCAAGGGTGCCCGCGCCTCCATGGCGCTCAAGCCGGCGACGCCGATCGAGCCGTTCGAGGACCTGCTGCCGGAACTCGACATGCTGCTCGTCATGACGGTGGAGCCCGGCTTCGGCGGCCAGGCGTTCCTCGACATCATGCTGCCGAAGATCCGCCGCACCCGTGAGCTGATCAAGAAGCACGGTCTGGAGCTGTGGTTGCAGGTCGACGGCGGGGTCTCGGCCTCGACGATCGAGCGGTGCGCGGACGCGGGGGCGGACGTGTTCGTCGCCGGCTCGGCCGTCTACGGTGCGAAGGACCCGGCGGAGGCCGTACGCGCGCTGCGCGCCCAGGCGGAGGCGGCCACCGGCAAGGCCTCCTGGGCAGGCGACCACTGAGCCACGGCCAAGTGAACGGTTAAGTGAACGGCGCCCATCAGGGCAGATCAGTCGCCCCGAATCTGCAAGGATGAACGGCGAATCCAGAGTGTGAACAGCAGTGAGGAGATCGCCGTGTCGGGTATGTCGGCGGGCCGGTCAGCCATGCGGATGGGACCCGCTGAGCTGGTGCAGGCGGCGGCCATGGCCCGCCGCTTCTACCTCGAAGGCAAGTCCAAGATCCAGATCGCGGAGGAGTTCGGCGTCAGCCGCTTCAAAGTGGCCCGGGTACTGGAGACTGCCCTCGAAAGGGACCTCGTACGCATCGAGATCCGCGTGCCGGCCGAACTGGACGCCGAGCGCTCCGACGCGCTCCGCGCCCGCTACGGCCTGAGGCACGCCGTCGTGGTCGAGTCCCCGGCCGAGGCCGAGGAGACCCCCGACCCCGAGAACCTCGGGGAGGTCGCCGCCGACCTGCTCGGCGAACTCGTCAACGAGGGGGACGTGCTCGGGCTGGCCTGGGGCCGGTCCACCATCCACATGGCGGCGGCGCTCGACCGGCTGCCGCCGTGCACGGTGGTGCAGCTGACGGGCGTGTACGACGCCGGGACCGCCGAGCGCGGCTCGGTGGAGGCCGTCCGCCGGGCCGCCCAGGTGTCCGGCGGCGACGCGCACCCCATCTACGCGCCGATGCTGCTGCCGGACGCGGCCACCGCGGCGGCGCTGC
Organism: Streptomyces sp. NPDC017676; assembly: GCF_044329325.1. Taxonomy (NCBI): domain Bacteria; kingdom Bacillati; phylum Actinomycetota; class Actinomycetes; order Kitasatosporales; family Streptomycetaceae; genus Streptomyces; species Streptomyces sp. NPDC017676. Next base: position 104,519 of record NZ_JBIRJA010000005.1, on the reverse strand, counting down.
GCCACCAGACCGGGATCGCCCGGGCCTTCGAGTACTTCGACAAGGTCACGGTCGCCTGTGTCTCCATCGGCTCCTGGGAGCCGGGCATCTCGACCGTGCACGACATGCTCAGCGACGAGGAGCGCGCGCACTACGCCTCGCTCGGGGTCGCCGCCGAGATGTCGGCACACCTCTTCGACGCCGAGGGGCGCCGGGTCGGACGGGACCTGGGGGAGCGGTGCATCACGGTCAAGGCCGACCAGTTGCGCCGTGTCCCGGAGGTCGTGGCCATCGCGGGCGGGCAGCGCAAGGCCGCCGCGATCGACGCGGTGCTGCGCTCCGGGCTGGTCACCAGCCTGGTGACCGACACCTCGGCCGCCGACTACCTGATGACGGCGGGCCCGACCCCGAAGTCGGCGCTCAGCCGTCAGGACCCCGACGGGATCTGACCGGGTCCGACCTGGTCCGGGAGCGGGCCGTGGCGGGACGGCCGTGGCAGCATCGTCCGCATGCTGCCACGGTTCGTCCCCCGTGCTCTCGCCGGGCTGCTGGTCTGTCTCGCCGTTCTCCTGACGGGGTGCTCCGGCGCCTCCAACCCCGCCTCCCGGGCGTCCCCGGCCTGGGCGCGGGGCATGGCCACGGTCCAGGAGTCCCGGCTCCCGGCCGAGGCCCGGCAGACACTCGCCCTCATCGACAAGGGGGGTCCCTTCCCCTACGCCAAGGACGGGACCGTCTTCGGGAACTTCGAGGGACGCCTGCCGCGGCACCGGCGCGGCTACTACCACGAGTACACCGTGCCGACCCCCGGCTCCCACGACCGCGGGGCCCGGCGCATCGTCACCGGGCAGGGCGGGGAGTTCTACTACAGCGATGATCACTACGAGTCGTTCCGGGCGGTACTGAGATGAGCGAAGAGCTGACCGGCCGCTTCGTGGTCGCGCTCGACCTCGACGGCGTCACGGACAAGGCCGGCCTGATGGACCGTGCCGCCCGGGCCCTGTCGCTGCCGGACTGGTTCGGCCGGAACTGGGACGCGCTGGCCGACTCCCTGTCCGACCCGTCCGTGTGGCCGGAGGAGGCCGAGGGCAGAGGACTCCTGGTCGTCGTTGGGGGCTGGGAGGGCTACGCGAAGGAGCGGCCCCAGGAGTGGGAGACCGCCCAGGCGGTGTTCACGCAGGCGATGAGCGTGGCGCCGGCGCTCACCGTCGCGCTCGCCCTTGGAGGAACCTCCTAGCTGATCGGCGACGACCCTGGATGATCCGTCAGGGCATGACACCGGCCCCGACATGGGACAATGAAGTACGTGCTCTTTCCCCCTGGCACACCTGTCAGGGGGTCGCCTCTGATCGACTGGGATGTGCAGCACGTGCGTTTCCTCAATGACATCCAGCCCGCGTACGACCTGACGTACGACGACGTGTTCATGGTGCCGAGCCGTTCCGCGGTCGGCTCGCGTCAGGGCGTGGACCTCGCCTCGCCGGACGGCACGGGCACCACCATCCCGCTCGTCGTCGCCAACATGACCGCCATCGCCGGCCGCCGCATGGCCGAGACGGTGGCCCGCCGGGGCGGCCTGGTGGTCATCCCGCAGGACATCCCGATCGACGTCGTCACCGACGTGATCTCCTGGGTCAAGAGCCGCCACCTGGTGCTCGACACCCCGATCGTGCTGGCCCCGCACCAGACCGTCGCCGACGCCCTGGCGCTGCTGCCCAAGCGGGCGCACAACGCCGGCGTGGTCGTGGACGAGAACCACCGGCCCGTCGGTGTCGTCACCGACGCCGACCTGTCCGGTGTCGACCGCTTCACCCAGCTCGAAGTGGTCATGTCCAAGGACCTGCTCCTGCTGGACGCCGACATCGACCCGCGCGAGGCCTTCAACACCCTCGACCAGCACAACCGCCGCTACGCACCGGCCGTCGACAAGGACGGCAGTCTCGCCGGCATCCTCACCCGCAAGGGCGCGCTGCGCGCCACGCTGTACACGCCGGCCGTGGACGCGAACGGCAGGCTGCGGATCGCCGCCGCCGTCGGCATCAACGGCGACGTCGCGGGCAAGGCCAAGCAGCTGCTCGACGCGGGCGTGGACACGCTCGTCATCGACACCGCGCACGGCCACCAGGAGTCGATGATCAACGCCATCAGGGTGGTGCGCGCGCTCGACCCGCGGGTGCCGATCGCCGCGGGCAACATCGTCTCCGCCGAGGGCGTCAAGGACCTGATCGACGCCGGCGCGGACATCATCAAGGTCGGTGTCGGGCCGGGCGCCATGTGCACCACCCGCATGATGACCGGCGTGGGCCGGCCCCAGTTCTCCGCCGTCCTGGAGTGCGCGGCCGAGGCGAGGAAGTACGGCAAGCACGTGTGGGCCGACGGCGGTGTCCGCCACCCGCGCGACGTCGCCATGGCGCTCGCCGCCGGCGCGTCCAACGTGATGGTCGGCTCCTGGTTCGCGGGCACCTACGAGTCGCCCGGTGACCTCCAGCACGACGCGGGCGGCCGCGCCTACAAGGAGTCGTTCGGCATGGCCTCCGCGCGGGCGGTGGCCAACCGCACCTCGGAGGAGTCGGCGTACGACCGCGCCCGCAAGGCGCTGTTCGAGGAGGGCATCTCCACCTCCCGCATGTTCCTCGACCCGGCCCGCCCGGGCGTCGAGGACCTGATCGACTCGATCATCGCGGGTGTGCGCTCCTCCTGCACCTACGCCGGTGCCGGCTCCCTGGAGGAGTTCGCCGAGAAGGCCATCGTCGGCATCCAGAGCGCGGCCGGCTACGCCGAGGGCAAGCCGCTGCACGCCAGCTGGAGCTGACCCCCGCTCCGCCCCGACGGCCCCCGTCGATCCCCTGCCCGGGAACGACGGGGGCCGTCGGCGTGCCCGGCGCCGGGCGGCAAGCCGGTCGCGCCGGGAGGCCGGTCACGCCGGCGGGAAGCCAGTCGCGTCCTGCGGGAAGCCGGGCGGGAAACGGGACCCCCGGGACGCCTGTGCAACGGTCGACAGGTGGCGCGCAACGATTTGTCATTACGTCCCGATGAACGCAAGGATCATGCGGGTATACGCAAGGTTGCTGCATTACGCCCGTGAAGGCCCGCCTCATAGGGTGCTGCGCTAGTACGTGGCGTGGCGGGGACCCCGCTCGGCGGGTTCCTGCCTCGCAGGCTCCGCCGGTCCCCGCCCACGAGGGCCGGCGCTCCCGCCGGCCCGCCCCGCAACCACCGGCAGCGATAAGGAGCCAGCGCGTGCTCGATCAAGGCGCACCCCCGCACCACCAGACTTCGGCCGCCCCCGCGTCCCCGGGCGTCGCCGCGCGCCTCATGCGTCGCAAGCCCGTGGAACACCTGGTCGCGGAGGGCGGCCACGGTGAGGGAGGGCAGCTCCGGCGCTCCCTCGGGCTGTGGCAGCTGACCATGATCAGCATCGGTGCGACCCTGGGCACCGGCATCTTCGTCGTCCTCGGTGACGCCGTTCCCAAGGCCGGTCCCGCGGTCACCCTCGCCTTCGTCATCGCCGGTCTCACGGCGCTGTTCTCCGCCCTGTCGTACGCCGAACTGGCCGGCAGCATCCCGGTCGCCGGCTCCTCCTACTCGTATGCGTACGCAACGATGGGCGAACTGGTCGCCTGGGTCTGCGGCTGGTGTCTCGTGCTGGAGTACGGCGTCTCGGTGGCCGCGGTCGCCGTCGGCTGGGGCGAGTACCTGAACGAACTGCTGGACGGCACCATCGGCGTCACCATCCCGGCCGCCCTGTCCTCGGCGCCGGGCGAGGGCGGCATCATCAACCTGCCGGCCCTGATCGTCGTGCTCCTGGCGATGGTGTTCCTGCTCGGTGGCGCGCGGGAGTCCGCCCGCGCCAACACCATCATGGTCTGTGTGAAGATCGCCGCGCTGGTGCTGTTCTGCGCGATCGGCGTCATGGGCTTCAAGTCCGGCAACTACGCCGACTTCATGCCGCTCGGCATGACCGGGGTCAGCGCCGCCGGCGCCACGCTCTTCTTCTCCTACATCGGCTTCGACGCCGCCTCCACCGCGGGTGAGGAGGCCAAGGACCCCAAGCGGGACCTGCCGCGGGCGATCATGCTGTCGCTGATCATCGTGACCGCGCTGTACGTGCTCGTCGCGGCCGTCGCCGTCGGCGCCTGGAACTGGAAGAAGTTCGACGGTTCCGAGGCCGCCCTCGCCGGGATCATGAACGACGTCAGCGGTCAGACCTTCTGGGGCACGCTGCTCGCGCTCGGCGCGGTCATCTCCATCGCCAGCGTGGTGCTCACCGTGCTCTACGGCCAGACCCGCATCCTCTTCGCGATGGCCCGCGACGGCCTGGTGCCGAAGGCGCTCGGCAGGGTCCACCCGAAGACCGGCGCGCCCCGGCTCAACACGGTGATCGTGTCCCTGTTCTGCGGTGCGCTCGCCGCTCTCATCCCGCTCGGCAAGCTCGTCGACGCCACCAGCATCGGCACGCTGTTCGCCTTCGGTCTGGTCAACATCGCGGTGATCGTGCTGCGGGTCAAGCGACCGGAGCTGGAGCGCACGTTCAGGGTGCCGTTCGGCCCGGTCCTGCCGGTGCTGGGCTTCCTGTTCTGCGCGTACAACATGTTCAGCCTCGACACCATCACCTGGGTGGTCTTCGGATTCTGGATGGCCGCCGGGCTCGTGTTCTACTTCCTGTACGGCTACCGCCGTTCCCGTCTCGCGGCCGATGACGCTCCCGCGCTGACGGCAGAGAAGTGACCGGACCGAAGAAGTGAACGACCCCCTGTGCTGAACGATCTCGACGAACGCATCGTGCACGCCCTCGCCGAGGACGCCCGCCGCTCCTACGCGGACATCGGGCAGATGGTCGGCCTGTCCGCGCCCGCGGTGAAGCGGCGCGTGGACCGGCTGCGGGCCACCGGAGCCATCACCGGATTCACCGTACGGGTGGATCCGGCGGCGCTCGGCTGGGAGACCGAGGGGTTCATCGAGATCTACTGCCGGCGGAACACCTCGCCGGAGACGATCCAGCGGGGGCTGGAGCGGTACCAGGAGGTCGTGGCCGCGTCCACCGTCACCGGGGACGCGGACGCCGTCGCGCAGGTCTTCGCGTCCGACATGCGTCACTTCGAGCGGGTGCTGGAGCGGATCGCCGGGGAGCCGTTCGTGGAGCGGACCAAGTCGGTGCTGGTGCTGTCGCCGCTGCTGAGGCGGTTCTCCTCGGGGGCGCCGGGCTAGGAGCGGACCATGGCTCGGGGCGCCTCGTCGTCACCGGGTGCGGGTCGGCGCCCCGAAGGGGCGCGGGGAATGCGCGAGCACCCCGGACGACCCGCACCCGGCCGTCGACAAGGCGCCCCGAGCACTTTTCCGTCCGACGGCAAGCCGCCCCGAGCCCTCTTCCTCCCGTCGACAAGGCGCCCCGAGCCCCCTTCCGGGCTCCTCCCGTCACCCTCACCGGCCCGCGCAACCCGTCACCTCACCGGCCCGCGCAACGAATCGCCGCCCAGCCCCTCCTCCGCGCAACAAACCCCGCACGGGCGCGCAACGGCTCCTTCTTGTCCGGCCGAGCGCGCCGAACGTACCTTCTTCCTGGCCCCCCAAACCCCCCGTTCCGGTGAGGATCACGCATGCGCACCGCCCTGCTCCAGAGCTCCGGCTGTCCCGGCTCGGTCACCGAGAACCTCAAGGTCCTCGACGAGGCCGCGGGCCGGGCCGCCGCCGCGGGCGCCGGGCTGCTGGCCGCGCCGGAGATGTTCCTCACCGGGTACGCGATCGGCGACGACATCGCCCGCCTCGCCGAGCCCGCCGACGGCGACTCCGCCGACGCGATCGCCGAGATCGCCACCCGGCACGGCCTCGCCCTCGCCTACGGCTACCCCGAGCGCGACGGCGACGCCGTCTTCAACTCCGCCCAGCTGATCTCCGCCGACGGCACCCGGCTCGCGAACTACCGCAAGACCCACCTCTTCGGCTGCTTCGAGCGCGACCACTTCACGCCGGGCGGGCAGCAGGTCGTCCAGGCCGAGCTGAACGGCCTCACCGTGGGCCTGCTGATCTGCTACGACGTCGAGTTCCCGGAGAACGTCCGCGCCCACGCCCTGGCCGGCACCGACCTCCTGGTCGTGCCGACCGCGCAGATGCACCCCTTCCAGTTCGTCGCCGAGTCGATGATCCCGGTGCGCGCCTTCGAGAACCAGATGTACGTCGCCTACGTCAACCGGGTCGGCCAGGAGGGCGAGTTCGAGTTCGTCGGCCTCTCCGTCCTCGCGGGTCCCGACGGCGTCGCCCGTACCCGCGCCGGCCGTGCCGAGCAACTCGTGCTCGCCGACGCGGACCCCGGCTTCCTGGCCGCCTCCCGCGAGCACAACCCGTACCTGAAGGACCGCCGCCCCGGTCTCTACGGGTCCCTCGTCTGACACCCGAGCCTCCCCCCGAACCACCCCCGTGCAAGGAGTCCGTACCCCATGACGTCCACGGTGCCCAACGCCGTCGAGCACACCGACGAGCAGCAGCCGCCGATCACCATGTTCGGCCCGGACTTCCCCTACGCCTACGACGACTTCCTCGCCCACCCGGCGGGCCTCGGGCAGATCCCGGCGACCGAGCACGGCACCGAGGTCGCGATCATCGGTGGCGGCCTGTCCGGCATCGTGGCCGCGTACGAGCTGATGAAGATGGGCCTCAAGCCCGTCGTCTACGAGGCCGACCAGATCGGCGGACGGCTGCGCACGGTCGGTTTCGAGGGCTGCGACGAGTCGCTGACCGCCGAGATGGGCGCGATGCGCTTCCCGCCGTCCTCCACCGCGCTCCAGCACTACATCGACCTGGTCGGCCTGGAGACCAGGCCCTTCCCGAACCCCCTGGCCGAGGCGACCCCGTCCACCGTGGTCGACCTCAAGGGCGAGTCGCACTACGCCGAGACGATCGACGATCTGCCCCAGGTGTACCGGGACGTCGCCGACGCCTGGAACAAGTGCCTGGAGGAGGGCGCCGACTTCTCCGACATGAACCGCGCGATGCGCGAGCGGGACGTCCCGCGCATCCGCGAGATCTGGGCGAAGCTGGTCGAGAAGCTGGACAACCAGACCTTCTACGGCTTCCTCTGCGACTCCGAGGCGTTCAAGTCCTTCCGGCACCGCGAGATCTTCGGCCAGGTCGGCTTCGGCACCGGCGGCTGGGACACCGACTTCCCGAACTCCATCCTGGAGATCCTCCGGGTCGTCTACACCGAGGCCGACGACCACCACCGCGGCATCGTCGGCGGCTCCCAGCAGCTCCCGCTGCGCCTGTGGGAGCGCGAGCCGGAGAAGATCGTCCACTGGCCGTACGGGACGTCCCTGAAGACGCTGCACATGGACGGGGAGCCCCGTCCGGCCGTGACCCGGCTGCACCGCACCGCCGGCAACCAGATCACCGTCACCGACGCGAACGGCGACATCCGCACCTACAAGGCGGCGATCTTCACCGCCCAGTCCTGGATGCTGCTGTCCAAGATCGCCTGCGACGACTCGCTGTTCCCGATCGACCACTGGACCGCGATCGAGCGCACCCACTACATGGAGTCCAGCAAGCTCTTCGTGCCGGTCGACCGGCCGTTCTGGCTGGACAAGGACGAGGAGACGGGCCGGGACGTCATGTCGATGACGCTCACCGACCGCATGACCCGCGGCACCTACCTGCTGGACGACGGCCCGGACAAGCCCGCCGTCATCTGCCTGTCGTACACCTGGTGCGACGACAGCCTGAAGTGGCTGCCGCTGTCCGCGAACGAGCGGATGGAGGTCATGCTGAAGTCGCTCGGCGAGATCTACCCGAAGGTCGACATCAGGAAGCACATCATCGGCAACCCGGTGACCGTCTCCTGGGAGAACGAGCCCTACTTCATGGGCGCGTTCAAGGCCAACCTGCCCGGCCACTACCGCTACCAGCGGCGCCTGTTCACGCACTTCATGCAGGACCGGCTGCCCGAGGACAAGCGGGGCATCTTCCTCGCCGGCGACGACATCTCCTGGACGGCCGGCTGGGCCGAGGGCGCCGTGCAGACCGCGCTGAACGCGGTCTGGGGCGTCATGCACCACTTCGGCGGCGAGACCGACGCGGCGAACCCGGGCCCGGGTGACGTCTACGACGAGATCGCGCCGGTGGAGCTCCCCGAGGACTGACCCGGGAGACGGACCAGGGCGCGGGCGGCCGGCCACCGACTCCGGCCGCCCGCGCCTTCCTCAACCCCCTGGCGGATCAGTCGGCCAGCGGTGTCAGCAGCATCCGGCCCGCGAACCCCACCGCCGCGTCCAGCCGTTCGGTGAACTCCTCGGCCACGTCGGCGCAAGTCCGTAACGCCCACAGGGCCCGGGCCGCCGCCCAGGTCGCGTCCCGGGCCCGCTCCAGGCTCCAGGAGCCCAGCAGATGGGTGAGCGGGTCGGCGATCTGGAACAGGTCGGGGCCGGGCATCAGATCCTCGCGGATGCGCTCCTCCAGCGACACCAGGAGATCACCCACGCGGTCGAACTCGTCCTCCAGGTCGGCCGGTTCACAGCCGAGCGTGCGGCAGGCGTCGACCACGGCGAGGGCCAGGTCGTGCCCGATGTGCGCGTTGATGCCCGCCAGCGCGAACTGCAGCGGTCGTACTCCGGGATGGCGGCGGAACTGGAACAGGGGCCGCCAGCAGGCGGGCGGGCGGCGGTCCGCCGCGGCCGCGTCCACCGCCGCCAGGTAGCGCTCGGCGAACCGCACGTCCAGCGCGGTCGCCGCGCGCGGGTCCGGGAACTCCCCGGCGTCCAGGCGCCGGTCGATCTCCTCGGTGACGGCGAGGTAGACCCGGTTGAAGACGGCGACGCCGTCCCGTGGGGGCAGGGCCGCGTCCAGCGCGCGCATCCGTGCGACGACGGCGTCGACGGGGGCGGTGAGGTGTTCCAGCTGCACCATGAGGGAAGGGTCCCAGCCCGGGGCCGGCCGGTGTGCCGACCGGCCCGGTGCTTCGCCGGAACGGGGGAACGCCGGACTACGACTCGGCGCGCGGGGCGGCCGTGTCCGTGTCCGCCTCCGCCTCCCTGTCGTAGGAGGAGGTGCCCTCGTCCAGCAGCGGCTCCTGCTTCTTCAGGTGGGCCGGGGCGAAGGCGCGCAGCGCGTGGTAGCCGGTGATGACGACCAGCGTGCCGAGGGCGATGCCGCTGAGCGAGAAGGTGTCGGTGAACTTCATGCTGACGTTGCCGACGCCGATGATGATGCCGGCCGCGGCCGGGACCAGGTTCAGCGGGTTGCGCAGGTCCACCTTGGCGTTCAGCCAGATCTGGGCGCCGAGCAGGCCGATCATGCCGTAGAGGATGACGGTGATGCCGCCGAGCACCCCGCCCGGGATCGCGGCGACGACCGCGCCGAACTTGGGGCAGACGCCGAAGAGCAGCGCGAAACCGGCGGCGGCCCAGTAGGCGGCGGTGGAGTAGACGCGGGTCGCGGCCATCACGCCGATGTTCTCGGAGTAGGTGGTGTTGGGCGGGCCGCCGACGGCCGTCGACAGCACGGAGGCGACGCCGTCCGCCGAGATCGCCGTACCGAGCTTGTCGTCCAGCGGGTCGCCGGTCATCTCGCCGACCGCCTTGACGTGGCCCGCGTTCTCCGCGACCAGCGCGATGACGACCGGCAGCGCGACCAGGACCGCCGACCACTGGAAGGTCGGGCCGTGGAAGGACGGCAGGCCGATCCAGTCGGCCTTGGAGACGCCGGAGAGGTCCAGACGCCAGTGGTCGGTGAGCTTGCCGCTGGCGTCCACCGAGTGGATCCTGCCGAAGACCCGGTCGGACGCCCAGGAGAGTCCGTACCCGAACACGAGGCCCAGGAAGATCGCGACGCGGGACCAGAAACCCCGCAGACAGACGACCGCCAGACCGGTGAAGAGCATCACCAGCAGGGCGGTCCACTGGTCCTGCGGCCAGTAGGTGGACGCGGTCACCGGGGCCAGGTTGAAGCCGATCAGCATGACGACCGCGCCGGTGACGATCGGCGGCATGGCGGCGTGGATGATCCGCGCCCCGAAGCGCTGCACCGCGAGACCGACCAGGAACAGCACGACACCGACCACGAGGACCGCGCCGGTCACGGTCGCGCTCGTACCGCCCTGCGCGCGGATGACGGCGGCCACGCCCACGAAGGACAGGGAGCAGCCGAGGTAGCTCGGCACCCGGCCGCGGGTGGCGAGCAGGAAGATCATGGTCGCCACGCCCGACATCATGATCGCCAGGTTGGGGTCCAGGCCCATGAGCACGGGGGCCACGAACGAGGCGCCGAACATCGCGACCACGTGCTGGGCGCCCAGACCCACGGTGCGGGGCCAGGACAGCCGTTCGTCGGGGCGTACCACCGCTCCGGGCGCGGGCGTGCGCCCGTCACCGTGCAGCTTCCAGCGCACGCCGAGATCCATGAGGGGTTTCGCTTTCTGTACGTGAAGAGGTTCCGAACCATTGTCAGGGGTACCTGGCGGCTCTACGCTCGCACGGTCCTCCTCATGAACTGCGTTCACATACCTGATCGAGGTCTGATCGGGTCGAGCGAAGATCGGAGTGCCTGAATGAGTGGAAGACCCCGTGCGGCCGCGCTGCTCGCCGCCGTGGTGGCCTTCGGAGCCCTGCTCGTCCCCTCCGCCCACGCCACGCCGTCCCCGTCCAAGGCGGTTCCGCGGACCGCGGTCCTCGACGGCGTCCGCCTCCAGCAGACCCGGGCCCGCCTGCCCCACGACCCCCGGCTCCGGCGCGCCCTCGCGGACCTGACCACCCGCGCCGACGCCTGGCTGGACCAGGGCCCCTGGACGGTCGTCGACAAGCCGAAGCCCGCCCCCGGCGGCGACATTCACGACTACCTGAGCCAGGCCCCCTACTGGTGGCCCACGACCGCCCCCACCGCCGACAACCCCTGGGGCTGCCCCTACGTCCAGCGCGACGGCCGGCGCAATCCGGAGGTCGACAGCGGGACCGACCGGCAGGACGTGGAGAAGGTCTTCGACGCGACGTACGACCTCTCGCTCGCCTGGTACTACACCGGCCGGCGGAGCTACGCGGAGAAGGCCGGGCAGATCCTGCGCACCTGGTTCCTCGACCCGGCCACCCGGATGAACCCCGACCTGGACCACGCCCAGTTCATCCCGTGCAAGTACGACGGCCGGGCCATCGGCATCATCGACTTCTCGCAGTCCTACACCAGCGTCCTGGACGCACAGGCCATCCTCGCCACCGGCGCACCCGGCTGGACGGCCGCCGACCGCACCGCGATGACCCGCTGGAACGAGGACTTCCGCGACTGGCTGAAGAACAGCGACTTCGGCCGGCAGGAGGGCGCCGCCGCCAACAACCACGGCACCTTCTACGACATGCAGCTCGCCGCCCTCGCCTACGCCACCGGCGACACCGCGCTCGCCCGGCGGACCGTGCTGGACGCGCGCGCGAAGCGGATCGACCCGCAGATCGCGGCCGACGGCAGCCAGCCCCAGGAGGTCACCCGCACGCGGAGCTGGCACTACTCCACCTTCGACCTGGTCGCCTACACCCGGCTCGCGGCCATCGGCCGGCACGTCGGGGTGAACCTGTGGGCCTACGCGGGGCCGGACGGGCAGAGCTTGTTCAAGGCGGTCGACTACCTGCTGCCCGCCGCGACCGGCGCCGAGGCCTGGCCGCACCCCGAGCTGGAGTTCCACCGCTACGCGGCGGCCGACGTGGTGCACGCGGCGGCCGACGCCGGTGACCGGTCGGCCAGGGCGGCCGTGCCGAAGCTGGAGGCGCCGCCCGGGGGAGACCTCTGGGCGCTGCGGCCCGCCGCCGAGCAACTGGACTCGATAGCGGGTTGAACCGCGCTGACCTGGGGCCTTCCCGGCCGAGCTCCTGAGCGGTCGCTTAGTATGGTGGCGTACGGGGGTGTCGCCACCCCAACAGCGCTGCTCAGGAGCCCTTCCCGTGACCGCCGAAGCCCCGACCGCCCCCGCCGTCTCCTACGGCCGGCTGATCCCCGTCACCGTTCACTTCGACGACCTCGACGCGCTCGGGCTGCTGCACAACGCCCGTTACCCGCTGATGGTCGAGCGCGCCTGGACCGAGCTGTGGAACGAGCACGGCGTCCGCTTCGACGGCGACTGGGCGGCGGCCGGCGACGCCTGCAACGCGGTGCGCGAACTGCGCATCGGTTACGAGGCGCCGGTCACCCGCCCCGGCACCTACGCCGTGCACCTCTGGCTGGAACGGCTCGGCACCACCGGCCTCACCTACGGCTTCCGGTTCTGCTCGGCCGACGGGACCGAGACCTACGCCCGGGGCACCCGCGTCCTGGTCCGGCTGGACGCGGCGACCCTGCGCCCCGCGCCCTGGAGCGAGACCTTCAGGGCCGCGGGTCGGGAACTGCTGCGGCCCGCCGGCTGACCTCGCCGCCGACACGCTCGGCGGTGCGCAGCACGCCGGCGAAGACCGCGAGCCCGCACGCCAGCGCCGTCACCACCACGAAGGACACCATCAGGCTGGTCGCCTGGGCCACCCCGCCGATCAGGCTCGGCGCGATCAGCCCCGAGGTGTAGGTGATGGTCGCCACGCCCGCGATGGCCTGGCTGGGGTTCGGGCCCGCGTGCCCGGCCGCCGCGAAGCACAGCGGTACGACCACCGCGATGCCGAGCCCCATCAGCGCGAATCCGGCCATCGCCACCAACGGATGCCCGGCGAGCACGATCAGCAGCCCGCCCAGCCCGGCCAGGACACCGCCGGCCCGCACCGTGCGGACCGCGCCGAAGCGGTTCACCACCGCGTCCCCGGCGATGCGGGCCACCGCCATGGTCAGCATGAACCCGGTCGTGGAGGCCGCCGCCAGCCCGGCCGAACTGTCCAGCCGGTCCCGCAGGAACACCGCCGACCAGTCCAGGCTCGCGCCCTCCGCGAACACCGCGCAGAAGCCGACCGCGCCGATCAGCAGGGCGGAGCGCGGCGGCAGCGCGAACCGCGGGGGCGGCTCCTCGTCCTCGGCGGGCTGGAGGTCCAGCACCCAGCTGCAGGCCACCAGGCCGAGCAGGGTGAGGACGGCCGAGGCCAGGGCGAAGTGCACGCGCGCGTCCGCGCCGAGGTGCGCGGCGAGGGTGCCGGCCGCCGAGCCGATCAGGGCGCCCGCGCTCCACATGCCGTGCAGACCCGACATGATCGACTTCCCGAGCCGCCGCTCGACCTCCACACCGAGCGCGTTCATCGCGACATCGGCCATGCCCGCGCTGGCGCCGTAGACGAACATCGCCAGGCACAAGGTGACCAGGTTCGGCGCGATCGACGGCAGGATCAGGGACAGCGTCCACAGCGCGAGCAGCCCGCGCAGGGCCGCACGGCTGCCGAAGCGGTGGGTGATCCCGCCCGCCAGCGGCATCGCGCACGAGGCGCCGAGCGCCGTGAAGGCCAGGGCGAACCCCAACTGGCCCGCGCCGAGCGAGGTGTGGTCCTGGACCCAGGGCACGCGCGTCGCGAAGGAGCCGGTCACCGCGCCGTGCACGGCGAAGACGGCCGCCACGGCGTACCGGGCGCGCCTGACCTCATCGCCCGCAGGCGTAACGTCACTCATGATCCTGTCCCCTCCACGGGAGTGCCCGGCCCCAGGGGCGCCGCTCCACTGCAACGCGCCGTAAACTATCAGGAACCCTGCCTGATAGATAGCGGATACAAGGACCTCGCCTGCCACGGCGATCTGGGAGGATTCCCGTCATGCCCGCATCACCCAGCACCGCACGGGCCCTCAACGACCGGCTTGCCCTGAGGCTGTTGCAGCAGGAAGGCCCGCTCACGGCAGGGCAGTTGAAGCAGCTGACCGGACTGTCCCGCCCCACGGTCGCCGACCTGGTCGACCGGCTCACGGCCTCCGGGCTGATCACGGTGGTCGGCGAATCCGGCGAGCAGCGCCGGGGCCCGAACGCCCGGGTCTACGGCATCGTCGCCGACCGCGCCCACCTCGCCGCGCTCGACGTCCGCACCGAGGGCGTCTTCGTCCTCGTCTCCGACCTGGTCGGGCGGGTGCTCGCCGAGGCGTCCGTGCCGATCGACCCCGACGCCGGGACCGGGCCCGCCGTGGAGCAGGCGGTGGCGGCGGTGGAGAACGCCGCGAAGGAGGCCGGCGCCATGGGGGCGCCCCCGCGCGAGGGCGTTCGGGGGTGGGGGAGCCTGCACACCGTCGGCATCGGCGCGCCCGGTCTGATCGACCCGGCCACCGGAGACCTCCGTGACTCGGCCGGGCTGCCCGCCTGGCACCGCAGCCTGGCCGTCACCCTCCAGGAGCGGCTGCCCGGCGCACGCGTCACCGTCGAGAACGAGACCAACCTCGCCGCCCTGGCCGAACAGCGCGAGGGCGCCGCGCGCGACCGGGACACCTTCGTCCTGCTCTGGCTCGGCCACGGCGTCGGCGCCGCGGTCGTCCTGGACGGCACCCTGCGCCGCGGGGCCTCCGGCGGCACCGGTGAGATCGGCTTCCTGCCGGTCCCGGGAACGGCCAGGCTGCCCTCGGCGACCGACTGCGCCGGCGGCTTCCACTCCCTCACCGGCGCGGCGGCGGTCGCCTCCCTGGCAGCCGAGTGCGGCCTCCCGACCCCTGCCACACCGGACGGCCCCGGCGCGGCGGAGGCGGTGCGGTGCGCTGTGGCGGAGGTGGAGAAGGCGGGGGAGGCGGTGCCTGTGCCTGTGGCGGGGCGGGCAGCGGCGGTGCCCGTGCCCGGGGCGCTGCCGGTGGCGCGGCCCGGCTCCGGTGCCGCGTCGGCTGCGACAGCGACGCCGGAGCAGGTCGGAGACGTGGCGTCCCCGCAGGCGCAGCCGGGCGGCGCACCCCCGGTGACCCTGCCAAGTGACCTTCCCGCCGCCCGTTTCCTCCGCATCCTCGCCGACCGGGTCGCCGTCGGTGCCGCATCCGTGGTGGCTGTTCTGGACCCCGGCTGTGTGGTGCTCGGCGGGGAGGTCGGCCAGGCCGGGGGCGCGGTGCTCGCCGGGCTGGTGGAGGAGCGGTTGCGTCGGATGTCGCCGCTGGTCACCGAGGTTCGGGCGAGCAGCCTCGGCGGGACGGCCGTACTCCGCGGCGCGCTCCTCACCGCCCGGGAGCGGGCACAGGACGAGCTGTTCGCGCCACCGGAGCGCCCGGGCGGCTGACACACCGCCGCAGCGCCCGCGGCCCTGGACCGGGGCGGCCCTCCCGGTCGCGACGGGGCGGACACCGGTCCTCGGACGGCTCTTCCGGCGGGGCCCGGGAATCTCAGGCCGGGCCGCCTCGGCTCAAACGGCGCTCCGGACTGTCGCGTGACCTCGGCGCCGGGCGGCGCTCCGGGCTGCCGTGCGACCTCGACGCCCAAGCGGCTCTCCCGGCTGCCCCAGGAGCTCGGAAGACCTCACGGCCCCTGCGGCTCCCCCGAGGGTCGCCACGGCACCCACGGCAGCGCCTCCCCGCCAGCCCGGTCGTTCGAACGCCCAGGCCTGTACCACCTCGGCCACGGGCTCGACGGCGAACACCTCGTGCTCGCGCGGCACCCGGGCCTGGAAGTGCCGGTCCGGGCCGCCCTCCCGATACTCCACCCGGTAGCTCAGATCATCGTTGAGACACACCTGCATGCAGTGGTGCCCGGCAGGCTCCCGGTCGAGCCGCTCGACGATGACGAAGCGCCAGGTCAGACTCATGTCCGCCAGCAGATCGTGGAGTTGGTCCGCGGAGGGGTCGTCCCACGCCGTCCCGTCCCACTCGATCGCGCGGATCACCGGTGCCGTCATGCGGGTGACTGTACTGGGCGCGGTGGCGGCCCGGCGGCGGGCAAGGGCCGTCGTCACCGCCGCCGGGCCCGTCCGCACCCTAAAAGGACTAGACCAGTACGGTCAATGGTCCGGACCGAGGCCAATACTCCTTCCCCGCCGACCAGTTGACGGCGTCGGCCGCGTGACGCAAGGGCGGTGACACGCACTGTGAGCGACCCCACACCCCTCACCCGCATGGACGCCTACCGGGCGTGGCACACTGGCCCTGTACCAGAAGCAGCGCACTCCGGGGTCGGTGAAAGTCCGAACCGGCGGTTACAGTCCGCGACCCGGTCGCTTCCAGCGGCCGGTTGACCAGGTGAAATTCCTGGACCGACGGTTAAAGTCCGGATGGGAGGCAGTGCGCGGCGGGCGGGCATGCGTCTCCCGTGTGCGCGCCGCCGTATCTGGACGCGTCCCTGCGCGGACGTGTCCTTTCGGCGACGCCCCCGGTGTGTGCTCATCCGTCCCTTTCTGTCGTCATCGACAGGCCCCGGAGTCCGTGCCCGAAGAGGCAGGAGGACCCGGGAAGTGTTCACCGGAATCGTCGAAGAACTGGGTGAAGTCACCGCCGTCGAGAACCTCGGCGACTCCTCCCGCTTCCGGCTCCGCGGCCCCGTCGTGACCGAGGGCGCACGCCACGGCGACTCCATCGCCGTGAACGGGGTCTGTCTCACCGTCGTCGAGCACGAGGGCGACGAATTCACCGCCGACGTCATGGCCGAGACCCTGAAGCGCTCCAGCCTGGGCGCGCTCACCCTCGGCTCCCGCGTCAACCTGGAGCGCCCCACCGCCGTCGGCGCCCGCCTCGGCGGACACATCGTCCAGGGACACGTGGACGGCACCGGCGAGATCCTGGCCCGCACCCCCTCCGAGCACTGGGAGATCGTGAAGATCTCCCTCCCCGCGGACCTCTCCCGCTACGTCGTGGAGAAGGGCTCCATCACCGTCGACGGCATCAGCCTCACCGTCGTGGAGGCCGGCCCCGACTACTTCACCGTCAGCCTCATCCCGACCACCCTCGCCCTCACCACGCTCGGCGTGAAGCAGCCCGGCGACCCGGTCAACCTCGAAGTGGACGTCATCGCCAAGTACGTGGAGCGGCTGCTCGCGGCCGGGCAGGGGGCCGGCAAGTGAACTGGATGAACTCCGAGGCGTTCACCCTCTTCGGCCAGCACATCATCTGGTCCGACATGATCGGCAACATCCTGGGCCTCATCACCCTCGCCCTCGGCTGGCGCCGCTCCCTGTGGACCTGGCCCGTGCAGTTCCTGTCCGGCCTGGTCCTGTTCGCCGCCTTCTACGGCCACCTGACCGGCAGCGCCGGCAAGCAGGTCGTCGTCATGGCCGTCGCGCTGTACGGCTGGTGGCAGTGGCAGCGCAGCAAGGACCGGTCCGACGACGGCCACATCGCCCCCCGCTTCGCCACCTGGCGGGAGCGCGCGGCCATGCTCGCCGCTGCCGCAGCCGGCACGGTCGCCGTCGCCCTGCTCTTCACGGCCTACCCGAAGCTCTCCTGGGACCCCTGGCCCGACGCCTACATCTTCGTCGGCACCATCGTCGCGATGTACGCACAGGCCAAGAGCATGGTCGAGTTCTGGATCGCCTGGCTGCTCGTCGACCTCGTCGGCGTCCCCCTCAACTTCGCCAACGGCTACGCCTTCTCCGGCTTCGTCTACGTCATCTACGGCGCACTCGTCCTGTGGGGCATGCGCGACTGGTGGCTGCGCTCCCGCCGGGGCCCGCAGCCCGCACTGGAAGGAGCGCCGGCATGACCTCGGCACCGCTGCTGTACGGCACCGACGACACCGAGAACTTCGCCCTCGACCCGGTCGAGCAGGCCATCGCCGACATCGCGGCGGGCCGCCCGGTGGTCGTCGTGGACGACGAGGACCGGGAGAACGAGGGCGACCTCGTCATCGCCGCCGAGAAGGCGACCCCTGAGATCGTCGCCTTCATGATGAGTGAATGCCGGGGTCTGATCTGCGCCCCCATGGAGGGTGAGGAGCTGGACCGGCTGCGACTGCCGCAGATGGTCCAGGACAACACCGAGTCGATGAAGACCGCGTTCACCATCTCGGTGGACGCCTCCGCCGCCCACGGCGTCAGCACCGGCATCTCGGCCGCCGACCGCGCGACGACGCTCCAGCTGCTCGCGAGCGGCACGGCGCAGCCCACCGACCTCGTCCGCCCCGGCCACGTCTTCCCGCTGCGCGCCCGGCCCGGCGGCGTCCTCGTGCGCAACGGCCACACCGAGGCCGCCGTCGACCTCGCCCGGCTCGCGGGGCTCCGCCCGGCCGGCGCCATCGTGGAGATCGCCGGTGAGGACGGCCGGATGCTCCGGCTGCCCGAGCTGATCCCGTTCGCCCGCAAGCACGGCCTGACGATCATCTCCATCGCGGACCTGATCGCCTACCGCCGCGGCAGCGAGCCCACCGTCCGCCGCGAGGCAGAGACCCGTCTGCCCACCCGGCACGGCACCTTCACCGCCTACGGCTACCGGTCCACCGTCGACGGCGTCGAGCACGTCGCCCTCGTCCACGGCGAGATCGGCGACGGCGAGGACGTCCTGGTCCGCGTCCACTCCGAATGCCTCACCGGCGACGTCTTCGGGTCCCTGCGCTGCGACTGCGGCCCCCAGCTGGACACCGCCCTGGAACGCATCCAGGCCCAGGGCCGGGGCGTCGTCGTCTACCTGCGCGGACACGAGGGACGCGGCATCGGCCTGCTGTCCAAGCTGCGCGCCTACGAGCTCCAGGAACAGGGCCACGACACCCTGGACGCCAACCTGGAACTCGGCCTGCCCGCCGACGCCCGCGACTACGGCGCCGGCGCACGGATCCTCGCCGACCTCGGCGTACGCAGCGTCCGGCTGATGACCAACAACCCCGACAAGACCCAGGCGCTGCTGCGCCACGGCCTGAAGGTCACCGGCCGCGAGTCGATGCCCGTACAGGCCGGTGAGCACAACCTCCGGTACCTGCGCACCAAGCGGGACCGGATGGGCCACGACCTGCCCTGGCTCGACACGCCCGCCGTGTCGGCCTCCGCGGCCGCGGCCACCTGCGGCAACCAGTAAGCACGAAAGCACTGAGGAGAGACGTGAGCGGCAAGGGTGCACCGGAACTGTCCGTACGCAATGTGAGCGACCTGCGGGTCGCCGTCATCGCGGCGCAGTGGCACGAGCAGGTGATGGACGGTCTGGTGAACGGCGCCCTGCGCGCCCTGAGTGACCTGGGCATCGACGAGCCGACCCTGATCCGGGTCCCCGGCAGCTTCGAGCTGCCGGTCGCCGCCAAGGTCCTCGCGGGCCGTGGCTACGACGCGGTGGTCGCCCTCGGCGTCGTCATCCGGGGCGGCACCCCCCACTTCGACTACGTGTGCCAGGGCGTCACCCAGGGTCTCACCCAGGTGTCCGTGGAGACCGGCGTGCCCGTCGGCTTCGGCGTGCTCACCTGCGACACCGAGGAGCAGGCCCTGGACCGGGCCGGCCTGGAGGGCTCGAACGAGGACAAGGGCCACGAGGCGGTGACCGCCGCCGTCGCGACCGCGGCCACGCTCCGCTCAGTATCCGAACCCTGGCACTGAGGAGTGGGGCCGACCGCGTAGGGTGGGCAGCACCATGTCCAAGAAGACGTTCGAGGAGCTCTTCGCCGAGCTCCAGCAGAAGGCCGCCCACGGCGATCCCGCCACCTCCCGTACCGCCGAGCTGGTCGGCAAGGGTGTCCATGCCATCGGCAAGAAGGTCGTCGAGGAGGCCGCCGAGGTCTGGATGGCCGCCGAGTACGAGGGCAAGGAGGCGGCGGCCGAGGAGATCTCGCAGCTGCTGTACCACGTCCAGGTGATGATGGTCGCCCGCGGGATCTCCCTGGACGACGTCTACGCCCACCTGTAAGCCGCCTGCCGCAACCAGCCGTAGAAAACCCCTTCACGCAAAGGAAGCCGACCTCATGCTGCGCATCGCCGTCCCCAACAAGGGTTCACTGTCCGGCCCTGCGGGGGAGATGCTGCATGAGGCCGGCTACCAGCAGCGCCGTGAGTCCAAGGAACTGCGCATCGTCGACCCGGAGAACGAGGTCGAGTTCTTCTACCTCCGCCCCCGCGACATCGCGATCTACGTCTCCTCCGGCCGCCTCGACATCGGCATCACCGGCCGTGACCTGCTGATCGACTCCGGCGCCGACGCCGAGGAGATCCTGCCGCTCGGCTTCGCCCGCTCCACCTTCCGCTTCGCCGCCAAGCCCGGAACGGCGAGCGGCATCGAGGACCTCAAGGGCAAGACGGTCGCCACCTCCTACGAGGGCATCGTCGACAAGCACCTGGCGGACCGCGGGATCGACGCCTCCGTCGTCCACCTGGACGGCGCCGTGGAGACCGCGATCGAACTGGGCGTCGCCGAGGTCATCGCCGACGTCGTCGAGACCGGCACCAGCCTGCGCAACGCGGGCCTGGAGGTCTTCGGCGAGCCGATCATGAAGTCCGAGGCGATCGTCATCCGCCGCACCGGCGCCGACGCCGAGGAACCGAAGGTCCAGCAGTTCCTGCGCCGCCTCCAGGGCGTCCTGGTGGCCCGGACGTACGTGATGATGGACTACGACTGCCGGGTCGAGCAGCTGGAGAAGGCCGTCGCGCTCACCCCCGGCCTGGAGTCCCCGACCGTCTCCCCGCTGCACAACGAGGGCTGGGTCGCGGTCCGCGCCATGGTCCCCGCCAAGGAGGCCCAGCGGATCATGGACGACCTGTACGCCATCGGCGCCCGCGCCATCCTGACCACGGCCATCCACGCCTGCCGCCTGTAAGAGGTACGCCCGAGATGTCCGACCTGCCCCCTCCTCCTCGCCTCCCCGTCACCTTCAGGCCGGGACACACCCGGGCGATCCTGCTCACCGCCGGTGTCGTGATCTTCCTGGTGATAAGCGGGATCGCCCTGCTGCTGGAGCACCTCGGCCCGGGTTCGAAGCTCAGCTTCGTCATCACCGGCGCGCTCATCTTCTGGGGCCTGGCCCAGCTCGCCCGGGTGAAGGTGGTCGCCGAGGAGTCCGGCGTCACCGTTGTCAACATCGTCAGCAAGCGCCGCCTGGCCTGGGAGGAGATCCTCCGGGTGAACCTCCGGCCGGGTGACCCGTGGGTGTTCCTCGACCTCAGCGACGGCACCAGCCTGCCCGCGCTGGGCATCCAGCCGGGCATCGCCAAGCAGCGTGCCATCGCCGACGCCAAGGCCCTGCGCGCGCTCGCCGAGGCCCACTCGGCGCCCTCCGCCCTGCCGCATGAGCCCAGATCTTGATTAATCTGGTGGGCGGAGGCCGTCTCGCTGCGCCTCCGCCCCTGCGCGCCGCCCGGTGCACAGGGGTTCCTGCTACCCGAGGAGTGACTCCCTCCGGCGATGGACGGATCGTCCTGTAGTACCTGCGCCACCCCTGCCCGACTCAGCGGGAAGGCGGTGGCAGCGTGACCATCCCCCTGCTGCTCCTCGGAGCGGCGTTCCTGCTGATTCTCGCCAACGGTTTCTTCGTGGCGGCCGAGTTCGGCCTGGTGACCGTCGAGCGCCCGGAGGCCGAGCAGGCCGCCGCCGACGGCGACACCCGCGCCCGTACGGTCGTGGAGTCGCTGAAGGAGCTGTCCTTCCAGCTCTCCGGCACCCAGCTCGGCATCACCATCACCTCCCTGGTCGTCGGCATGCTCGCCGAACCGGCCCTGGCCGAGCTGCTGCGCGGCCCGTTCGCCGCCCTCGGCATCCCCGAGGGTGCCGCCTCCGGCGTCGCCGTGGTCGTCGGCATGCTGCTGGCCTCCGCGATCCAGATGGTGATCGGCGAACTCGTGCCCAAGAACTGGGCGGTGTCCCGGCCGCTGCAGGTCGCGCGCTTCGTCGCCGGCCCCCAGCACCGCTTCGCCCGCCTGTTCCGCCCGGTGATCTCGGCGCTGAACACGGTCGCCAACCGGCTGGTCCGCGCCCTCGGCGTCGAACCCGCCGACGAGCTGGCCTCCGCCCGCACCCCCGGTGAACTCGTCTCCCTGGCCCGGCACTCCGCCCAGGCCGGGGCCCTGGAGCAGGACACGGCCGACCTGTTCGTCCGCACCCTGTCCCTGGGCGAGCTGACCGCTCAGCACGTCATGACCCCGCGCGTGAAGGTGAGCGCGCTGCAGGACTCGGCCACCGCCGAGGACGTCGTCAACCTCACCCGGGCCACGGGCCTGTCCCGCTTCCCCGTCTACCGGGAGAAGATCGACGAGATCGTCGGCATGGCCCACCTCAAGGACGCGCTGGCGGTCCCCGTGCACGACCGGCTGCGCACGCCGGTCAGCCGGATCGCCCGCAAGGCGCTCCTGGTCCCCGAGACCCTGCCGGTCCAGCCCCTGCTCGCCCGGCTGCGCAGTGAGCAGCCCATCGCGGTCGTCGTGGACGAGTACGGCGGCACGGCCGGCGTGGTCACCCTGGAGGACATCGTCGAGGAGCTGGTCGGCGAGGTCCGCGACGAGCACGACGCCAAGGACGTGCCCGAGCTGGCCCCCGCCCCGCCCGAGGACGGCAGGCCCGCCTGGGACGTGGACGGAAGCTGCCGCGTCGACATCCTCCAGCGCATAGGCCTCGACGTGCCCGAGGGGCCGTACGAGACCGTCGCCGGCCTGGTCGCCGACCTGCTCGGCCGGATTCCGGCCCCTGGCGACCGGGCCGAGCTGCCCGGCTGGCGGCTCTCGGTCCGCCAGGTCGGCCACTACCGCGCCGAACGGGTCCGCCTGGTCAGGACGGCCCCGGCGGTGAACGTGATGGAGGCCGCCCGATGAGCGTCCTCCAACTGGTCTTCGCGGCGCTGCTCGTGCTCGCCAACGGTTTCTTCGTCGGCGCCGAGTTCGCGCTCGTCTCCGTCCGCCGCAGCCAGATCGAACCGCTCGGCACCGCCCGGGCCCGGCAGGTGCTGTACGGCCTCGAACACCTGCCGCAGATGATGGCCGCCGCCCAGTTCGGAATCACCGTCTGCTCGCTGACGCTCGGCGCGGTCGCCGAGCCCACGGTGGCGCACCTGCTGGAGCCGGTGTTCGAGTGGATCCACCTCCCGCACGGCATGATCCACCCGCTGGGCTACGTCATCGCGCTGGCCGCCGTGGTCTTCTTCCACCTCGTCATCGGCGAGATGGTCCCGAAGAACCTCGCGATGGCCGCCCCGGAGAAGGCCGCGCTGTGGCTCAGTCCGGGCCTGGTCTGGTTCGCCCGCCTCTGCAAGCCGATCACGGTGTCCCTCGGCGCCTGCGCCCAGGGCATCCTGCGGCTGTTCCGGGTGGAGCCGAAGGACGAGGTCGAGGCCGTCGTCACCACCGAGCAGCTCAACCGGCTCCTGGAGGACTCCGGTCAGGCCGGACTCCTCGACCCGGAGGAGCAGGAGCGCCTGGAGGACGCCCTGGAGCTGGGCTCGCGCCCGGTGACGGACGTCCTGCTGCGCCGGGAGGCCCTGGTCACGGTGACCCCGGCGGTCACCCCGGGCGAGATCGTGGAGCTGACCGCCCGCACGGGCTACTCCCGCTTCCCGGTCGCGGCCGGCGAGAAGGGCCCCTTCATGGGGTACGTGCACGTGAAGGACGTCCTCGACCTGGAGGACTCCGACCGGGCCGTCCCGCAGCACGTGTGGCGCCCGATGGCCACGCTCCGGGCCGAGCTGCCGCTGGACGACGCGCTGACGGTGATGCGCCGGGCGGCCACGCACCTGGCCCAGGTGGCGGACGCGACCGGCAGGGTGCTGGGGCTGGTGGCCCTGGAGGACGTGCTGGAGATGCTGGTGGGCGAGGTCCGGGACCCCGCGCACCGGGAGATGCCGGAGCCCCGGGTGAGCGGGGAGCCCGAGGGCGCGCTCGCCGGCTAGCCGGGCGGTGACGCGGAGCTGTGCGGCCGCCGGCCGGTGGCGGGCCGGTCGCGCAGCTCCCCGCGCCCCTCACAGGGGTGTCTCACATACCCGACGGATCCTGGGGCGCCCGCCCTGACAGCACCTCACCGTAGGCCTGCATGAGGTCCGGCAGCCGGAGCGTCGCCAGGTCGTCCCGGGTGAGCGCACCGGCGTACGCCGACAACCGCAGGTCCCGGTAGGCGCAGCTCTTCTCGTACAGCGTCCGCAGGAACCGCCCGTTCCCCAGTTCGTCGATCCACCCTTGGTCGACGACGTGCCCGGCGATGGACCGCAGCTCGTCCAGCGCCTCCTCGTCCCACAGGTCCCCGTTCTCCGCCGCGAGCACCTTGCCGATCTCGGTCAGCTCCAGCGGCCGGTAGGAGGGGAAGTCCACCCGGGTGGTGAAGCGGGACGACAGCCCGGGGTTGGCGGCGAGCAGGCGGTCCATGCCCTCCGGGTAGCCGGCCAGGATCACCACCAGGTGGTCCCGGTTGTCCTCGGCCCGCTTCAGCAGTACCTGCAAGGCCTCGTCGCCGTACGCGTCGCCCTTGCCGTACCCGGAGTTCGACAGCGAGTAGGCCTCGTCCACGAACAGCACCCCGCCGATCGCGGAGTCGATCAGCTCGTTGGCCTTCACGGCCGTCTGCCCCAGGTACTCGCCGACCAGGTCGGCGCGCTGGGCCTCCACGAGGTGGTCCCCGCCCAGCAGCCCCAGCGCGTAGAACACCCGGCCGAGAATCCGCGCGACCGTGGTCTTGCCCGTGCCGGACGGGCCGGAGAAGACGAAGTGCCGTTTGGGCGGCTGGACCGGCAGCCCCTGCCCGGCCCGCAGCCGCGCCATGTTCAACTGCGCGGACAGCGCCTTGACCTGGCGCTTGACCGGTTCGAGCCCCACCATGCGCTCCAGTTCGGCGAGCGCCTCCTCCAGTAACGCCGGGTCGGTGGGCCCGGCCGGGATCGGCGCGGCGGCCACCCCGGCCCTGGCCCGCACCGAGGGATCGGCCACCGAAGGCAGCGGCCCGGTCGGCAGATCGGGCTCCGGCAGCCGCAGGTCCCGGCCCTCCGTGCCGAACAGCGGATCGAACCCGTCCGGCCCGTCCACCACGTCCTGCCCCGCGCCGCTCAGCGTGATCGCGGCGTAGTCGACCGTCTCGTCGTACCCGTCGCCCTCGGAGATCGCGGCGAGCCGGGCGGAGGTGTCCATGAAGGCCGGGTCGACCCGGTGCACCGCGCGGTACAGGGGGAGAGCGGCGGCCGAGCGTCCCGTTCCCTCGTGCGCCCTCGCCAGCCAGTAGCGCAGCTCCTTGCGCTGCGGCTGCTCGCTGCGGCACCGCATCAGCGCCGTCGACAGCAGCGGCTCGGCCTGGCCGTACATCTCCAGCCGGACCCGGGCCATGCCGCCGAACAGGCCGGCCTCGATGCCGAGCAGGGAGTCGTCCAGCAGCGGATCGGTGTGCCGGACCAGTTGTTCCCAGTCCTTGACCAGATAGGCGCGGCAGGCGTGCAGGAAGCGGACCTGCGGGTCGGCGTCCACCGGGGGCAGCCCGGCGAGGGCGCGGTCCAGCTCGGGCACGTGCCGGCCGTCCAGCCAGTGGGAGGCGTGCGCCAGCAGCAGATCGCGTGGGCTCTCCAGCACCGGCTGCACCCACCAGCCCAGCCAGTACCAGGAGTTGAGGCTGCGGCGGTGCCGGGCGCGCTGTTCGCCGAAGCGGTCGCGGTGCCGGAACATCCGCAGCAGCGCGGTGGTCGTGTCGACCCGGAGCGCGTGCAGCCCGAGCCAGGCGTCCGCCATGCCCGGGTCCATCCGCACCGCGGTGCGGAACTCCTCCTCCGCCTGCGGGTAGGCGCCCATCGTGTAGGCGTCCACCCCCCGCAGCCAGGCGAGGTCGGCCGGGGCCTCGGGGCCCTGCGTGCCGAAGTCCATCACGTCCCCCCACAGACCGTGTCCCCGTGGTTCACCACCGGGCAGTCGCCCGACGGCCGCCGCGGTCGAACCGCTGTGCCGCGGACCGGAGTTGCAGTGCGCGAGGCAGCCGCTCGAAGGTCGCACCGAGGGCATCGTACCCGCGGTACCTCCGCGTGCCGAAGGGTGCCGCACGGGGCGTTCGACGAGGTGGGAGCAGACGGGGCGCACGGCGTTTCGTGACCGAGGGTGAGAGCGCGGGTGCGCGGGGCGCCTGGAAACACCCCTTGGCGGGCAGAACGAAGCCCCCGGTCACGGGGGAACAACCGGGGGCTTCGCGTCGACGGGCGACTCCGAAAGCCGCACATTGAGAACGTAAGACCTGTACGGCCCCCCGGTCAAGCGTAGTTGAGGCACCGGGAGAAGTTGTCCCGCAAGGCTCTTCACGACTTCACCACATCCGGGACGGTCCGTCACCCAGCGTCACATCCGGTCCGACTTCGGGGGTCCTCGCCGGTCCCGGCAGCACCTCATATCCCTCGGGTCGCTGGAGCACCAGCAGATCGGCATGGGGGCGCGAGGGGTCCTCGGCGAAGTGCGCGCGCTCCGCCGCGACCCAGCCGTCCCAGAACTCCCGTTGCTCCGCGCCGTCCCGTCGCCGACCGCGCGCCCAGGACTCCTCCCGGGGCACCTCCATCCACAGCAGCCGGGCCAGGTACGGCCGCAGGGCGCGGCGGCCGGCGCCGACGCCCTCGATCAGCACGACGGGTGCCGCCGGCAGCGGGCGCGGGGCGCCGAAGGCGCGGGCCCGCCAGTCGTAAGGGGTGTAGTGCGCGCTCTCGCCGCGTGTCAGGGGCTCGATCACCTGCGTCATGATCCGGTCGGTCCACGAGAAGAGCCGCTCGTGGCTGGCGATGTCGTCGAGGTGGAGCACCGGAGCCCCGCCCAGTGCGTGCGCCAGCCGCCCGGCGAAGGTGGACTTTCCCGAGCCGGCGTGGCCGTCGACGGCGATCAGCCGGACCGGTCCCAGTGAGGGCGGGAGCCCGGGCAGCCGGGCGGCGAGGTCGTGAATGGTGATTCCCGGGGTGTCGTGCAGTGTGTGGGGCATGAGGTCCGCGTTGTGGGTTTTCCGTGAAACAGTCTAGTGGCGGTCATCTGTCAGTAGGGATCAAGCGCCCAGTGGTTGTCACGCGTTGAACCATCGGCTGGCGACCAGTCAATGGCTACCGATAAACAGTCCGAATCCCCTGACCGATATGTCGAATTCGGCGTTCCAGGTGTGCCCCACGCTGAGTAAGGTGCCTTCTGCGCAACGTGATGCGTCGAACGGGGACCGGCAGGGGGACCATGGCCGCGGAATTATTCGAAGGGCACTATGTATGGCACCCGGCGGCCGACGACCGGGTCCTGGCGAGCGTATGCGTCGATGTGCGCGCCGGACGTCACCGGTACGCCCACGAGGCGCTCGCCGAGACGCGTTCCGACTTCGCCCTGCGCGCCCACCGCTCGCTGGTCCTCGCCTCCGAGGCGGCCGGCACCGACCTGGTCGAACGCTGGCTCGCCGAGGAGCCGACCCCCGAGGCCGCGCTCATGTGGGCACGGGTCGCGGTGCAGCGCGCCCTGCGGGCCGCCGACGCCCGTGACGAGCGTGCCGAGGCGCTGGAGCGGATAGCGCTGACCGCCTGCGACCGGGCCGCCGAGGCGGCCCCCGCCGACCCCACCCCCTGGGTCGCCCGGCTCGCCATGGCCCGGCTGCACCGGCTCCGCGACCCGGCCCCGCAAGGCCTGCTCACCGCCCCGCCCGGCCCCTGGCGGCTGTTCGCGCACATCCTGTCCCTGGACCCCTGGCACCGCGAGGCCCACCACCGCTTCCTGTCCTGCTTCTTCACGCGGTACGGCGGCTCGGTCACCGCGGCCTGGGACGTGGCCGCCTTCCTCAGCCAGCGGGCGCCCACCGACTCCGCCCTCCGGCTGCTGCCCCTGGTGGCCCTGGTGGAGAGCTACAACCCCACCCAGCTCCTCGCCGACCGGGTCTGGGAGCAGCCCCAGTGGCGCTCCACCGCACTGGCGATCTACCAGCACTGGCTGCCCACCGTGGCCGGTTACCGCTTCACCCCCGTGCTCGACCTGGCCTACCTCGCGCACGCGCTGGTCATGGGCCAGCGCGCGTTCGAGGCCCGGGCGGTCTTCACGGCGATGGGCCCGTACGCCTCGCGCATGCCGTGGAGCGCCTTCGGCGACCCCGCCGAGCAGCTCTCCCGGGCGCGGCGCGCCTGCGGGCTGCCCGTCCCCGGGCCCGCCTGACCCGCTCGTCCCCCAACCCCCCATCCAGAGAAAGGCCGATCTGTGTCGGAACGGATGTCGACTCCCCGGGCCCGCGCCCGCGCGGCGGACTCCGTCGTGCTCGACGACGACGCCACCCTGCACGCGATGGGTTATCCGCGGAAACTCACCCGGCGCTTCCAGGCGTTCGACAATTTCGCGATCTCGTTCACCATCATCAATATCCTCTCGGGTATCTTCTCGTCCTTCGGATTCGGCATGAACGCGGGCGGCCCCCGCTTCTTGTGTTCGGCTGGATCGGCGTCTCGCTCATGGTGCTGCTCATCGGCGCGGCCATGGCGGAAGTCGCCTCCGCCTATCCGACGAGCGGTGCCCTGTATTTCTCCGCCGGCAAACTCGCCAAGCGGCACAAAGGCGCCTGGTCGTGGTTCACGGGCTGGCTGAACTTCGTCGGCCAGATCGGTGGCACCGCCGCCACCGGCTATGCCGCCGCCACCTTCATCCAGGTGTTCGTGCAGTTGCAGTGGCCCTCCTACCAGCCGACCGCGCACCAGACGGTCCTCGTCACGGCCCTGATCATCGTGCTCCAGGGGCTCGCCAACACCTACACCGTCCAGCTTGTCGCCGTACTGAACCGCATTTCCGTGTGGTGGCTGCTGATCGGACTCGTCGTGATCGTGGGCGCACTCACCGTGATGCCCGATCATCACCAGCACGCCTCCTTCGTCACCCATTTCGAGAACAACACCGGCTTCACGAGCGGGCTTTACGGCGGCATGCTCGGCCTGCTGGTCACGAGCTGGACCTTCACCGGGTTCGACGGCAGCTTCCACATGTCCGAGGAAACGGTCCACGCGACGGTCAGCGCACCGAAGGGCATCACCCGCGCCATCGGCTATTCCGCGGTCACCGGCCTGATCCTGATGCTGGCACTGGTCTACAGCATCGGCGACTACGCCAAGGTGGCCGGCGCCGCCGCGCCGCCCGTGCAGATCCTCATCGACGGCCTCGGCCTGCCCACCGCCAAGGTGATGCTGCTCATCGTCATCGGCGCGATGCTCTTCTGCGGTCTGGCCAACCTCACCAGCAACACCCGGCAGATCTTCGCCTTCTCGCGGGACGGCGCCATGCCCGGCTCCCGCTGGTGGCACTCGGTCTCGCTGCGCACCCGCACGCCGGTGAAGGCGGTCTGGCTCGCGGTCGGCTGCTCGCTGGCCCTGGTGGTGCCGGGCTGGTGGTCACACACGGCGTTCACCGCCATCGTCAGCGTCAACGTGGTCGGCCTCTTCCTGGCCTACGCCGTGCCGATCTTCCTGCGGCTGCGGCTCGGCGACGAGTTCCGGCCCGGTCCCTGGCACCTGGGGCGCTGGGGCAGGCCGATCGGCTGGCTCGCGGTGACCTGGATCCTGCTCAGCAGTGTCCTGTTCATGCTGCCGCAGGCCTCCCCGATCACCGTCGGCTCCTTCAACTACGCGCCGATCGCGCTCGCCGTCGTCCTGCTGGTGGCGACGGTGTGGTGGTTCGCCACGGCCCGCCGCCGCTTCCAGGGACCGGTCAGCTACGGTCGCCCGGACGAGGTCGCCGCGATGGACCTCGTCTGAGCGCGCGGGGGCGCGGGCGCGTGGGCTGGTCGAGCCCGCGCGAGGGAGCCGCACAGCGGTACGGTCCCGCGCCCCTTCCGGCACCCCGCCAGTGGTCCAGGCCAATATTCGTACGGCGGCATGCGCCGAAGTGCTGGCAGCGAGATCCGGCCTGCTTCATAGTTACCGGACCGGATCAGCCCGTCTCGGACACCCTGGGGGTCATCGCGCCCATGAGCAGAGCCCAACAGCCGTCCCGCAGAACCGTTCTGGCCGTGGCCGTCGCCGCGGCGGTGACCGGCACAGCGGCCCCCGCTGCCGCCGCACCGCGACCCGCCGACACCGACGACCCCGGCCAGGCGCAGGCCCGCCCGATCGACTACCACTGCTGGACCACGTTCCGCGACTGGCGCTGCGGCACCGCCCAGGGCGCCCGGCCCGTCTCCGGCAGCCGCCCCGGCGTCGTCATCGGCGCCCCCGCCGGCCGTACCGACTACACCGACCCGCACACCGGGACCACCGCCACCTGGGAGTACGCCACCTGGACCTCCCCGGTGCACCGGCTCACCGTGCCCGCGACCGAGGTCATCGCCTCCTGGAACGCGCACACCCCCGCCGGCACCTGGCTCCAGGTCGAGCTGCACGGCACGTACTCCGACGGCACCGAGACACCCTGGTACGTGATGGGCCGCTGGGCCGCCGGCGACCAGGACATCAAGCGCACCTCGGTGGACGACCAGACCGACGGCAAGAGCACGATCTGGACGGACACCTTCGCCATCGACGACGCGAGCACCGGTCTGCGCCTGACGTCGTACCGGCTGCGCCTCACCCTGTACCGCCGGCCCGGCACGCACCTGACCCCGACGGTCTGGCGGCTCGGCGCCATGGGCTCCGACATCCCCGACCGCTTCACCGTGCCGGCCTCCACCCCCGGACTCGCCCAGGAACTGGCCGTCCCGCGCTACTCGCAGGAGATCCACAAGGGCCAGTACCCCGAGTACGACAACGGCGGCGAGGCCTGGTGCAGCCCCACCTCCTCACAGATGATCATCGAGTACTGGGGCGGCCGGCTCACGCCCGAGCAGCTGTCCTGGGTCGACCCGTCCTACGCCGACCCGCAGGTCTGCCACGCGGCCCGGTTCACCTACGACCACCAGTACCAGGGCTGTGGCAACTGGCCGTTCAACGCCGCCTACGCGGCCACCTTCGACGGTCTGCAGGGCGTGGTCACCCGGCTCGCCTCCCTCGCCGACCTGGAGACGCTGATCGCGGCCGGCATCCCGGCCATAACGTCCCAGTCGTTCCTCAAGGAGGAGCTGACGGGGGCCGGTTACGGCACCTCCGGCCATCTGATGACCGTCATCGGCTTCACCGCGGACGGGGACGTGATCGCCAACGACCCCGCCTCGCCGAGCGACGAGGCGGTGCGGCGCGTCTACAAGCGGCGCGAGTGGGAGAACATCTGGCTCAGGACCAAGCGGTACAACGCCTCCGGCAAGGTCGTCTCCGGCACCGGAGGGGTCTGCTACCTCTACTTCCCGGCCCACCCGACCCCGCACCAGCGCAAGGCGCTCGCCGCGGTGGGCGTGTACTGAGGTCCGGCGGGCGCGGCGTGTGACCAAGCTCATCGCCGCGAACGCCGTCGCGGGTGGCATGGTGGACGGATGGGTGGGGGGATTCCGCCGTATACGTCCGACCTCTGCGAGTAACACCATGACCGCACACCCGGCCACCGCCACCCGCGCCGTCACCGGCGGCCCGCAGGAAGACGGCCCGAAGATCGTCGAGCACATCCTGGGCTGGGTCCTCGTCGCGGTGTTCGCGATGCTGGTGACCCAGCTCGGCCTGCTCTGAACCGACGCGCGCCTGCCTCTGAACGGGCCGCTCAGGCGCGCGACTTGTTCTGACATACTGCGGCTGTCCCGTCGTACCCAGATCAGGGCCGGTCTTGAACATGCCGCAGCAGCGTGCCGTCGTCCGTCCGCGCGGCACCGAGCGCTCCGTGGCGCGCCGCGCCGAACTCATCGCCATCGGGCGGAAGTTGTTCGCCGACACGTCCTACGACGCGTTGTCCATGGACGACATCGCCCGCCAGGCGCAGGTGGCCAAGGGCCTGATCTACTACTACTTCCGGTCCAAGCGCGGCTACTACCTGGCGATCATCGAGGACTCCGTCGCCGACCTGGTCACCTCCGCCGCCGGCGGGGTGCAGCTGCCCGCCGTGGACCGTGTGCACCGCACGATCGACGGCTATCTGCGCTACGCCGAGCACCATCAGGCCGCCTACCGCACCATCGTCAGCGGCGGCGTCGGCTTCGACACCGAGGTGCAGGCGATCCGGGACGGCGTGCGCGAGGCGATCGTCACCACGATCGCCGAGGGGGCCTATGGCCGCGCCGGCATCTCCCCGGTGGCCCGGATGGGTCTGCTGTCCTGGGTGTGCAGCGTGGAGGGCGCCACCCTGGACTGGATCAGCCGCCCCCGGCTGTCCCGCGAGACCATGTGCGAGCTGCTGGTGAAGACGCTGGGCGGGGTCCTGCGCGCCATCGAGGAGCTGGACCCCGCCCACCCGGCCCCGCCGCCCGCCCGCCGGGACGGCTGATCCGGGAGGAACCGTCAGTTGATCGCCTTGATCAGCTCACCGTTCGCGGTGTCGCCGCTCAGCTCCCAGAAGAAGGTGCCGCCGAGGCCCTGCTGGTTCTTGTACGTCATCTTCGTGGCGATGGTGGCCGGGGTGTCGTAACTCCACCAGTCGCTGCCGCACTTGGCGTAGGCGGTGCCGCCCACGGTCCCGGTCGCCGGGCACTTGGTCTTGAGCACCTTGTAGTCGTCGATGCCCTGCTCGTACGTCCCGGCCGCCGGGCCCGTGGCCGTACCGCCGGGGGCCGCCTGCGTGACGCCGGTCCAGCCGCGCCCGTAGAAGCCGATGCCGAGGAGCAGCTTCGAGGCCGGGATGCCGAGGCCCCTGAGCTTGGCGATCGTCGCCGACGTGTAGTAGTTCGCCTTGGGGATGCCCGAGTAGGAGTTCAGCGGGGAGTGCGGGGCGGTCGGGCCGGTCGCGTCCCAGGCGCCGAAGTAGTCGTACGTCATCGGGTTGTACCAGTCGACGTACTGGGCGGCGCCGGCGTAGTTCGCCGCGTCGATCTTGCCGCCGCTGGTGGCGTCCGCGGTGATCGCCGCGGTCACCAGGTTCCCGGAGCCGAACTTCGACCGCAGGGCCGCCATCAGGTTCTTGAACGCCTCGCGTCCGCTCGTGTCACAGGTGTTGCCGCAGGCGTTCGGGTACTCCCAGTCGATGTCGATGCCGTCGAAGACCCCCGCCCACTTGGAGTTCTTCACCAGGTCGTAGCAGGACTGGGCGAACGCGGCCGGGTTCTTCGCGGCCTCGCCGAAGCCGCCGGACCAGGTCCAGCCGCCGAAGGACCACAGGACCTTCAGACCGGGGTGCTTCTTCTTCAGCTTCAGCAGCTGGTTGAAGTTGCCGCGCAGCGGCTGGTCCCAGGTGTCGGCGACGCCGTCGACGGACTCGGCGGCGGTGTAGGCCCGGTCCGTGGCCGCGTAGGAGTCGCCCATGGCGCACTTGCCGCCGGTGACGTTGCCGAAGGCGTAGTTGATGTGGGTCAGCTTGGCGGCGGAGCCGGAGGTCTCGACGTTCTTGACGTAGTACTTGCGGTCGTAGGTGCCCCATTCGGTGAAGTAGCCGACGACCTTGGAGCCGGCCGCCGGCCGCGGGGCGCTCGGGGCCGCCGCGGTCGCCGTGCCCGTCCCGGCCAGCAGGCCGGCGCCGAGGGCGGCGGTACACGCGGCCGAGACGAGGGCCCGGACGAGGGAGCGGTGGGGAGTGTGCATTCGGGTGTCTCCTCGTGGGGGAGAGGGGAACGCGCGCCGATTGGCATGAACGCGGTAAAGCGTTGGTCATGCACCCTAGGAGGACTAGACCAGTAGGTCAATGGTTCGGACCAATATCGCCGCTGCGCACAGCTCCGACTGGACTCCTGAAGTAAGCGGTCGTTAACTGGTGACGGGAGGTCGCTGATCGGGCATACTCACTGCGCATGCCGCTGGTCAGCAGCTTCCGAGACCCGGGAGCGGGCGCCTTCGGCGAAGCGCGATACCAGGCGGAGCCGCCCCCCACCCCGGGCCGGACCGCCGGTGCCCGAACAGGGAGGAGCCCGACGCCATGTCCGACCGCGACCCGCAGCCGGTGGAGCGTCAACTGCCGACGGAAGAGGCGAGGGATCTGCTCGCCCTCGTCCGGGAGATCGCCCAGCGCGAGATCGCGCCCAGGGCCGCCGAGGAGGAGGACGCGGGACGCTTCCCGCGCGAGATCTTCACTCTGCTCTCCGAATCAGGCCTGCTGGGCCTGCCGTACCCCTCGGAGTACGGCGGCGGCGACCAGCCCTACGAGGTCTATCTCCAGGTCCTGGAGGAGCTGGCCGCGGCCCGGCTCACCGTCGGCCTCGGCGTCAGCGTCCACACCCTCGCCTCCTACGCCCTCGCCACCTACGGCACCAAGCAGCAGCAGGTCGAGCACCTGCCCGCGATGCTGGGCGGCGGCCTGCTCGGCGCGTACTGCCTGTCCGAGCCGTCCTCCGGTTCGGACGCCGCCTCCCTGCGCACCAAGGCCGTCCGGGAGGGCGACCGCTGGGTGATCGACGGCACCAAGGCATGGATCACGCACGGCGGCATCGCCGATTTCTACACCGTGATGGCCCGCACCGGGGAGGACGGCCCGCGCGGGATCACCGCCTTCCTCGTGCCCGGCGACGCCCCCGGCCTGAGCGGTGCCGCACCGGAGAAGAAGATGGGCCTGAAGGGCTCACCCACCGCGCAGGTGCACCTCGACGGCGTCCGCGTCCCGGACGACCGGCGCATCGGCGAGGAGGGCCAGGGCTTCTCCATCGCCCTGGCGGCGCTCGACTCGGGCCGGCTCGGCATCGCGGCCTGCGCCATCGGCCTCGCCCAGGCCGCACTGGACGAGGCGGTGCGCTACGCCACCCAGCGCCGCCAGTTCGGCCGGCCCGTCGCCGACTTCCAGGGCCTGCGTTTCATGATCGCCGACATGGCCACGCAGATCGAGGCGGGCCGCGCGCTGTATCTCGCCGCCGCCCGGCTGCGGGACGCGGGCAGGCCGTTCGCCAAGCAGGCCGCGATGGCCAAGCTGCACTGCACCGACACCGCCATGAAGGTCACCACGGACGCGGTGCAGATCATGGGCGGCTACGGCTACACCGCCGACTTCCCGGCCGAGCGCTATATGCGCGAGGCCAAGGTCCTGCAGATCGTCGAGGGCACCAACCAGATCCAGCGGATGGTCATCGCCCGTCACGTGGCGGGGCCAGAAGGTCGCTGAACTGGCCCGTGAGCACCGTCGGGGCCGCCAGCCTGACCCACTCCGGGTCATGGCGGCCGGGCAGGGTACGGCCGCGGTCGGCCCAGGTCCGCATGAGGTCGCGGTAGATGGGCGGGTCCGGCGGCGCGGCCGGCGGAACCGATTCTCCGGGGCGCGGGACGAAGATACGGCGCTGACGCCCGGGTGCCGAGTACGTGGGGGTCATACCAGGGGAACGCGCCGACGGCCGGACAGGTCACCTCCCCACGGAATCGAGCTTCTGTTCATCCCCGTCCGGGTCCCTCCCCAGGCACCCGCGAGGCGGCTGACGCGTCGTCAACTCCTCGTCATGCAGGTTCAATTGTGACCGTCGGCCTTCCCGTACCGCTCGACGAGCACCCCGAGCACGGATGCGCCCCGCCGGGCGTCATGCCGTACCGCCGCGAGGGCGATCCGCCCCCGGGAAGTGACGTCGGGCGCGAGCGCCTGGAGACGGCGACTCCAGTGCACCGCCCGGCGGCACGCGATCGTCATGCGGGGCGTCGCCTGCCGGTGGGCGTGCGCGGGGGAGGTCGCCGTTTCCGTGGTCTCGGACACGCTGATCCCGCGCCACGGCGGCCGGTGTGCCCGGCAAGGCGCGTACGCGTGGGCGGGGTGAGCCGGCTCAGGCGGCCTGGCGGCGCATCGACGGCACGCGCATCGGGCGCGAGCCCGGGCCGCCGACGTGCGAGAAGGGCTGCGTCCGCCAGTTCAGGCCCTGGGGAAGCGTGAGCAGCAGGGCGGTGTCCTGCTCCTGCGGCTCGAAGGACTCGTCCGCGGGGCGGGCGTCGGCCGCCGCACGGCCCGTGCCCGCGCACACCGTGAGCCCGAACGGGTTCCACGGCGAGGCGCACAGCGCGTGCTCCGGCAGCACCTCCTCGTCCGCCAGCAGCGCGATCGGCTGCGCGCAGTCCGGGCAGATCACCCGGTACATCTCGAAGGTGTCGTAGGCGTCCAGATCGTCTTCGAAGGCGTCGGGTTCGACGCCCTCCGGCTCGGGTTCGGCGACCGACTGCCGGTGCGTGGACGCGGAACGACCAGGGCGATGGGTACTCTGCATGGGATTCTCCCCCTAAGGCTGGGCCGTGAAGGCGCTGCGGCCTCGACCACAGCAAGCACTTCCCGTCCGCTCTCGGCGGTAATCACGAGAACATCACGGAGCCTGTGTTCGAGACGTGTGGTCTTCGTCACATGCCGTGTGCAGGTGCCCGTCCCGGTGCATTTTCTGCCGAACAGGCAATGACCTGCACCTCTGAGGTATCCGAGGAGATCAAGCGCACTGTAGGTTTTGGCGCCATGGAGGAGCTGGACCGTCAGATCGTGCAGCTGCTCGTCAAGGACGGGCGGATGAGCTACACAGACCTGGGCAAGGCCACGGGCCTGTCCACGTCGGCCGTGCACCAGCGGGTGCGCAGGCTGGAGCAGCGTGGCGTCATCCGCGGCTACGCCGCGGTGGTCGACCCCGAGGCCGTCGGGCTGCCGCTCACCGCGTTCATCTCGGTGAAGCCGTTCGACCCCAGCGCCCCCGACGACATCGCCGACCGCCTCGCCGGGGTCCCCGAGATCGAGGCGTGCCACAGCGTGGCGGGCGACGAGAACTACATCCTCAAAGTGCGCGTGTCCACCCCGCACGAACTGGAGGAGCTGCTGGCCCGGCTGCGCTCGCTGGCGGGGGTCTCGACGCGGACGACGGTGGTCCTCTCGACACCGTACGAGGCCCGGCCGCCGAAGATCTGACAGTCGCCGCGCCGACCGCGCCGGGTGCCTTGTGGGCGCCCCGAGTGCGCCTCTCTCCCGGCGCCGGGAGAAACTGTCGGCCATGAGCAACCGCACCGCCGAGCCCCCCGAGACCGTCCTGCTCCGCCGCGGCGAGGTCCACAGCCCCGCGGACCCCTTCGCGACGGCGATGGTCGTCGAGGCGGGCCATGTCGCCTGGGTCGGCTCCGAGGGCGCGGCCGACGCCTTCGCCGACGGCGTGGACGAGGTGGTCGATCTCGACGGCGCCCTGGTCACCCCCGCCTTCACCGACGCCCATGTGCACACCACCGCCACCGGCCTCGCCCTGACCGGTCTCGACCTGTCCGGCGCCCCCTCTCTGGAGGCCGCCCTCGCCCGTGTCCGCGAGTTCGCCGCCGCCCGCCCCGACGACCGGGTCCTGCTGGGGCACGGCTGGGACGCCGCCCGCTGGCCCGGCGGCCGGCCGCCGGCCCGCGCGGAGCTGGACGAGGCCACCGGCGGACGCCCGCTGTACCTGTCCCGCATCGACGTGCACTCGGCGGTCGTCAGCACCGCCCTGCTGGACCTGGTCGCCGCCGACGTCCCGCGCGAGGACGGCCCGCTCACCAAGGACGCCCACCACGCCGTCCGTGAGGCCGCCCTCGCCGCCATCACCCCCGCCCAGCGCGCCGAGGCCCAGCGCACCGCCCTGGCGCACGCGGCCTCCCTCGGCATCGGCACCGTGCACGAGTGCGGCGGCCCGCGGATCTCCTCCGAGGACGACTTCACCGGCCTGCTGCGGCTCGCCACCGAGGTGCCGGGCCCCCGGGTCGTGGGTTACTGGGCGGAAGAGGACACCGCGAAGGCCCGCGAGCTGGGTGCGACCGGCGCCGCGGGCGACCTCTTCGCCGACGGCGCCCTCGGCTCGCACACCGCCTGCCTGCACGAGCCGTACGCCGACGCCGGCCACAGCGGCACCGCCTACCTGGACGCCGACGCCGTCGCCGCCCACGTCGTGGCCTGCACCGAGGCGGGCCTCCAGGCCGGCTTCCACGCCATCGGCGACGCCGCCGTGGCGGCCGTGGTGGAGGGCGTGCGCGCCGCCGCCGAGAAGGTCGGCCTCGCCCGGATCCGTGCCGCCCGGCACCGCGTCGAACACGCCGAGATGCTCACCCCCGACACCGTCGCCGGCTTCGCCGAGCTGGGCCTGATCGCCTCCGTCCAGCCCGCCTTCGACGCGCTGTGGGGTGGCGAGGACGGCATGTACGCCCGGCGCCTGGGGGCGGAGCGGGCCCGCACCCTCAACCCGTTCGCGGCCCTGCTCCGCTCCGGTGTACCGCTCGCGTTCGGCTCCGACAGCCCGGTCACCCCGCTCGACCCCTGGGGCACGGTCCGTGCCGCCGCCTTCCACCGCACGCCCGAGCACCGCATCTCCGTCCGCGCCGCCTTCACCGCGCACACGCGCGGCGGCTGGCGCGCCGTCGGCCGCGACGACGCGGGTGTCCTGGTCCCGGGCGCCCCCGCCGACTACGCCGTCTGGCGGACCGACGAGCTGATCGTGCAGGCCCCCGACGACCGGGTCGCCCGCTGGTCCACCGATCCGCGCTCCGGCACGCCCGGCCTGCCCGACCTCACTCCGGGCCGTGACCTGCCGGTCTGCCTGCGGACCGTGGTCGGCGGGCGGACGGTGTTCGTACGGCCGGGCGAGTGATCTCCCGGGGCGGCGTGGGCGGCCCGGGCCGCCGGGGCCCCGCCGCCCCACCTGCGCATCCTCCCCACCGGCCGCGCCACCGGTGCCGTCCGCGCAGTTCAGAGGGCTGTTGACAGTCGGCGGCCAGGGGCGGGTAGGTTCGTCCGAGTCCACCACCGGACGCCCGACCGGGGGACGTTCAGCCGACTCGTCGCAGCGCCGCTGGGTCAGGGACGGTGTGCCGCACCGGGGCACCGTCACTGGGAGCCAGGCTCAGCGCCCGCGCCGACGAGGGGAACGTTCTCGCGGGTCGGCCAGGTGTGACCCGGGTGGGGCCCGGGCGTTCAGTAGACAACGGCTTCCGGTCGACCCGCAGCCAGCGGGTCCCGGGTCGGACCGAAGGGCGCCGGGCCCCCATCCGCCGTGGTACGAAGGTGTTCAGCACGTGGTGGGAAGGTACCGAAAAAGTCCTTCTTACCCCGCTCTTGTGGAACCGACACCACCATACGAACGCGCTGTCACGTCTTCCCAGGCCGCGGCCACTATGGTGGACCCCTGCGTACGACATGAAGGGGCAGCAGTGAACGACGGCGACGGGACCCTCGCGGCCAAGGCCCAGGGGAGGCAGTTCGGCCCGCTCGGCACGGCCTTGGTGATCATCCCGACCTACAACGAGGCGGAGAACATCAAGTCCATCGTCGGCCGGGTGCGCAAGGCCGTCCCCGAGGCGCACGTGCTGATCGCGGACGACAACAGCCCCGACGGCACCGGCAAGCTCGCCGACGAACTGGCCGCCGACGACGAGCACGTCCACGTGCTGCACCGCAAGGGCAAGGAGGGCCTCGGCGCCGCCTACCTCGCGGGCTTCCGATGGGGCCTGGAGCGGGACTACGGCGTGCTGATCGAGATGGATGCCGACGGCTCCCACCAGCCCGAGGAACTGCCCCGGCTGCTCACCGCGCTCAAGGGCGCCGACCTGGTCCTCGGTTCCCGCTGGGTGCCCGGCGGCCGGGTGGTGAACTGGCCGAAGTCCCGGGAGTTCCTCTCGCGGGGCGGCTCCACGTACTCGCGGCTCATGCTCGACGTGCCGATCAAGGACGTGACCGGCGGCTTCCGGGCCTTCCGTCGCGAGACGCTGGAGGGCCTCGGCCTCGGCGAGGTCGCCTCGCAGGGCTACTGCTTCCAGGTCGACCTGGCCCGCCGCGCGGTGAAGGCCGGCTACCACGTCGTCGAGGTCCCCATCACCTTCGTCGAGCGGGAACTGGGCGACTCCAAGATGAGCCGGGACATCGTGGTCGAGGCCCTGTGGCGGGTCACCTCCTGGGGCGTCGGGGACCGGCTCGGCAAGCTCACCGGCAGGGACAAGCAGGCGTAGCGGCCGGCTCGCGGCTGCGCCGGTCGGCCGGTCCGCGCCGGCCGATCACCCCCTTATCCCGCGCTGAGGCGTGCCCAGGCACACTGGGACCATGACGACTGGCGCTCCGACCTCTCCGTACACCGCCCGCCGCCGGCGCTCCCGGCTGCGCAGGTATCTGCCGCTGGGCCTCGCCGCGTGGCTGGTGCTGGAGATCTGGCTGCTGACCCTGGTCGCGGGCGCGGCGGGCGGTCTCACGGTGTTCCTGCTGCTGGTCGCGGGCCTCGTGGCGGGGTCCGTGGTCATCAAGCGGGCGGGCCGCCGTGCCTTCCAGAGTCTGAACGAGGCGGTGCAGCGGGGCGGCTCACCGGCGCGCGGCGGCGGCAACGGCCTGATGATGCTCGGCGGCCTGCTGCTGATGATCCCGGGCCTGGTCTCGGACGCGGCGGGCCTGCTCCTGCTGCTGCCGCCGGTCCAGAAGGCGGTGAGCCGCTTGGCGGAGAACGCCCTGGAGCGGAGTCTGCGCAAGGCCGCCCCGGGCAGCCTGGGCGACGCGTTCCAGCAGGTCCGCATCCACCGGCCGGACGGCAAGGTGGTGCAGGGCGAGGTCATCAGGGAGGACCGGCCCGAGCCGGGGGAGCAGAGGCCCCCGCTCACGCGCTGAGCATCCCGCACGGAAATGGCAACGACCGAGGGCGCCGTACGTAGGAGACGTACGGCGCCCTCGGTCGTTGTGCTGTATGCGCGTTACGCGCTCTTGCGGCTGTCCCTGGGGTGGACCGCGATGTTCATCGCCCCCGAGCGCAGCACCGCCAGACGCTCCTCAAGGACCTCTTCGAGTTCCTCACGGGTGCGTCGCTCCATCAGCATGTCCCAGTGGGTACGCGCGGGCTTGGCCTTCTTCTCCTCAGGGCCGTCGCCGTCCACGAGGAGTGCCTGGGCACCACATACCTTGCACTCCCACTCCGGCGGGATCTCCGCCTCGACCGAGAAGGGCATCTCGAAGCGGTGCCCCTTCTCGCATGCGTACTCCACGGCCTGGCGCGGGGCCAGGTCGATACCGCGGTCCGTCTCGTAGCTGGTCACCACGAGGCGCGTACCGCGAAGAGCTCGCTCACTCATGAATCGTGCCTCCCGGGCTTGTCGCCCACAGGACAGGTGTCGCTGTCGTCGTCATCCGGTCAACGTCCGGTCGGCGGTAAAGATTCCCGTTCCGAGTCCCGTTCCGGGTCATGCGTCGCCGTCGTAGCCGCCCCTTGTTCTACCCACAGGCGCCCGGTTTGTCACATCTGCTAGCAGATGTCACCCAGCGTTTCGGCATCTTTGACGCGCAGTAACGGTACGCCTGGCAGGCCAAACGCGTACACTACCGCCCTTTCACGCCGAGTGCTAAATCGGCGCTAGATCTTCTCCGGAACCGGGTTCCCCGCCTCGGAGATCGCACGCCGAACCGGGACCCGCGCCAGCAGGACGAAGCCGACGACGAAGAAGGCCACCAGTGAGAAGATCGCCGACCGGTAGCTGCCGGTCAGCTGGTAGGTCACGCCGAACAGCAGCGGCCCGAGCCAGCTCATCCCGCGGTCGCTCATCTCGTACGCCGAGAAGTACTCGGCCTCCTTGCCCGGGGGCACCAGATGGGAGAACAGCGACCGGGACAGCGCCTGGCTGCCGCCGAGGACCAGGCCGATCCCGGCGGCCAGCACGAAGAACCACACCGGCGCCCGCGCGGGCAGGAACCAGCCGGCCGCCAGCGTGAGCGTCCACGCCACCAGCGAGCCCAGGATCGTCCGCTGCGCGCCGTACGTCCGCGCCAGCCGGCCCATCGCCAGCGCCCCCGCCACGGCCAGCACCTGCACCAGCAGCACCGCCCCGATCAGCGTCGACTGGCCGAGACCCAGCTCCTCGGAGCCGTAGACCGAGGCCTGGGTGATCACCGTCTGGATGCCGTCGTTGTAGACGAGGTACGCCAGCAGGAACGCCAGGGTCAGCGGATGCCGGCGCATGTCCCGGACCGTCGCGGCCAGCTGCCGCAGCCCCGGTGCCGTGGCCCGGCCCACACGCGCGTGGCGGTCGCGCAGCCGGCGCAGCGGTACGAGCGTGAAGGCGCCCCACCACAGGCCCGCCGAGGCCAGGCAGACCCGGACGGCGGCGGTCTCGGAGAGGCCGAAGGAGTCGTGCGCCGAGTACAGCACCAGGTTCGCGACGAGGACGAGTGAGCCCGCCGCGTAGCCGAAGGCCCAGCCCCGGGAGGAGACCGCGTCACGCTGCTCGGGCGGCGCGATCTGCGGCAGATAGGAGTTGTAGAGCATCATCCCGACGGACTGCGCCGCGTTGGCCACGACGAGCAGCACCCCGCCGAGCAGGTACCGGTCGCCGTCCAGGAAGAACATCCCGGTGGTCGCCGCCGCGCCGGTGTACGCCGCCGCCGCGAGCAGCGGCTTCTTGCGGCCCGTGCGGTCGGCCGCGCTGCCCACCAGGGGCATCACGACGACGGCCAGGACCACCGACAGGGACACCGAGTACGCGAAGAAGGAGCCGGCCCGGACCGGGACGCCCAGCGGGTGCACATAGCCGTCGGCGTCCGCCGCGTGCTCGGCGACCGAGGTGAGGTACGGACCGAGGAAGACGGTGAGGACGCTCGTCGAATAGACCGAGCACGCCCAGTCGTAGACGTACCAGCCGCGCTGCTCGCGCCCGAGGCCGGCGGACTCGTCCGCCGCCCCCGCCCGCACGGTGTCGGTGCTCACCCGTGCCCTCGCTTCCCCGCTCAACCGCGAAGGCCCGGGCCGAGGCTGCCGGGCGGTCAGACCCAGACGCCGCGGTCCTCCATCACCTTGCGCAACGTGTCGATGTGATCGGTCATGATGCCATCAACCCCCAGGTCCAGGAGCCGGTGCATCCGTTCCGCCTCGTTGATCGTCCACACGTGCACCTGGAGCCCGCGCGCATGGGCGGCGCGGACGAAGCGGTGGTCGACGACGGGCACGCCCGACTGCGCCTCCGGCACCTGCGCGGCCACGGCCGACCGGCGCACCGCGGCCGGCAGCCCCCACGAGCGCAGCCGCAGGCTCAGCACTCCGCGCGTGCCGAACGAGGTGGCCAGCCGGGGCCCCGCCAGCCGCTGGGCCCGCAGCACGCGTGCCTCGGAGAAGGAGCCCACGCAGATCCGGTCCCAGGCGTCCGTGCGCTCGACCAGCTCCAGCAGGGGCCGCAGCGCGGGCTCCGCCTTGACGTCGACGTTCCAGCGCACCTCGGGGAAGATCTCCAGCAGCTCCTCGAACAGCGGCACCGGTTCACGGCCGCCCACGCGCGCGTGCCGCACGTCCGCCCAGGGCAGGCCGGCGATCCGGCCCGCGCCGTCGGTGACCCGGTCCAGGGTCGCGTCGTGGAAGGCGACCAGCCGGCCGTCCGCCGTGGCGTGCACATCCGTCTCGATGTAGCGGTAGCCCAGCTCCACCGCGCGCCGGAACTGGGCCACGGTGTTCTCCAGCCCGTCGGCCGCCCCGCCCCGGTGGGCGAAGGCGATCGGCCCCTGGTGGTCCAGGAAGGGGTGGCGCGGGCGTGGTGTCGTGAGGCTCACGGTCGCAGTATCGCGCGCCCGGGTGTCGCCGTGGCAACGACGGTGCTGCCCGCCGGTGCCGACGGGAAGGCGAACACCCGCAGGAAGGCCTGCGCCAG
The DNA here is from genome assembly GCF_044329325.1 of Streptomyces sp. NPDC017676. Classification (NCBI taxonomy): domain Bacteria; kingdom Bacillati; phylum Actinomycetota; class Actinomycetes; order Kitasatosporales; family Streptomycetaceae; genus Streptomyces; species Streptomyces sp. NPDC017676. The sequence continues at coordinate 61,354 of NZ_JBIRJA010000005.1, read as the reverse complement.
CGGTCCGATGGACACGGCGTAGAGCACGGTGCCCACCCCGATGGTGCCGCCCAGGACGAATCCGGTGACCACCACCGCGACCTCCACCGCCGTCCGCATCAGCCGGATCGACCGGCCGGTGCGCCGGTGCAGGCCCGTCATCAGCCCGTCGCGCGGGCCCGGCCCGAAGCGCGCCGCGATGTAGAGGCCGGTCGCCGCGCCGTTCAGCACGATCCCCGCGAGCAGCAACGGGACACGGGCGGTGAGGGCGTGCGCGTCCGGGAGCAGGGCGAGCGTGCCGTCCATGGCGAGTCCGACCACGAAGACGTTGGAGACCGTGCCGAGACCGGGGCGCTGGCGCAGCGGGATCCACAGGAGCAGCACCGCCGCGCCCACGATGATCGACACCACCCCGATGCTCAGCCCGGTCAGCTCCGCGAGCCCCTGGTGCAGCACGTTCCACGGCTCCAGGCCCAGGCCCGCCGCCACGAGCAGCGCGGAACTCGCGCCGTACAGCGTGAGCCCGGCGTACAGCTGGACCAGCCGCCGTCCGAGGTGGCGGCCGTGAGCGGATGGACTGGGAGCGGATGGACTGGGAGCGGATGGACTGGGAGCGGACATGGACATACCCCCCTGGGTGGTGGCTGTGGCCTGACGCATGACACTCTGTGGCTTGGGAAGAATCGTCATCCATGGCCAATTCGGGGAAGGTGGACTGATCTTCATGGCGCAGTGGACCTCGGCCGTGGGGGCCGCGCAGCTCGCCCGGCTCCTCAACTCCCAGCAGGACCGCCCGGCCGGCCCCGGCACCCGCCGTCCCCCCGCCTATCGCGCCCTCGCCGACGGCGTCCGGCTGCTCGTGCTGGAGGGCCGGGTCCCGGTGGCCGCGCGCCTGCCCGCGGAACGCGAACTGGCCCTGGCCCTGTCCGTCAGCCGCACCACCGTCGCGGCGGCCTACGAGGCGCTGCGCGGTGAGGGCTTCCTGGAGTCCCGGCGCGGCGCCGGGAGCTGGACCGCCGTACCGGCTGGCAACCCCATCCCCGCCCGCGGCCTGGAACCCCTGCCGCCCGAGGCCCTGGGCTCGGTGATCGACCTCGGCTGCGCCTCGCTCCCGGCGCCCGAGCCGTGGCTCACCCGGGCCGTGCAGGGCGCCCTGGAGGAACTGCCGCCGTACGCCCACACCCACGGCGACTACCCGGCCGGACTGCCCGCGCTGCGTTCGATGATCGCCGAGCGGTACACCGCGCGCGGCATCCCCACCATGCCGGAGCAGATCATGGTGACGACCGGCGCGATGGGCGCCATCGACGCCATCTGCCACCTCTTCGCGGGCCGGGGCGAGCGGATCGCCGTGGAGTCCCCGTCCTACGCCAACATCCTGCAGCTGATGCGCGAGGCGGGCGCCCGGCTCGTGCCCGTCGCCATGGCCGAGGGCCTGTCCGGCTGGGACCTGGACCACTGGCGCCAGGTGCTGCGCGAGGCCGCGCCGCGGATCGCCTACGTGGTCGCCGACTTCCACAACCCCACCGGCGCGCTCGCCGACGAGGACCAGCGGCGCCGGCTGGTGGACGCGGCCCGCGCGGCCGGCACGGTGCTGGTCGCCGACGAGACGATGAGCGAGCTGTGGCTTGAGGAGGAGTTCCGGGACGGCGGCATGCCCCGCCCGGTGTGCGGCTTCGACCCGGCCGGCTCCACGGTGATCACGGTCGGCTCGGCCAGCAAGGCGTTCTGGGCCGGGATGCGGATCGGCTGGGTGCGGGCGGCGCCCGACGTCGTCCGCAGCCTGGTCGCCGCGCGGGCCTACGCCGACCTGGGCACACCGGTGCTGGAGCAGCTGGCCGTGAACTGGCTCTTCAGCACCGGCGGCTGGGAGCAGGCGGTCGAGCTGCGCCGGGCGCAGGCCCGGGAGAACCGGGACGCCCTGGTGGCCGCGCTGCGCCGGGAACTGCCCGGCTGGGAGTTCGAGGTGCCCCGGGGCGGCCTGACCCTGTGGGTGCGCGCGGGCGGCCTGTCCGGGTCCCGCCTCGCGGAAGCGGGCGAACGGACCGGCGTGCGTGTCCCGTCCGGCCCGCGCTTCGGCGTCGACGGCGCGTTCGAGGGCTATGTCCGGCTTCCGTTCACCGTCGGGGGAGCGGTGGCGGACGAGGCGGCGGCACGGCTCGCCGCCGCGGCCCGGCTGGTGGAGTCGGGGGCGACGGTGGCGGGCGAGGCGCCGAGGACGTTCGTGGCGTAGGGCGGGCGGGTCCGGGGCCCTGCGGTTCGGGGTCTGCGGTCCTGGGCCTTGGCGGTTTGGGGCCCTGGCGGCCCGGGGCCTTGGCGGTTCGGGGATCGGGTGCGTGTCCGGCTGCCGGACCGTCGTGGCCGGTCGCGCCGGTTCCCCACGTCCCTGGGGGTCGCAGTCCCGTCGGCCGCGGGGTTCCGCTGCCGCCGGGGCGCTACGAAGGCTCCGCCGCCAGAGCCTCCGCGGGGACCGGTGCCTTCCCCGCCGTCGGTTGCGAGAGATCCGTCGACTTCGAGACATCCGCCGGTTCCGAGAGAGCCGTCTGTTTCGAGAGAGCCGTCGGGTTGGGGGCCGCCGGTTTCGCGAGAGCCGTCGGGTTCAAGGGAGCCGTCGGCTCCTCCTCCACGGCGGTGGTCCGCGGTGGCAGCAGCTCCAGCACCGCCTGCCGGTCGGCGTCACTCGTGGCGTCGTCGTACGGATCCGGCGTACGCGGCACCTGGAGCCGGTGCACCGGACCGGACCCCAGCCGGGCGTACCCCCGCCCGGGCGGCACGTGCGCCATCGACGTCGTGTGCGGTGACGCCCCCAGCACCGCCTCCACCTCCTCCGGCGCGGCGGACCCGAGCACGACACGCGCGCGCGTGTGCTGTCGTACCGCGTCGCTGAGCACCTCCGCGCTGTCGAACTGCTCGGCCACGACCACGGTCACGTTCGCCGCGCGGCCGTGCCGCAACGGCACCTGGAGCAGCGCCTGCGGGTCCTTGCGGCCGTCCGCCAGGGCGAGGTGGGCGAAGACGCCCGGGCGGTCCAGCACGATCCACAGCGGGCGCCGGGTGTCCGGGGGCGGTGGGTCGCCCGCCTGCCGCGCGAGGTTGATCGCGACGAGCCGCCGCTCGGTCTCCCGCGCGGCCCACTCCAGGCTGGCCAGCGCCCCGGGCAGCGCGCACTCCACGGCCAGGACGCCGTTCCGTCCGGTCAGGCAGGCGTACTCGCCGGTGCCGCCGCCGTCGACGATCAGCACGTCGCCGTACTGGAGGGCCTGGATGGCGACCGAGCGCAACAGGGTGGACGTGCCGCTGCCGGGGTGGCCCATGGCCAGCAGGTGCGGCTCGGTGGAGCGGATGCCGGTGCGCCAGACGACCGGCGGCACGTCGACCCGTTCCTCCCCGTAGGAGAGGGGGAGCGTGCGCTGGACCTCACTGGGGTCGGTGAAGCCGAGGACTGTTTCGCCGGGCGCGGTGACGAAGCGCTGGGCGGGGATGTCGGCGGGCAGCGGTGGGAGGGCGGTGACGGTGAGCTGGTTGCCCTCCTCGTCCCAGGCGAAGTGGTACTCGCGGCTCCGCCCGGCCTTCGCGGTGAGCAACTGCTCGATCCGCGCGCGGGCCGCGGGCTCGCCGTCCGGGAAGTAGGCGGGGTAGCGGATCACGAGGTGGCCGATGCGTCCGGCGTCGTCGAACTCGTGGGCGACGTAGGCCTTCTCCCACTCCCCGCCGTGCGCGTACAGCGGCGCCGGGTCCTCGGAGCTGGAGAAGCACGGCACCAGGGCCTCGTACAGCGCCTGGAGCCGTTGGGTCTGGGACTCGTCGGGTCCCTCGGGCGCCGACGGGGTGCGGTCGCGGCCGTGCCAGGCCGCTGCCGCCATCACGGCGATGACGGCGAACAGCGGCCCGTACGGCATCAGGGCCACGATCAGGACCATGGAAGCCACGAAGAACAGCAGTGGCCCGCGCTTGTCCTTGGGCGTCTCCGCCCATCTGCGCCGGCCGGCCGAGGCCAGCAGGCGCAGCCCGCGCGTCACGGTGATCAGCGGCTGGAGGACGTCGGTGGCGCTGTCGGCCGCCGTCCGGGCCAGCTCCCTGCTCCGGGCGATCTGCGTCCGGGCGATCTGGGCGCTGTCCTTGCTCAGAATGCGGGGGAGAGGGCGCCGGGCCACTGCTGTCTCCTGATGGTGCGTGCGGGCGGGACTGGAAGGGTCAGAACTTGATGCCGCCCAGGAGGCTGGCCAGGCTCTCTCCTCCGGCTTTGATGCTCGGGGCGATGCCTGTGGTCGACAGGTAGAAGCCGAAGAGTGCCGACACCGTGGCGTGCGAGCCCTTCAGTCCGTCCTTGCGGAAGAACAGGAAGACGACGACGCCGAGCAGCAGCACGCCTGAGAGCGAGAGGATCATTTGGGGCCTCCTGGTGTCGATGGTGGGGGACAGTCACCATGAGTTCTTCCAGGATCACAGGATGTATCCATACGATTAAAGGTGCAACTGGGTGAAAAACGGTAGATTTCCCTCACTCGGGTGAGTGTGTCAGAACGCGGTTGACCAGGCGTGATGTCGGTGCGGAGCGTCCGGTGGGCGCTGCTGCTGATCTTTGCCTCGGGCAGATCGGGTCATGTGCCACGCGAGCCAGTACGCTGGCGATTCACCCGTACGAAGCAGTCCCCGAATCAGCATGGAGAGGCGGTCCGGCCGATGAGTGAAGTTCCCGACCCCGAGGTCGTGGAGCTGGCGACCAAGATCTTCGATCTGGCCCGGCAGGGGCAGACCGAGGCGCTCGTGGCGTATGTCGACGCGGGTGTTCCGGCGAACCTCACCAACGACCGCGGCGACTCCCTGGTGATGCTCGCCGCCTACCACGGTCACGCCGACGCGGTACGCGCGCTGCTCGCCCGCGGCGCGGCGGCGAACCAGGTCAACGACCGGGGCCAGACCCCGCTCGCGGGTGCCGTCTTCAAGGGTGAGACGGACGTCATCAAGGCCCTCCTGGAGGGCGGAGCCGATCCTTCCGCAGGCACGCCGTCGGCCGTCGACACGGCCCGGATGTTCGGCAGGACAGAGCTTCTGCAACTGTTCGGCGTCCACTGACGTCGACGCACTGAGCAAGTAGGACACGGAAAACGGGGGAGGCGGTACAGGGCCGCCGGAAATACGGTCGCGGCAGCACACACCGCGGGTCATCATGACGACGTGATTCACGGACGCGATGGCTGGGCAGGTGTTGCCGCACCGCGCGGGCCGTGATGCGGTCCGCATGGGCCACCGACGAGAGGCAGAGAGAGATGGTCTACAGCAAGCAAGAGACGGCGGGCGCTCCGACGTTGTGTCACGCGGCCAGGTAATGCGTGTTCCCCGGTTGCGTCGACGCTTGATGTGAGGCTGTTTCCCATGTTCGATCCGGTCATAGCGCCCAGCGGTACGCTGCTCGGCCTGCTCCAGCGCGGCCGTGGTGACGGCACGCTGCACGCGCTCACGGCCCCGCGCGCCGAAGCGCTCGCGGCCCTGAACCACTGCGTGCTGCGCGACCCCCGCCACGACTGGCAGGTGGAGAACCGCTCCCTTTACTACGCCCGGCTCTACCTCGACCTGAACGGCGAGCTGGACGCCGTGGAGGCACACCTCTTCGACCCCGAGGACGTCGTCGACACCGACGAGTCCCGCACCGGCCTGGCCCTGGCCGTCCTCGGTCACCTCGCCTCCTACGGCAGGCGGGACGCCCTGGAGCTGCTGCGCAGGTACGCCGCACACGGCTCCAACTGGGCGTGGGCCCTGGACGAGCTGGCCCTCAGGGACGACGACGCCGGCCTGCGCGCCCTCGCCGCCCCCGTCCTGGCCCGCTTCGCCACCGATCCCGAGGGTGAGGCCGAGCTGGCCGCCGCCGTGCGTGACGCCTTCGAACCGCGGCCCTGGCGGCTGTGGGCCGAGGATCCGCGCGCGTCGATCGCCACACGGGTGCGTGCCGCCCAGGAGACCGGCTGTTTCGACCGCTGGCAGCGGCAGATGCGGCCCACCGGCCCCCGCCCCGGCTGGAGCGTCCGCGCCGTCTTCGAGTGGGCCCAGCAGGGCATGGAGCGCGGCGCCGCCCTCCATGTGCCCGCCGCCCGCTGCCTGGTCGCCGTGGCCGGCCCCGAGGACCGGCCCGAGATCCTCCAGGCGGCCCGGACCGGCACCGACGGAGCCCGCTGCACCGCGCTGCGGTACCTCGCCGACAGCAACGACCGTGACGCCCTCGACCTGATCGAGGCAGCCGTCGTGGACGGGACGGCACCCGTCGTGGAGGCCGCCGTGGACGCCTTCGAACGGATGCGCAGCGTCGCCGCCGTCGACCGGGCGCGCGGTTGGGCCCAGCGCCCCGACGCGCTCGGGGAAGCCGCCGGACGCATGCTCGCCTGCCGCGGCGGCGCACAGGACCGCGACCTCGTCCTCGGCGCCCTCCGCGAGGCCGTGCGCGGCGAGGGGCCGGACGCGCCGACCCTGTGGACGCTCGTCGACGGTGCCGGACGCCTCGGCATCGTCTGCGCCGCCCCCGTCCTGCGCCATGTCTACAGGGAGACGGCCTCCTCCCATCTCCGCGGCCGCGCCGCCCGCGCGCTGGCCGCGACCGACCCCTCCTTCGCCACCGGCTTCGCCGTCGAATGCCTGTGGGACTGCGAGGAGACCACCCGTGAACTGGCCGCCCGGCACGCCGAGACCGGCGACGCCCGGGTCGTGGAACGCCTGCGCCGCCTGGCCGCCGATCCGGCCGAGGAGGACGAGGTGCAGACCGCGGTACGCAGCCGCTTCGGCCCGGACGCGGCCCTCGGCTGAACCGCTGGGGACCGGACGCGGGCGCGTACCGAACCGCTGGGACCGGGCGTGAGCCTCGGCTGGATCGCTGGGGACCGGACGCGGGCGCGTACCGAACCGCTGGGACCGGGCGTGAGCCTCGACTGGATCGCTGGGGACCGGGCGTGGGTGCGGACCGAACTGATGGGACCGGGCGTGAGCCTCGGTTGAGGCGTGGCTGCGAGGTGCGGTTGCCCACCCCCCACCCGTACATCTGCCCCGGCGGACGAGCGCCCGCCGGGTGAACACCGGGTGACCCGCTCGGGTGTGCAGCCCAACGCTCATGGGACGTTCCCCGCGCCGAAAGATCGAAGTTGACGCGGGCACGTCCAGCGCGGCGACAACACCCGTATGCGTGTCGTCATCGTGACCGAATCCTTTCCCCCCGATGTGAACGGCGTGGCCCACTGCGCGCTCCAGACCGCCCGGCACCTCGTAGATCGCGGTCACCTCCCGCTCGTCGTCGCCCCCGCCCCCGCGCCCGGCAGCGGCCCGGACACGGACGCCCCGTGCCCGGTCGTCCGGATCCCCTCCCTCCCGCTCCCCGGCTACCCCCAGGTCCGTGTCGCCCTCCCCAGCCGGCGCCTCGCCGCCGCCCTCGTCGCGCACCGCCCCGACGTGGTCCACCTGGCCAGTCCCTTCGTCCTCGGCGTCCGCGGCATGGCGGCCGCCGCCCGGCTCGGCCTTCCCGCCGTCGCCGTCTACCAGACCGACCTGGCCGGCTACGCCCGTACCTACATGGGCGCCGGGGAGGCCGCGGCCTGGCGGCGGATCCGCTCCGTGCACGGCGCCGCCGACCGCACCCTGGCCCCCTCCAGCGCCGCCCAGTCGGACCTGGAGGAACACGGCATACCGCGGGTACGGCTCTGGCCGCGCGGCGTGGACACCGTACGTTTCCGGCCACAGCACCGCGACGAGGCGCTGCGCCGCGAACTCGCGCCCGACGGCGAACTGATCGTCGGCTACGTCGGCCGGCTCGCCCCGGAGAAGCACGTCGAACTGCTCTCCGGAGTCTGCGGGCTGGCCGGCGTACGGGTAGTGGTCGTGGGCGACGGGCCCAGCCAGGCCCATCTGACCGAGGCCCTGCCCGGCGCCGTCTTCCTCGGCCGTCGCACCGGCGACGAACTGGCGCGGATCTTCGCCTCACTGGACCTGTTCGTGCACACCGGTCCCTTCGAGACGTTCTGCCAGACCGTCCAGGAGGCCATGGCCAGCGGTGTCCCGGTCGTCGCCCCGGCCGCCGGCGGCCCGCTCGACCTGGTCGACCACGGCCGTACCGGCCTGCTGGTCCCGCCGCGCGACGCCGCCGCCGTACAGGAGGCCGTCCGCGCCCTGGGCGCCGACCCCGCGCGGCGCGCCGCGTACGGCGCCAGCGCCCGTGCGACGGTCGAGGGCCGTACCTGGGCCGCCGTGGGCGACCAGCTGATCGCCCACTACGACGACGTCCTCGCGGACCGGAAGACGGCGGTGGCGGCATGACCGGGCAGTCCCTGCGCATCGTCCGCCTCGCCAACTTCGTCGCCCCCGCCTCCGGCGGCCTGCGCACCGCCCTGCGGGAACTCGGCAGGGGTTTCCGGGCCGCGGGCCACGAACCCGTCCTGATCGTGCCCGGCGAACGGCACACCGACCGCGACACCGAACAGGGCCGGGTCATCACCCTGCCCGGCCCGCCGCTGCCCGGCACCGGCGGCTACCGCGTCCTCACCGACAAGCGGCGCGTGGCCGCCCTCCTGGAGGAGCTGGCCCCGGACCGCCTGGAGGTCTCCGACCGGACCACCCTGCGCTGGACCGGCCGTTGGGCCCGGCGCGCGCGTGTGCCCGCCGTGATGGTCTCCCACGAGACCGCCGACGGCGTTCTGCGCACCTGGGGCCTGCCCGAGCACCTGGCGCGGCGCGCCGCCGACTCCCTCAACACCCGGACCGCGCACGTCTATTCGCGGGTGGTGTGCACCACCGAGTTCGCCGAGCGCGAGTTCGTGCGCATCGGCGCGCGGAACGTCGTACGCGCCCCCCTGGGTGTCGATCTGACGGAACGGCACCCGGCGCTGCGCGACCCCGGGCTGCGTGACCGCCACGCGCGCGGGGACGAGGCGCTGCTCGTGATGGCGTCCCGGCTGTCCGTCGAGAAGCGTCCGGGTACGGCCCTGGACGCCCTGGAGGCGCTGCGGCGGCGCGGGCGGCGGGCGGTGCTCGTGGTGGCTGGGGACGGGCCACTGCGGGCCCGGCTGGAACAGCGCGCGCGGGACCGCGGGCTCCCCGTGACCTTCCTCGGGCACGTCTCCGACCGGACGGCCCTCGGCGCGCTCCAGGCGTCCGCCGACGTGTGTCTCGCGCCGGGGCCCGCCGAGACCTTCGGACTGGCCGCGCTGGAGGCCATGGCGTGCGGCACGCCCGTGGTGGCGAGCGCGTCCTCCGCGCTGCCCGAGGTCATCGGGTCGGCGGGGGCAGCCGCGGTGGGCGGCGCAGAGGCCTTCGCGGACGCCGTGGAACTGCTGCTGGACCGCGCCGAGCCCGAGCGGCGGGAAGCGGCACGCGCGCGTGCGGAGTGCTTCGGCTGGGCAACGGCCGTGGAGGTATTCCTGGCGGCCCACGACACGGAGGTGCTGCGCCAGGCCGATACCCGGCCCGTCGTTCCGGAGGGCGTGGCATGAGAGCCGATGCCGCCACGGGGCGGAGTGGCTCCGTCTGTGGGGGAGGGGCTGGTGGGGGAGCTGATGTCGCGACGGGGCGGGGTGGTCCTGTTCGCGTGGGAGGGGGTGGTCCCGTTCGTGGGGGAGGAGCCGGTGGCGGAGCTGAGGTCGCGATGCGGCGGAGCGGCTCCGTCCGTGCCGCAGGGGGTGGCTCGGCGGCCGATGACGGGGCACAGCGGAGCGGCTTCGTCCGCTTCGTCGCGCTCGGGGACTCGCTGACCGAGGGCGTGGGCGACCCGGCCGATGCCGGATGGCGGGGCTGGGCCGCGCTGCTGGCCGCTTCCCTCGCCGAGGACAGCGAGCGGGTGCGGTTCACCAACCTCGCGGTCAGCGGGGCGCAGACCCGGGACGTGCTGGAGAGGCAGACGCCGGCCGCCCTGGAGCTGCGCCCCGACCTGGTGTCCGTGGTCGTCGGCGTCAACGACACGCTGCGCCGCACCTTCGACATCCACGCCGTGGCCGCCCACCTCGACCAGGTCTACGGCTCCCTCACCCGTCAGGGCGCCACCCTGCTCACCGCCTGCCTGCCCGACCCCGGCGCCATGCTCCGGCTCCCGGACGCCTTGGCCCGTCCGCTGGCCCGCCGGCAACGGGCGGTGAACGCGGTGGTCCACGCGCTGTCCGAGCGGTACGGCGCCGTCCATCTGCACGCGGCGGACGACGGCTGGATCAGCGACCGGAGACTGTGGAGCGCGGACCGGCTGCACCCCGCCGAGCGCGGTCACCGGCAGTTCGCCGTCCGCTGCCACGCCCTGCTCGCCGAGGCGGGTCACGCGACCGGGGAACCTCCCACGCCCGAACCGGAGTTCCCCGCGCCGACCCGCACGGCGAGCCTGTGGTGGCTGGCCACGGCGGGGACCGGTTGGGTGCTCCGCCGCTGCAACGACCTGCTGCCTCAGCTGCTGCGCCTGGCCGCCGGCGAACTGCGCCACCGCGCGCGGGGCACCGGCGCCCACCTGGACCTCCGCGCATCGGCGGCGGTGTCGGCAGCCCTGGCGGCGCTTCCGGAGGCCGGCGCCGAGGAGGCGGCGGCTCAGTGGCGCGGCGACGAGAGGGACGGGGCTGTCCCGGCGGAGCGGGAGGTCGAGGTGGTGGGCCTGGCGGCGGCGGGGGCCGTGGAGACGGTTGCCTCCGCCGGGGCCGTTTCGGCCGGTCCAGGTGGGCTGGAGTCGTTCCGCTGACATTCGGCGGGTGGGGCGGGGCGGTGGGGCTGTGTCCCCCTGGTGAGACTCAGTGGTGCCGGCGACCACGAACGCGCGGCAGCCCTGCCCGTCGGCGCCGCCGGGGCGTCGTGGCAGCGGCGACGGCCGCGCCCGAGGCGATGGCGGCGCGGCAGTCGGGGACGGTCACGCCCGGGGCGGCGCCTAGGCCCTGTCGTCAAACTCCCGTCTGCCGCGCGACGCCATGCACGCACTCTCGCCGCACCGGCCCCAGACCCGAGTACGCCCAGTACGAGGGCCTGTGGCCGGCACGGCGAGAGCACGCACCTGACGCCGCACGGCCCGCCCTCCGGGCGGACGACGGGAGTTTGACGACAGGACCTAGGGCGCGGGGTGTCTCAGCCGTCGAGGCTCAGCGGCGCCGCACCGGTACGAACCGGACCGGGGTGCCCGGGAGGGCCTGGGCGGCGGCCGGGAGGTCGGCGGCGCGGACCACCGCGATCACCGGGTAGCCGCCGGTGGTCGGATGGTCCGCGAGGAAGACCACCGGGCGTCCGTCCGGCGGAACCTGGACCGCGCCCAGCACCATGCCCTCGCTGGGGAGTTCACCGGGCCGGGACCGCTCCAGCGCGGGCCCCTCGGTGCGCAGGCCGATGCGGTTGCTCGCCGCGGAGACCCGGTACGCGCGCGTGGTGAGATCCCGGACCGCCCGCGCCGTGAACCAGTCGTCGCGCGGGCCCGGCGTCACCCGGAGCACGAGCTCGGCCGGCGGACGCGGCTGCGGCGCGCCGTCCACGCGCGCGGGAGGGCCGGCCGGGGCGCCCAGGGGCAGGACCGTGCCGTCCGTGAGCGGCGCCGGACCGAGGCCGGACAGCAGGTCGGTGGCGCGGCTGCCGAGGACCGGCTCCACGGCGACGCCGCCGCCGACCGAGACGTAGCTGCGCACCCCGGCCGTGGCCGCGCCCACTTCCAGCACTTCGCCCGCCGGTACGACCACCGGGGCACCCCACGCGGCCGGGCGACCGCCCACCGACACCGGGCAGGGCGCACCGCCGACCGCGACGGTCACCGTCGAACGCGGGCGCAGCGCACAGCCGTTGAGCGTGGTCTCCAGGACGGCGGCGTCCGGTGGATTGCCGACGAGCCGGTTCACCAGTGCCGCGGCGATCGGGTCGAGCGCTCCGGACCGGGGCACGCCGAGGTGCGCGTACCCCGGCCGCCCGCGGTCCTGCACGGTGGTCAGCGCCCCGGCGCGCACGACGACCAGCGCACGGTCGGTCATGGGGCCCCCCAGGTCACGGGTCGCGTCGGCACGAGCCACACGCGCGCGTGGGCTGCCGTTTGCCGCCCGGCCACGCGGGTCTTCGGGATGCGCGCAGCTACCGGTGCGGCGGTCCTCCGGGCGCGTACCCGATCCGGTGTGGTGGGTTCCGGGGGGTGTACTCGTGCCGGTGCGGTGGTTTCCGGGGCGTGTACTCGTGCCGGTGCGGCGGTCTCCCCGGCGCCCACCCCCTGCGAAACAGCCCGCCACCGCCCGTTCATGCGTCCCCCACCGGCACGAACCGTACGCGTGTGCCCGGCTCCAGCAGGGCCGCCGGGACGCGTGCCGGGTCCCACAGCACCGTGTCCGTCGTGCCGATCAGTTGCCAGCCGCCGGGCGAGGAGCGCGGGTAGACGCCGGTGTACGGGCCGGCCAGGGCCACGGCGCCGGCCGGAACCGCCGTGCGCGGGGTGGCGCGGCGCGGGACGTGGTAGCGCTCCGGGAGCCCGGTGAGATAGCCGAAGCCGGGAGCGAAGCCGCAGAAGGCCACCGTGAACTCGGTGCCGGCGTGGACGCGGGCCACCTCCCGTCCCGGCACCCGCCAGTGCGCGGCGACCGCCGCCAGGTCCGGGCCGTCGTACCGCACGGGCAGTTCGATCAGCTCGCTCGCGTGAGGAGGGACCTGCGGCACCCGCGTGCCGGTCAGTTCCGCCGCCCAGCGGGCCGGCTCGGCCAGCCCGTCGAGCAGCACGGTACGGGCCGCCGGGACGATCTCGCGCACGGTGAGCGCGCCCTCCGCGCGGCGCCGCAGCAGCTCCGCGTGCAGGGCCTGCGCCTCGTCCCCGGAGGCCACCTCGACGAGCAGCGCGTCGTCGCCGACGGGAAGCGCCCTCACGCGAACGCCTCCACCCGCACGCCCGCCGCCACCAGTCGTTCCCGCACCCGCCGGGCCAGGCCGACCGCGCCCGGTGTGTCACCGTGCAGGCACAGTGACCGGGCGCGCACCTGGATCCGCGCGCCGGAGTGCGCGATGACCGCACCGGAGCGCGCGAGGCTCACCGAGCGCTCCACGACGGCGTCCGGGTCGGTCACCACGGCACCCTCGTGGCCGCGCGGCACGAGCGTGCCCTCGTCGGTGTACGCGCGGTCCGCGAAGGCCTCCGTGACGGCCGGCAGGCCCGCCTCCGCCGCCAGCTCCAGGAACCGCGAGCCGGGCAGGCCCAGCACCGGCAGTGAGGCGTCCGCCAGGCGCACGCCCTCGATCACCGCCCGGGCCTGCTCCTCGTCGTGCACGACCCGGTTGTAGAGCGCGCCGTGCGGTTTGACGTACGCCACGCGCGCCCCCGCCGCCCGCGCGAACACCTCCAAGGCGCCGATCTGGTAGGTCACTTCGGCCGCCAGTTCGGCGGGCGGTACATCCATCGCGCGCCGCCCGAAACCGGCCAGGTCCCGGTAGGAGACCTGCGCGCCGATCGTCACCCCGCGCTCGGCCGCCCGTTCGCACACCCGGCGCATGGTGGCCGCGTCCCCGGCGTGGAAGCCGCAGGCCACGTTGGCGCTGGTGACGACGGACAGGAGTTGTTCGTCGTCGGTCAGCCGCCAGCGGCCGAAGCCCTCGCCCAGGTCGGCGTTCAGATCGATCGCGGTCATGGTGTTCTCGCGTCTCCGGTTCTCGTGGAGGTTTCTTGTGCGCGGGGCAGGGGCTGCGGCGCGGCCGGGCTCAGTCGACGCCGACCAGCCGGTACTGCTCGTCCCGTGCGTCGGTCAGGAACATCTGGCCCGGCGCGTGGGTGATCGCGAACGGCGGCCGGGAGGCCATCACGGCCGCCTGCGGGGTCACCCCGCAGGCCCAGAACACCGGGATGTCCCCGTCGGCGGCGGTCACCGGGTCGCCGAAGTCGGGCCGGCCGAGGTCCTCGATGCCGAGGGCCGCCGGGTCCCCGCAGTGCACGGGACCCCCGTGCACGGCCGGCAGCAGGCTGCTCTCCCGGATCGCCGCACCCAGACGCTCGGGCGGCACGGGACGCATGGAGACCACCATCGGCCCGCGCAGCCGGCCCGCCTCCCGGCAGGCCCGGCTGGTCACGTACATCGGCACGTTCCTGCCCTGCTCGACGTGCCGGATCGGCACGCCCGCGCGGGCCAGCGCCCACTCGAAGGTGAAGCTGCACCCGAGCAGGAACGACACCAGGTCGTCCCGCCAGTACGCGCGCGCGTCCGTGGGTTCGTCCACCAGCTCGCCGTCCTGCCACACCCGGTAGCGCGGCAGGTCGGTGCGCAGGTCGGCGCCCTCGGCGAGGACGGTCGTCGGGGAACCGGCGTCCGTGACGTCGAGCACGGGGCACGGCTTGGGGTTGCGCTGGCAGAACAGCAGCATGTCGTAGGCCCAGTCGGCGGGCACCGCGATCAGGTTGGCCTGGGTGTGGCCCGCCGCGACCCCGGCGGTCGGCCCGGCGAGACCGTCGCGGAAGCGGGCCCGCGCGGTTTCGGGGCTCCACGCGTGCGCGTGCGCGTCGACGGTGGTGACGGGGCGGTCCTCGGTACGGTTCACCCGCGTCACGCCAGCTCCTTCCCGCGCGTCTCCGGCAGCCCGAGCAGCGCCAGCGCGGCCAGGCCGTAGCCGATCGCGCCGAAGACCAGCGCCCCGCCGACGCCCCAGCTGTCCGCCAGGAAGCCCACCAGCGTCGGGAACACCGCGCCCACCGCGCGGCCCGTGTTGTAGGTGAAGCCCTGCCCGGTGCCGCGCACCGCCGTCGGGTACAGCTCGCTCAAGTAGGAGCCGAAGCCGCTGAAGATGGCCGACATGCAGAAGCCGAGCGGGAAACCGAGCACCAGCAGCAGGGTGTTGGCGCCGTGCGGGATGTTCGCGTACGTCAGGATGCACACCGCCGACAGCAGCGCGAACAGCCAGATGTTGTTCCGCCGGCCGAGCCGGTCGGTGAGGTGGCCGCCGGTCAGGTAGCCGAGAAAGGCGCCGGAGATCAGGAAGGCCAGGTAGCCGCCGGTGCCGACGACCGACAGACCGCGGTCGGACTTCAGGTACGTCGGTACCCAGGTCGCCAGCGTGTAGTAGCCGCCCTGCACGCCTGTGGAGAGGAGGCTCGCGAAGACCGTGGTGCGCAGCAGGCCGGGGGCGCCGTCCCGGCCGGCCGGCCGGAAGATCGCGGCGAACGAGCCCCGGCGCGGGTCCTGTTCACGGGCCGCGGTCGCCGTGGGGGCGTCGTGCACCGAGCGGCGCAGCCAGACCACGAGCAGCGCCGGCAGCGCGCCGGTCCAGAACATCACCCGCCAGGCCAGGTCGTCGCCGGCGAAGGAGAACACCAGCGTGTAGACGACCGCCGCCAGTCCCCAGCCGACCGCCCAGGAGCTCTGGATCGCGCCGAGCGTACGGCCCCGGTGGCGCGCGCTCGCGTACTCGGCGACCAGGATCGCGCCGACCGCCCACTCGCCGCCGAAGCCGAGGCCCTGGAGGGCACGGAAGACCAGCAGGGTCTCGTAGGTGGGCGCGAAGCCGCAGGCGACGGTGAAGACGGCGTACGTGACCACCGTGATCATCAGGGCCCGGACGCGGCCGACCCGGTCCGCGATCACGCCGGCGGCGGCCCCGCCGACCGCCGAGACCACCAGGGTGACGGTGGTGAACAGGCCGGTCTGGCCGCTGCTGAGGCCGAAGTACGCCGAGAGCGCCACCATGCTCAGCGGCAAGGTGAAGTAGTCGTACGAATCCAGGGCATATCCGCCGAAAGCACCGGCGAACGCGCGTCGGCCGCGCGGGCCGAGGGCGCGCAGCCAGGCGAACGCGCCGTCCTCGGTGGTGGGTTCGGCCGGTCCCCGGCGGACGTCGGTGGAGGGCGCGGACCGGGGTGGTGGGGTCGTGCTCATGGGCACCTCGCAGAAGAGGGACGGAGGGTGCTGGGAAGTGAGCCGTGCGGAGCACCGTAGAGGATCGTTCAACGATCCTTCAATACCCGTGTTGTTTCGTTCTGGTGTCTGCGATTGAATTCCGGGCATGGCAGAGGAGCTGACGGGACTGGCCGGCGACCGGGTCCTCCTGGGTCGCACGAGCACCGCGGAGCGCGTTTCGGACATCCTCAGAAGCCGCATCTCCGAGGGCTACTTCCCGCCCGGCACCCGGCTGTCCGAGGACAGCATCGGCGGGGCGCTCGGCGTCTCCCGCAACACCCTGCGCGAGGCGTTCCGGCTGCTCACCCACGAGCGCCTGCTGATCCACGAACTCAACCGGGGCGTGTTCGTCCGGGTCCTGACCGTCGAGGACGTCGAGGACATCTACCGCACGCGCTCCCTCGTCGAGTGCGCCGTCGTCCGCGGACTGGGCGAACCGCCGTACCGGGTGGACGGGCTGGTCTCGGCGGTCGAAGAGGGGCACACGGCGGCCGCGGAGCATGACTGGAAAGGGCTGGGTACGGCCAACATCCACTTCCACCGGGAACTGGTCGCCCTGGCCGGCAGCGAACGCACCGACGAGCTGATGCGCAGCGTCTTCGCCGAGCTGCGCCTCGCCTTCCACGTCGTGGACGACCCGCGGCGGCTGCACGAGCCGTACCTCGCCCGCAACGGCCGGATCCTCCAGGCGCTCCAGGCCGGCGACCGGCGCGACGCCGAACGGCTGCTGGAGACCTACCTCGCGGACTCGCTGGAACGGGTCGTGGAGGTGTACCGGCGCAGGGTCGGCGAGGAAGGCGCCCCGTAGGGCGTGGGGACCCGCGCGACCGGCCCCGCACGGTCCGCGCCCGGACGACGCCCCCGCAGCCGTGCCGGCCGAACCGGCGGAGCCTCTCGTTTGGGTCGATGTCAGACCCAGGACCTAGTCTGTGCACCGTGACTTCGCCTGCATCGACGGACCGTGTTCCGCCCCAGCTCAGCGCGGGGCCGCGCCCGGCTCCGGGCCCGGCCGCCGACGAGGGGCTGGCGCGTCGGCTGCGCGCGCTCGCCTGCACCGCGCCGCTGCACGACCTGGACGCGCGCAAGGCCAACCTGGCCGGTGAGTACTCGGTGTACGGGATGGCCGAGGTGGCGCTGGCAGCCATCGACCTGGTCACGCTGAACATGGACTTCGACACCGGCGCCGACCACGAGCAGATCGTGGCCCGGCTCGTCCCGCGCATCGCCGCCCAGGCGCCGGGCCGGCCCGCCGCCGAACACGAGCGCGTGGCCCGTTGGGTGCTGGAGAACCTGATCAACGTCGGCAGCGTGGACCGGGGCTTCCGCGCGGTCTACGGCACCTTCGCGCCGGACGGCACCTACGTCCGCCGTGACTACGACTTCAAGCTGATCGAGGAGGTCCCCGGCCCCGGCGGCACGGTGTACCTGCGGACGACGGACGAGGCGGTCAACGTCCTGGTCGGCGCCCTCGACACGGACGTCACCAGCGCCCAGATCGCCGCCGAGGTCAAGCTGGAGGTGCTGATCAGCCGCGGCCGGCTGGCCGACGCCCAGCTCGCCGCCGAGCAGGCCCGCTACCGCACGGTCCAGTACTCCGAGACGCTGCGCCGGGCCCTGGAGGCCACCCGGCGCAACGTCCGCGCGGTCGACTGGCTCAACGCCGTCCCCGACATGATCGCCGAGGCCCTGGACCACGTGGCCGAGCGCTACCGCCACGAGAACGCGATCCTCACCAACATCCGCAAGGCCCGCGACGAGACCGAGGACCCCGAGCACAAGCGCCGCGCCGCCGAACTCGTCGACATCGTCAAGGACTGCATCCGGCGCCACACCCAGCTCCAGTCGCGCCTGCTGGAAGCGGGACCGCTGTTCCGCGCCGAACAGGACCGGCAGGCCTTCGCCACACCGGCGGCGACGTCCGGGATAGACCTCTACGGCCATCTCGTCGCCCCCGTGCTGCCCCTGCCGCTGGAGCAGGCGACCCGGGTCACCGACGCCTTCTTCGCGCGCGGCACGGGACTGCGCACGCCGGTGTCCGTCCGGGTCGGGGACCTCGTGGACATCCTGCTGACCCCGCCCGTGGAGCGGGAGCACCTGGGCGCGGAGATGCCCGAGCCCGATCTGATCGCGACGCCGGACGACAGCCGCTTCAGCGAGGAGCAGCTGGCCGTGGCGAGGGAGCTGCTGGACCTGCCGGCGGACGCCCCGAGGCGACTGTCCGGGCTGCTGGCCGAGGCCCGGCGGACCGGGGACCCCGACCTCGCCTACCTGGTGGCGCTGCTGGCGGTCCACGCGGCCAGCCCGCCCGTCGGCACCGCCTACCGGCAGGGCGAGGAGAAGCTGCTGTTCGCCGTGGACGACGGGACCGAACTGGACGATCCCGAGTTCGGCGGGGCGGACCTGATCGTGGGGACCGCCCTGCTCGACGCGGCCGGGATGGCCGCGGACCGGACGGAAGCAGCATGAGCGGCATCAGTGGACAAGAGCACGACAAGGAGCCGAACCCGTGACCGAGCACGTCGACCGGAGTGAACCCGAGCCTGCCGCCGCCCCGGCGGGCTCCGCCGTCACCCCCGCCGACGCCGCCGACGCGGCGCGGCTCGTCGCCTTCGGACTCCAGCCCAAGCTGGCGCCCGCACGCGACCAGGAGTACACCGAACTGCTGCGCCGCTACCGCGACGACCCGGCGTTCGCCCGGCTCGCCGACGCCGTCGCCGCCGGTCTGGGGCTCGTCGTGCTGGAGGTCTCCCCGCGCGCGGGAATGGCCGTGACCGCCGCCGAGGACTCGGTGTTCGCCGTCCGCATGGGTGACTACGCGCGTCGCACCGCCGCCGACTCCGGCGACCGCTTCCTGCACGGGCTGGCCCATCTCGCGGTCGCCGCGCTGGCGTTCCCGCGCCCGGAGGACCTGGTCGACGACTCCTACATCGGCCGGGTCACCGTCAACGGCGTCGACGCCTTCGTCCGGCAGGCCTGCCGCCGTCTGGAGGAGCGCGCCGAGGAGCAGGGCGAGAACACCGACCCGGCGACCGACGCGCCCGGCCTGGAGGCGGCCTGGCGAATCTGGGCCAGACGCAGTGCCACGGGCGCCACCAAGGACGCCCGCCGGCCGGCCGCCTCCACCACCGGCATCGTGGCGAAGGCCATGGCCTTCCTCACCGACTCGGGCTTCCTCCAGCGCACCGGCGACGACAACGGCGGCACCTACCGCACCACGGCCCGCTACCAGCTCCAGGTCCGCGACCTGGCCGGCAGCGCCGCCCTGGCCGAACTGCTGGAGCTGGGCATCGTCCCGGTCACCGACGGCACGGCCACCCTGCTGCCCGCCCAGGACACCGACGACCTGGACCTGGTGGCCGACGCCGGACTGCCGTTCCACTCCTGACGCGCTGAAGCTCCCGCAGCTCCAGACCTCCCGAACCACCGCACCTTTCACCAGACTTACGAGAGTCCGCCATGTACGAGCTGTCCCGGGTCCGCCTCTACTCCATCGGTCCCGCCGGTGCGCGCTACGCCGACACCGTGCTCGACCTCAGGGGTGTCGGCGAACCCGTGCCCGACCCGGCGCCCACACAGGTGGAGTTCTTCGAGGAGGAGCCGTCCGGTCCGCCGCGCCGGCCCGCGCCCGCGGGCGTGCTGTTCCTGGAGAACGGCGGCGGCAAGTCCGTGCTGCTCAAGCTGATCTTCTCGGTGATGCTGCCGGGCCACCGCAACACGCTCGGCGGCGCCAGCTCCGGCGTGCTGCGCAAGTTCCTGCTCGCCGACGACTGCGGTCACGTGGCCCTGGAGTGGCAGCACGTGCTGACCGGCGAGTGCGTGGTCGTCGGCAAGGTCAGCGAGTGGCGCGGCCGGCAGGTCTCCAACGACCCGCGCAAGTTCGCCGAGGCCTGGTACTCCTTCCGGCCCGGCCCCGGCCTCAGCCTGGACAACCTGCCCGTCGCCGAGTCCACCGCCGTACGGCCGCCCGCCGAGGGCACCTCGGGCGCGCACGGCCGCCGCCGCACCATGAAGGGTTTCCGCGACGCCCTCATGGAGGCCGGCAAGGTCTACCCGCACCTGGAGGTGCACTGGGAGGAGATCCACGAGCGCTGGACCGAGCACCTCGGCGACCTCGGCCTCGACCCGGAACTCTTCCGCTACCAGCGCGAGATGAACGCCGATGAGGGCGAGGCGGCCGGCCTCTTCGCGGTCAAGAAGGACTCCGACTTCACCGACCTGCTGCTGCGCGCCGTCACCGACACCCGCGACACCGACGGCCTCGCCGACCTCGTCAGCGGCTTCGGCAACAAGCTCGGCCGACGCGCCGAACTGATCGCCGAACGGGACTTCACCGCGGGCTCGGTCGACCTGCTCGGCCGGATCGTGGAGGCCGCCGAGGCGCGCGCACGCGCGCGTGACGTCCACGCGGGCGCCGAGCGCCGCACCCGGACGCTGGCCCGGCGGCTGTCCGCGCGAGCCGTGCGCGAGCGTGTCCGGGCCGCCGACCTCGCCCAGCGGGTGACGGCCGCCGCGTACGCCGTCACCCATTCCGAGGGCGCCCGCGAACGCAGCGCCCTCATCGCCGCCGAACTCGCCTACCGGCACGCCTCCCTGGCGCTGGCCGCCGCCGAGAAGTCCGCCGCCGCGCAGAAGCGCGAGCTGGCCGACGCCCGCACCCTGCACGCGGCCTGGCAGGCCGCCGAGGCCGTACTGCGCCACCGGGCCGCCGCCGACCGCGTCGCGCGCGTGTCCGCCGCCATCCAGGAGGCCGAACGGGACGCGGCCCCCGCGCTCGCCGCCCGCGCCAAGGCCGCCGTCGACCTCGTACGGGCCCTGCACGCCGCCGCCGGGAGCGCCGAGGCCCTGGCCAACGAGGAGGAGGAGCGCTCCGCGGCCCTCCAGGCGGTCAGCGACTCCGCCTACCGGGACTCCACCGCCGCCGCCACCGAGGCGCAGCGGGCCCGCAGCGAGGCCGGGCATCTGCGCCAGCGGCTCGCCGAGGTCGAGCAGGAGACCGCCGAGGCCGTTCGCGCGGGCTGGCTGGACGACAGCGCCCCGGACGCCGACCCCGCGCGGGCCGCGCTCGCCGCCAGCGACGCCGAGAAGACCGCCGTCGCCGCCTGGGACGCGGCCCGCGAGGCCGCCCGCAAGGCCACCGAGCACGCGCGCGAGGCGGCCTCCGCCGAGTCCCGCGCGGAGCTGACGGCGGCCCGCGCGGCGGACGCGGCGGCCGCCGCCGAGCGCGCCCATGAAGCCGAGCGGCGCCTCGCCGAGTCGCTGGCCGCCGAGGAACGGCTCGCGGAACTGCTGAGCCTGCCGGGCGCGCCGAGCGTGGCGCGGGTGCCCGCGCCCAGGACGGAAGAGGGCGACACCCCCCGCGCACCGGCCGCCGAGGCGGCCCGCGGCGCTCTCACCCCCGAGGAACTCGACCGCTTCGCCGACGAGTTGCGCCAACTCCTCGACGACGCCGTGTCCACCGCCGAACGGCACCTGTTCGAGCTGCGTACGGCCGCCGCCGACGACGCCCGCATCCTCGGCGCCCTCGGCGACGGCGGGCTGCTGCCGCCCGGCCCGGACGTGCTGGCCACCGTGGAGTTCCTCGGCGAACACGGCATCCCGGCCCTGCCCGGCTGGCGCTACCTGGCGCAGGCCGTCGACCCCGCCGACCACGCGCGCGTGCTCGCCGCTCGCCCGGAACTCGTCGACGGCGTGATCATCACCGACCCGGACACCCACGCGCGTGCCCGTGAGGCCCTCGGTGACGCCGCCCTGCTGCCCCGCTCCGCCGTCGCCGTCGGCACCGCCGCCGCGCTGCTCGCCCCGCCCCCCGCCCAGGGCACCACCCCTGGTGACGTGTTCCTCGTGCCACCGAACCCGGCCATGCACGACGAGCATGCCGCCGACGAGGAACGCCAGGCACTGCGCGCCCGGGCCACCGCACGCGACGAGGAGATCCGCGCCCTGGCCGCCCGCCTCGGCAAGGACCGGGAACTGGCAGCGCGGCTCGCCTCCTGGCGCACCGGCTGCCCCGCCGGACACCTCACCGAGCTGGCCCGGGCCGCCGAGGAGGCCCGCGCCTTCGCCGAGGAGACCGAGGCCGAACTCGCCGAGGCACGCACGGTACGGGCGGAGGCCGACGAGTCCGCCGCCGAGGCCGCCCAGATCCGTGACGAACGGCAGGAGGCCGCGCAGAAGGCCCGGCGCGCCGCCGACGCCCTCGCCGGTCTCGCCTTCCGGCTGCGCGAACGCGCAGGCTGGCAGGTGAAGCTCCGCGAACTCGCCGACGAGGCCGCCGAGTCCGAGGCCCGCGCCCAGACCTGCCTGGACCGCGCCCGCGCCGCCGACGAGGACCGCCGCGCCGCCCAGCGCGCCGCCGACGACGCCCGCCGCACCGCGCGCGCCCTGCGCGCCGAGCGCGCCGAGATCGCCGGCGCCCCCGACGACGTACCCGTCGACGACGAGGACGCCCCGAAGGCGTCCCTGCCCGCCCTCCGCGAGGCCTACCGGGCCGCCTCCCAGGTGTACGAGAAGGTCGGCGTCGGCGCCGACCTGCGCGCCGAGCAGGCCCGCGCGGAGAGCGACGAGAGCGCCGCCCGCGCCGAACTGGACCGGCTCAGCAACAAGGTCCGCACCCGCGCCGAGCAGCTGCTCCAGTCGCCCGACGGCGCCGACGGGCCCTCCCGGCAGGCCGCCGCCGCCCGCGCGGAGGAGCTGGTGCAGCTCCTGGAGACCCGGATGTCGACCGCGAGCGAGCAGCTCGGCCGGCTGCGTGGCGAGGCCGAGCGGCACGCGCCCGAGGACGGCGAGGCGCACACCGAGCTGCCCGGGGAACTCGTCCCGCGCGACGCCGAGCACGCCCAGGCGCTGCTGCGCACCGCCACGGCCGAACTCGCCGCGCGCACCGGGGCGCTGGCCGAGGCCCGCGAGGCGCACGCGGAGCTGCTGGACGCCCACCGCGCCGCCGAGGACGCGGCAGGCGGCTTCGACGAGATCGCCGCCATGCTCCGCGACCTGCTGCGCGAACACCCCCCCGAGGAGGAGCAGGAGGAGCCGGAGCCGTACCCGGGCACCCTGGAGGAGGCCCGGCACTCCGCCGCCGAGGCCCGCCGTTCGCTGCGGGGCTGCGCGGCCGACCTGTCCGCCGCCGAGGCCGCCGTGCGCGAGGCGAGCGACGTCCTCGTCCGGCACGCGAACTCCACGCGCTACGAGCAGGTCCGCACCCCCGCCCGGCAGCAGATCCGCGAACTGCCCGCCTCCGCGCTGCCCGAACACGCCCAGAAGTGGGCGGACGCCTTCGCGCCCCGGCTGCGCGTCCTGACCGACGAGCTGGCCCAGCTGGAGCGCAACCGCGACTCGATCGTGGACCGGCTGCGCGGTCTCGTGGAGTCGGCGCTCGCCACCCTGCGGTCCGCCCAGCGGCTCTCCCGCCTGCCGGAGGGGCTCGGCGAGTGGTCCGGTCAGGAGTTCCTGCGCATCCGCTTCGAGGAGCCCGACCACGCCACGCTCACCGAACGGCTCGGCGAGGTCATCGACGAGGCCACGCGCGCGGCCGTCAAGAAGAACTCCGACCTGCGCCGCGACGGCATGTCCCTGCTGCTGCGCGGCGTCGCCGCGGCCCTGCAGCCGAAGGGCGTGGCCGTCGAGATCCTCAAGCCCGACGCCGTGCTGCGCGCCGAACGCGTCCCGGTCGGCCAGATGGGCGACGTCTTCTCCGGTGGCCAGCTCCTCACGGCGGCCATCGCCCTGTACTGCACGATGGCCGCCCTGCGCTCGAACGACCGGGGCCGGGACAAGCACCGGCACGCCGGCACGCTCTTCCTGGACAACCCGATCGGCCGGGCCAACGCCACCTACCTGCTCGAACTCCAGCGAGCGGTGTCCGACGCGCTGGGCGTCCAGCTGCTGTACACCACCGGCCTGTTCGACACCACCGCCCTCGCCGAGTTCCCACTGGTCATCCGCCTCCGCAACGACGCCGACCTCCGGGCGGGCCTGAAGTACATCAGCGTGGAGGAACACCTCCGGCCCGGGCTGCCCCAGCAGCCCCAGGCCGGGGAGGCGGTGCACAGCGAGATCACGGCGACGAGGATGTACAAGAAGCCGGCGTGATCAATGGGTTGACCGATCCATTGATCAAGCGTCCTCCTTGATCAGGTCGGCACACTTCTCACCGATCATCATCGTCGTGATGCACGGGTTGACGGCGATCAGGTCGGGCATCACCGAGCCGTCGGCGACCCGCAGCCCCTCGACCCCCTTGACCCGCAACCGCGCGTCGAGCGGGGCCGAGGGGTCGTCGTCGGCGCCCATCTTCACGGTGCACGACGGGTGGTAGACGGTGTTGTGCGTCTTGTGGATGTAGTCCAGCAACTCGTCGTCCGTGCGGACGTCCGGTCCCGGCGCCAGCTCGGCGCCCGCCCAGCCGCCCAGCGCCGGCTGCTCGGCGATACGACGGGCCAGCTTCAGCCCGTACGTCATCACCCGCACGTCGTGCTCGTGCGTGAAGTAGCGCGGATCCACCTTCGGCTTGTCCCGGTAGTCCCGCGTCCGCAGCCGTACCGTGCCCCGCGACTTCGCCTTCGTCACGTTGGGGGTAAGGCAGAACGCGTTCTCCGAGGTCGGGTAGCCCCAGCGCGCGGTGTTCATGTCGAACGGCACGGACCCGTAGTGGAACATCAGGTCGGGCCGGTCCAGGCCGGGCTCGGTGTCGTAGAAGACGCCCGCCTCCCACCACTGGCTGGACGTGGTGGTCATCGGCTGCTTCGCCTCCCACATGATCACGCCCTCGGGGTGGTCCTGGAGGTTCTCGCCGACGCCCGGGGCGTCCACGACGACCTCGACGCCGACCTCGCGCAGATGCCCGGCCGGGCCGATGCCGGACAGCATCAGCAGCTTGGGGGAGTCGATCGAGCCGCAGGAGACGATCACCTCGCGCCGGGCCCGTACCGTGCGCGTGTGCACCAGATCGGGGTCAAGGTACTCGGCGCCCACGCACCGCCGCCCCTCCAGCACCAGCCTCTTGGCCCGCACCCCGGTCCGTACGTCCAGATTCGGGCGTTTGCCCAGGACGGGGTGGAGATAGGCGACGGACGAGGACTGACGGATGTTGTTCTCGTCGGAGTTGATCTGGAACCAGTTGGCCCCGCGCACCACCGTCTTCCCGGTGTTGAACGGGACCGTCGGTATACCGGCCTGGGCGCACGCCTCCAGAAGGGCGGCGCCGCACGGGTCCCCGCCCTTCAGCGTGCGCAGCCTCACGGGGCCGGTGCGGCCGTGGTGGTCGCCGGGGGCGTCGTTGTTCTCCAGCCGGCGGTACAGCGGGAACAGGTCGGCCGCGCTCCAGCCCGCACAGCCCTGGGCCGCCCAGTCGTCCAGGTCCTCCGCGGGCGCCCAGAAGGCGATACAGGAGTTGTGCGACGAACAGCCGCCCAGCACCTTCGCCCGCGCGTGCCGCATGAAACTGTTGCCGCTGGCCTGCGGCTCGACCGGGTAGTCCCAGTCGTAACCGGACTCCAGCAGCCCCATCCAGCGCTCCAGTCTGAGGACGTCGTCGTCGCCGACGTCGCTGGGGCCCGCCTCCAGCACGCACACCGTCACCGAGGGGTCCTCGGAGAGCCGGGCGGCCACGACGTTGCCCGCGGTGCCGCCACCGACCACGACGTAGTCGAACTCATCGATGCTCATGTGACCTCCTGGTCAGCCGGAATCGGGCGGGATCACTCGGCCGCGGGGGCGGCGAGCGGAGGGGGCGGGGCGGCCGCCGCGGCGTCCAGGCGGTGCTCGGCGAGGACACCGGTGCGGTGCCGCTGGACGAACCAGTAGTAGGCGAAGCCGCCGCCCGCGATGACCGCGACGAAGAGGACCGCGCCCCAGCGCAGGTACCAGTGGTACGGCGCGGACGCGTTGTAGACGGCGGCGCGCGGCCAGATCAGGTTGACCGTCATCGCCGCCCCCCAGACCACCGCGACGATGTTGACGAGCAGTCCCCAGCGGCCCAGCGAGAACCTGCCCTCGCCCGCGGGCCGCCAGGTGCCGCGCAGCCGGGCCACCAGCATCGGCCCGGTGACGCCCAGGTAGGCGAGGTAGATCATGATGATGCCGATGCTGGTGACGACCGTGAAGATCTGCGGCTGGCGGATGTTGACCACGAGGATCGCCAGCGCCAGCACCCCGATGATCACGGCCGGCAGGACCGGGGTCTGGAAACGGGGGCTGACCCGGGCCATCAGTGAGGACGCGGGCAGGTTGTTGTCCCGGGCCATCGCGAACGCCAGCCGGATCGCCGCCGTGTGCACGGCCAGCGCGCACACCGTGACCGCGATCAGCACGCACCACAGCATCGCCTTGCCCGCCGTCGGGCCGAGCACGTCGAGCACGACGTACTGCAGGCCGTCGGTCGACAGCTTGTCGCCCTTGAGGCTGGAGACGCTCATCAGCGCGAGCAGCAGCACCAGGCCGCCCAGGATGAACGAGGCGACGATCGCGCGGATGATCGCGCGCGGGGCGTTCCGGGACGGGTCCAGGCACTCCTCGCCGAGGGAGGAGGCGGTGTCGAATCCGTACATGACGTACGCGGACGCCAGCGAGGCCACCAGGAAGGCGCCGAGGTAACCCGTTGAGTAACCCGATCCCGTGTGGTTCGTCTGCATGACGACTTGAGGACCACGGGTGATGTGGACGGCGAAGAGGATGATCAATACAACCGTCGCGATCAACTCGATGAAGACGCCCGCCGTGTTGATCGTGGCCATCAGCTTGACGCCGAACGCGTTGACCAGGGTGGTGAACAGGATCAACACGGCAGCGAGCACGACCGCGTTGGTCGCCACGTCGTACTTGCCGGTGCCGTCCCCGACGAACTGGAACACGGAGGAGATCTGCGGCAGCGTGAGCTGATAGGCCAGCGCGACCGCCGAGATGGACACGATGGACGCGATCAGCATCATCCACCCGGCGAGCCAGCCGAGATGCGGATTGCCGATCTTCTTCGACCAGTTGTAGACCGAGCCGGCCACCGGATAGCGGGCGGCCAGTTCGGCGAAGCACAGGGCCACCATGAACTGGCCGACGAACACCATCGGCCACGACCACCAGTAGGCGGGGCCGCCGCTGCCGTAGCCGAAGTAGAACAGCTGGAAGGTGCCGGTCAGGATGGAGATGTAGCTGATCCCGGCGGCGAAGGTGTGGAAGTGGCCGAGGGTGCGCCTGAGTTCCGGCTTGTAGCCGAACTCGGCGAGCTCGGCGTCGTCGTGGTGGTGCGGGCCTGGCGATTGCTCGGTGGTCGTCATGAGCGGACTCCTCGTGGGCCTGGGGAGGGGGAGGCAGCGGCCCGTGCGGGTGCCGGGATCGGGTGGGTGACGGGTGGGTCAGTCGAACCAGCCCTGCGGTGAGGGCGCGGTGTTGCGCCAGATGTGTTTCGTCTCGCGGTACTCGGCGAGCCCCGCCGGTCCGAGTTCGCGTCCGAACCCGGACTGCTTGTAACCGCCCCATTCGGCCTGCGGCACGTACGGGTGGTAGTCATTGATCCAGACCGTGCCGAGCCGCAGCCGTCCCGCCACCCGCGCGGCCCTGGCCTCGTCGCAGGTCCAGACGGCACCCGCGAGGCCGTAGACCGTGTCGTCGGCGAGCCGGACGGCCTCCTCCTCGGTGGTGAACCGTTCGACGGTCAGCACCGGCCCGAAGGACTCCTCCCGGACGACGGACATGGCGCTCGTGCACTCGTCCAGGACGGTCGGCAGGTAGTAGAAGCCCTTGTCGTAGCCGGGGCCGGCGGGCCGGGCGCCGCCGCAGCGCAGCACCGCGCCCTCCGCCAGCCCTCGCGCGACATAGGCCTCCACCTTGGCCCGGTGCGCCGCGGAGATCAGCGGCCCGGTCCGCGCCCGCTCGTCGAACGGCCCGCCGAGCCGGATCAGCCGCGCCCGCCGGACGACCTCGTCCACGAACCGGTCGTGCAGCGCGTCCTCGACCAGCAGCCGGGCCCCGGCGGAACAAACCTGCCCGGAGTGCAGGAAGACGGCGGTGAGCGCCATGTCGACCGCGGCCTCGAAGTCGGCGTCCGCGAAGACGATGTTGGGGTTCTTGCCGCCGAGTTCGAGCGCGACCTTCTTCACCGTGCCGGCCGCCGCCGCCATCAGCCGGCGGCCGGTCTGCAGACCGCCGGTGAAGGACACCAGGTCGACGTCCGGATGGTCGCCCAGCGGGGCGCCCGCCTCCGGCCCGGCACCCAGCACCAGATTGGCCACGCCCGGCGGAAGCCCCGCCTCCGCCAGCAGCCGGACCAGGTGGATCGCGGTGTGCGGGGTCAGCTCGCTCGGCTTCAGCACGAAGGTGTTGCCGGCCGCGAGCGCGGGGGCGACCTTCCACGCGGTCTGCAGCAGCGGGTAGTTCCACGGTGTGATCAGGGCGCAGACACCGACCGGTTCGTACACCACCCGGCTGTCGACGTCCGCCCGGCCGGTGTCGATCACCCGGCCGGTCTCGCCCGCGACCAGCCGCCCGAAGTAGCGGAAGCAGTGGACGACGTCGTCCATGTCGTACGCGCTCTCCACCAGCCGCTTGCCCGTGTCCAGGGACTCGGCGCGGGCCAGGGCGTCCTTGTCCCGGGCGAGGAGGTCCGCGACCCGCAGCAGCAGGAAGCCGCGCTCGGTGGCGGGCGTACGCGGCCAGGGGCCGGTGTCGAAGGCGCGCCGGGCCGCCGCGACGGCCTCCACGGTGTCCTTGCCCCCGGCTTCGTCCACGACGCCCACCAGGGAGCCGTCGGCGGGACAGCGGATCTCCCGGGTGCGCTCGTCGAGGGCGCCCCGCCACGTACCGTCGATGAACAGGTCAGGCACGGGAGTCCCCCAGCAGGTCCAGCAGCCAGGCGTGGAAGATCCCGATGTGGTGCTCGTTCGGGACCAGCACCCCGCCGTGGCGGTAGGCGCGCGAGGACATCGCCGGCTGGGTGCGCTCGCAGGCCTCGAAGTCCTGGACGTTGACGCGGTGGAACAGCTCCACGGACTTCGACACGTCCGCGCCCGAGGCCACGACCTCCGGCGCGTACAGCCAGTCGCACTCCACCACCGTGCGGTCCTCCGCCAGCGGGAACATGCGGTGCAGGATCACATGGTCGGGGACGAGGTTGACGAACACGGTCGGCTTGACCGTGATCGCGTAGTAGCGGCGGTCCTGGTCGGCGGTCACCTCGGGGAGCCTGGCGAAGCCCGCGCTGCCGTCCACCGTGAAGCCCTTGACCTCCTCGCCGAACTCGGCGCCGTGGCCCACGTAGTACTGGGCCGCGTAGCCGTCGGCGAACTCCGGCAGCACTTCGGTGAGTTCCGGGTGGATCGTCGCGCAGTGGTAGCACTCCATGAAGTTCTCGACGATCAGTTTCCAGTTGGCCCGGACGTCGTAGGTGACGCGTCTGCCGAGGGCCAGCTGCTCGGTGCCGTAGTGCTCGATGGCGGCGGCGTCGCCGAGCCGCTCCACCGCCGCGTGCATCACCGTGTCCTCGAAGGACGGCGGTTCCTCGGCGAGGCACACCCAGGCGTAGCCCAGCCACTCGCGCAGAGCCACCTTGATCAACCCGTATGCGACTCGATCAACATCGGGCATCTTGATCAAGTTGGGTGCGGCGATCAACTTGCCGTCAAGGTCGTACGTCCACGCGTGGTACGGGCATTGCAGGCTGCGCCGCACCTCACCGGACTCCTCGGTGCACAGCCGCGCCCCGCGGTGCCGGCACACATTGAGGAAGGCGCGCAGCTCGCCGGTGCGGGTCCGGGTGATGATGACGTTCTCGCGCCCCACCTGGACCGTGCGGAAGGCGCCCGGCTTGTCCAGGTCGGCGCCGCGCACCGCGCAGAACCACAGGGACTCGAAGATCTTCTCCTGCTCCTGCCGGAAGACCTCCGGGTCGGTGTAGTAGTGGCCCGGAAGCGTCGCGATGAGGCTCGGGGAGACCGGGCTCGGGGAGATCGGGGTCGTCGTCACGGGCGGGCTCCTCAGGCGGACGCGGCGGCGGTGGGGGTGCCCCCGCTCGGACGAGGCCGAGCCAGGGGGCGGGCGGGGTCGAACAGGCCGATGGGATGCGCGGTGGCACCGGTCAGCGCCAGGTCGGCCAGGATCTCGCCGACGACCGGCACGAACTTGAACCCGTGCCCGGAGAAGCCGCAGGCCACGGTCACCGACTCCGGGTGGGCGGGGTGCCGGGCCAGCACGAAGTGTTCGTCCGGGGTGTTGGAGTACATGCAGGTGGCGGCCTTGAGGAAGGTGCCGGGCAGGTCCGGGATGCAGCGGGACATGTGGTCCGCCATGGCCCGGATCTCGTCCTCGTGCACCGTCCGGTCGATGGTCTCCGGGGTCGTCACCTGCCCCTTGCGGAAGAAGGCGACCTTGGCGCCGAGGTCCGGGCCGTCGATGGCCGGGAAGCCGTAGACCTGGACGCCGGCCGCGTCCTCCCAGATGTAGACCGGATGGTTCTCGGGCCGGAACGGCTCGGTGCCGCCCTTCGGCTGGAACCAGTACATGACCTGCCGCTCGACGGTGACCGGCACCCCGAGATCGGTGAGCAGCTGCGGCGCCCAGGCACCGGGGCAGATCACCAGCTGCCCGGCCGTGTAGGTGTTCTCGGCCGTGTGCACACGCACCCCGTCCCGGTACGGCTCCCAGCGCAGCACCGGCTCCTCGAAGTGCAGGTCGGCACCCTGCCGGGTGGCCAGCTGGAGATGCGCGGCGACCATGTTCTCGGGCCGCACCAGGCCCGCCTTCGCCTCGAACAGGGCGACTTCGTCGTCGTACGGGTGGAGCGTCGGGAAGCGGCGGCGGATCTCCTTCGCGTCCAGCATCTCGTGCGGCAGGTCCCACTCGGTCGCCGAGCGCAGCGCGCCGGAGACGGTCCGGGACTCGGGCGGGCCGACCATCACACCACCGGAGAGGATCGCGATGTCCCGGCCGGTGGCCCGCTCCAGTTCCTCGTACAGCTCGTAGGCGCGCAGCAGCAGCGGCACGTACGCGGGGTCCTCGAAGTACGACTGCCGGGTGACGCGCGAACCGCCGTGGCTGGAGCCGCGGTTGTGGACCGGGCCGAACTTCTCCAGGCCGAGGACGCGGGCGCCGCGTGCGGACAGGTGGTGGGCGGCGGCGCTGCCCATGCCGCCGAGTCCGATGACGATGACGTCGTAAGACGGTGACACGGTCGCCTCCTAGCGGCGGATGCGGGTCATCTTCGGGTCGAACAGCGGCTCGTCGGCGACGGTCGCCGGGACCTTCTCGCCGAAGTACTCGATGTGCACGCCGGTGCCGGTGGCGAGGCCGGCCGGCAGCCAGGCGTAGGCGACACAGCGTCCCAGCGTGTAGCCGTACGACGCGCTGGTCACGTAACCGGCCGGGGCGCCGTCGGCGTAGACCGGTTCCTTGCCGAGGACCACGGCGGCGGGGTCGTCCAGCAGGAGCGGGGTGAGCCGGCGGGTGGGTTCTCCGGCCCGCTGGAGCGCCGCCTTGCCGACGAAGTCCTCCTTGTCCATGCGGACGGCGAAGCCGAGGCCCGCCTCGAAGGGGGTGTGCTCGTCGGTCATGTCGGTGCCCCACGCCCGGTAGCCCTTCTCCAGGCGCAGCGAGTTGAAGGCGGAGCGGCCCGCGGCGATCACACCCAGGTCCCGTCCGGCCTCCCACAGCGTGTCCCACAGCCTCAGGCCCAGGTCGGCGGTGGTGTACAGCTCCCAGCCCAGCTCGCCGACGTAGCTCAGGCGCATCGCCGTCACCGGCACGTGTCCGAGGTACGTCTGCTTCGCCCGGAAGTAGCCGAAGCCTTCGTGGGAGAAGTCGTCGCCGGTCAGGGGCTGGACGAGGGCGCGGGCGAGGGGGCCCCAGACGCCGATGCAGCAGGTGCCGGAGGTGATGTCGCGGACCTGGACGTCGCCTGGTGCGTGGCGCAGGAGCCGGTCGAGGTCGGCGGGGGAGTTGGCGCCGACCTGGAAGCGGTCGGCGGCGAGACGGGCGACCGTGAGATCGGAGCGGATGCCCCCGGTCTCGTCCAGGAGCAGGGTGTACGTGACCGCGCCGGGCTTCTTGCGCAGGTTGTTGCTGGTCATGCGGTCGAGGAAGGCGAGGGCGCCGGGCCCGGTCACCTCCAGGCGGCGCAGCGGGGTCATGTCGTACAGGGCGACCTTCTCGCGGGTGGCCTTCGCCTCGGCGGCGGCGACGGGGGACCAGTAGCGGGCCGACCAGGCGTCGCGCTCGGGCAGGTCGCCGAGGGCGTCCACGAGCGGGGCGTTCGCCTCGTACCAGTGCGGGCGTTCCCAGCCGGCGCCCTCCAGGAAGAACGCGCCGAGCTGCTGCTGGCGGGTGTAGAAGGGGCTGACGCGCAGCGGCCGCGGCCGCTCCATGGGCTGGAGGGGGTGAAGGACGTCGTACACCTCGACGAACTGCTGTGAACCGCGCTCGCGGACGTACGACGGTGAACGCTGCGCTTCCTCGAACCGCGTGAGGTCGCACTCGTGCACGTCGAAGGACGGCCGTCCGTCCACCATCCACTCGGCCACCGCCCTGGCGACACCCGCGGAATGGGTCACCCAGACCGCCTCGGCCAGCCAGAAGCCCCGCAGCCGCCGCGCCTCCCCGAGCACCGGCATGCCGTCCGGAGTGAAGGAGAACACCCCGTTGAACCCGCTCTCGATCACGGACTCCCGCAGCGCGGGCAGCAGCCGCCGGCAGTCCTCCCAGCTCGGTGCCCAGTCCTCGGGGGTGAACGGGTACGAGGACGGCATCTCCATGTCCCGGCCGCGCGCCTCGTCGTACGCCGGGACCGCGAACGGATCCACCGGCATCGGGCGGTGCGCGTACGAACCGATCCCGATGCGGTCGGCGTGCTCGCGGAAGTACAGGTCACGGTCCTGGAAGCGGAGGATGGGCCGCGTGGCCTCGGCCGTGGCACCGCGCGGCCCGGGCAGCGGCCCGGTCTTCGCGTACTGGTGGGCGAGGGGCTGGAGCGGTACGTCGATCCCGGCCATGCGGCCGATCACCGGGCCCCAGAAACCGGCCGCCGAGACGACGTGGTCGGCCGGGAAGGCGCCCCGGTCGGTGACGACCGCGGTGACCCGGCCGTCCCGCTGCTCGATCCCGGTGACCGTGTGCCGGTCCAGGAAGCGGGCCCCGCGCACGGTGGCGCGGTCCATCTGGGCGCGGGCCGCGAGCAGAGCGCGGGCCAGGCCGTCGTCCGGGGTGTGGAAGCCGCCGAGGACCACCGACTCGTCCAGCAGTGGCCAAAGTTCCTTGCACCGGGCCGTGCTCACGACCTCTCCCCGGATGCCCCAGGAGGCGGCGTAACCGGCCCGTCGGTGCAGATCGGCCAGCCGCTCGGGGGTGGTGGCCAGTTCCAGGCCGCCGACCTGGTGGAAGCAGGAGACGCCGTCGACTTCGAGGGCGCGGAACTTCTCGACGGTGTACCGGGCGAACTCCGTGAGAGTCTTGGACGGGCTGGTCTGGAAGACGAGTCCCGGGGCGTGCGAGGTGGAGCCGCCCGGGGCGGGCAGGGGGCCCTGTTCGAGGACGGTGACGTCGGTCCAGCCGCGGGCGGTCAACTCGTCGGCCAGGGAGCAGCCGACGATGCCGGCGCCGATGACGACGACACGGGGTCCCTGGGACCGGTTCTCGGGGGTGCTGGACATGCCCCTCCTTGTGGTGGCGGGGATGGCGGGTGCGGGCTCTTGTGGCGTAGGTGCGCGAGGCCCTCGGGGCGGGCCGGGGGAGGCGGGGAGGCTGGGCCGCGGGGGAGGCCGACGGCGGGGTGTTCAGGTGGAGGGCGAGCCGTTGGCGGGGTGTTCAGGTGGAGGGCGAGCCGGTGGCGGGGTGCTCAGGCGGCGGGGACGTTCGGCCGCTCGGCGGCGATCGTCGTGTCCTGGCCGTGGCCGGGGTGGACGACGGTGTCACCCGGGAGGGTCAGCAGCCGCGCGCGGACGGACGCCTCGATCGCCGGGCGGTCGGAGTAGGAGCGGCCCGTGGCGCCGGGGCCGCCGTGGAAGAGGGTGTCGCCGGTGAAGACGGCGTTCAGGAAGGGGGCGTGGAGGCAGCAGCTGCCCCAGGTGTGACCGGGGGTGTGGACGACGTGCAGCTCGATGCCGGCCACCGTGAGGATGCGGCCGTCGGCCAGCTCGCCGTCCGGCTCGCGACCGGGGTGGGTGAGCGACCACAGCCCGGTGTCGTCGGGATGCAGGAGTACGGGCGCGCCGGTCAGGACGGAGAGCCCGGGCGCCGCGTCGATGTGGTCGTCGTGGGCGTGGGTGCAGACGATGGCGGTGACCCGCCGGCCGGCGGTGGCGCGGTGGATCGCCTCGGCGTCGTGCGCGGCGTCCAGCACGAGCACCTCGTCCTCGTCGCCGACCAGCCAGACGTTGTCGTCGACGTCGAACGTCCCACCGTCCAGGCTGAACGTCCCGGAGGTGACGACCCGCTCGACGCGTACGGCCCCGCGCACGCTCACAGGACCACCACCGAGCGCAGCACCTCACCGCGGTGCATCTTGCCGAACGCCTCCTCCACCTGGTCCAGGGCGATCGTCTCGGACACGAACGCGTTGAGGTCGAGCAGGCCGTAGAGGTACTGGTCGATCAGGAACGGGAAGTCCCGGCTCGGCAGACAGTCGCCGTACCAGGAGGACTTGATGGCGCCGCCGCGCGAGAAGACGTCGATCAGCGGGAGTTCCACCTTCATCTCGGGGGCCGGGACGCCGACCTGGACCAGCAGACCCGCGTGGTCGCGCATGTAGAAGGCCTGGAGGAAGGTCTCGGGACGGCCGACCGCGTCGATCGCGATGTCCACGCCGTGCCCGTCGGTGAGCTCCCGGACCGCCTCGACCGGGTCGGTGCCCCGGGAGTTGACGGTGTGCGTGGCGCCGAACTTCTCGGCCTGGTCCAGCTTCTTTTCGTCGATGTCCACGGCGATCACCTTCATGGCGCCGTTGAGGCAGGCACCCGCGACGGCCGCGTTGCCGACGCCGCCGCAGCCGATGACGGCGACCGAGTCGCCCCGGCCGACGTTGCCGGTGTTGACCGCCGCGCCGTAACCGGCCATCACCCCGCAGCCGATGAGACCGGCCGCCTCGGGCCGCGCCGCCGGGTCGATCTTCACCGCCTGGCCCGCCGAGACCAGCGTCTTCTCGGCGAAGGCACCGATGCCGAGCGCGTTGCTGAGCGGGGTGCCGTCCAGCAGCGTCATGGGCTGTGCGGCGTTGCGGGAGTCGAAGCAGTACCAGGGCCGGCCCCGGCGGCAGGAACGGCAGCTGCCGCACGGCGCCCGCCAGGCCAGTACGACGTAGTCGCCGGGCTTCAGATCGGTGACGCCGGGGCCGACGGACTCGACGGTGCCGGCCGCCTCGTGTCCCAGCAGGAACGGGAAGTCGTCGGTGATCGCGCCCTCGCGGTAGTGGAGATCCGTGTGGCACACCCCGCAGGCCTGCACCTTGACGAGCACCTCGCCGGGACCCGGGTCGGGGACGACGATCGTCCGCACCTCCACGGGTGCGCCCTTCTTCACAGCGACTACGGCACGGACCTCGTGTGGCACGACAAGCTCCTCTGCTGTTGCGCATTGCACGATGGGTTGCGCGATGGGGAACATATTGAGAACGGCGTCACGGGGCCGTCAAGGGGTGCGCGTTAACCCTTGGCAAAAGGAACCTGGGGGGCGAAACCCGTCGGACACACGGCGGCGCGGGACCGGGAGCTTCCGGTCCCGCGCCGTGGTGCGGGTGGTGAGCGTGACGAGGGCGTGGGGGATCAGCGGAGTCGCGGCGCGTCAGAAGCCGTATCCCATCCGCCGGGACAGCTCGGCGCCCGCGGCGACCGTCCGCTTGGCCACCTCCGGCAGCCGGTCCGCGTTGAGCCGGTAGACCGGACCCGACACGCTGATCGCGGCGATCACCTTGCCGTCGTGGGCGCGCACCGGCGCCGCGACGGCCGCGAGCCCCAGCTCCAGCTCCTCGATCGTGACGCCGTAGCCCTGCTCCACCACGGCCTCCAGCTCGGCGCGCAGCATCGCCGCGCCGGTGATCGTACGGTCCGTGAACCGCGGCAACGGCCGTGCCAGCAGGCCCTCGCGCAGGGTCGGCGGCATGTGCGCGAGGAGGACCTTCCCGCTGGAGGTGGCGTGCAGCGGGGTGCGTCTGCCCAGCCAGTTCTGCGCGGTGACGGACGCGGTGCCGCGCGCCTGCATGATGTTGACCGCCGCGTCGTCGTCGAGCACGGCGATGTTGACCGTCTCGCCCAGCTCGTCGGCGACCTCCCGGCAGACCGGGACGCCCTCCTGGGAGATGTCGAGACGCACCGCCGCCGCCCCCGCCAGGCGCAGGACGCCGGCCCCCAGGTAGTACTTGCCGCGGTCCTTGGCCTGGGCCACCAGGCCACGGTTCTCCAGGACGCCGAGCAGGCGGAACGCCGTGGACTTGTGGACGTCCAGCTCCTCGGCGATCTCGGTGACGCCCGCCTCGCCGTGCCGCGCGAGGATCTCCAGCACGCTCACGGCGCGGTCCACCGACTGCACCGCGCTGGCGGCTCCGCGGCCGCTCTGCCTCTCCGGGGTCCCTGGGTTCTCCGTGGTCTCCTCGCTGCGGTCAGACTGCTTCTGCGTGCGGGTCATGGCTCAACTCTCACCACCTGTGGGCCCGGTTCGGGCCGCATCTGCGGGAAGCCCTTGACGCGACGGTCGTCCCGCCCGGATTCTGTTGCGCATAGCGCTGGATCGTGCGCCATGCGAAACATCATGTTACCGAAGCGTCCGGATCCCGGAAGGGTGCCGGACCACCCGGACCGTTGGCGGTCCGTCACTCCCTTGCCGCTTCACCGGGCCGGACCGACGTGGGTCCGGGTTCCCGGCAGCATCCCTGACGCCTGCATCGAGCAGGTCCCGGACCCTGTGTCCCGGACCGAGAGGGGGGCCCGTGATTCCCGTCTGCCGCCTCGAAGACCTCCCCGAGGGTGAGTCCGTCCGCGTCGCGAGCACACCGCCGATCGCCGTGTTCCGCACCGAGGACGGCGAGCTGTACGCCATCGACGACACCTGCACCCACCAGGACGCCTCCCTCTCCGAGGGCTGGCTGGAGGGCTGCCTGGTCGAATGCCCGCTGCACGCGGCGTCCTTCGACCTGCGCACCGGCGAACCGACCTGTCTGCCGGCCCGGCGCCCGGTGCGCACCTATCGCGTCACCGTGGAGGACGGCGTCGTGCACGTCCACCTCGGCGCGGAGGAGGGCACGGCCGCGTGACCACCGACCGGCACCGGCACCCCGCCCCCACCGTCCTCGGCCGCGCGCCCGCCGGCGCGGGCGCTCGTCTCCGCCCCGCCCGGTCCCGCCACCACCCCACCGCCCCCGACGCCAGGAGCCGTGCCGTATGAGAACCGTGACCATCGTCGGCGCCTCCCTCTCCGGGCTCTACGCCGCCCGTGAGCTGCGCGCCCAGGGCTTCGACGGCCGACTGGTGATCGTCGGCGAGGAACCCCACCACCCCTATGACCGCCCTCCTCTCTCCAAGGACTTCCTCATCGGCCGCGCCGACGAGAGCGCACTGGCCCTCACCGACGCCGACGAGACCGCCGCGCTCGACGCCGAGTGGCTGCTCGGCGTCCGCGCTCGCGGGCTCGACCCCCGTGGCCGCACCGTCCTCCTCGGCGACGGCCGCACAGTCTCCACCGACGGCGTCGTCATCGCCACCGGCGCCGCCGCCCGCCGACTGCCCGGCGACCGCCTCGCCGGGGTCCACACCCTGCGCACCCTGGACGACGCCCGCGCCCTGCGCGCCGAACTCACCCGGGGGCACCGCCGGGTCGTCGTCATCGGCGGCGGCTTCATCGGCGCCGAGACCGCTTCCTCATGTGCCCGGCTCGGCCACGACGTCACGGTGGTCGAGGCCGCCCCGCTACCACTCGTGCCCCAACTCGGCGCCCGGATGGCCGAGGTCTGCGCCACCCTGCACCGCCGCGGCGGGGTTGAGCTGATCACCGGCACCGGCGTGGCCGCGCTCCGGGGCACCGCCGGCGTCACCGGGGTCGACCTCACCGACGGCCGCAGACTGCCCGCCGACGTCGTGATCGTCGGTATCGGCGCCCGTCCCCACACCGACTGGCTCGTGGGCTCGGCACTCGCGCTGCACGACGGTGTGCTGTGCGACGACGGCTGCGTGACCGCCCTGCCCCAGGTGGTGGCGATCGGTGACGTCGCCCGGGTGGGCGGCACCCGGGCCGAACACTGGACCTCCGCCACCGAGCAGCCCCGCGTGGCCGTGACCAACCTCCTCGCCGGCCACACCGTCGCGACCGCTCGCACGCTGCCGTATTTCTGGTCCGACCAGTACCACTCCCGGATCCAGTTCGCGGGCCGGTACCGCGAGGGCGACACCGTCCACGTCACCGAGGGCGAGATCACCGACGACGGCGCCCCCGGTGAGTCCGGCTTCCTCGCCCGCTACGAACGGGACGGCCGTACCGTCGCCGTACTCGGAGTGGACCGACCCCGCGCCTTCATGCGGGCCCGACGCGAACTCCAGCGAGAGGAACGCCGGCGGACGGGAGAGCCGCGGGTGGAGCCGGCCGCGCTGTGACGGGTCCGGTGCTGCCGCGGATCGCCCGGGGTGTGCGTGGCTCGGCTCCGGATCGGGGTGAGCCGGCTGTTGGTGGCCGGGCGTTCCGATGACGTTTGCTTCCGGTGGCCTGCGCTGTTGATGGCCGGATTTCCGGTAGCCGGTGCTCCTGCTGACCCGTGCTGCTGGTGGCCGGGTTTCACGATGGTCGGCGCTGCTGGTGGCCGGTTCTTCGGTGGTCCTTGCCCTCCGATGGCCTGCGTCTCCCGCGGCCGGGTCCGGTGGGCCAGGCTTCCGTGCGTCCCCTCGCCCGCCGGTTTACCGGGCGCGCAGCGACCGGGCTTCCGGCACCCAGGCCCCCGGTCAGCCTGATCGCCCGCGGTTGCGGCGCCGTACGTCAGGAGTCAGGAGTGCGACAGCCGCCCCGCGCCGCCGGTGGGGCGTATCCGCTCCTGTTCCCGCACGCCAGCCCGCTCCTGGCGTCGGCGGGCGCGCCGCTCCCGGCGCAGGGACCGGGCCGTGCTGCTCGGCTCGGAGACCACGCCGTACCGCTGGTTCCACACCTGACGGGTGACCCATACGTCGACCACGGCCCAGGTGGCCACCACCGTGCTGGCCACGCCGCTGATCACCATGGGGAACGCCAGCCAGGACCCGGCCAGCGTGCACAGGAACGCCACCATCGCCTGGATCAGTGTCACCGCTATGACGAGGAGCGCCCGCACCGCCGCCGTACGCACCGGATCGGGCAACGGGTGCCGGCGCGCGGGCTCCTCGATCCACAACGGGCGGTAGTTCTGCCGCTGTCCGTCACCACCGGGCTCCCCGGCGTGCTCCGGCCTCGGAATGTCCCGATCCGGAGCCTCCTTCCCCCACCGCGCCTGCGAGCGCTCCGCCACGCTCTCCTCGGGTGCCCCGCGCCGCTCCGCCGTGCCCATCACCGTGTCACTCCCCACCGCCGGCAGACCCCTCGCCCCCGGCATCCGAAGACCCCGACTCCCCAGTGGCTGCCCGGCTTGCGCTCATTTACGCCGCCGGGATGCGGGATGCGGCTCCTGTGGCCCATTCCGCCCCCATTTCCCATAGAGAAGGACGCACGAGATCCCCCGAAGATTCCCAACTGGCGAAAAATTCCGGCCAACCGCCCGACCGCGTGGCTGTCGCAGCACCGCGTGGGTGTCCTGATCGCGGTGGCGATCTCCCCCCATGCCCGGACAACTCGCCATGTCTGGCCGCCAGTGCGGAAGTTCGCCCTCCGGACACGTCTTCGAGTTAACTGTGAGGCGGTAGTAGGCTCGCGCCGTTTGT
This sequence comes from Streptomyces sp. NPDC017676, assembly GCF_044329325.1. Classification (NCBI taxonomy): domain Bacteria; kingdom Bacillati; phylum Actinomycetota; class Actinomycetes; order Kitasatosporales; family Streptomycetaceae; genus Streptomyces; species Streptomyces sp. NPDC017676. The sequence goes on along the minus strand of NZ_JBIRJA010000005.1, from coordinate 21,714 downwards.
TGACGGACATGAGCACCCCCGACCGGCGGGGGTCGAGCTGGGGGAGGCCATGCGCTTTCGCGGGAAGTCGATCCGCCGGAAGATCGTGGCGCTGCTTCTCGTGCCGCTGGTGTCCCTGACCGCCGTCTGGGGCTTCGCCACGGTGCTCACGGGGCGCGAGGTCACCCAGCTGTTCCGCGTGACCGACGTCGTCGAGGACATCGGCTACCCCACCGAGGACACCGTTCGCGTCCTGCAGCAGGAGCGCCGCCAGACACTCGTCTACCTCGCCGACCCGCGCGCCTCCGAGGCCCTTTCGGCGCTGCGCCGTACCCGCGCCGCGACCGACCGGGTGATCGCCACCATCCGCGGGAACGCCAAGGACCAGGACCTCCGGGCCGACGTGGACGCGGACGACGGCGAACACCTCACCGCGGTCCTGGACGCCCTGGACGGTCTCGGGCCCCTGCGCCGCAGTGTCGAGGGAGGCACCCTCACCCGCGCCCAGGCGCTCGACCTCTACAACCGTCTCGTGGACCCCTGCTACGCGCTCCTCGCGTCCCTCGACGGCCTGGACGACGTCGAGCTCGACAAGCAGGCCCGCGCCCTGGTGAACATCACCCGCGCCCGCGAGTTGCTCTCCCGCGAGGACGCCCTGCTCGGCTCCTCCCTCGTCGTCGGGCGGCTCACCCGCGACGAGACCCGTGACATCTCCGACCTCGTCGCCCAGCGCACCCTCCTGTACGACATCAGCCTCCCCCTGCTGCCCGCCGCGGAGCGCGACCGCTACGAACGCTTCTGGAAGAACGCCACCACGGCCCCGCTGCGGGAGGCCGAACGGACCGTCATCGCCTCGGACTCCGGCACCCCCGGCGATGTCACCGCGAAGAGCTGGGACTCCTCCGCGGCAACCGTCCTGGACGAACTCGGCACCCTGGACGACCAGGTGGGCGACCGCTTCCAGGACCGTATGCGCCCCGTGGCGGTCGGCGTCATCGTGCAGGCGGCCGTCGCCGGCGCCCTCGGCCTGCTCGCGCTCCTGCTCTCCGTCGTGCTCTCCGTCCGGGTCGGCCGTTCCCTCATCCGCGACCTGCGCCAGCTGCGCCTGGAGGCGCACGAGGCGTCCGGTGTCCGGCTGCCCAGCGTGATGCGCCGGCTGTCCGCGGGCGAACAGGTCGACGTCGAGACCGAGGTCCCGCGCCTGGAGTACGACAAGAACGAGATCGGCGAGGTCGGGCAGGCCCTCAACACCCTGCAGCGCGCGGCGGTCGAGGCCGCCGTCAAACAGGCCGAGCTGCGGGCCGGCGTCTCCGAGGTCTTCGTCAACCTCGCCCGCCGCAGCCAGGTGCTGCTGCACAAGCAGCTCACCCTGCTCGACAGCATGGAGCGCCGGACCGAGGACACCGACGAACTCGCCGACCTGTTCCGCCTGGACCACCTCACCACCCGCATGCGCCGGCACGCCGAGGGCCTCGTCATCCTCTCCGGAGCCGCGCCCTCCCGGCAGTGGCGCCGGCCCGTGCAGCTCATGGACGTCGTCCGTGCCGCCGTCGCCGAGGTCGAGGACTACGAGCGCATCGAGGTCCGGCGTCTGCCGCGGGTGGCCGTCACCGGGCCCGCCGTCGCCGACCTCACCCATCTCGTGGCCGAGCTCCTGGAGAACGCCACCGTCTTCTCGCCCCCGCACACCGCCGTCCAGGTCCTCGGCGAGCGGGTCGCCAACGGTTTCACCCTGGAGATCCACGACCGGGGCCTCGGCATGACGGCCGAGGCACTCCTGGACGCGAATCTGCGTCTCGCCGAGACACCCGAGTTCGAACTCTCCGACACCGACCGGCTCGGTCTGTTCGTGGTCAGCCGTCTCGCCCAGCGCCAGAACGTCCGGGTCTCCCTCCAGCCGTCGCCGTACGGCGGCACCACGGCCGTCGTGTTCATCCCCGACGCGCTGCTCACCGACGACGTCCCGGACACCAACGGCGTCGGCTTCCGGCTCGACCGGGACCGCCCGGCGAAGGGCACCGAGCAGGCGCTGGGCCGCGGTGCCGGGCGGTCCCCGGCCCCGTTGCAGCTGCCCGGTCTGCCGACGTCCCTGTTGGACGGCCCGGTCGAGCTGGAGGCGCCCGTCGATCTGGACACGCTGGACGACTTCCCCGGCGCCCTCCCGGACGAGGACAGCGAGCGCGGCGGTCTGTTCCGTCCCCGCAGGGTCCGCCCGGACGACGAGGAGCAGGCGGCCACCCCGCCGGGCGACGGCCTGCCGCAGGACGGGACCCGTGAGCACGGGGCCGTACCGCTGCCCCGGCGGCAGACGCCCAAGCTCGTCAGCTCGCACGGCAAGCCCGTCACCGACCCGCGGCCCCGCCGCGGCGCACCGGACCCCGGGCCCTCCGCCGCCACCCGCCGCTCCGACACGGAGGGACCGGACCCGCTGCCCACCCGCCGCCGCGGCGCGTCCTCCCGACGCCCCACCGGACGCACCGACCACGCCGAGGACAGCACCGCGAGGCCGGCCGGGAGCGCCGAAGCGGCCACCGAGGTTCCGGCACTGCCCAGGCGTACCCGGACCGGGACACCCGGCACCGACGGACCGGCGGACACGGCTCCGTCCCACTCCGAGGCCACGACTCCGACCCGCTCCGAGGTCACGGCCCCGCCCCGCTCCGGCACCGCCGCACCCGCCGATGAGCCGGCCCCGGAGCCGGGCACCGGGCCGCTGCCCCGGCGCGTACGCCAGGCGAGCCTGGCCCCCCAGCTCAAGCACGACACCGACCGGCGCGCCGAGCGCGCGATGTCACCCGCCGACCGCGATGCCGAGGAGGTCCGCAGTCGGATGGCCTCACTCCAGCGCGGCTGGCAGCGTGGCCGGGAGGAGAACGCCGCGGGCGACGAGGCCCCGAACGGCACAGTACGAGGAACGACTAAGGGGGACGGTCGATGACCGCACCGAAGGAGACCGGCCACACGGCGACGGACAAGGGGGAGCTGAACTGGCTCCTGGACGATCTCGTCGACCGCGTCGCCAGCATCCGCAAGGCCGTCATCCTGTCCGGCGACGGCCTGCCCACGGGGGTCTCCAAGGACCTCACCAGGGAGGACAGCGAGCATCTGGCCGCCGTGGCGTCCGGCTTCCACAGCCTCGCCAAGGGCGTCGGCCGCCATTTCGAGGCGGGCAGTGTCCGGCAGACGGTGGTCGAGCTGGATGACGCCTTCCTCTTCGTCACCGCCGCCGGGGACGGCAGCTGCCTCGCCGTCCTCTCGGACGCCGACTCCGACGTCGGCCAGGTCGCCTACGAGATGACGCTCCTGGTCAAGCGGGTCGGCGTCCATCTGGGCACCGCCCCGCGCACCGATCTGCCCGCAGGCGGGTAGTGGAATGACATGAGCGCAGACGGTCAGGGAAGAAACCACTGGTTCGACGACGAGGCCGGGCCGGTCGTCCGTCCGTACGCCATGACACGTGGCCGCACCACGAGCGAGGGCCAGCACCGCCTCGACCTGATCGCGGTGGTCGTCACGGAGCCCGGCACGGGCGACCCGGAATCGGACCCGACGCTGTCCCCCGAACACGTGGAGATCGTCGGACTCTGCCGGGACGTGCCCCAGTCGGTCGCCGAACTGGCCGCGGAACTCGACCTGCCCATCGGTGTCGTCCGCGTCCTCATCGGTGACCTGGTGCACGCCGAACTCGTCCGTGTGACCCGCCCGGTGCCCCCGGCCGAGCTGCCGGACGAGAGTATTCTGCGCGACGTGATCAACGGCCTCCGAGCGCTGTGACCGGCGCGGAAGCGGGGTAGCGACGTGACTGGCTGGCAGTTCTGGGTGGACCGGGGCGGCACCTTCACCGACATCGTCGCGCGCCGCCCGGACGGCCGGCTGCTCACGCACAAACTGCTGTCCGACAACCCGGCACGGTACTCCGACGCGGCCGTCGCCGGCATACGAGAAATCCTGGGCGGCTCCCAGGAGCCCGTCGAGGCCGTTCGCATGGGCACCACGGTCGCCACCAACGCCCTGCTGGAACGCAAGGGCGAGCGCACCCTCCTCGTCGTCACCCGCGGCTTCCGCGACGCGCTGCGCATCGCCTACCAGAACCGCCCCCGCATCTTCGCCCGCCGCATCGAGCTGCCCGAGTTGCTCCACGAACGGGTCGTGGAGGTGGACGAACGCGTCGCCGCCGACGGCACCGTCCTGCGCGCGCCCGACCTGGACGCCCTGGAGGGCCCGCTCCGGAAGGCGTACGACGACGGGATCCGCGCGGTCGCCGTCGTCTGCCTGCACAGTCACCTCCACCCCGGCCACGAACGTGCCGTCGGCGAACTCGCCGCACGCATCGGCTTCCCGCAGATCTCGCTGTCCAGCGAGGTCAGCCCGCTGATGAAGCTCGTCCCGCGCGGCGACACCGCCGTCGTGGACGCCTACCTCTCGCCCGTGCTGCGCCGCTACGTGCGGCACGTCGCCGACGAACTGCGCGGCGTGCGGCTGATGTTCATGCAGTCCAACGGCGGGCTGACGGAGGCCGGGCAGTTCCGCGGCAAGGACGCCGTCCTGTCCGGACCGGCCGGCGGCATCGTCGGCATGGCGCGCATGTCGCAACGCGCCGGCTTCGACCGCGTCATCGGCTTCGACATGGGCGGCACCTCCACCGACGTCTCGCACTTCGCCGGCGCGTACGAGCGGGTCTTCACCACCCAGATCGCGGGTGTCCGGCTGCGGGCCCCCATGCTGGACATCCACACCGTCGCCGCCGGCGGCGGCTCCGTCCTCCACTTCGACGGCTCCCGCTACCGGGTCGGCCCCGACTCGGCCGGCGCCGACCCCGGCCCCGCCTGCTACCGCGCGGGCGGCCCGCTCACCGTCACCGACGCCAATGTCATGCTCGGCCGCATCCAGCCCCCTCACTTCCCGGCCGTGTTCGGTCCCGGTGGTGACCAGCCACTGGACGCGGCCCTCGTCCGTGACCGGTTCACCGCCCTCGCGTGCGAGATCCACGAACAGACGGGCGACGACCGCACCCCGGAACAGGTGGCCGAGGGCTACCTGCGGATCGCCGTGGCCAACATCGCCAACGCGGTGAAGCGGATCTCCGTCCAGAAGGGCCATGACGTCACCCGCTACGCCCTGACGACCTTCGGCGGAGCGGGCGGCCAGCACGCGTGCCGGGTCGCCGACTCGCTCGGCATCCGCACCGTCCTCGTACCCCCCATGGCCGGTGTGCTCTCCGCGCTCGGCATCGGCCTCGCCGACACCACGGCCATGCGCGAGCACTCCGTGGAAGCACCCCTGGAAGCCGCCTCCATGCCCGGCATCCACCGGACGGCCGACGACCTGGAGGCCGCAGCACGGGCCGAACTCCTCGCCGAGGACATCCCGGAGGACCGCATCCGGGTCACCCGCCGCGCCCAGCTCCGCTACGACGGCACCGACACCACCCTCACCGTCGAGCTCTCCGGGCCCGACGCCATGCGGAACGCCTTCGAGGAACGTCATCGCGCCACGTACTCCTTCACACTCGACCGCCCGGTCGTCGTGGAAGCCCTCTCCGTCGAAGCCACCGGCATCACCACACCCCCCGATCTCTCCGCCCTCGCCCCGTACGAGGGCCGTGCCCAGGCGCCCGGCACCGTCCGTCTCCACACCGGCGGTGCCTGGCGCGACGTACCCCTCCACCGCCGGGAGGCCCTTCCTCCCGGCGAGGCCGTCACCGGCCCCGCGATCATCACGGAGGCCGGCGCCACGACCGTCGTCGACGACGGCTGGCGGGCCGCCGCGACCGATGACGGGCATCTGCTCATGGAACGCGCGGCGATCACGCAGAGTTCCGATGTGGACACGGAATCAGATCCGGTTCTGCTTGAGGTCTTCAACAACCTCTTCATGTCGATCGCCGAACAGATGGGCGCGCGGCTGGAGTCCACGGCCCAGTCCGTCAACATCAAGGAGCGGCTGGACTTCTCCTGCGCGCTGTTCGACCCGGACGGGAACCTGGTGGCCAACGCCCCCCACATCCCCGTCCACCTGGGATCCATGGGCACCAGCGTCAAAGAGGTCATCCGCCGGCGCGGCTCCGCCATGCGGCCGGGCGACACCTACGCCGTCAACGACCCCTACCACGGTGGCACGCACCTGCCCGACGTCACCGTGATCACCCCCGTCTTCGACACCGACGTGGCCGCGGACACGCGGAGTGAGCCGCGGATCCTCTTCCACGTCGCGTCACGCGGTCACCACGCCGAGATCGGCGGCATCGCCCCCGGCTCCATGCCGGCCCACAGCCGCACCATCGAGGAGGAGGGCGTCCTCTTCGACAACTGGCTCCTCGCCGAGAACGGCCGCTTCCGGGAAGAGGAGACCCACCGCCTCCTCACCGAGGCGCGGTACCCGTCCCGCAACCCGCGCACCAACCTCGCCGACCTGCGCGCCCAGATCGCCGCCAACCAGAAGGGCGTCGACGAGGTGCGGCGCATGATCGAGGAGTTCGGCCTCGACGTCGTCCTGGCCTACATGCGGCACGTCCAGGACAACGCCGAGGAGGCCGTCCGCCGCGTCATCGACGCCCTGGACGACGGCGAGTACGCCTATGAGACCGACTCCGGGGCCGTCATCCGGGTCCGCGTCCGCGTCGACCGCACCGAGCGCCGGGCGACCATCGACTTCACCGGCACCTCCGCGCAGCTCACCACCAACTTCAACGCGCCCGGCGCGGTGGTCGACGCGGCCGTCCTGTACGTCTTCCGCACGCTCGTCGCCGATGAGATCCCGCTCAACGACGGCTGTCTGCGCCCCCTGGACATCGTCGTGCCGTCCGGCTCGATGCTCGCCCCCGAGCCGCCCGCCGCCGTGGTCGCGGGCAACGTCGAAACCTCCCAGGCCATCACCGGCGCCCTGTACGCCGCGCTCGGCGTCCAGGCCGAGGGCTCCGGCACCATGAACAACGTCACCTTCGGCAACGAGCGGCACCAGTACTACGAAACCGTCGCCTCCGGATCCGGCGCCGGCGACGGTTTCCCGGGCGCCGACGTGGTCCAGACCCACATGACCAACTCCCGGCTCACGGACCCGGAAGTCCTGGAATGGCGGCTACCGGTCCGGCTGGAGGAGTTCGCCGTCCGGCGGGGCAGCGGCGGTGCCGGACGGTGGCGCGGCGGCGACGGAGCCGTGCGCCGCATCCGGTTCCTCGAACCGATGACCGTCTCCACGCTCTCCCAGCACCGCCGCGTGCCCCCGTACGGCATGGCCGGCGGAGCCCCCGGGGCGCTCGGCGCCAACCGGGTGGAGCACGCCGACGGCACGGTCACCGACCTGGGCGGAAGCGGCTCGGCCGACGTCGGCCCCGGCGACGTACTCGTCATCGAGACCCCCGGTGGCGGCGGCTACGGCCGACCGTCGCCCGACCCCCATCAAGCAGGAGAAGAGATCGATGATCTTCGGGCGTTCTGAGCGCGGCAAGGCTCCGGTCGAGCCCGTCACGCTCAAGATCCTCGTGGCCGGCGGCTTCGGCGTGGGCAAGACGACCCTCGTGGGCACGGTCAGCGAGATCAGGCCGCTGCGCACCGAGGAACTGCTCACCGAGGCCGGGCGGCCCGTCGATGACACCAGCGGTGTGGAGGGAAAGCACACCACCACGGTGGCCATGGACTTCGGCCGGATCACCCTGCGCCAGGACCTGGTGCTCTACCTCTTCGGCACGCCCGGGCAGGAGCGGTTCTGGTTCATGTGGGACGAGCTGTCCGAGGGCGCGCTCGGAGCCGTGGTGCTCGCCGACACGCGCCGCCTGGACGACTGCTTCGCCGCCGTCGACTACTTCGAGCGGCGTTCCATCCCCTTCCTCGTCGGCGTCAACTGCTTCGAGGGAGCCGCCCGTCACCCCGTGGAATCCGTCCGTCAGGCCCTCGACCTGGACGACGACGTGCCCCTCCTGCTGTGCGACGCCCGTGACCGGGAGTCGGCCAAGGAGGTGCTCGTCGGACTGGTCCAGCACGCGATGGAGTACACGACCGGCCGCCGGGAGGCCGTCATGCGCTGACCGCGGGACACGGCCCGTACCCCCGCCGACCGGGGTACGGGCCGTGGTCCTGTGCGCAGCGCCCGCGCGCGCGTGCGGCGACATTCCCGCTGCTAGGGTCTGTCCTCCTCCACCCAGCCGAAGCTCTTCTCCACGGCTCTGCGCCAGTTCCGGTACTCGCGGTCGCGGACCGACGCCTCCATGACGGGCGTCCACTCCGCGTCCTTCCGCCAGTGCGACTTCAGCTCGTCAAGGTGGTTCCACACGCCCGTGGCCAGCCCGGCCGCGTAGGCGGCGCCCAGGCACGTCGTCTCCGACACGCGTGGCCGGATCACCGGGACGCCGAGGACGTCCGCCTGGTGCTGCATGAGCAGGTTGTTCCGGGTCATGCCGCCGTCGACCTTCAGAGTGCTGATCCGCACCCCGGAGTCCTGGTACATCGCGTCCACGACCTCCCGGGTCTGCCAGCTCGTCGCCTCCAGCACCGCGCGCGCGAGGTGCGCCTTGGTGACGTACCGGGTGAGGCCGGTGACGACGCCGCGCGCGTCGGAGCGCCAGTAGGGCGCGAACAGGCCGGAGAAGGCCGGCACGATGTAGGCGCCGCCGTTGTCGTCGACGCTCGCCGCCAGTGGCTCGATCTCGTCCGCGGTCCGGATGATCCCCAGCTGGTCGCGGAACCACTGGACCAGCGCGCCCGTTATCGCTATCGACCCCTCCAGGCAGTACACCGGCGCCTCCCCGCCGATCTTGTAGCCCATCGTCGTCAGCAGCCCGTTCTTGGACGGCACCGGCCGGTTGCCGGTGTTCAGCAGCAGGAAACTTCCGGTGCCGTAGGTGTTCTTCGCCGTGCCGACGTCGTAGCAGGCCTGTCCGAACACAGCGGCCTGCTGGTCGCCCAGCGCCGAGGCCACGGGCACCCCGGACAACTGCCCGACGGCTGTCCCGTACACCTCTGCGGAGGACCTGATCTCGGGCAGTACGGCCTCGGGCACGTTCATCGCGGACAGGATGGAGGGGTCCCACTGGAGGGTCTCCAGGTTCATCAGCATGGTGCGGCCGGCGTTCGTGACATCGGTGACGTGCCGGCCGCCGTCGGGGCCACCGGTGAGGTTCCAGATCAACCAGGAGTCGATGGTGCCGAACGCGATCTCACCGCGCTCCGCCCGCTGCCGCAGACCGGGCACATGGTCCAGCAGCCAGGCCGCCTTGGGCCCGGAGAAGTAGCTGGCCAGCGGCAGTCCCGTCGTCTCGCGGAAGCGGTCCTGGCCGTCCGCGCCGCCCAGTTCGCCGCACAGGGCCGCGGTACGGGTGTCCTGCCAGACGATCGCGTTGTGCACGGGCTTGCCCGTGGCGCGGTCCCACAGGACCGTGGTCTCCCGCTGGTTGGTGATGCCGAGGGCGCTGAGCTGGTCGGCGCGCAGTCCCGCCCGGGCGAGCGCCCCGGCCACCACGGCCTGCACCTTGGACCAGATCTCGGTGGCGTCGTGCTCCACCCAGCCGGGCCTGGGAAAGATCTGCCGGTGCTCGCGCTGGTCGACGGCGACGACGGCACCGCTGTGGTCGAAGACGATGCAGCGGCTGGACGTGGTGCCCTGGTCGATGGCGGCGACGTACGTGTCGGCGGTGTCCGTCATGGCTGCCCCTGGGTCGCTGGGTCGGATCACTGGTCGGAAGGACGCGTGCGGATCGTGGATCGCGGTGGCGGGAGCGGGGGTTCAGAAGGCCGCGTTGTAGACGAGGCCGGCCAGCGCCCCGCCGATCAGCGGCCCGACGACCGGGATCCAGGCGTATCCCCAGTCGGAGCCGCCCTTGTGGGGGATCGGCAGGAAGGTGTGCACGATGCGCGGACCGAGGTCGCGGGCCGGGTTGATGGCGTAGCCGGTGGGGCCGCCGAGGGAGAGGCCGATGCCCACGACGAGCAGGGAGACGATGAGCACGGTCGTGCCGGACTCGCCGAGCCCCTGGGTCAGCCCGAAGGCGAGCACGGGCAGGACGAGCGCGACGGTCGCGATGATCTCCGTGACGAGGTTGGCGACCGGGTTCCTGATCTCCGGAATCGTGGAGAAGATGCCTAGGGTCGGCACCGGGTCGCCCGCGGTGCCGTCCGTGGTCCCTTCGGTGCGCACGTTGGCCTGGAACTGGGCGAGATAGACGAGGTAGGCCAGTACGGCGCCGAGCATCGCGCCGACGAACTGCCCGAGCAGGTACACCCAGACCTTGCCCCACTTCCCGGTGTCCACGGCGATGCCGATGGTGACCGCGGGGTTGAGCTGACCACCGGAGAGGGGAGCGGCGGTGTACGCGCCCGCGAGGACGCCGAAGCCCCAGCCGAACGCGATCACGATCCAGCCCGAGGCGCGCGCCTTGGAGTATCTGAGGGTGACGGCGGCACAGACGCCCGCGCCGAACAGGATCAGGATCGCGGTGCCGATGACCTCGCCGACGAATATGTCTCCGTTGCTCATGGCGGCTCCCTTGGCGCCGGCAGGGGGCGATCGGCCCCCGGCCCTGGCGTGCAGGACGGTTCCCTTGGCGACTTCAGCCGAAGGCAGGGAGGGCCCCGCGCCCCGCCCGGCGTCGGTGACGAGCGTGCCGTCGCAGCCGGATCGCCCTGGATCGCCGGGCCGTGAACAGGACAGACCCGTGCCCCAGTGCCTGATAACGCCAAGAATGTACGGCGATGTCGGCCGACACCGGGAAGTGTTCTCCGGTGCCCCGGGGGCGTCAAGGTTGCGGACGGCGACGGTGACATGAGCGCTCCGTCGGTCTCGGTGGAGCCGGCGCGCCGCAACAGACGTGTACGAGAAGGCGGTTCACCACCGTGGCTCGGCGGTCGCGTAGCCGGTCTGCGCCGGGGTCGGGTCCGGGTTGCCGCGCCGGACCTCGTGACCGGGGAGTCCGGCGCGCCCGAGCACCCAACTCCCGCCGTTCAGCGCTTTGGCGGCCTTCTTCAGCGGGGCCAGCTGTGCGGCGGCCTGGTGATGGTCGCGCACGCTGCCCGGACCGCAGACGACCGTCGCCACGGAGAGCGTGACCGGCCGCCCGCCCGCCGCCCAGGGAACGTCCAGCACGGCGGTGACCAGCGGATCGAGCGCCTCTTCCTCCGCCAGCACCAGGAAGTCGTCTCCGCCGATGTGCCCCACGCGCGCGTGCTCCGCGACCACCTGTTGGAGCGCGCGGCCCACCGCGCGGATCAGCTCGTCGCCCGCGGCGAACCCCGCACCGTCGTTGACCTGCTTGAAGTGGTCGATGTCCAGCCAGCTGAGGGCGAACGCCCGCCCGTCGGAGATCCGCCGGTCCACCTCGCCGACGATCGCGTCCGAACCGGGCAGCCGGGTCAGCGGGTTGAGCCCGGCGGCCTCCTCCACCCGGTTCTCGGCCAGGGCCCGCACCAGATCTGCCAGCCGTACGACGCCGACGCACCGGCCGTGCCCGTCGACCACCGCCACGTCGTCGGAGGTCCGGTCCCGGCCGCCGACCGCCACCACGTCCAGCACCTGCCAGGCCGTCGCGTCGACGCCGACCGTGCGGGGCGCGTCGCCCAGTTTGAAGGCCGGCCGGTCGGCGTACAGGGCGTGTCCGTAGCGCCCCGACATCGACAGCAGGAAACGCGAACGGTGCACCGACCGGACCGGCCTGCCGTACTGGTCCACCAGCAGTACGCCGGAGACGTCCGGGGAACCGGTCAGCAGCGCCCGCACCTGTCCGGCCGAGGCGGTCAGCGGCAGGACGGCGGCCGGCCGTACGAACTCCCGCACCGAAGGTCCGGAGCGGGGCACGGCCGAGGCGCCGGGCCCCAGGGACGGAACGTATACGTCCGCCGCGGGGATGCGGGCCGGCGGAGCGAACAGCTCGCCCTGGGCCAGCTGCGCACCGGCCGACAGCGCCGCCGCGCACTGGAGTTCCGTCTCGACTCCCTCCACCGCGACCAGGGCGCCCAGCTCCTCGCACAGCGTCCGCATCGCCCGCACCGCGGCCGGCCGGGCCAGCAGCGAGGCGTCGAGTTTGACCAGGTCGGGGGAGAGGTCGGTGAGCAGCCGGAGCGGAACGTCGCCGTCCCCGATGCCGTCCGCGCTGATCCGGAACCCCTGCGCGCGCAGTGAGGCCACCGCCTCCAGCAGGGCCCGTTGCGGCACATGCGTGTACGGCGGGACGATGTCGAGCGTCACCTCCCAGGCCATGCGCCCCGCCGCGCGGACGGCCTCGTACAGCGGTGTCAGGCCGCCGAGGTCGGCGAGCGTGGCTGCGAACACGTTCAGGTGCAACGGCAGCAGGGTTTCCTTGCGGGCCGCGGCGCGGAGCGCCAACACGGTCAGCCTGCCGTCCAGTTCGGGATCCCGGCGGGCCTCGGCCAGGATGTCACCGGCCTCCGGTCGGGCGAGTATCTCCAGTGCGGCGACCGCGCCCGTCCTCAGGTTGACCACCGGCTGGAAGGCGAAGCGGAGAGTATCCGTCCAGGAGTGCACGGCAGCATGATGGCGCTGCCCGCGCACGCCCAGGCACAGTTCATGAGACGTTCACGCAGGATTCCGGGGTGATCACGGAGAGTGGTGCGGAAAGTGGCCAGTCTCATCGGCTTCCTTGCCGGCGCAGGAGCCTCCAGTTTCCCTGTGGTCACCGCGCGGCGATCATCGATGACCCGTGCCCGGCACGGGGCCTCCTCTCCGGGCACACCTGACGGGACGTCAGAGCCATGCCACGGGCAATCGGAAACGGGCAGGCCGATTCGGTGAACCGAACAGCGGCGCACGGCGTCGTGGTACACGAGGGGCGGCCGGGACCGACGGGGGTGATTCCGGCCGCCTCTTCCGGATCCGCTCGTTCCTGATGCCTCACTAGCGGAACACGTCCCTCCCCTGATCGGATACAGTCCGCGCGTGTCCGAAACTCAGCAACCAACTGCCAACTCCGCGCCCGACTCTCACTGTTCGAGCTGCGGAGCGCCCTATGGAGAGGGCGTTTCCGGATGGCCGCGCACCTGCCCGTCCTGCGGCACCATCGCCTACCGCAATCCGCTGCCGGTCGCGATCGCTCTCCAGCCCGTGTACGACACCAAGGGCACGGCCCTGGTCGTCATCACCCGAACCGTCGCCCCCGCCCGCGGAGGCATCGCCCTGCCGGGCGGGTACATCGACGACCGCGAGGACTGGAAGCAGGCCGTCGTACGGGAACTCAAGGAGGAGACCGGAATCGAAGCAGCCGCCCGTGACGTGCGGCTCGTGGACGTCATGAGCTCACCCGACGGGCACCTGCTGCTGTTCGGAGTGCTGCCGGAACGCCCGGCCGACGGACTGCCGCCCTCCGGTCCCACCGACGAGACCGAGGGCTGGCAGCTGTTGCGCAGACCCGAGGAACTCGCCTTTCCGCTGCACACCGTGGCCGTCAAGGCATGGTTCGAGGGCCGCTACGTCTGAGCCCGTGGCTCAGCCGAGCCCGCGCACGCGCACCGGGTAGGGCGGCGCCGCCACGCCGTCCTCCCGGTCCCGGGTGACCACCACCCGCCCACCGTGCCGACGGGCGACGTAGCGCTCGATCTCCGGCTCCTCCCACCCCTCGCCCGGGTCCGCCACGACCAGGCCGGCCCCGGTGCGTCCGCGCGCGGGCGCCCACACCTCCAGCTCCAGCCCGCCGTCGGCGCCACGCACGGGCAGCACCGCCCCCGCGCGCGCGAGCACCGGTGTCCGGGACAGCGGCGCGTCCACCAGGACCCGCCCCGGCCCCTCATGGACCTCCTCCGTCAGCGTGTCGTACCAGCGGCCCCGCGGCAGCCGCACCGCGCGCCGGCGGACACCGGGATCCAGGACGGGGGCCACCAGAAGGCCGTCGCCCAGCAGAAACGTGTCCTCACAGTCGCGCAGCGCCCGGTCCTCCGGCGCCCCCCACCACAGCGGCCGCACATACGGAGCGCCGGTCCGCCGGGCCAGATGCGCCAGCGTCAGGAAGTACGGGAGCAACCGCCGCCGTTCGAGCAACGCCACGCGCGCGTGCTCCAGCACCTCGGCACCGAACTCCCACGGCTCCCGGCGCCCCGCCCGCAGGCTCGCGTGGGTGCGGAACAGCGGCAGATACGCGCCCAGCTGGAACCAGCGCAGATACAGCTCCGGCGACGGACTGCCGTCGAAACCGCCCACATCCGGACCCGAGTACGGCACCCCGCACAGCCCCAGACCCACCACCAGCGACAACGACGCCCGCAGCCCCGGCCAGCCGGTCGCCACGTCCCCCGACCACGTGCCCCCGTACCGCTGCAGCCCCGCCCAGCCCGAGCGGGAGAACAGGAAGGGCCGCTCCTGCGGCGCCAGCTCGCGCAAACCCTCATAGGCGGCCTGCGCCATGCACAGCGCGTACACGTTGTGCCCTTCCCGGTGGTCACCGCCGCGCCCTTCCAGGGCATGCCGGACCGAACGCGGCAGCGTCGGCTCACCGAAGGCGCTGAACGACGTCGGCTCGTTCATGTCGTGCCAGAACCCGGCGAAGCCCTGCTCCAGCCGCTCCTCGTACAGCCCGCCCCACCACGCACGCGCGCGTGCGTCCGTGAAATCCGGGAAGACCGACTCACCGGCCCACGCGACACCCCGCACCCTCCGGCCCTGAGCGTCCCGCACGAAGGCGTCCACGGCCGCGCCGCTCTCGTACACGGCACTGCCCGGTTCCGCCCGCACCGCCGGATCGACGATCGACACCAGCCGGATCCCGTCCCGGCGCAGCTCCTCCGCCAGCACCGGAAGCTTGGGAAAACGCTCCTGGTCGACCGTGAACACCTGATGGTCGTCGTAGTGGTCGATGTCGAGGTGCACGGCGTCCAGCGGCAGCCCGCGCTCGTGATAGCCCGCGACGATCCGGCGCACCTCCTGCTCGCTGCCGAATCCCCACCGCGCGTGCTGGTGGCCCAGCGCCCACGCCGGCGGCAGGGCGGGCGCACCGGTCAGCGAGACCCACGTGTGCAGCACGCGCGCGGGAGTCCCCACCATCACCCAGCAGCGCAGCGGACCGCCGTCCATCCGCACCTCGCAGTGCCCCGCCCGGTCGTGCCCGGACCCGGCGCCCTCCTCGCCCTCCCGCAGGACCACCGTGCCGTCCCAGGTGGTGTCATGGAACACCAGATGGGTGCCGGCATCCGCCACCACCAGCTGCACCGGCATCGTCAGGTACAGCGGATCGTCGCCGGGTCCGAACGCCCGGCCGGGATCGGTGTTCCACAGCCGGTACCTGCCATCGCGCAGCCGGGGCCCGCCCGCGCGGGCGCCCAGGCCGAAGAACCGGGCGTCCGCGGCCACCTCCGACCGCAGCATCCACCGCGCCGTCCCCCCGCCGACCGGCTCCCACCAGCGCGGCGGCAGATCCCGCCGCAGCACCACCCCGCCCGGAGTGCACACCTCCACCGCGCCGTGCCGCGACACGACGACCGTCGCCCGCTCGGCCACCACGCGCCAGCCGCCGTCCTTGTCCGGCTCCAGCACCGCCCGCGGATCCGGCTCGGGACCGCTCCCCGCGAGCGCGTACGACGGCTGCGGACCAGCCCCGTCCCACCCCCAGAAGACCGCCCCGTTCACCGCCACGACGATCCGCAGCTCCGAGCGGCCGAACCGGATCAGACCACCCCCGGGACCCGGCTCCGCGCCCCGCACCTGACCCGGCACCCGGGCCCGCTCGGGCCCCCGCCGCGGGAGCCCGGCGGCGTCGATACGCCTCCTGCGCCACGCCGCCCGTACGGTACGCAACCCCTGGGCCGCCTTGCCCGAACCGACCACACTCACCGAACGCACCAGGTCACGACCGTCCATGCTGCTCACCCTGCCACTGAGCGCCCCACGCGCGTGTGTCGTTCAACTGTCGTTCACCCGTGCCCGGACCACATCTTCATGACATGGACTGTGTGGAGCGCACCCTGGTGTAGAAGTCGATCACATGGCATCGTCCCTGTCAGCCGCGTCACGCGCACACCCCAGCCCGTGCGCGGACCGACGCACACGACGCGCACAGCCCGGGAGCCGCACCAATGTCGACCGCGAACCCCCAGCCGCTCTGGCAGCCCGATCCCCAGCGGATCGCCCAGGCCCGCATCACCCGGTTCCAGGCATGGGCCGCCGAACACCACGGCGCCCCCGCCGAGGGCGGGTACCCGGCCCTGCACCGGTGGTCCGTCGACCAGCTGGACACCTTCTGGAAAGCCGTCACCGAGTGGTTCGACGTACGGTTCTCCACGCCCTACGCGCGCGTGCTCGGCGACCGCACCATGCCCGGCGCCCAATGGTTCCCCGGAGCCACCCTCAACTACGCCGAACACGCCCTGCGCGCCGCGGCCGACCGCGCCGACGAACCCGCCCTCCTCTACGTGGACGAGACGCACGAGCCGCGCCCGGTGAGCTGGTCCGCGCTGCGCCGCCAGGTCGGCTCCCTCGCCGCCGAACTCCGCGCCCTCGGCGTCCGCCCGGGCGACCGGGTCAGCGGCTACCTGCCCAACATCCCCCAGGCCGTCGTCGCCCTCCTCGCCACCGCCGCCGTCGGCGCCGTCTGGACCTCCTGCGCCCCCGACTTCGGCGCCCGGAGCGTCCTCGACCGCTTCCAGCAGGTCGAACCCGTCGTCCTGTTCACCGTCGACGGCTACCGCTACGGCGGCAAGGAGCACGACCGCCGCGAGGTCGTCGCCGAGCTGCGCCGCGAGCTGCCCACCCTGCGCGCCGTCGTCCACATCCCCCTGCTCGGCACCGAGCCCCCCGAGGGAGCCCTGGAGTGGTCCGCGCTGACCGCCGGGGACACCGAGCCGGTCTTCGAGCAGGTCCCGTTCGACCACCCGCTGTGGGTGCTCTACTCCTCCGGCACCACCGGCCTGCCGAAGGCCATCGTCCAGTCGCAGGGCGGCATCCTGGTCGAACACCTCAAGCAGCTCGGCCTGCACTGCGACCTCGGCCCCGAGGACCGTTTCTTCTGGTACACCTCGACCGGCTGGATGATGTGGAACTTCCTCGTCTCCGGCCTGCTCACGGGCACCACGGTGGTCCTGTACGACGGCAGCCCCGGCTACCCCGACACGGGCGCCCAGTGGCGCGTCGCCGAACGCACCGGAGCCACCCTCTACGGCACCTCCGCCGCCTACGTCATGGCCTGCCGCAAAGCCGGCGTCCACCCCGCACGCGACTACGACCTGTCCACGGTGAAGTGCGTCGCCACCACCGGCTCCCCCCTGCCGCCCGACGGCTTCCGCTGGCTGCACGACGAGGTCCGCGACGACCTGTGGATCGCCTCCGTCAGCGGCGGCACCGACGTCTGCTCCTGCTTCGCCGGCGCCGTACCCACCCTCCCGGTGTACACCGGGGAACTCCAGGCACCCGGCCTCGGCACCGACCTGCAGTCCTGGGACCCCAGCGGCAAGCCCCTCATCGACGAAGTCGGTGAACTGGTCGTCACCAACCCCATGCCGTCCATGCCGATCCACTTCTGGAACGACCCCGACGGCAGCCGCTACCACGACAGCTACTTCGACACCTATCCCGGCGTCTGGCGGCACGGCGACTGGATCACCGTCACCTCACGCGGGACCGTGATCATCCACGGCCGCTCCGACTCCACCCTCAACCGGCAGGGCGTGCGCATGGGCTCGGCCGACATCTACGAGGTCGTCGAACGCCTGCCTGAGATCAAGGAATCGCTGGTCATCGGCATCGAGCAGCCCGACGGCGGCTACTGGATGCCACTGTTCGTGCACCTGGCACCGGGCGCCGTCCTGGACGAGGCCCTCCTCAACCGCATCAAGCAGGCCATCCGCGAGCAGCTCTCCCCGCGGCACATCCCCGACGAGATCATCGAGGTCCCCGGCGTCCCGCACACCCTCACGGGCAAGCGCATCGAGGTCCCGGTCAAGCGCCTGCTGCAGGGCACCCCGCTGGACAAGGCGGTGAACCCCGGCTCCATCGACGACCTCGCCCTGCTCGGCTTCTACGAGGAACTCGCCCGCAAGCGCCCCTGACGCCGGACGATCACCCTCCGCATCCGGGCCTCTGTACGGCTCAAGCGATGTGACCTGCGCAGACGACCTCGCCACCCGACCGTGACCACCGGCGGCACCGCCATTGTCAGTGCCGCCGGTTACGGTGAGTGAGCATTGATCGACCGCGCATTGGGGGAAATTCATGGCGCACACCGACCACCAGACCATGCGGCGCGTCCTGCGCCGCGAGATCGCGGGCACCATCGGCGTGCTCACCGACGACCACGACTTCCGCGCCATGCGGCGCTACCGCAGCTTCACCTTCGACGACCACACCACCTACCTCCGGCAACTGGAGGCCGTCCTCCAGGCCCGCGCCGCACAGGGCAAACACACCACCCTCGCCCTGTTCGACCCCGAGGACTACGCCGCGTACTGCGCGGACACCGGCCTCGACCCGGAAGCCCCGACCAGCCGGACCCGATTCACCGCGGAACTCGCGGCCACCGGCCCGACCATCCCCTACGACGGCCGCCCGCTCGCCGTCCTCCTGCCCGCCCTCGTGGACGAAGCCGTACGTCAGGCCACCTGGGAGTACACCACCACCCTCCTGACCCGCCTCGGCCCCTGCCCGACCTGCGGCGAGGACATCGGCAGGGCAGCCTTCACCCGCGCCTCCGACCTCGTGGTCCGCATCCTCGACACCGCACCACCCGGCGACCGACACCTCGTCTGCACCGTCGCCGGCCCCCCGGACACCCTCGTCGCCGTCCTCCACGGCGACCAGGACCCCCACGGCGCGACCCGCCTGGACGAGACCGAAGCGCTGGAATTCACCAGCGTCCTCGCCCTCGGCCTCGCGACCCGCAGCCCCGGCGGACTCGTCATCCGCGTCAGCACCGACGGAACGGCCGACCGCGTCTACGGCTGGCGACTGCGCGGCGGCGCCCTCGAACCACTGACGGCATCCGAGGTGTTCGACGCCTACTGCACCGACGTCGAATCGGGCGAGCTGATCTCCCCGGAACCCGGCGTCGACTACCGCGAGCCACCCGCCCTCGGAGAGGAGAGCACCGCCCCGGGCCACCGCCACTGAGCCCCGCACACTCAGCGGCCCGAACGCGTCAGGGGCGCCCCGCCCGAAGGCAGGACGCCCCTGAACCGACACACCGACGGTGATCGGTACGGCTACTCGCCGGACAGCACAGCCTGAGCCGCGCTGCGCGCCTCCTCGGCACTGTCCGCCGCACGCGCCGCCGCCGCGGCCCGCTCACACTGCGCCAGCGTGTACTTCGCCAGCGTGGCGCGCACGTACGGAATCGACGCCGCACCCATGGAAAGGGAGGTGACACCCAGACCGGTCAGCACACAGGCCAGCAGCGGATCCGACGCGGCCTCGCCGCACACCCCACAGCTCTTGCCCTCGGCCGTGGCCGCCTCGGCGGACAGCGCCACCAGGTCGAGCAGCGCCGGCTGCCACGGGTCCTGCAGCCGCGACACCGCACCCACCTGCCGGTCCGCCGCGAACGTGTACTGCGCCAGGTCGTTGGTCCCCAGCGACAGGAACTCGACCTCCTGGAGGATCGAGCGCGCCCGCAGCGCGGCCGAGGGGATCTCGACCATCGCGCCGAACTTCGCCCGCAGCCCCGCCTCACGGCAGGCGTCGGCAAAGGCCTTCGCGTCCTTGCGGTCCGCCACCATGGGCGCCATGACCTCAAGGTAGACGGGCAGCCCCTCGGCGGCCTTCGCCAGCGCCGTCAGCTGAGTGCGCAGAACCTCGGGGTGGTCGAGCAGCGTCCGCAGCCCCCGCACGCCGAGAGCCGGGTTCGGCTCGTCCGCCGGCGTCAGGAAGTCCAGCGGCTTGTCGGCCCCAGCGTCCAGCACCCGCACGACCACACGGCTCTCGGGGAACGCCTCCAGCACCTGCCGGTAGGCCTCCACCTGCTTCTCCTCGGAAGGAGCGTTCTTGCTGTCGTCCAGGAACAGGAACTCGGTACGGAACAGACCGACACCCTCGGCCCCCGCCTCGACGGCCGCCGGCACATCCGCCGGCCCGCCCACGTTGGCCAGAAGGGGCACCTTGTGCCCATCCGCGGTCACCCCGGGACCCGTCGAAGCGGCCAGCGCGGCCTTGCGCGCGGCGGCTGCGGCCTCCAGCTCCGCCTTCTTCCCCTCGCTCGGGTTCACGAAGACATCGCCGGTGCTGCCGTCGACGGCGATCAGCGTGCCCTCGGCCAGCTCACCGGCACCGGGCAGCGCCACCACGGCCGGCACCCCCAGAGCCCTCGCCAGGATGGCGCTGTGACTGGTCGGACCGCCCTCCTCGGTCACGAAACCGAGGACCAGGGAGGGGTCGAGCAGCGCGGTGTCGGCCGGAGCGAGATCACGGGCCACGAGCACATAGGGCTCGTCACTGTCCGGGACACCCGGCATCGGCACGCCCAGCAACCGGGCGACGATACGGTTCCGCACGTCATCGAGGTCGGCCACGCGCCCGGCCAGGTACTCACCGGCACCGGCCAGCAGCTCCCGGTACGCCGCGAAGGCGTCGTACACGGCACGCTCGGCGGTGCTCCCGACGGCGATCCGCCGGTCCACGTCGGCCATCAGCTCGGGGTCCTGCGCCATCATGGCCTGTGCCTCCAGCACGGCCTGGGCCTCGCCCCCCGCGAGATTGCCGCGTGCCATCAGATCGGCGGCCACGGCGTCCACGGCCTGACGGGCGCGTCCCTGCTCCCGCTCCGCGTCCTCGGCGGGAATCTGCTTGGCCGGCGGCTCCAGAACCGCCGTGCCCATGTGCCGTACCTCGCCGATCGCCACGCCATGGCTCACGCCGACGCCTCGCAGCGTTGTCTCCATCTCACCCGTCTCCGGATAGTGCGGCGGGTCCCGCCGCCGCGGTGGTTGTCCTGTTCGCCGCCTTACGACGGCAGTGCTGTCAGTTCCAGGAGAAGAGGCTGTCGCCGACCTTCACGTCCCCGTCCTCACGGAGGTCGGAGAGCGACTCGGCGGTGGCTTCCAGGGCGACGACCGGGCACACCGGCGACTTGCCGGCGGCCTCGACCGCGGCGGGGTTCCAGCGCACGACGGCCTGGCCGCGGGTCACGGTGTCGCCCTTGTTGACGAGAACCTCGAAGCCCTCGCCGTTGAGCTGGACGGTGTCGATGCCGAGATGGGTGAGCACACCGTGCCCGCTCTCGTCGACCACGACGAACGCGTGCGGATGCAGGGAGACGATGATGCCGTCGACGGGCGCCACGGCCTCGGAGATCTCACGCACGGGGTCGATCGCTGTGCCCGGGCCGACCATGGCCCCGGAGAAGACCGGATCCGGCACTGCGGCCAGTCCGATGGCACGCCCGGCAAGAGGGGACGTCACGGTGGTCATGGGAAGCCTCCCAGGGAGTGGAGCTGTTCACGGGCCGTCACTGGCAGTCCCCGGACGGCGCACTGAGCAGCAGCGTATGTCATGTGAACTGGCGGTTCCGGATGGAAGCTACCAGTTAGTGGTCTAGACCACCAGCTCACCGGATTTGCATGGCCTCCAAGGCTGCGTGTACAGTCGTACTCCTGCCGGGGGGTAGTGAGGCGTGCAACCGCATCCTCCTCCGACAGCAACCAAACTCATCAGATCCTATCTCTGGATCTCCTTCTGCATGCTCGCAGCGGGGTGGTCAGAGAGACAGAAAAACCCTGGTAGAGTTTAAAACACCGAAGGGAAGCGCCCGGAGGAAAGCCCGAGAGGGTGAGTACAAAGGAAGCGACCGTTCCTTGAGAACTCAACAGCGTGCCAAAAGTCAACGCC
>NZ_JBIRJA010000004.1:127593-510430 GCF_044329325.1 Streptomyces sp. NPDC017676 | reverse complement strand
CTTCCTGATCGCCGTACCGACCGGTGTGAAGTTCTTCAACTGGATCGGCACGATGTGGAAGGGGAGTCTGTCCTTCGAGACACCGATGCTCTGGGTGATGGGATTCCTCATCACCTTCGTCTTCGGCGGGCTCACCGGCGTCATGCTCGCCTCCCCGCCGATCGACTTGCACGTCTCCGACTCGTACTTCGTGGTGGCCCACTTCCACTACGTGGTCTTCGGCACGGTCGTCTTCGCGATGTTCTCCGGCTTCCACTTCTGGTGGCCGAAGTGGACCGGCAAGATGCTCGACGAGCGTCTCGGCAAGATCACCTTCTGGACGCTGTTCATCGGCTTCCACGGCACCTTCCTGGTCCAGCACTGGCTGGGCGCCGAGGGCATGCAGCGGCGGATTCCGGACTACCTCGCGGCCGAGGGGCTCACCACGCTCAACACGGTGTCCTCGGTCTTCTCGTTCCTGCTCGGCTCTTCCCTGCTGCCGTTCTTCTACAACGTCTGGAAGACGGCCAGGTACGGCAAGCCGGTCGGCGTGGACGACCCGTGGGGCTACGGCCGCTCGCTGGAGTGGGCGACTTCCTGCCCGCCGCCGCGGCACAACTTCCTCACCCTGCCGCGGATCCGCAGCGAATCCCCGGCGTTCGACCTGCACCACCCCGGCGTCCCGTCCCAGGAACGGGAGTTGACCGCGCGGTGACGGCCCACGACGAGCGGGACCTGGTCCGGCAGATCGAGGGCCATCTGCTGCTGGTCGCCGCACGGGAGGAGGGCCGTAGCGCCGCCGTACGCCTCAGCTCCCGGCTGGGCTGGCTCACGGACAGCCAACGGGAGCACGTGGAGGAGCAGTTCGAGGCCGAGTACCTCGCGCTGGCCCGGCTCTCGTGGCACCGCACGGCCGAGCGGGCGCAGGAGCTGCGGCAGGCGTACGAGGCACGCTACCTCGCGCTCCGCCGCCGTCTTCTGGCCTGCTGTGTGCTGGGCTGCGCGGCGCTCGCGGCGACGGCCCTGCTGGTGGTGTCCGCCGCCGTGTAGGGCCGGCCCGAACCGGTCGCGGGGGCGCGGCGTCGAGCCCGTGGACCGTGCGGACCGGCCATACTGGCCCCCGTGCGCGTTGCCATCATGACGGCGGGATCCCGGGGCGATGCCGCCCCGTACACCGGGCTCGGGCACCGGCTCGTGCCGGCCGGGCACGAGGTCACCCTGGTCACGCGGCCGCTTCGCCCCGCTGGTGGCCGGCTCCGGGGTGCGGTTCCACGCGCTGCCGGTGGATCCCCGGGCGGAACCGGAGTCCCCGCGCGGGTGGGGTCTGCACCGCAGCGCCAGCGGCCCGGGAAAGCTGCTGCGAGTGGGGGACCTGGCGCGGCGCCTGGTCGGCCGGCTCGCCGAGGATCTGCTCGGCGCGGCGCGGGAGAGCGACGTCCTGCTGCTGTCCTCCTCCCTGGCCCCGCTCGGGCACACGATCGCAGAAGGGCTGCGCGTGCCGAGCCTCGGTGTCTCTCTGCAACCGGTCGCCGCGACGCGCGAGTTCGCCCCACCGGTACTCGGCGGCGGCAACCGGGGCGGGCCGGTCAACCTGCTCGCCGGGCACGGGGTCGGCCTGGCCGTGGAGCACGTGTTCTCAGGCGCGGTGCCGGCCCTGCGGAAGCGGCTGGGGTTGCCCCCGCTGCGGACCGGTGCCGCGCGGCGGGCGCGGGAGCGGCGGCTCTGGCCGGTGCACCACGGCTTCAGCCCCCTGGTGGTGCCCCGGCCCGGTGACTGGCGGGCGGGTCTGGAGGCGGCCGGTCACTGGTGGCCGTACGACGACCAGGCGCACCTTCCGGATGCGGTACTGGAGTTCATCGACACCGGGCCACCGCCGGTGTTCGTCGGGCTGGGCAGCGCCACCGTGCCGGACGCCGGGCGGCTCAGCGCGCAGGTGGTGGCGGCGCTGCGGCGCGCCGGGCTGCGCGGGGTGGTCCAGCGCGGCTGGGGCGGGCTCGTGGCCGACGGGGACGACATGCTGACCGTCGGCGAGGTACCGCACGCGCTGCGCTCCCCCCGCATGGCCGCGGTGGTCCATCACGCGGACGCGGGCACCGCGGCGGCGGGGCTGCGTGCCGGGGTCCCGGCGGTGCCGGTACCGGTCCGGTTCGACGCGGGTTTCTGGTCCGCCCGGCTGGTCTCCCTGGGTGTCGCCCCCGGCGTCGTACCGCTGCGCCGCCTGACCGTGGACGCGCTGTACGCGGCGCTGCTACGGGCCACCCGGGACCCGGCGTACCGGCGGTGCGCCGCCGCCCTGGGCGCGCGGGTCCGGGGCGAGGACGGCGCCGCGCCGGTGCCGGCCGCGCTGGACCGGCTGACCGGTTCACCGGCTGACGCGATGTCGTCCGGTCAGCCGGTGAGCACCATCCGGAAGCGGGCTTTGCCGGCCAGCATCTTCTGGTACGCCTCGTCCGCGTCGTCCAGTGGCACGTTCTCGGTCATGGGGCGGATGTCGTGCAGGGCGCTGAAGGCCATGGTGTCCTCCACGTCCTGCGAGGTGCCGGCCGGGTGTCCGCGCACGACGCGGGCGGCCATGAGCAACTGCGCCGGGCTGATGCCGAGGGGAGCGGTGTCCGCGCCGATCACCACGAGTTCGCCGCGGTGGGCCAGGCCGTCCACGGTGGCCGTGATGGCCTCGGAGTTCCCGGCGGTGGCCAGGACCACCCTGGCGCCGCCGAGGGACTGCAGCGCCTCGGCGACCGGGGTGCCGGAAGTGCTGTCGACGTAGTGGTGGGCGCCCAGTTGCTCGGCGAAGTCGGCCTTCGCGGAGCCCCGGGCGATCGCCACGGTCTCGAAGCCCATGGCCACCGCGTACTGCACGCCGAGGTGGCCGAGGCCGCCGAGGCCGAGCACCGCGACCAGGTCTCCCGGCCGGGCGGAGCTGCGGCGCAGTCCGTTGTACGTGGTCACGCCCGCGCAGGCCATCGGCCCGGCGTCGTTCGGGGAGAGGGCGTCGGGGATCCGGGCCAGGGCGTCGACGGGTGCGATCACCTGCTCGGCGAAGCCGCCGTCGTAGGTCCATCCGGGAACCTTCAGGTTCTGGCACACGATGAAGTCGCCCTCGCGGCACGGCCTGCAGTGGCCGCAGCTGCCGCCGAACCAGCCGACGGCCACCCGGTCGCCCTCCTGCCAGCCCCGCTCGCGCACGCCCTCGCCCAGTTCCTCCAGGCGCCCGGCGATCTCGTGTCCGGGCACCTCCGGGAACGACACGCCCGGTAGTCCGCCGCTCACGAAGAGAGCGTCGCTGTGGCAGACCCCGCACGCCTCCACGGCGATCCTCACATGGCCGGGCCCGGGCTGCCGGACCTCGCGTTCGACCAGCTCGAAGGTGCCGTTCGGAGCGGTGACCTGCGCGGCTCGATACGTACTCATGGCTCTCTCCGGGAACGGGTACGACGGCCCCCACAGACCCAGCAGAGCAGCTTCGGCCCGATCCCGCGCGCCGAAGGACCGTGCCCCCGCCGAGCCGCGCCACCCGGCTCCGCGCGCCTGTGCCTCAGGGGTTCCCGGGGCGCCAGCCCTGCGGCCGGAGCATGCCCAGCAGCAGCCGGACCAGTTCGTCCACCACCTCGTCCAGTGTGGCGTCCACCCAGCCGGCGCTCCAGTCGTGCAGCAGGCCGTTGACGCTGCCGATGAAGGCCGTGGCGGCGAGGCGGTAGTCGCGCGGCGCCGCTTCCCCACGGGCGACGGCCGCGTCCGCCTCGGCGCGGATGAGGTCGATCCAGCGGGCGCGGCGGGCGAGGCGCTGCTCCTCCAGTCGGGGGCTGACGCCGATGATCTCCACGAAGGCGATGCGGATGCGGCGCGGGTCACGGGTGACGCCGTGGGCGTAGGCCCGGAAGAGCACGGTGGCGCGCTCGGCCAGCTCCAGCCCGTCCGCGTCGGCGAGGGCGTCCAGGACGGCCTGCTCGGCCCAGCCGTTGACCTGGAGGTGGAGCGCGGCGAGGACGTCCTCCAGGGTGCGGAACTCCTCGTAGAACTGGCGCGTGGACAGGCCCGCGGCCTGGCTCAGCGCGGCGACCGTGGTGCCCCGGTAGCCGGGGGTGTCGCCGAACAGGCCGAGTGCCGCGTCCAGGAAGCGGCGGCGGCGCTCGGCCTGCCGTTCCTCGGCGGACCGTCCGCCGTAGCGTCCCGTCGGCGCCCTGAGCCTGCCCTCCACGCGTCCCCCTCCGTCATCCGGCCACTCCCCCAATCTTGTCGTGCACACATCTTGTCGAGAAGGCCACCCCTTCCTTACTTTTCAGTAAGTTCACTGTGAAAGCACCCGTGTTCAGATTCCCCCGAGGAAAGAGAGCCGTCATGGCTGCCTCCAGAACCAGGCACCTGTGCTCCGTGGCCGCCGCCCTCGTCCTGACCGTCGCCGCCCCGGCGACCGCCGCCTCCGCACGCTCCGCCGCCCCCGCCGGGCTGCGCGAGGTGCTGTTCGTCGGCAACAACTGGGACGGCACCGCCGATGTCATCCGCTCCTCAGGCGACTTCGCGAAGATCGGCCGGATCAACGTCATCCCGGACAAGGACGCGCGGATGGCCGAGATCAACGCGGACCCGATCAAGTGGATCTACTTCCAGGCGATCCGCAACAGCGTCGGCGAGGGCCACGACCAGTTCGCCGACGACATGTACTCCACGCCCGACGGCAGATCGGTGGTGGTCTCCCGGCCGAGTTTCGCGGACGTCGTCTCCCTGGACCTCGCCACCGGGAAGGTCAACTGGCGCTTCCCGGTGTCCGGTTACCGCGCCGACCACATGGCGGTCTCCCCGGACGGCACCCGGGTCGCGGTCTCCGCCTCGACCGCGAACACCGTGCACGTCCTGGACATCAACACCGGCAAACAGCTCGGCTCGTTCGCCACCGGCGACAAGCCGCACGAGAACATCTTCACCAAGGACGGCAAGTACATCTGGAACATGTCCATCGGTGACGTCAACACCGACCTGGACAGCCCGGGCTGGGACTGGACCAAGGGCGACCGGCACATCACCGTCGTGGACGCGACGACGTACAAGCAGGTCAAGGTCATCGACATGCGGCAGCGGCTGGACGCGTTCGGACTGAAGGACTTCTCCGACGCGGTCCGCCCGGCCGTGTTCTCCGCCGACGAGTCCAAGCTGTACTTCCAGGTGTCGTTCTTCAACGGCTTCCTGGAGTACGACGTCGCCACCGACAAGATCACCCGGATGAAGACGCTGCCGAAGAACCCGGCGACCAGCGAGGACCGCACCACCTGGGTCAACGACTCGCGTCACCACGGCATCTCGATGAACCCCGAGGGCACCAAACTGTGCGTCGCGGGCACCATGGACGACTACGCGACCGTGGTCGACCGCGCCTCGCTCCAGGAGGGCCCGCTCGTCACGACGTCCAAGCCGTACTGGGCGACGGTCAGCGGGGACGGCAAGGACTGCATCGTCTCCGAGAGCGGCGCGGACCAGGTGACGGCGATCGACTTCGCCACCGGCAAGAAGGTGACGTCGGTCCCGGTCGGCGACCACCCGCAGCGCGTCCGGCTGGGGCACGTCCAGGCGGACTGGACGGGTCCCAGAGGTAGTTGACCCGTCACCGAGCCGTGGCCTCCGGGGTGTCCCCACTCACTCCGGAGGCCACACCCCTGCCGTCAGAAGCGCGCCGCCGCCCACGCGGCCAGTTCGGCCTTCGCCGCGCTCAGCAGGCCGGCGGACGGTGCCGTCGCGCCGTTGGTGACCAGCGCGTAGTGCGGCACACCGGAGTCCGTGTCGGTCAGCAGCAGCCGGCGGCTGCCCGTGCCACCCGGCTCCGGGGCCACGGCGACCGGGGTGGCGGACGTGTACGCGGGCGGGGCGTGCACCGTGCCGAGGTCCGAGACGACCGTGGTGGCGACGGTCGGGAAGGACGCCGGCAGGTGCAGTTCGGTGGGTGCGGTGCCGCCGCCGGAGCGCCATACGAGCAGCCCGTACTGGCCGGAGCCGACGAGTTCCGCCACGTTCGGCAGGGAGCTCGGCACCGGGTTCCAGGTGAGGGTGGTGGAGCCGTCGCGTGAGCGGTCCTCGTAGGTGAAGGCGAGGGCGGAGCCGGCCGTGGCGCTCGGGTAGACGCGGTCCAGGAGGCGGGCGTCCTGGCGCAGGACCGCGTTCCCGGAGTCGTCGAGCCGTACGGCCGAGAGGTCCTCGTCGTTCCAGGCGTCCCCCGCGGTGAGCACCTTCTCGGGGTTGCCGTTCATGGGTTCGTGGTGCCGGCCGTTGTAGAGGTCCCACTGCCACTGGGTGCCGGACAGCACCGGGCCGGAGGAGGCCGGGGCGGTCCACCAACTCGCCCCCTTCAGACGGGAGTCCAGGGCCTGGTACATGGCCTTCAGGACGGTCGGCGCCTTGTCGGACACCGCGCCGGACAGGGGGTGGCCGAACTCGCTGACCACGGCCGCGGTACCGGCGGCCGAGGCGCGGTCGCGGACGGTGGCGAAGTCGGCGGCGTACTGGCCGTCGGCGGCCTTGCCCCACATCAGGATGCCGGAGATGGCCTTCTGGTCGTAGAAGTGGCTGTTGAGGACATAGCCCGGGCCGAGCGTCCCCGCGTCCAGCAGGCCGCCCTCCTGCCTCTGCGTGGAGATGTTGGCGTTCCAGAACAGTTGGGGCTCGACCAAGGCGGGCTTGTCCTGCCAGCCGGCGGCGTCCATGCGGGCGCGGAACCTGACGTAGAACGGCCAGAGCAGATCGCGTTCCCAGGCGCGGGAGTTCTGCCCGGGGTCGTAGCTGCCCGCGTACGGCTCGTTGTACGGGTCGAAGCCGGTGATGCCCGCGAACTCCCCGCCGTCCAGATGCTGTTTCAGGTAGGCCATGGTGGTCCGGGCGGCGGCGAGGAAGGCGTCCTGGAGGCCGTGGGCGTTGTGCCAGAAGTCGTACTGGGCCTTCTGCACGGCCGCGTTCTGGGTGATGTTCTGCCCCCAGAACAGACAGATCCCGCAGAACTCCTTCGGGTAACCCCCCGCATCGACCGCCCACTTGGGCGCGCCGTCGCCGGCGTACCAGCTTCCCGTGTCGAACAGGTACCGGGAGTACAGGTCCTGGTGGAAGTCGGGGTGGACCCGGATGCCCGCGTCGAGGAACGCGCGCATCTGCTCGGTGACGGCGGCCAGATAGGCGGTGTCCACCTGGCCGCGCACGGGTTCGGCGTGCGCCCAGGAGAGCAGGAAGCGGACCGCGTTGCCGCCGCCGAGGGCGCGCAGCGCGGTCGCGGACGTGCGGGCGTCGGCGACCGAGGCGAAGGGCAGGCCGCCGTTCTCCTCCAGTTTGGTCTCGCCGGAGACGTTGTAGCCCCGCAGCACGATCTCGCGGCCCTGGCCGTCGGCGAACCGGCCGTCCCGCACGGTCAGCGGGGCACCGTCGAACCAGAGGGAGTCGGCGGGGGTGGCGGCGGTGGCGGGCGGGGCTCCCGCCACCGTCAGGGATCCGCAGAGGACGACCAGGACGGCCAGCAGACGCACCCGGATGTTCGGCATGTCCACCACAGTCCGACGGGGTCCGGAGTGCGTCAAGAGTTTCTGACCCACAGGTAAGTTGACTGTGGGTCAGCTGCCGGCCGGTCGGCTCACTCGCCGACCCGGCGCGTCACGTTCAGCAGGTACTCCTTCCGGTTCAGCGGATTGTGGTCGGTGCGCGGACGTTCGGGAACCGTGCCGCGGGTGACCGGCGCGTAGTGGTCGAAGGCCGTCTCCAGCTCGCCCTCACCCCGGGTCAGCCCCGGCAGCCGCCGCTCCAGCGCGT
Source organism: Streptomyces sp. NPDC017676 (assembly GCF_044329325.1). Classification (NCBI taxonomy): domain Bacteria; kingdom Bacillati; phylum Actinomycetota; class Actinomycetes; order Kitasatosporales; family Streptomycetaceae; genus Streptomyces; species Streptomyces sp. NPDC017676. The sequence continues at coordinate 502,675 of NZ_JBIRJA010000004.1, read as the reverse complement.
GCACCTGGGCGGCCGGCACGGTTCCCTCCAGGACACAGGCGGTCCCGTGCGTGCCGGCGGTCTCGGGTACGGCGCCGAGCCGGGCCAGCACCGGCAGCAGCGCACCGAGGGTGTCGGCCGGCGCCTCCAGGCGGAAGCGGTGCACCGGCTCGTGCACCAGGGTGCCGGCCCGGCGCAGCGCCTCGGTCAGCACCAGCGGGGTCAGGCCACGGAAGTCGTGGCCCGTGCTCGACATGCTCTTGTCGAAGCCCTGGTGCGCGTGGCTCTGCCGGGGCGAGTAGCCCGAGTGGGTCATGGCGACCGTGCAGTCGGTGACCTGCCAGCCGTGCAGCCCCTGGCCGAGCGTCTCCCGGACGGTGTCCTCGACCGCCTTGAAGAAGGCGTACGGCATCGAGCCCAGCTCCACCTCCAGCCGGAACGCCACGCCGGTGCCGGGCGGGGCGGGGTCGACGCGCAGACCGACCGTGGCGAGGAAGGGGTTGGCGTCCTTCTTGTTGAACTCGACGGCGTGCCCGGTGCCGACCGGCCGTTCGACGCACAGGGTCGTCGTCTCGCGGAAGGTGACGTCCAGGCCGTACTCGTCGGCGAGGGTGGCCTGGACGACCTCCTTCTGCACCTCGCCGTAGAGGGACACGGAGGTCTCCCCCCGCAGCTCGTCGTGGCGGACGCCGATGAGCGGGTCCTGTTCGGCGAGCTGGGTGAGCGCGAGGTGCAGGGAGCGGCGGTCCGTGCCGGGGCCGGGTACGACGACCGTCTCCAGGGTGGGCGGTGCGAAGTGGTGCTCGTACGACCGTCCCGGCGTACCCAGGGCGTCACCGATCCGGATGCCGTCGAGGCCCCACACCTTCACGATGCGGCCCGCCTCCGCGCGGTCCGCGTGGGTGTCCGTGCCGTGGTCGAAGACGGCGAGGGCGGTGACACGGCCTTCCGTGACACGGCCTTCGGTCATACGGCCTTCCGTGACACGGCCTCCGGTGACACGTGCCCGGCGGTCGGTGCCGGTGTCCTCGCGGCCGTCGCGGCCGTCGCGGCCGTCGCGGCCGTCGCGGCCGTCGCCGAACGGGACGCGGTCGCGGACGCGGAGGGTGCCGGAGAAGAGGCGGGCATAGGCCACCTTCTCCCCCGCCGGGCCCCGCTCGACCTTGAAGACGGTGCCCGAGAGAGGGCCGTCCGGGTCGCCGGCGGCGGTGGGCAGGAGGCGCTGGATGCCGTCGGTCAGCTCGGCGACGCCGGCGCCGGTGATCGCGGAGCCGAAGTACACCGGGTGGACGGAGGCACGCCGGGTGTGTGCCACGAGGGCGTGGCGCAGCCGGGCCTCCGGGACGCCGCCGTCGAGGTAGGCGCCGAGCAGCCCGTCGTCCCGGTCCGCCAGTGCCTCCAGCGCGGCCGGGCCGAGGCCGGGCAGGAAGCGGGCGGCGCGCGTGCCGAGTCCGGCGGCGGTGCCCATGGGGACGAGCGGTACGGCGAGCCGTTGGGCCATCTGGCGGAGCACCGCTGTGTCCCGGGCGCCGCGCCGGTCGATCTTGTTGACGAAGACCAGGGTCGGGATGCGCAGCCGGCGCAGGGTGCGCATCAGCACGCGGGTCTGCGCCTGGACGCCTTCGACGGCGGAGACGACCAGGACGGCTCCGTCCAGCACGCCGAGCACCCGTTCCACCTCGGCGATGAAGTCCGGGTGACCCGGGGTGTCGATGAGGTTGACGGTGACCGCGTCGAGCGGGAAGGAGACGACGGCGGACTTGATGGTGATGCCGCGGCGCCGTTCCAGCGCGAGGGTGTCGGTGGTGGTGCTGCCGGCGTCGACACTGCCGATCTCGTCGATCACTCCGGCGGTGTGCAGGAGCCGTTCGGTCAGGCTCGTCTTACCCGCGTCGACGTGGGCGAGAATTCCCAGATTGAGCAATGGCACGAAGCGTCATGTCCTTGAGAGAGTGGGCGATTCCTTCCGGGCCGGACATGAACGGTGCGCGCATGATCGCTCCTGGTTCTCTCGGGAACTCGACCGGTGCAGTGCAGCAGAACGGCCGCCGCACCGCCAACGGATTAACGTTCAACCAGATGTCGTGCCGGCTGTGAGGCGAGGAGCCGACGATGCGTGAGATTCTCGCGGTGCTGGACCGGTGGTACGCCGCCCGGGTGCCGTTCGGGCTGGCCACGGTCGTCGCGGTCAGCCGCAGCGCGCCCCGCGGGCCCGGCGCCGCGATGGCGGTCGGCCCGGACGGCGAGGTGGTCGGCAGTGTGTCCGGCGGCTGTGTGGAGGGCGCGGTGTTCGAGCTGGCCCAGGAGGCCGTCGAGAGCGGAGCGGCACGGCTGGAGACGTTCGGCTACAGCGACGAGGACGCCTTCGCGGTCGGGCTCACCTGCGGTGGTGAGATCACCGTCCTGGTACGGCCGGTGACCCCGGCCCGGGACCCGGCGTTCGGCGCGGTCGCCGCGTCTGTCGCGGGCGGCGAGCCGGTCACCGTGGCCACCGTGGTCGACGGGCCGGCGCCGCGCGGGGCCACCCTCGCGGTGTGGCCGCACACCGCCGCCGGCAGCCTGGGGACCGGGGGGCTCGACGCGGCCGTCGCCGCCGACGCGCGCGGCGAACTCGCCCTCGGCGTGACCGGCCTGCGGCACTACGGCCCGCACGGGGAGCGCCGCGAGGACACCGTCACGGTGTTCCTCCAGTCCTTCGCGCCGCCACCGCGCATGCTGGTGTTCGGGGCCATCGACTACGCCGCCGCCGTGGCCCGGATCGGGGACTTCCTCGGTTACCGGGTCACCGTGTGCGACGCCCGGCCGGTGTTCGCCACGCCCCGCCGGTTCCCGGAAGGGGCGGAGGTCGTCGTGGACTGGCCGCACCGGTACCTGCGTGGCACGCGCACCGACGAGCGGACGGTGATCTGCGTCCTGACCCACGACCCGAAGTTCGACGTGCCGGTGCTGCTGGAGGCGCTGCGGCGGCCGGCGGCGTACATCGGGGCGATGGGCAGCCGGCGCACCCACCACGACCGGCTCCGCCGCCTGATCGAGTCCGGCCTCACCGACCGGGAACTGTCCCGCCTGCGCTCCCCGCTCGGCCTCGACCTCGGCGCCCGCACGCCGGAGGAGGTGGCGGTGTCGGTGGCGGCGGAGATCGTGGCCCTGAGGTGGGGCGGCACCGGCTCACCGCTGAGCGGGACGAGGGGTGCGATCCATCCCCGGGGGGTGGGGTGACCGTTCCTCTCGGGGGCGCCGGGTGGGATGCCACGGGGTCGCCCTCGCGGGGCCGCCGGTGCTGCCGATCGGCACCCGGCGGTGGTGCCGGTGGCGATGCCCTGCCGGGGCTGGGACGGAGGTGCGGGACGGGAGCCTGCGACGGGAATGCCCGCCCTGCCGCACCGACAATCCCCGCCGTGTGCTCGGGGCGTGCTAGTCGGGGTCCCCTGCCACGCGCGCGTGCAGGTGCTGGTCGTGCCAGCCGTCGGCGTGCAGCAGGGCGCTGCGCTGGGTGCCCTCGTAGCTGAATCCGGCCTTCTCGGCGACCTGGCAGGACGCCGGATTGGCGACGGAGTGGCACAGGACCAGGCGGTGCAGACCGAGGTCGTCCAGGGCCCACCGGCTCAGCCGCCGCGCCGCCCGTACGGCGAGGCCCGTACCGCGCGCCGGGGGCAGCACCCAGTAGAGGACCTCGGCGGTGCCGGCCGCGAGGTCCACGTCGTTGAGCCCGGCGAGGCCCACGGCCGCGCCGCCGTGGGGGGCGATGGCCCAGATGACACCGGTCTCGGCCCGTCGGCGGGCGTGCAGGCGCTCGATCCGCGCCCTGGCCTCCGCGCGGTCGGCGACGGAGAAGAGGTTCCACCTGCTGATGTCCGGGTCCCGCCCGGCGCTGAGCAGGGCGTCCGCGTCGGCGTCGGTCAGCTGCCAGGGCCGCAGTTCCAGGCCGTCGGCCAGCGGCAGCACGGGTTGGTCGGGCTCGGCGAGGCGGCCCGGGGGCACGACGGCGGGTATGCCGGAGCTGGAGATCACCGGCGCATCCTGCCACAGCTGGTGATCATCGGTGCACGTGCCACAGCTGGTGATCACCGGCGCACGGGCCACAGCGGGAGACCACCGGCGTACCGCCACAGCGGCCGGCCATAGGGGCACGCCGGCGCACTGCCACGACAGCCGACCATGGGCGCGCCTGCCACTCGCGCAGACCACCGGCGCACCTGCACCACCCGCACGAACCACTGACCCGTCTGCACCACCCCCGCAGGCCACCCGCGCAGACCACCGGCACACCGGCCCCCGGTGGTTACCGGCGCGGGAGTCGGTGCAGGGTCACCTCGGTGAGGGCTCCGTCGGCGAGCGTGGCCGTGAGGTACGTGCAGTGGGGCTGGCGGCGGCGGTCCGTCGGGGAGCCGGGGTTGAGCAGGCGCAGACCGCCGGGGGCGATGGTGTCCCAGGGGATGTGGCTGTGCCCGAAGACCAGGACGTCCAGGTCGGGGAAGCGGGCGGCGCAGCGGGCCTCGCGGCCCTGGGCGGGGCCGGTCTCGTGGACGACCCCGAAGCGCAGGCCGCCCAGTTCGGCGTGGGCCACCTCGGGGAGCCGGGCGCGCAGCTCGGGGCCGTCGTTGTTGCCGTACACGCCGATCAGCCGGCGGCTGCGGTTCTCCAGCAGGTCGAGGGTGGCGGTGTCGACCCAGTCCCCGGCGTGGAACACGACGTCCGCGCGCGGGAGTTCGGCGAGCAGCTGCTCCGGGAGCGCCTTGGCGCGCTTGGGCAGGTGCGTGTCGGACATGAGCAGGAGGCGCACCTCGCCAGCCTATGCGGTGGAGGAGGTCAGGCGGCGGATGCCGCGTACGGTGCCCAGCAGCGCGGCGCCCGCGCCGAGGGCGGTGGCGGCGGGGTGCCGGACCAGGGTCTCCTGCCAGGAGCGGGCGTGGGCCGTGTCGTCGAAGGAGCCGTGGGCGCCCTGGTCGTCGGCGGGGTCGCGGTCCACCGGTTCGAAGAGGTTGTCCAGGCCGGCGGGCGGGATGCGGTCGGTCTGCTGGGCGTCGAAGCCGGTGCGGGCCAGGTAGCGGTCGAGCAGCGCCGGGACGAACCGGTTGGCCCAGATGGTGGCGACGGTGGACGCGCCGACGTAGTACTGCTTGCGGCCGGGATGGTCGGCGGCGTACAGCACGCCCCGCGCGGCCACCTCGGGCTGGTAGATCGGCGGGACCGGCATGGGGTGCTTGGCGAGGCGGGAGCGGACCCATTCGAACTGGGGGGTGTTGACGGCGGGCATCTGGGCGACGGTGACGCGGACGCTGCTGCCCCGGTGGAGCAGTTCCGTGCGCAGGGAGGAGGTGAATCCGTTGATGGCGTGCTTGGCTCCGCAGTAGGCCGACTGGAGGGGGATCGACCGTTCCCCGAGCGCGGAGCCGACCTGCACGATCGTGCCCCGGTCGCGCGGGAGCATGCGCTTCAGGGCGGATCGGGTGCCGTTGACGAAGCCGAGGTAGGTCACCTCGGTGATCCGCCGGTACTCCTCGGGGGTGATCTCCTCGAACGGCGCGAACACGCTGGCGAAGGCGCAGTTGATCCAGGTGTCGATGGGGCCGAACTCCTTCTCCGCGGCCTCGGCGACGGCCTCCGTCTGGGCGGGGTCGGCGACGTCGGCGGGCCGTACCAGGGGCCGTCCGCCGAGCGCGGCGACCTCGTCGGCCGCCGCCTCCAGGCCGCCCTCGCCGCGCGCGACCAGGACGACGTCGGCGCCGCGCCGGCCGTACAGGCGGGCGGTGGCGCGGCCGATGCCGGCGCTGGCGCCGGTGATGACGACGGTGGGGGGCATGTTCCTCTCCTCCTGCGTACGCGGTCTGTGTCACTCCACCCGGTAGGGCGCCGCCCGCTCCTCCACGAGGGTCAGGCCGAGGCCGGGTGTCCCGTCGGCGCCCGGGGTGACGCTGCCGCCGCCCGGGTCGAGGACGCCGTCGAACAGCAGCCGTTCGATGCGGACGTGGTCGTGGAACCACTCCAGGTGGCGCAGGTTGGGCACGGCGGCGGCCGCGTGGGCGTGGGCGTGGGGCGCGCAGTGCCCGGAGATGTCGAGCCCGCGCGCGTGGGCGAGCGCGGCGGCGCGCAGCCAGACGGTGATGCCGCCGCACCGGGTGATGTCGGCCTGGAGGCAGTCGACGGCTCCGGCGTCCAGCATGTGCTGGAAGTACGGGAGGGCGTATCCGTACTCGCCGGCGGTGACGTCGATCGGGGTCCGGCCGCGGATGTCGGCGAGGGTGGTGAGGTGGTCGGAGGAGACGGGTTCCTCGAACCAGGTGACGCCCTCGTCGGCGAGGGGGCCCGCGAGGCGTACGGCCTGGCCGGCGCGGTAGCCGCCGTTGGCGTCGACGTACAGCTCGGCCGTGTCACCGATGACGGCCCGCGCGCGGGCGACGCGTGCCAGGTCGCGGTGCTCCCGGGTGCCCCACGACTCGCCGATCTTGATCTTGACGCGGGGGATGCCCTGTTCCTCGGTCCAGCCGCGCAGCTGGCGCTCCAGCCGGTCGGCGTCGTAGGTGGTGAAGCCGCCGCTGCCGTAGACGGGCACGTCGTCGTGGGCGGCACCGAGGAGGTGGACGAGGGGCAGGCCGAGCAGGCGTGCCTTGAGGTCCCACAGGGCGATGTCGACGGCGGCGACGGCCTGGGCGGCCACGCCGGGCAGTCCGGCGTTGCGGACGGCCCGGCACATCTGCTCGTTGGCGCGCGGCACGTCGTACGCGGACAGGCCGGTGACGGTGCCGGCGAGGAGTTCGCGGACGACGTGGGCGGTGGCGGCGGGCGCGTAGGTGTAGCCGAGCCCGGTGGTGCCGCCCGATCGGGCGGTGACCAGGACGAGGGTGGTCTTGTCCCAGGCCAGGGTGCCGTCGGCCTCGGGGGTGTCGGTGGGCACGGTGTAGACGGCGGTGTCCACGGCCTCGACGGCCGGCTGGTCGCTCATGGTCACCTCCTGAGCTTGCGCAGTCCGGCCACGGCGCCCAGGGAGAGGGCGGCCAGGGAGGCGGTCGTCGCCCAGCGGGCCGTGCGGGACGGTTCGGCGGGGCGGACGGCGAGCCGCTCGGGGTGGTCACTGGGCAGGTTGCCGTCGAGGGCGAGCGCCAGGACCTCGGCGAGGTGCAGGGCGCGACGGCCGGTGCCGCCCTGCTCGATCTGGGTGCGGCAGCTGAAGCCGTCGGCGAGGACCAGGCTGTCCGGGGCGGCCCCGCGCACGGCGGGCAGGACGCCCAGTTCCGCGACGGCCATGGACACCTCGTGGTGGCCGCGTTCGAAGCCGAAGTTGCCGGCCAGGCCGCAGCAGCCCTCGTCGAGCACCTCGGCGTCGAGGTGGGCGCGGCGCATCAGTTCCCGGTCGGCGTCGAACTTCATGATGGCGTGCTGGTGGCAGTGGGTCTGCACGGTCGCCTGCCGGGCGAGTTGCGGGGGCCGCCAGCCGTCGGGGGCGTGGTGGACGAGTTGTTCGGCGAAGGTGCGTGTCTGGGCGGCGAGTCGTGCCACGTCCTGGTCGCCGGGCATCAGCTCGGGGGCGTCGGCGCGGAAGACGGCCGTGCAGGAGGGTTCCAGGCCGATCACCGGTGTGCCGGCCTCCAGGTGGGGGCGCAGCACGTCGAGGGTGTGGCGCAGCACCCGCTTGGCGGTGGGCAGCTGTCCGGTGGAGATCCAGGTGAGGCCGCAGCACACCGGCCTGGACGGTACGGCGATCCGGAAGCCGGCGTCCTCCAGGACCCGTACGGCCGAGATCGCGATGGAGGGGTGGAAGTAGGTGCTGAAGGTGTCGGGCCACAGCACGACGGTGCGCGGGTCGGCCGGGTCGGGCTCCTCCCCGTCGCGGGCCCGCCACCACTGGAGGAAGGACTGCGCGGCGAACACCGGGGCCGGGCGGGCCTCGTCGATCCCGGCGAGCCGTTTGCCCAGGGACGCGAGGCCGGGCGCGTGCAGCGCCGAGTTGACCAGGGACGGAGCGGTCCGGGACAGCCGGGCCCAGACCGGTAGCCAGCCCATGGAGTAGTGGGCCATGGGACGCAGCCGTCCCTCGTAGTGGTGGGACATGAACTCGGCCTTGAGGGTGGCCATGTCGACACCGGTCGGGCAGTCGGACTTGCAGCCCTTGCAGGCCAGGCAGAGGTCGAGGGCGTCGCGTACGGCGGTGGAGCGCCAGCCGTCCTTCACGGCGGAGTCGGCGTGCCCGTCGAGCATCTCGAACAGCAGCCGGGCACGGCCGCGGGTGGAGTGCTCCTCCTCCATGGTGGCCCGGTAGGAGGGGCACATGACGCCACCGGAGTGGCCGCGGCAGTTGCCGATGCCGACGCAGCGCATCACCGCGCGATTGAAGGAGTGGTCGTCCTCGGGATAGCCGAAGTGGGTCTCCGGGGTGGCGGGCCGCCAGGTCGGGCCGAGCCGCAGCTGTCCGTCGACGGGGTTGGGGTGGACGACCTTGCCGGGGTTCATCCGGTTGCCGGGGTCGAAGAGGGCCTTGAGTTCACCGAACGCGGTGACGAGCCGTTCCCCGAACATCCGGGTGAGCAGTTCGCCCCGGGACTGGCCGTCGCCGTGCTCGCCGGAGAGGGAGCCGCCGTAGGAGGCGACGAGGTCGGCGGCCCGCTCCACGAACCGCCGGAAGCCGGCCACCCCCTCGGCGGTCTTCAGCCCGAAGGGGATGCGGGTGTGCACGCAGCCCTGCCCGAAGTGCCCGTACAGGGACGGGTGGTCGTAGTCGAACTCGGCGAACAGGTCCTTCAGGTCGCGCAGGTAGTCGCCGAGCCGCTCGGGGGGTACGGCGGAGTCCTCCCAGCCCTCCCAGGTCTCCCGGTCGTCCGGCGGGCGGGCGGTCACCCCGAGGCCGGCCTCGCGGGCCCTGAGCATCTTCTGCTCGCGGTCGGGGTCGTCGGAGAAGGCGACGTTCGCGTCCTTCTCGCCGCGGCCGACGGCCCGCAGCAGCGCGTGCGCCTGTGCGTCGACGTCCTCCTGGCTGTCGCCGCTGTACAGCACCATCAGCCAGCTGTCGCCCTCGGGCAGGTTGTCGAGGGAGTCCAGGTAGGCGCCCTCCTCGCGCATCAGCTGGGCCATGCGCCCGTCCAGGGCCTCCAGCTGGCTGGGCGAGCAGTGCTCCAGCAGGTGGGGGACGTCGTCGGCGGCGGCGCAGATGTCGTCGTAGCCGAGGACGAGCAGCGACTGGTACGGCGGCACGGGCACGAGGTCGAGTTCGGCGCGCAGGACGGTCACCAGGGTGCCCTCGCTGCCGACGAGCGCCTTGGCGACGTCGAAGCCGTTCTCGGGCAGCAGGGAGTCCAGGTTGTAGCCGGAGACGCGGCGGGGGATCTTGGGGTAGCCGCGGCGGATGTCGGCCAGGTACTCGGTGGCGATGCGGTCGAGGCCGGCGTAGATCTCGGCGAGCCGGCCGCCGCCGGCGATGATCCGGGCGCGCTCGTCGGGCGGGGTGGGGCCGACCCAGGCGCGCTGTCCGTCGTAGGTGAGGATCTCCAGGCGCCGGACGTTGTCGACGGTCTTGCCGTAGGCCTGGGCGGAGGCGCCGCAGGAGTTGTTGCCGATCATGCCGCCGAGCGCGCAGTGGCTGTGGGTCGACGGTTTGGGGCCGAACTGGAGCTCGTGGCGGGCCAGGTGCCGGTTGAGCTGGTCCAGGACGATGCCGGGCTCCACCACGCAGGTGCGCCGTTCCGGGTCGACGGAGAGCACCCCGGTGCAGTACTTGCTCCAGTCGATCACCACGGCGGCGTTGGTGGTCTGTCCGGCCAGGCTGGTGCCGCCGCCCCGGGAGAGGACGGGGGCGCCGAAGCGTGCGCACACCGAGACCGCCCGGGCGCCCGCCTCGACGGTGCGGGGTACGACGACGCCCAGCGGGACCTGCCGGTAGTTCGAACCGTCCGTGGCGTAGGCACCGCGGCTGCCCGCGTCGAAGCGGACTTCGCCGTCCACCTCGGCGCTCAGGGCTGCCTCCAGGCCGGACCTGTCCGGAGGGGTCATCTGCGCTCCTCGATCTCGCTCCGTGGGTGCACCGACGTACTGCGCGTGCCGCGCTGTCCGAGGTCCGGCGAGTACCCCGGCAAATAGACAGTCAAAACTGAGCAGTCTCAACTGGACAGTCTGTGCTGTCGGTCCTAGCCTGGACCGCATGGCCGACATCTCCGACTCCGCCGCCCGCGCCGCACGCGATCTGCGCGTGGTGTTCAGCAGGCTGCGGCGCCGCATCCGCGAAGTCGCGCAGGACGCCGACCTCAGCCCCTCGCAGGAGTCGGCGCTCACCCTGGTCGGCAAGCACGGCGCGGCCACGGCCAGCGCGCTCGCCGCCGCGGAGGGGGTACGCCCGCAGTCCATGGCCACCACGCTGGCCGCCCTGGAGCAGCACGGGCTGATCCGCCGCGCCCCGGACCCCGACGACGGCCGCCGCCAGCTGGTCACCCTGACCGACGGCGGCCGGGCCCGTGTCGAGGGGAACAGGCAGGCGCGCGAGGAATGGCTGGCCCGCGCCTTCCAGGACCGCTACACCGAGGAGGAGCGGCAGACCGTCCTCGCGGCACTGGAGCTGATGGAACGGCTGTCCCGGCCGTGACACCGAGGCTCACCGCGCGCGCCCGGCCCGCCGGCCCCTCCCCCGCCGGATTCGACCGCCGGCTCATCCCGCCGATGGTCCTCGGGTCCGTGCTGAACCCGGTCAACTCCTCGATGATCGCCGTGGCGCTCGTGCCGATCGGCGTGGCGTTCGGCGCTCCGCCCGCCGAGACGGTCTGGCTGGTCTCGGCGCTCTACGTGGCCACCGCCGTCGGCCAGCCCGTCATCGGCCGCCTGGTCGACATGTACGGCCCGCGCCGGCTCTACCTCTCCGGCACGGCCCTGGTCGGCCTCGCCGGTCTGCTCGGCGCGCTCGCCCCCTCGCTCGGCGCGCTGATCGCGGCCCGGGTGCTGCTGGGCCTCGGCACGTCGGCGGCGTACCCGGCGGCGATGCGGCTGACCCGCGCCGAGGCCGAACGCACCGGGCAGGACAGCCCGGCGGGTGTCCTGACCGCGCTCGCCGTCGCCAACCAGACGGTGGCCGTCGTCGGGCCCGCGCTCGGCGGGCTGCTGATCCAACTGGGCGGCTGGCGGGCCGTGTTCACCGTCAACGTCCCCCTGTCGGCGGCCTGTCTGGTGCTCGGCGCGCTGCGGCTGCCCCGGTCCGGGACCCGGCGGCGCCGCCTCGACGTGCCCGGCATGGCGCTGTTCGCCGTGCTGCTGGTCGCGCTGATGCTGTTCCTGATGGATCCGCGGGCCGGCCGCTGGTACCTGCCCGTGCTGTCCGCCGCGGCCGCCGCCGGCTTCGCACTGCGCGAGCTGAGGGTGCCGGACCCGTTCGTCGACCTGCGCGTCCTCGGCGGCAACGGCCCACTGCTCGCCACCTACCTGCGCCAGTTGCTCGGCTACACCACCGCCTACGCCTTCATGTACGGCTACACACAGTGGCTGGAGCAGGGCCGCGGGCTCGGCGCGTCCACGGCCGGGCTGGCGCTGCTGCCGCTGTCGGCGGCGGCGCTCACCGCCTCCGCGCTGACCGGGCGCCGCGAGGCGGTGCGCGCCAAGCTGATCACCGGTTCCGTCCTCCAGCTCGCGGGCGGCGCGGTGCTGCTCCTGATCGGCGACCGCAGCCCGTTCTGGCTGCTGCTCGGGGTCGGAGTGCTGCTCGGCGTCCCGCAGGGGCTGATCGGCCTGGCCACGCAGACCGCGCTGTACCGGCAGGCCGACCCGGAGCGGATCGCCTCCGCGGCCGGGCTGCTGCGGACCTTCATGTACCTCGGCGCGCTGGGCGCCTCCGCCGCCACCGCGGCGTTCTACCCGCACCGCGCCGACACGGCCGGGCTGCACGGCCTGGCCCTGTTCATGCTCGCCGGCTCCGCACTGCTGCTGGCGACGATCCTGCCCGACCGATCCCTCGGCCGGCTGACCCCCCGAGACGCCCGAAAGGCCTGACCGACCCATGTCGCTCACCACGCTCGACCCCCGAACCGCCCTCGTCGCGATCGACCTGCAGAACGGCATCGTGGCCATGCCCACCCAGCCCTGCCCGGGCACCGAGGTCGTCTCCCGCACGGCCGCGCTCGCCGACGCCTTCCGCTCCCACGGGCTGCCCGTGGTCCTGGTCCGCGTCTCCTTCGCGCCGGACGGGGCGGACGCCGTCCCCGGCCGCACCGAGCGCCAGCCGCGCGGGCTCACCTTCCCGGAGGGCTGGGACGTCGTCGTCGACGACCTGTCCGGACACCCCGGCGACATCCGCGTCACCAAGCACAACTGGAGCGCCTTCCACGGCACCGACCTGGACGTCCAGCTGCGCCGCCGCGGCATCACGCAGATCGTGCTGACCGGCATCGCCACCAGCATCGGCGTCGAGTCCACCGCCCGCGACGCCTACGCGCACGGCTACCACGTCACCCTCGCCACGGACGCCATGGCCGACGCCGACGCAGAGGCGCACGCGAACAGCGTCGAGCGCATCTTCCCGCGGCTCGGTGAGACCGGCACGACGGCCGAGGTCCTGGAGCTGCTGGCCAAGACCCACGCCTGACCGGGACCTGCCGGCCACGCCTGACCGCCCGCCGGGCCAGGACGGAACCGGGGGTGAGGGCCGCGGCGGGCTGCCGGCTCAGCGTGCGGTGTGCGGCTTGAGCGGCTCCCACCAGGACCGGTGGGCGCGGTACCAGTCGACCGTCTCGGCGAGACCGGTGGTGAAGTCGCGGCGCGGCCGGTAGCCGAGTTCGTCGCGGGCCTTGCTCCAGTCGAGCGAGTAGCGCAGGTCGTGGCCCTTGCGGTCGGGCACGTGCACCACGTGCTCCCAGCCCGCGCCGCACGCCTCCAGCAGCAGCCCGGTCAGCTCCTTGTTGGTCAGCTCCGTGCCGCCGCCGAGGTGGTACACCTCGCCGGGGCGGCCCCGGGTGCGGACCAGGTCGATGCCGTGGCAGTGGTCGTCGACGTGCAGCCAGTCGCGGACGTGGCGCCCGTCGCCGTACAGCGGGACGGGCAGACCGTCGAGGAGGTTGGTCACGAAGAGCGGGATCACCTTCTCGGGGAACTGGCGCGGGCCGTAGTTGTTGGAGCAGCGGGTGATCCGGACGTCCAGGCCGTGGGTGCGGTGGTGGGCGAGGGCCATGAGGTCGGCGGCTGCCTTCGACGCGGCGTACGGCGAGTTGGGCGCGAGCGGATGCGTCTCGGACCAGGAGCCGGTCCGGACGGAGCCGTAGACCTCGTCGGTGGAGACGTGCACGAACGGGCCGGTGCCGTGCCGGAGGGCCGCGTCCAGCAGGGTCTGGGTGCCCAGCACGTTGGTGCGGACGAACTCCCCGGCCCCCTCGATCGACCGGTCGACGTGCGACTCGGCGGCGAAGTGCACCACCTGGTCGGCGTCCGCCATCAGTTCGTCGACCAGACCGGCGTCACAGACGTCCCCGTGCACGAAGTCCAGCCGGGGATGGCCGACGGGGAGGTTGGTGAGCGTGCCGGCGTAGGTCAGCTTGTCCAGCACGGTCACGTGGGGTGCGTCCGGCGCGTCGCCGGCGAGGAGCCCGCGGACGTAGTGGGAGCCGATGAAGCCGGCGGCGCCGGTGACGAGCAGGTTCATGACCGGAGTATGACCGGGGGCGTGACGGCGTACGAGCTCGGCCCGACGGGGTATGACGGCGTCCGGGCCCACCCTGTTCAGTCCTGCGGGGCGTGACGCCGTCCGGCTCACCCCGGGCGTTCAGTCCTGCGGGGCGTCGCCGCGGGGCTCGCCCCGGGTGTTCGGTCCTGTGGGGACGGCGTCCGGCCCGCCCGGGGCGTTCGATCCTGCGGGGCGTGACGCCGTCCGGCTCACCCCGGGCGTTCAGTCCTGTGGGGCGTCGCCGCGGGGCTCGCCCCGGGCGTTCAGTCCTGCGGGGCGCGACGCCGACCCGGGCTCACCCCGGGTGTTCAGTCCTGCGGGGCGTCGCCGCGGGGCTCGCCCCGGGTGTTCGGTCCTGTGGGGACGGCGTCCGGCCCGCCCGGGGCGTTCGATCCTGCGGGGCGTGACGCCGTCCGGCTCACCCCGGGCGTTCAGTCCTCGCCGCGCACGATGTTGTCCTCAAGGTCCGGGCCCTGCCTCTTCGCGGAGGTGCGGTCCAGGACGGCGGGCACGCAGGTGCGCACTCCCCGGTTCCGCCGACGGTGGGCCTGGGCCCAGCCCGTCTCCGCGTCCGGTATGGCCGGTTTCTCGCTCGCATGCGCGGTCACGTCGTTCATCTTCCTTCTGCGTCCCGCTCGCCGCGGGCTCCGTTCGCCGGGCCACCCGGGCCCGGGGTGCGCTGTGTGCGTGACCGGGTCCCCGGGCCGGGCGGCCCGCAAACGCGGCGGTGCGCCGCCGGGGCAGGTACGTCCGCCCCACCGGGTCAGGTACGACCGCCGCCGCCACCGCCGAAGGACCCACTGGAGCCCGGCGACCAACGGGGGCGGCGCTGGTCGTCGGCGCGCTTGGTGCCGACGTTGCCGAGCTGGTGGGGGGTGAGGCGCTCGCTCTCGTCGGTGGCCCGGGGCACCTCGTCGGGCTCGCGGACCTCGCGGGTCTCGTGCACCGGCCCCGACGGCGGCATCTTCGGCTGTTCGTCGGGCCGCGGCGGTGCCGGTTCCCGCTCGCGCACCTTGAAGCCCAGCCGGAAGGCCCAGATGAGTCCCGCGACGCAGGCCACACCGGCGATCAGGATCAGGGCGTAGCCGAAGACCTGGGCGCCCGTGGCCGCTTCGTACATGGCAGTGTTCATGACCGCCGGGTACCCGGCGCGGCGCGACGGATGCGTGGGCGAGCGCGAACGGGCAGGCCGCGGCCCTACGGCCCCGTCCGGCAGGAGGCCGGTCCGCCGGTGCGCCGGGTGCCGCCGATGCAGCCGGTGCTCCCGGTGCCGCCGGTGAGGCCTTCGGCAGGTGCGGCGGTGGATCTGGGCCCGGCCGTGGATCAGTCCGTCTCCTCCGCCGCCGCGCGTTCCACCTCCGCCTCGACCTCGGCCCGGGGCCGGCCGGTCTGCCGGGCGTACTCGCTCACCGCCGTCTGCACATCGCGGGCGAGGTCCCGCCAGGCGCGCAGGGCGGTCTCGTAGGTGCCCGACTGGGCTCCGGTCATCCGCCGCTCGGCCGGCGGGCCGTAGGCGTCCCGCAGTTCCTGTACCTGGGCGTGGGCGGCGGCGGCCGCGCGCTGCTTGGCGACCAGTTCTTCGAAGGTGTGCGACACGCCAACCGACCCTAGGCAGCTCCGGGACGCGGCCCCGCCGCGACCTGCCGGGACCGCCGCCACCCGTACCCGAGTGGCGGGTCAGCGGTCGGGTACGACGTCCGCCCAGACCTGTTTGCCGCCGCTGACCGGAACCGTGCCCCAGGCCGCCGACACCGCCTCCACCAGCAGGATGCCCCGGCCGCCGGTGGCCTCCCAGCCGATGCTGGTGGGCTTCACGGGGCTGCGCGGGGAGGAGTCGGCGACGGCGAGCCGCAGCCGGTGGTTGACCAGGCTGAGGTCGAGCCGGACCTGGCCGCCGGTGTGCACCAGGGCGTTGGTGACGAGTTCGGAGACGACCAGCAGGGCCACGTCGATCGTGTCGCGGGACAGGCCCCAGGCGCGCAGCGTGCGCCGGGTGAAGCGGCGGGCGTGCCGGACCGCCTCCGGCACCCGCCACACCGTCCAGCTCTCCCGGAGCGGGCGTACGGCCAGTCCGTCGTAGCGCATCAGCAGCAGCGCCACGTCGTCGCCGCGGTGGGCGCCGGTGAGCAGGGCGTCGGCGACCAGGCCGAGGTGCGCGGGGTCGGCGGCGGACAGTTCGCGGGCCAGCCGGTCCATGCCGGCGTCGAGGTCGGTGTCCGGGGACTCCACCAGGCCGTCGGTGGTCAGCGCGATCACGGTACCGGCCTGGAGCCGGAGCGGGGTCATGGGGAACTCGGCCTGGGCGAGAACGCCGAGCGGTGGGCCGCCCTCCGCCCGCACGATCTCGGCGGTGCCGTCCGGGTGGCGCAGCACCGGTTGCACGTGCCCCGCGCGGACGCACCAGGCGGTGCCCTGCTCCACGTCGACGTCGACGTAGGCGCAGGTGGCGAAGAGGTCGGTCTCCATGTCCAGCAGCAGCCGGTTGGCGTGCGCGACGACCACGTCCGGGGCGTGGCCCTCGACCGCGTAGGCGCGCAGCGCGGTGCGCATCTGGCCCATCAGGGTGGCGGCGCCCGCGTTGTGGCCCTGGACGTCGCCGATCACCAGGGCGACGTGGTTGTCGGCCAGCGGTATCACGTCGTACCAGTCGCCGCCGACCTCCAGACCGGCCGTGGTGGGCAGGTAGCGGGCGACGGCGACCGCGCCGGGCAGCCGGGGCAGCCGGCGGGGCAGAAGGGTGCGCTGGAGCATGCCGACGAGTTCGTGCTCGGCATCGAAGGCGTGGGCGCGCAGCAGGGCCTGGCCGGTCAGGCCGGCGCAGGCGGTGAGCAGGGCGCGCTCGTCGGGGGCGAAGTCGTGCGGGCGGTCCCAGCCGACCAGGCAGGCACCGGCCATACGGCTGCCGGCGGGCAGCGGCAGCACGGCGAGGCCGCCCGGGCCGACCTCGGCGAGGGCGGGCTCCAGCGCCGAGCCGGCGGGCCAGATCTTGGCCCGGCCCTCGCGCAGCGCGGCGGCCAGGGTGGGCATGGCGCGCACCGGCGCGTCGGGCCATTCGGTACGCCACTCGCTGCGCCACACCTCGGGCCAGGCCTCGGGTTCGGGCGGGTCCAGGACGGTGACGACCAGTCGGTCGTTTTCGAGTTCGGCGAGGGCGATCCGGTCGGCCCGCAGCGGCTTGCGCAGGGCGGCCACGACTGCCTGGCCGACGTCCTTGACGGTGCCGGCGGTGGCGAGGGCGGCGGCCAGGCGTTGCACGCGGGCGACGTCCGTGACGTCGGAGCGCAGCGAGGAGGCGTCGGCGACGGTGCCGACGAGCCGGGCGGAGCGGCCCTCGCCGCCGGGCAGCAGCCGGCCGCGCAGCCGCAGCCACTTGGGCGGGCCGGCGGGCTGCAGGATGCGGAACTCCAGCTCGCGGTCGCCGATCGACATGTGGTCGGCCTCGACCACGGACATCAGCGCGGGCAGGTCCTCCGGCACCGCGCGGCCGAGCAGGGTCTCCACGCGACCGTCGAAGCTCGCCCGGTCGATCCCGAACAGTCGCAGGATCGCCCCGCCGACCTCCACCCGGCCGGTGTCCATGGTCAGGCTGAAGGCGTCCTCGGGCAGCTCGCCGGTGTCTCCCGTGACGGCCGGGGCGGGTACCACCACGGCACGGGCGATCAGCTCCAGGCTGGTCCGGTCGTCGGTCCCGAAGCCGCCCGGGTGCTCGCCCACGGCCAGCAGACAGCCGCCGCCCGCGGGGCCGAGCGGTAGGACGGCCATGGAGAAGTCCGGGGACGGGGTACGGCGGGAGTCCGGGCCGGCGGCCAGTTCGGCGGGGCCGAGCCAGCGCGGGCGTCCGGTGCGGTGCGCCTCGGCGACCGGGGAGGTGCCGGCGGCCGGGTAGCAGTCCCGCAGGCCGTACAGCGTGCGGGGCAGACCGGCCGACTCGGCGAGGCAGAGCTCCGTGGCGTCGTGGCCGGGCGTGTACACCCCGGCGAAGGACGCGCCGGCGAACACGAGCGCCTGTTCGAGCACCCGGCGGAGCCGGTCGGGGGTGGCCGGGGACGCCATCAGCGACGCGAGGGCGGCTTCGGCACGCTCCGGCGCCGTTCGCGTCCCGCTGATCGCAGCGCCCTCACTCACCACGTCGCCATTACAGCGCGTATGAGCCGCCTGCGCAGCCCCTGTGCAGCCCGCCGAACGGACGCCGTCCGGATGCCCTGACCACGGGTGGCCACCGACGTGCCGAGGTGAGCGGAACGGAGACGCGGGGGTGGGGCGGGCGTCACGACGGGCGGGGCGGGCGGGGCGAGGGGGCGCCGCGACGGGCCGGGCGGGGGCGCCTGCGGCCGGCCTGCTGGGGGCGCCGGCGCCCACGGGCGGTTCGCGGGAAGGATGGCCGACTCGGGCAGACAGCCATGAGGGAACGCTCCCGCCGGCGGCCCGGTGGAGGTGGCACCGGTGACGGCAGGTGACCAGGCGGATCGCCTCCCCACGCCGGCATGTCGGACGGGCGCCGGCTGCGGCGTACCACCACGCCGCGCCACGCCGCGCCACCTCCTCGCCGTCGAGCCGCCTGCGCCGGCGCCCGCGGCGGTCAGGTGGAGCGGCGTCGGCTGTGTCAGGTGGCTGCGCGGCTCACACCGGATCCTGGGCGGGCGTCGCCGCGCCCGTGTCCTCGGCGGCTGCCGGCCTCCCCGGCTCCCTGGTCGGGATGACCAGCAGCTTGGTCACCGAGCCGTCGTCCGCCACGACGTCCCGGACGTGGCGGAACCCCAGGCGTCGGCACATGGCCAGGCTGGCGGTGTTGTCGGCGCCGACCATGCCGTACGCCTCCGTGAGTCCGAGGTTGTCGGCCGCGTGGCGGAGCAGGCCGCGTACCGCCTCGCCGCCCAGTCCGCGCCCCCAGTGGGCGGGGGCGAGCGCGGTGACGAGTTCGTGCCCGTCGACGTTGCCGGTCGGCTTCACCTCCGCGTGGCCGACGTGGACGCCCTCGTGCCACAGGCCCCACACGTCGAAGCGGCACTGAGGGTAGACGTCGGTGAGGATGGCCCGGAACAGCTCACGGATCTGCGGTTCGGGCACGCGTTCCTGGCCCATCCAGCGGCACACCTCCTCGTCGCGCAGCAGGGCGACGAAGGCGTCCTCGTGTTCGGGCCGGTAGGGGAGGAACTCCAGGCGTTCGGTGCGCAGGACGGGGGTCGGGACGGACGTCATGGCGGACTCCTCGGGAGTGATACGGCGGTGGCGCGTGGGGGGGAGGAGTGGGGGGAGGCGCCGGGCCGGCCCGCTAGGGGCGGCCCGGCGTGTCGGTCGCGGTGGACGCGCGGGGCGTCAGGCGCCGGCGTTCTCCATGCGCTCGCGGAGGCTCTTGGGCCGCATGTCGGTCCAGACCTCGTCGACGTACGCGGAGCACTCGGCCTCGGTGCCCTCCTTGCCGACGGGCTGCCAGCCGGCGGGCACCTCGATGTCGACGGGCCAGAGGGAGTACTGCTCCTCGTCGTTGCGCAGCACCTGGTAGCGGGTGTTCTCGTCCATGTCGGTCTCCTCGCGGGTTCGGTTCGGGTGAGCTGTGGTGGGACGGGGGCGGGCGGTCGGGGCGCGGGGTGCGCGTGGCCCGTACCGGGTGGCGCGCCGGCGCGGGGCCCCGCGGGGCCGGACGTTCGTCACCGGCCTCCCCTGGCGTGCCGGGCGAGCTGGCGCAGGGCCTCGGCGAACTCCTCGGCCACCCGGCGCACGGTCGCGGTGTCGTGGACGCCGGGCCGGTGGTGCCAGGTGAAGGCGAGCCGGCCGTGCTGCACCGCGCCCACCACCTCCAGCAGGTGCGAGCCGG
Source organism: Streptomyces sp. NPDC017676 (assembly GCF_044329325.1). Classification (NCBI taxonomy): domain Bacteria; kingdom Bacillati; phylum Actinomycetota; class Actinomycetes; order Kitasatosporales; family Streptomycetaceae; genus Streptomyces; species Streptomyces sp. NPDC017676. The sequence goes on along the minus strand of NZ_JBIRJA010000004.1, from coordinate 483,260 downwards.
GGTCCCGGGGGTCGTGGTCCTGCCCGAGGGAGCCGTGTTCGGCGCGGACCAGGCCGCCCGACGCGGTCTCGGGGCGGGCGTCCCACTGGCCGAGGTAGTTGAACACCACCTGGCTGTGCGCACTGCCGCCGAGGCGTTCGCGGACCTCGGGCGGGCCGAAGGTGCGCAGCGCGCCGAAGCCGATGCCGTTGCCGGGTACGGCGCGCAGCTGGCGGCGCACCGACTTCACCAGGGACCGCCAGTCGCGGTCGGGCCCGAGGTCGCCGGGGTCGGGCACCTGGACGGCGACCGGGTAGACGGTGGTGAACCAGCCGACGGTGCGGGACAGGTCGACGCCGTCGAGCAGGTCCTCGCGGCCGTGGCCCTCCAGGTCCAGGCGGACCCGGTCGCGTCCGGTCCAGCGGGCCAGCGCCAGGGTGAGGGCGGCGAGCAGCACGTCGTTGACCCGGGTGCGGTAGGCGGTGGGTGCCGAGCGCAGCAGGGCCGTGGTGTCCTCCTCGCCCAGTTCCACGCTCACCGTGGCGGCCGGTCCGGCGACGCGGGGCGCGGGTGGCGCGGGTTCGGTGTCCACCGCCCGTTCCCAGTACGGCAGTTCGTGGTCGAGGCCGCCCTCGGCGACGTACGCGGCGAGTCCGCGCGACCACGCGCGGAAGCTGGTGCCGCGCTCCCCCGGCGTGACCGGTCCCCCCTCAAGCGCCTGCCGGTAGGCGGTCTCCAGGTCGTCGCGCAGGATGCGCCAGGAGACGGCGTCCACGACCAGGTGGTGGGCGACGAGGAGGAGGAAGGCGGACCGGTCCGGCTCCCCGGTGAACAGGGCCGCGCGCAGTTGCGGGCCCCGGGCGAGGTCGAAGCTCGCGTGCAGTTCGTCGGCGGCCTTCGCCATGGCCGCGTCGGCCTCCTCGGCGGGCAGCCCGGTCAGGTCGTACCGGACGAGGATGCCGGGGCCGGCGGCGGGCGGCGGGTTGAACTGGTGCCAGCCGTCCGTGTCCCGGGTGAACCGCATGCGCAGCGCGTCGTGGTGCTCCAGCAGCGCGTCCAGGGCGGCATGCAGCGCCCGCGGGTCGGGGGTGCCGTCGAGTTCCAGCAGCGTCGACTGGTTGAAGTGGTGGTGGGCGGCGCGCGGGGTGGTCAGGAACCACTCCTGGATCGGGGTGAGCGGCACCTCGCCGGTGACCGGGCCGTCCCCGGACCGCCGGGGCGCGGCGCGGACCACGGTGGCGAGTTCGGCCACGGTCTGGTGCGTGAACAGGTCGCGCGTGGCCACGTGCAGGCCGTCGCGGCGCAGCCGGGAGACGACCTGCATGCTCAGGATGGAGTCGCCGCCGAGCGCGAAGAAGTTGTCGTCGGCGCCGACCTCCGCGATGCCCAGCACATCGGCCCAGATGCGGGCGATCCGCCGTTCGGTGTCGGTGCGTGGCGCGGTCCGTGGGCCGTCCGCGGCCTGCGCGGGCCCGGGTTCGGGCAGGGCACGCCGGTCCGTCTTGCCGTTCGGGGTGAGCGGCAGCCGGTCGAGCGGTACGAAGACGGACGGCACCATGTGCGGGGGCAGCGATCCGGCCAGGTGCAGCCGCAACTCACCGACGGGCAGCCGTACTTCAGCGACTGGCGCACCGGCGGCCGACGGATCCGTGGCAGCCCCCTCCGCCGGAACCACGTAGGCGACCAGCCGGGCCGGCGCGTCCGGTGTCTCCCCCGCGCGTACGGCCACGACCGCGTCCCGCACCAGCGGGCTGCGCCGCAGCGCGCTCTCTATCTCGCCGGGTTCGATGCGGAAGCCGCGCAGCTTGACCTGGTCGTCGGCGCGTCCGGCGAACCGGAGCCGGCCGTCGGCGGTCCAGCGGACCAGGTCTCCGGTGCGGTACATCCGCTCCCCCGGCGCGCCGAACGGGTCGGCGACGAACCGCTGGGCGGTGAGTCCCGGCCGGCCCAGGTAGCCGCGGGCGAGTCCGGGCCCGGCGAGGTACAGCTCCCCGGTCACGCCGGGCGGTACGGGACGCAGGGCGGCGTCCAGCACGCGGACGCGGATGCCGCCGGCGGGGCGGCCGATGGGCGGGGCGCCGGCGCCGGGGGTGAGCGGGCCGGTCCAGGTGGCGACGACGGTGGCCTCGGTCGGCCCGTAGGAGTTGATCATCCGGCGGCCGGGGGCCCAGGTGTCGACCAGGTCGGCCGGGCAGGCCTCGGCGCCCACGATGAGCGTGCGCAGGTGGGGCAGGGCGGCGGCGGTCTCCGGCGGGAGGGTGGCCAGCGCGGCCGGGGGGATCAGGGTGTGGCTGACGCGCCGTTCGGCGAGCACCTCCGCCAGCCGCTCGCCGACCAGTGGCCCCTCCTCGCCGGTGACCAGCGCGGCCCCGCTGAGCAGGGAGACGCACAGCTCCAGCACGGAGGCGTCGAAGCTGGGCGAGGCGAACTGCAGGATCCGGTCGCCGGGGCCCGCCGCGTACTGTTCGGCGGCCGCCGCGGCGAAGGAGGCGAGGCCGCGGTGGGTAACCACGACGCCCTTGGGGGTGCCGGTGGAACCGGAGGTGTAGATGACGTAGGCGGGGTGGGCGGGGGCGAGGGGCGCGGTGCGGTCGGTGTCCGTGGGTGCCGTGTCCGGCCCGTCGGCGGCCCACACCTCGTCCGGGTCGCCGAGGAGCAGGTGGGCGCCGGCGTCCCTGATCATGAACTCCCGGCGCCGCGGCGGGTAGTCGGGGTCCACGGGCAGGAAGGCGCCGCCGGCCTTGGCGACGGCGAGCTGGGCCACGACCGTCGCCGCCGAGCGGGGCAGCGCCAGGGCGACCACGCTTTCCGGTCCGACGCCGTCCCGCACGAGCCGGTGGGCCAGCCGGTTGGCCGCCCGGTCCACCTGCGCGTAGGTCAGCTCGCGGTCGCCGTCGATCAGCGCGACCGCGTCCGGGGTACGGGCCGCCTGCCGCTCGAACAGGGCGGGCAGGGTCGCCTCGGGCACCGGGCGGAAGGTGCCGCGGCCCTGGTCCAGCAGGGTCTTCAGCTCGTCGTCGGAGGTCAGCGGCAGGGCACCGAGCGGACGGTCGGGGTCCTCGGCGACGGCGTGCAACAGGGTGCCGAGCTGTCCGGCCATCCGGTCGGCGGTGGCCGGGTCGAACAGGTCGGTGTTGTAGGTGAGCAGGCCGTGCAGGGCTCCGTCGCCGGTCTCGGCGAACTCCAGGGTGAGGTCGAACGCGGCCTGCTCGGACTCCGGTTCGACGTCGGTGACGTCCAGGCCGGGCAGGTCGAGACCGGCGGCCGGGGTGTTCTGGAGGACGACCATGACCTGGAAGAGGGGACTGCGGCTGGTGTCGCGGACCGGGTCCACCTCGTCCACGACCCGTTCGAACGGCACGTCCTGGTGGGCGAAGGCGTCGAGGACGGTCTGCCGTACGGCGGTGAGGAACCCGGTGAAGGGCTCCTCGCCCCCGGCCCGCGAGCGCAGCACCAGGGTGTTCACGAAGAATCCGACGAGGCCTTGCGTCTCGGGCCGGTCGCGGCCGGAGGTGACGGTGCCGACGGCGATGTCCTCGGCGCCGGAGAGCCGGGCGAGGTAGGCCTGGGCGGCGGCGACGAGCGTGGTGAACAGGGTGGTGCCGTGGTCCCGGGCGAGCCGGGTCAGCCGCCGGACGGTCCGGGCGGGCACCACCAGCCGGGTGGTCGCACCGGCGCTGGTCCGCACCGGCGGCCGGGGCCGGTCGGTGGGCAGTTCCAGCGGTGCCGTGCCGGCCAGTTGCCGTTTCCAGTAGGCGAGGTGCTCGTCAGCGCCGGTGTCCCCGGTGCCGCGCTGCCAGCGGGCGTAGTCGGCGTACTGCACGGGAAGGGGCGGCAACTCGCCTTGAGCAGCGCCGAGTTCGGCGCGGTAGAGGTGGGCGAGGTCGCCGAGCAGGACGGAGGAGGACCAGCCGTCGGTGACGATGTGGTGCAGGGTGATCGTGAGGACGTGGTCGTGCGCGGCCAGCCGGATCAGGCCGGTGCGCAGCAGCGGGCCCTCCCGCAGGTCGAAGGGGCGGGAGCGCTCCTCGGCGAGCAGCCCGCGCAGGGCGGACTCCGGGTCGGCGGCCCGGGACAGGTCGCGCACGGGCAGCGGCACGTCGTGGGGCGGGTGGACGCGCTGGACGCCGTGCCCGTCGACGCTGTCGAAGGTGGTGCGCAGCGACTCGTGCCGGGCCACCAGGGCGGTCAGGGCCGCGCGGAGGGCGCCGGTGTCCAGATCGCCGCGCAGCCGGAGGGCGAGCGCGGTCACGTACTCGGCGCCACCCGGCGCGAACTCCTCCAGGAACCACAGGCGTTGCTGGGCGTACGACATCGGAGCGGCCCCGTCCCGGCCGGCCGGGACGATCGCCGACCGGCCGGTGCCCTGCCGGGCGTCGAGCAGCCGGGCCAGTCCCGCCGGGGTGGGGTGGGTGAACACCGCGCGCGGGGTGACGTCGGTGTCGAAGGTCTCGGCGAGGCGGGAGGCGAGCCGGATGCTGAGGATCGAGTCGCCGCCGAGCTGGAAGAAGTCGTCCTCCACGCCGGGCGGTTCACTGCCCAGCACCTCGCCGAAGACGGCCGCCGTGCGGCGCTCGGCCTCGGTGCGGGGCTCGACCCGGGCGCGCCCCGGCAGGGCTTCCGGCGCGGGCAGGGCCGCCCGGTCGACCTTGCCGTTGCGGCTGAGCGGGAGGGCGGCCAGCGGGACGACGGCACCGGGGACGAGGTAGTCGGGCAGGGTGCGGGCGGCGAAGTCCCGCAGGTCCTCGGCGTCCTGGCCGGCCGGTCCGACGACGTACGCGACGAGCCGTTTGGCGCCGGGCCGGTCCTCGCGGGCCACGACGGCCACGTCCACGACACCCGGGTGGGCGGCGAGGGCGGCCTCGACCTCGCCGGGCTCCACCCGGAAGCCCCGGATCTTCACCTGGTCGTCGGCGCGGCCCAGGAACTCGACGGTGCCGTCCGGGCGCCGCCGGGCCAGGTCGCCGGTGCGGTACATCCGGGCGCCGGGCGGGCCGGAGGGGTCGGCGAGGAAGCGGGCGGCGGTGTCGCCGGGGCGGCCCAGGTAGCCGCGGGCGACACCCTCGCCGGCCACGTACAGCTCGCCGGGGCAGCCGGGCGGTACGGGGCGCAGCCGGGCGTCGAGGACGTGCACCCGCATGTCGTCGAGCGGGTGCCCGATGGGGACGGTGCCGGGCACGGCCGCCGGGTCGGTGAGGGCGCAGGAGGTCGCGAAGGTGGTCGTCTCGGTGGGGCCGTAGCCGTCCACGACGGTCAGGCCGGGGCAGGCGGCCAGCACCCGGCGCACGGCCTGGGCGGGGACGACGTCGCCCCCGGTCCACACCTGCGCCAGGCCCCGGAAGCAGTCGGGGGCGTCCTGTGCCAGCAGCCGGAACAGTCCGGCGGTCAGCCACAGCGCCGTCAGCTCGCCGTCGCCGGCCAGCCGGCGCACCAGGGCCGCGTCCACGCCGGCGCCCGGGGCCACGACCACGCAGCCGCCGTTCAGCAGCGGCGCCCACACCTCGAAGGTGGCGGCGTCGAACGCCACCGGGGAGTGCAGCAGCACGCGCGCGCACACCCCGTCGGCGAACCGGCTGTCGGTGGCGAGCGCCGCCACGTCCCGGTGCCGTACGGCGACCGCCTTGGGCAGGCCGGTGGAGCCGGAGGTGAACATCACGTACGCCAGCCGGTCGGGGTCGGCGGCCGGTGTGCGCCCGTGCCCGGTGCGGGCGGCGGTCACCTCGGCGGCACCGTGCCCGGCGCCGGCGCAGGCGGCGGTCACCTCGGCCGCGGTGAGCCGGACGGTCGCGCCCGCCTGGGCGAGCAGGGTGCGGCGGCGCTCCTCGGGCGCCCGGGTGTCGACGGGGACGTAGGCGCCGCCGGCCATGAGCACGGCGAGCTGGGCGACGACGAGTTCGGCGGAGCGGTCCATCAGCAGCGCCACCCGGTCCTCGGCCGCCAGCCCGCCGGCCACCAGCCGGGCCGCCAACGCGTCGGCCCAGCCGGCCAGTTGCCGGTAGGTGAGCTCGCGCTCGCCGTCGCGGACCGCGAGCGCGTCCGGGGTGCGGCGGGCCTGTTCGGCGAACAGGTCGACGGGGCTGCGCGGGGCGGCCGGGCGGGCGGTGGCGTTCCAGGCGGCCAGCAGGTCGCGGTCGGCCGGGGTGAGCAGGTCCAGGCCGGCCAGGTCGGTGTCGAAGCCGTCGGCGAGGGCGGTGAGCAGGGCGGCCAGCCGGTCGGCGGCGCGCTCGGCGGTCGCGGGGTCGAACAGGGCCGGGTCGTAGGCCAGGTCGAAGGCGAGCCGTTCGGCCAGGTGGGCACGGAGACACCAGGGGAAGGTGGTGGCGTCGTCGGCGCGCACCTCCTCGACACGGACGCCGGTGCGGGCCGTGGCCGACTCGTCCACGGGGTAGTTCTCGAACACCACCATGCTGTCGAACAGCGGCTCACCGGAGGGGACTTCACTGACGGCGTGGATGCGGGGCAGGGCGAGGAAGTCGAAACGGCGGGCGTCGCTCTGCTGGTCCTGGAGCCCGCGCAGCCACGGCAGGACCGGTCCGGCCGGGACGCGGACACGGGTGGGCACGGTGTTGATGAACATGCCGATCATGCCTTCGACGCCGGGCAGTTCGGCCGGGCGGCCGGACACCGTGGTGCCGAACACCACGTCGTCCCGGCCGCTGGAGCGGGCCAGCAGCAGCGCCCAGGCGCCCTCCACGACGGTGTTGACGGTGAGCCCGGCGCGGGCGGCGGTCTCCCGCAGCCGGCGCGACACCCGGGCGTCCAGTTCCTGGTGGACGGCGGCGGCGGAGCGGGCGCGGTGGGCCTCGGCGGGCGTGCGGTCGTACGGCAGCGGGGTGCGGGCGGTGAACCCGGCCAGGGCGTCGGCCCAGTACCGCTCGGCCGCCTGCTCGTCCTGCTCACGCAGCCAGTGCAGGAAGTCCGCGAAGGGCCGCCGCACCGGGGGTGCCTGGTCCGGGCCGCCGGTGAGGGCGGCGTAGCGTTCGCACACCTCGGTGAGGAGCTGCCCGGTGCTCCAGCCGTCCAGGACGATGTGGTGGGTCGACCAGAGCAGCAGCACCTCGTCGCCGGGCAGGGCGGCCAGGGTGAGGCGGGTCAGCGGTGCGGTGGTGAGGTCCATGCCCGCCGCGCGGTCCTCGGTGAGCAGCCGCTCGGTGGCCTCCGCGCGCCGCTCGGGTGTCAGCGCCCGCCAGTCGAGGTGGGTGACCGGCAGCTCGGCGCTCCGGTGGACCACCTGGACCGGGTGGGGCAGTCCCTGCCAGTGCACGCTGCTGCGCAGGGCCGGGGTGCGGTCGGCGACCTGCTGCCAGGCGGCGGCGAACGCGCGCGGGTCGGCCACCCCGGACAGGCGTACGGCCGTACGGTCGAAGTAGGCGTGCTCGGTGTCCACGAGGCCGTGGAAGAGCATGCCGGACTGGAGCGGGGTGAGCGGCAGGACGTCCTCGACCTGCCGGCCGGTGCCGACGAGCCGGTCCAGCTGGTCCTGGCGGAGCCCGGCGAGCGGGAAGTCGGAGGGGGTACGGCCGCCCGCTCCGGGACGGGCGCAGTGCGCCGCGATGTCCCGCAGGGCTCCGAGCGTCTCGTCGGCGAGCCGGCGGACCGTGGTCTCGTCGTAGATCTCCGCCGGGTAGGTCCAGCCGAGTTCGAGGCGGCCCCGCTGGACCACTCCGGTGACGTCCAGCAGGTAGGGGCGGGGTTCGTCCGGGTCGGTGTCCCGGCCGGCCGGGGGCAGGGAGCCGCGCAGCAGCCCGTCCGTGCCGTCCGCGTCCCACTGGCCGTGGTAGTTGAAGCCGATGCGCGGGGTGGGGGTGCCGGTGAGCGGGCTGTCGGGCAGCAGGTGGCGCAGGGCGCCGTGGCTCAGGCCGTGCAGCGGCACCGCGCGGAGCTGTTCCTTGACCGAGCGGAGGGTGTCGTGCCAGCCGGCGTCCGGGTCGACGCGCAGGGCGAGCGGGAACTCGGCGGTGAACCAGCCGACGGTCCGCGCCAGGTCGACGTCCGCGAACAGGTCCTCCCGGCCGTGTCCCTCCACGCCGAGCAGGACGGTGTCGCGCCCGCACCAGCGGGCCAGGGTGCGGCCCAGGGCGCTGAGCAGGACGTCGTTGACCTGGGTGCGGTAGACCTCCGGGACCTGCCGCAGCAGGGCGTCGGTCGTCTCCGCGTCCAGCGTGACGGTGAGGGTGCCGGCGGTGCGGTGGGTGTTGCGGCCGGGCCGTCCGGCGGGCAGTTCGGCCGGTGCCGCGGCGGTGCCCGTCCAGTACGGCAGGTCCGCGTCCAGGGCGCCGGAGCGGGTGTGCCGGTCGAGCCGGGCGGCCCAGGCGCCGTAGGAGGTGCCCGTGGCGGGCAGTTCGAAGGGCCGGCCGGCCGCGGCCGCAGCGTGGGCCGTCTCCAGGTCGGCGAGCAGGATGCGCCAGGACACCCCGTCGATCACCAAGTGGTGTGCGGTGATCACGAGTTGGCCCTGCCGCCGGGGACCCCGGTCGAAGAAGAGGACGCGGACGACCCGGCCCTCGACGGGGTCGAGCGCGGCCTGCGCCTCCTCCGTGAGCCGCTGGACCTCGCTCTCCAGTGCCGTGTCGTCCAGCCCGGCGACGTCGTGCCGGGTGAAGACGGCGTCCGGGGCCTCGGGCAGCACCTCCTGGCGCCAGCCGTCGGCCGTGCGGCGGAAGCGGGTACGCAGGGCGGCGTGGTGGCGGACGAGGGCGTCGGCAGCGGTGCGCAGCGCTTGCCCGTCCGCGCCGGCGGCGAGTTCCAGGCGCTGGGTCATGGTGAACCGGAGCCGCTGCCCGGGGTCGCGTCCGTCGAGGTACCAGTGCTGGATCGGGGTCAGCGGTGCCTCGCCCGTCTCCTCGGCGACCCCATGGCTCGGCACCGACTCCCTGACGCGCAGGGCGAGTTCGGCGACCGTCTGATGACGGAAGACGTCCTTGGTGGTGAGGGCGAGGCCGGCCTGCCGGGCGCGGGAGACGATCTGGATGCTCAGGATGGAGTCACCGCCGAGCGTGAAGAAGTTGTCGCGGGCGCCGACCCGTTCGACGCCGAGCACGTCCGCCCAGATCGCGGCCAGGCGCTCCTCCGTGCCGGGCCGGGGCGTGACGTACGGGGTGGTGCTGTCGGGCTGAGCGGGCGGGGCGGGCAGGGCGCGCCGGTCGGTCTTGCCGCTGGTGGTGCGGGGGATGCGGGCCAGCGGGACGAACGCGGCGGGCACCATGTGGTCGGGCAGGGTACGGCGCAGGGCGAGGCGCAGGTCGTCGGCGGACGGCACCCGGCCGGCGGAGGGCACCACATAGCCGACGAGCACGGTGCGGCCGGCGTGTTCGCGCGCGGCGACGGCGGCGTCGGCGATGTCCGGGTGGTCCAGGAGGGCGGCCTCCACCTCGCCGGGCTCGATGCGGAACCCGCGGATCTTGACCTGTTCGTCCACCCGGCCCAGGAACTCCAGCAGCCCGTCCCGGTCCCAGCGGACCCGGTCCCCGGTGCGGTACATCCGCTCCCCCGGCGCCCCGAAAGGGTCGGCGAGGAAGCGGGCGGCGGTGAGGCCGGGCCGGTTCAGATAGCCGCGGGCGATCTGGGCCCCGGCCAGGTACAGCTCGCCGGGCACTCCGGGCGGCACCGGGCGCAGGGCGCCGTCGAGGACGTGGGCGCGCAGGTTGCCGCCGGGGCGTCCGATGACCGGGCGGTCGGGCCGGTCGGCGATACGGCCGTAGACGGCGTCGACGGTGCACTCGGTGGGGCCGTACATGTTGTACACGGTCACGCCCGACCGTCGTTCGGCCCGGACGAGTTCGCGCCAGTCGGCCGGGGTGACGGCCTCGCCGCCGATGAGCAGCAGGCGGGGGTGGTGGCGGCCGGGGGCGAGCAGGCCGGCGGCGGTCAGTTCGCGCAGGAAGGACGGGGTGACGTTCACCAGGTCGAGGCGGTGTCCGGCGACATGGGCGCAGAAGGCCTGCGGGTCCAGACGTACGTCCTCGTCGACGAGGTGGACCTCGTGGCCGAGGGCGAGGAGCAGCGGTCCTTCCCAGGAGGTGTCGAAGGAGAAGGAGGCGCTGAGCGCGGCCCGCAGCCGCCGCCCGCCGTCGGTGTGCGGGGCGAGCAGGCCGGCCCGGTGGTCGTGGCACAGGTTGACGAGCTGCCGGTGCTCGACGGCGACGCCCTTGGGGCGGCCGGTGGAGCCGGAGGTGTAGACGATGTACGCGGTGTGCCCGGGCAGCAGGGGCCTGACACGTTCGGCGTCGGCCGGGTCATGGGCGGGGAGCCGGTCCCAGGGCACCTCGCCGAGGTCGCTCAGCAGGGTGTGCGGCCGGGCGTCGGAGAGGAGGAAGTCCACTCGTTCCCCGGGGAGTCGGGGGTCCAGGCAGAGCAGGGTCGCGCCCGCCTTGAGGACCGCGAGCACCGCCACCACCAGGTCGGAGGTGCGCGGGAGCCGTACGGCGACGACGTCTTCGGGGCCCGCGCCCCGGGCGATGAGGTGGTGGGCCAGCCGGTTGGCGCGCTCGTTCAGCGCGGCGAAGTCCAGTGTGGTGTCGCGGGCCACCAGGGCGGTGTGGTGCGGGGTGCGGGCGGCCCGGTCCTCGAAGAGGGCGGGGAAGGTGGTGTCCGGCTCGGGCAGCCGGGCGCCCTGCCCGTACCGCAGCACCTGGTGCCGTTCGTCGTCGGTCATCAGCGGCAGCCGGCCCACGGCCGGCTCGGGGTCCCCGGCGGCGGCCTCCAGCAGGACGCGCAGCCGGGCGGCCAGGCGTTCGGCGGTGTCGGCGTCGAAGAGCCCGGTGTTGTACTCCAGGTAGCCGGTGAGTCCGCCGTCGGTCTCCGTGAAGTCGAAGGCGAGGTCGAAGGTGGCGTTGCGGACCGGCGGCAGCACCGGCTCCACCGCCAGGCCGGGCAGCCGGGGCGGCTCGGCGCCGAGGTTGTGCAGGGCGACCATGACCTGGAACAGCGGGGTGCGGCTGGTGTCCCGCTCGGGCTGGAGGGCGTCCACCACGCGTTCGAAGGGCACCTCCTGGTGGGCGAACGCCTCCAGGACGGTGTCGCGGACCTCGGTCAGCAGCTGCCGGAAGGGCAGGTCGGGGCGGACCCGGGCGCGCAGCACGAGCGTGTTGACGAACATGCCGACCACGTCGTGCAGTTCGGGCCGTTCCCGGCCGGCGGTGACCGTGCCGACGGTGACGTCCTCCTGGCCGGCCCAGCGGGCGAGCAGGACCTGGCAGGCGGCCACGAGTGTCATGTAGAGGGTGGCGTCGGCCTCCCGGCCCCGCTCGCGCAGCCGCTCGGTCAGCGCGGCGGGCAGGGTGAAGGTCACCAGGGCGCCGTCGCGGGTGCGGACGGCCGGGCGCGGCCGGTCCGTGGGCAGTTCCAGCGGGGTCACACCGTCCAGTGCGGTGCGCCAGAAGTCCAGTTCGGCCTCGGTCCGCTCGGCGCGGGCGCGCTGCCAGGAGGCGTAGTCGGCGTAGCGGACCGGCAGGGCCGGCAGGCCGGGACGGCGGTCCTCCAGGGCCGCCGCGTACAGTTCGCCCAGGTCCCGGGCCAGCACACCGGCGGACCAGCCGTCCGTGACAATGTGGTGCAGGGCGAGGACGAGGACGTGCTCGTCGGCGGCGCACCGGACCAGGCGGGCCCGGAACAGCGGCCCGGTGGCCAGGTCGAAGGGGGTGGCGGCCTCGCGCTCCAGGAGGGCGTCCAGGGCGCTGTCCGCGCCGGCGGTCTCCGCGAGGTCGTCGACCCGCAGGTCCACGGGGTGCGCCGGGCGGACCGACTGCCGGGCTTGGCCGTCCTGTTCGGTGAACGTGGTGCGCAGCGACTCGTGCCGGGCGACCAGCCCGTCCAGGGCGGTGCGCAGCGCGGCGCTGTCGAGCGTGCCGCGCAGCCGCAGCACGGACAGGGTCGTGTACTCGGTGCTGCCCGGCTCGAACCGGTCGAGGAACCACAGGCGTTGCTGGGCGTACGACAGGGGAGCCGGGGTGTCCGGGTCGGTGGCCGGGATGGTGTCCGCGGTGCTGCCGTGGCGGGGCTCGCCCAGCGCCGCCGCGAGGGCGGACAGCGTGGAGTGGCTGAACAGCAGCCGGGGCGAGACGTCCGTGCCGAAGGCCGCGCGCAGCCGGGAGGTCACGCGGACGGCCAGGATGGAGTCGCCGCCGAGGGCGAAGAAGTCGTCGTCGGCGCCGACCTCCCCGGCGTCCAGGACGTCCGCCCACGCGGCGGCGACCAGCCGCTCGGCCGGGGTGCGCGGCGGGGTCCGGGTGCCGTCGGCGGCGAAGCCGTCGGGGCCGGGCGCGGGCAGGGCGCGCCGGTCGAGCTTGCCGTTGACGGTGAGCGGGAGCGCGGCCATCGGCACGTACGCGGCCGGAACCATGTGGGCCGGCAGCAACGCCTCCAGATGTGCGCGGAGTTCGGCGGCGGGCGGCGGCGGTACGGCGCGGTCGCCGCTGCCGGTGCCGACGACGTGGGCGACGAGCCGGCGGGTCCCGGCGGAGTCCTCGTACACGCCTACGGTGGCCGCGCCCACGCCGGGATGGCGGTGCAGGGCGGCCTCGATCTCCCCGGGCTCGATGCGGTAGCCGCGGATCTTCACCTGCTGGTCGGCGCGGCCCAGGTACTCCAGGGTGCCGTCGGCCCGCCAGCGGGCCCGGTCGCCGGTGCGGTACATGCGGGTGCCGGGCCGGCCGAACGGGTCGGCGGGGAAGCGGGTCGCGGTGAGGCCGGGCCGGTTGAGGTAGCCGCGGGCCAGACCCTCGCCGGCGACGAACAGCTCACCGACGGCGCCGGGCGGCACCGGCCGCAGCGCGTCGTCGAGGACGTACAGCCGCAGGTCGGGGATGCCGGTGCCGATGGGGCTCGCGGTGCCGGCTTGGGCCGCCCGGTGGTCCAGCGCGGCGTGGGTGACGTGCACGGTGGTCTCGGTGATGCCGTACATGTTCACCAGCCGGGGCGCGGTGTCCGGGTGGCGGGCGTACCAGTCGGCGAGCCGGGCCACGTCCAGGGCCTCGCCGCCGAAGACCACCGTGCGCAGCGCCAGCCGGGCGCCGACGTCGGGCAGTTCGGCGTCGGCGCGGATCAGCGGGTAGAAGGCGGACGGGGTCTGGTTGAGCACGGTGACCTGTTCGTCGGCGAGCAGGCGCAGGAAGTCCTCCGGGGAGCGGGCGGTGTCCTCGGGGACGATGACGAGCCGTCCGCCGTGCAGCAGCGGGCCCCACAGCTCCCACACCGAGAAGTCGAAGGCGTAGGAGTGGAACAGGGTCCACACGTCGTCGGGGCCGAAGCCGAACCAGGGGCGGGTGCGGGTGAACAGCCGGACCACGTTGGCGTGCGGGACGACGACGCCCTTGGGCCGGCCGGTGGAGCCGGAGGTGTAGATGGCGTACGCGGGGCTCTCGGGCAGCGCGCGGCGGACCGGGCCGGTGGCCGGGCGGCGGGCCAGGTCGGCCCGGACGCCGGGGTCGTCCAGCCGCAGGACCGGCACGGCCGTGTCGACGGCGGCCCCGGTGGTGGTCACCAGCGTCACCGGGTCGGCGTCGGCGAGCAGGTCCCGGACGCGTTCGGCGGGCAGCGCGGGATCGATGGGCAGGTAGGCGGCGCCGGTCTTGAGGACGGCGAGGACGGCCACGACGAGGTCGGTGGAGCGGGGCAGCGCGAGCGCCACGAACGTCTCCGGTCCGGCGCCGAGTCCGGCGAGCCGGTGGGCGAGCCGGCCGGAGCGGTCGTCCAGGGTGGCGTAGTCGAGCCGGTCGTCACCGCAGGCGACGGCCTCGGCGTGGGGGGTGCGGGCGGCCTGGGCGGCGAAGAGGGCGTCCAGGGTGTCGGTGGGCCGGCCCTCCTCGGTGCCGTTCCACTCGACCAGCATCCGGCGCCGCTCCTCGGCGGTCGTCCAGACGAGCGCGCGCACGGGCCGGTCCGGGTCGTCGGCCAGCTCGGTGAGCAGCAGGCACAGCCGGTCGGCGAGGGCGCGCACGGTCGTGGCGTCGAACAGCTCGGGGTCGTAGGCGAGGTCGAAGCCGAACCGCTCGCCCTGGTAGGCGCGCAGCACGAGGGCGTAGTTGGTGGCGTCGCGGGCGGAGACGTCCGCCAGGCGTATCCCGGAGCCGGCCGAACGGGCCTGGTCGAAGGGGTAGTTCTCGAACGCCACCATGCTGTCGAACAGCGGGCTGCCGGCGGGCACGTCGCTCAGCGAGGTCAGCTCGGCGAGGGACACCGCCGCGTACCGCCGTGCCTCGGCCTGCGCCTCCTGCAGCTCCCGCAGCCAGGCGGCGGCGGTCCGGCCGCCGTCCACGCGGACGCGGGTGGGCAGGGTGTTGATGAACATGCCGACCATCGACTCGACGCCGGGCAGGTCGTCGGGGCGTCCGGAGACGGTGGTCCCGAACAGCACGTCCCGCTCGGCGCTGTGGCGGGACAGCAGCAGCGCCCAGGCGCCCTGCACCACCGTGCCGAGGGTGAGACCGGCCGCGCGGGCGGTGCGTGCCAGCCGGGCCGAGACCTCCTCGGGGAGCCCGGCCATGTGCACACCGGCGGAACGGGTCTCGTGGCCGGGGCGGCGGACGCGGTCGACGGGCAGCGGGGTGGGGGTGGCGAACCCGGTGAGGACGGTCCGCCAGTGGGCGTGCGCGGCCTCGGTGTCCTGGCCGGCCAGCCAGCGCACGTAGTCGGCGAACGGCCGCCGTACCGGGGGCCGCTGCTCGGTGCCGGTGGTGAGCGCCGTGTACTCCTCGAAGACGTCGGTGAGCACCTGGGCCAGGCTCCAGCCGTCCAGGATCAGATGGTGGGAGGTCCACAGCAACTGGAGCCGGTCCTCGGGCAGCCGGACGAGGGTGAGCCTCATCAGGGGGGCCGTGCCGAGGTCCAGGCCGCGCGCGAGGTCGTCGGCGCGCAGCCGGTCCAGTCGCTCGGCCCGCTCCCCCGCGTCCAGGTCCCGCCAGTCCACCTGTTCCACGGGCACGGTGACACGGCGGTGCACGACCTGGAGCGGCACCGGCACGTCCTCCCACACCACGGAGGTGCGCAGGGCGGGGGTGCGGTCGGTCACGCGCTGCCAGGCCAGGGCGAGGGCGTCGGGGTCGCTCACCCCGTCGAGCAGCAGTGCGGCCTGGTCGAGGTACACGTCGTCCGGGCCGCCGACCAGCCGGTGGAAGAGCATGCCCTCCTGGAGCGGGGTGAGCGGCAGCAGGTCCTCCACGTCCCGGCCGTCGCCGGCCAGACGGTCCACGCCGGCCTGGTCCAGGCGGGCCAGCGGGAAGTCGGAGGGGGTACGGCCGCCCGCGCCGGGCCGGGCGCAGTGCTCGGCGATGGCGGCGAGCGCCCCCACCATGCCGTCGGCCAGCCGCCGCACGGTGCCGGCCCGGTGCACCTGGTCGCTGTAGTGCCAGGTGATCTCCAGTTCGCCGTCGGCCACCAGGGCGGAGACGTCCAGGAGGTGGTCCAGCGGCGCGCCGGGGTCCATGTCCCGGCCGGGCACGTCGGCGACGGGCGCGAAGTCCCCGCCCGCGGGCGCCTCCCACTGACCGTGGTAGGTGAAGCACACCTGGGGCAGCGGGAGTTGACCGAGGGCTCTCGCCTCGGGCCGGGGCGAGCCGAGGTGGCCCAGGGCCTGGTAGCCCAGACCGCGGCGGGGCACGGCGCGCAGCCGCTCCTTGACGGCCTTGAGCGTGGCCCCCCAGTCGGCCGGACCCGCCGGGGTCAGGGTGACCGGGTACTGGGTGGTGAACCAGCCGACCGTGCGCGACAGATCGGCGCCCTCGGTCAGTTCCTCCTCCCGGCCGTGGCCCTCCAGGGCGACGGTCACCCGGTCCGTGCCCGTCCAGTCGGCCAGCACCCGGGCCAGCGCGCTGAGCAGCACGTCGTTGACCTGGGTGCGGTAGGCGCCCGGCACCCGCCGCAGCAGCGCCTCGGTGGTGGCACGGTCCACCCGGGTCCGGACGGTGCGTACGGACCCGGCGACCGGGGTGCCGGGGAGGTCGACGGGGAGCGGGGTGCGCGGCGGCGCGGTCTCCTCCGTCCAGTGGGGCAGGTCGTCGTCCAGGTCGCCGTCCCGCACCCGCTCGGCCAGGTCGCGCGCCCAGTCGGCGAACGGGGTCTGCTCGGGCTCCAGCCGGGGTTCCGCGCCTGCCACGGCCTGCCGGTAGGCCTGTGCCAGGTCGGTGAGCAGCACCCGCCAGGAGACGCTGTCGACGGCCAGGTGGTGAGCGGTGAGGAACAGCCGCGGGCGTTCCCCGCCGGTGAGCAGGGCCGCGCGCAGCAGGGTTCCGGTGGCCGGGTCCAGGGCGGCGCGGGCGGCGTCGGCGGCCTCGGCGGGCGGGGTGCCGGGGCCGTACCGGGTCAGCAGTCCGGTGGCCGGGCCGGTGCCGGGGTGCTGCCGCCAGGTGTCCCCGGTGCGGGTGAAACGGGCGCGCAGGGAGGGGTGTGCGTCCACCACGGCGTCCAGCGCCCGTTCGAGTGCCCGCTCGTGGAGGTCGTGGGGCAGGTCGAGCAGCATCGACATGCTGAAGTGCCGCAGCGGTCCGTGCGTGGCGAGGAACCACTCCTGGACCGGGGTGAGCGGAGCGGGCCCGTCCTCCTGCGGGCGCCGGGGCGCGGGCAGGCCGGTGGTGCGCAGGGCCGCGGCGGCGGCCAGGTCGGCGACCGTCTGGTGCCGGAAGACGTCCTGCGAGCCGATCCTCAGGCCCGCCGCGCGGGCCCGGGAGACGGCCTGGATGCTCAGGATCGAGTCTCCGCCCAGCTCGAAGAAGTTGTCCGTGACGCCGACCCGGTCCACGCCGAGCACCTCGGCCCAGATGGCGGACAGGGTCTCCTCGTCGGGGGTGCGCGGGGCGACGAACTCCCGCTCGCCGGCGGTGATGCCGGGCGCGGGCAGGGCTCGGCGGTCCAGCTTGCCGCTGGTGGTCAGCGGCAGCGCGTCCAGCGGGGTGAAGGAGGACGGCACCAGCGCGTCGGGCAGCACCCGGCGCAGGGCAGCGCGCAGGTCGGCGGGGGCGGGCCGGGGCGCGCCGGGCGCGGGGACGACGTAGGCGGCGAGCCGGGTGTGGCCGTGCGCGTCCGGTACGGCGGCGACCGCGGCGGCGGCGAGGCCGGGCAGCGCGAGCAGGGCGGCCTCGATCTCGCCGGGCTCGATGCGGTGGCCGCGCACCTTGACCTGGTCGTCGGCGCGTCCGAGGTAGTCCAGGCGGCCGTCGGGGGTCCAGCGGGCCAGGTCGCCGGTGCGGTACATGCGGGTGCCGGGCGGCCCGTAGGGGTCGGCGGGGAAGCGGGCGGCGGTCAGACCGGGGCGGCCGGTGTAGCCCCGGGCGAGCTGGGGGCCCGCGAGGTACAGTTCGCCGCCGACACCGGGCGGCACCGGCTGGAGCCGGTCGTCCAGCACATAGGCCCGCACCCCGGGCAGGGGGCGGCCGACCAGGGGGCGGTCGCCGTCGATGCGGCAGGACAGCGCGTCGACCGTGCACTCGGTGGGGCCGTAGAAGTTGTGGGCGGTCACGTAGGGGTGGGCGGCAAGCTCCCGCCAGAGCGCGGGCCCGACCGCCTCGCCGCCGAGCATGAGGACCCGGGGGCGGTGCCGGGGGTCGGTGAGCAGCCCGGCCGGCAGCAGCTGTCTCAGGTAGGAGGGCGTGACGTCGAGGAAGTCGACGCGGTGCTCGACCACGTACGCGACCAGGGCGGCCGGGTCCATCCGGGTCGTCTCGTCGACCAGGTGCAGCGGGTGGCCGTCGGCCATCAGCAGCACGCCTTCGAGGGAGGTGTCGAAGGAGAAGGACGCGGTGAGCGCGACCCGCAGCGGGCCGCCGCCCGCCTCGGCGACGAACCCGGCGCGGTGCGCGGCCAGCAGGTGTACCGCCGAACGGTGGGACACGGCGACGCCCTTGGGGCGGCCGGTGGAGCCGGAGGTGTGGATGACGTACGCGAGGTGGCCGGGGTCCAGCGGGGCGCGCCGGTCGGCGTCGGTGGGGTCGGTGTCCGGGGCGGTCGCGGGTACGGCGCGCAGGGCGGTCTCGTCCAGGACCAGGGCCGGGCGGGTGTCGTCCAGCAGGAAC
Source organism: Streptomyces sp. NPDC017676 (assembly GCF_044329325.1). NCBI lineage: Bacteria > Bacillati > Actinomycetota > Actinomycetes > Kitasatosporales > Streptomycetaceae > Streptomyces > Streptomyces sp. NPDC017676. The sequence goes on along the minus strand of NZ_JBIRJA010000004.1, from coordinate 465,279 downwards.
CGGACGCGCTCCTCGGGCAGGGCCGGGTCCAGCGGCAGGTAGCCGGCGCCCGCCTTCCAGACGGCGAGGATCGCGGTGATCATGTCGGCGGTGCGCGGCAGCCGCAGCGCGACCAGCCGCTCGGGGCCGGCGCCGAGCGCGATGAGGTGGTGGGCGAGCCGGTTGGCACGGGCGTTGAGGGTGGCGTAGTCCAGCCGTTCGCCGCCCGCGACGAGGGCGAGGGCGTCGGGGGTGCGGGCCGCGCGGCGCTCGAAGACCTCCGGGTGGGTGGTGTCGTCCACGGGGTGGTGGGGGCCGGTGCTCCAGTCGTGGACGACACGCCGTATCTCCTCCCCGGACAGCAGGGGCAGGCTGCCCAGCGGGCGGTCCGGGGCCTCGGCGGCGCCCTCCAGCAGGCGCAGCAGCTGTGCGGCCAGGCGCTCGGCCGTGACCGGGTCGAACAGGTCGGTGCGGTACTCCAGCAGACCGGTCAGACCCGCGCCGTCCGGCACGAACTCGATGCTCAGGTCGAAGGTGGCCGCTTGCCGGGGCACGGTGACCGGGGTGGTGGCGAGGCCGCGCGGGGCGGTCGCGGCGGGCGGGTCGGGATGCAGCAGGACCATCACGTCGAACAGCGGGTTGCGGCCCGCCTCGCGGGGTGCGCCGACCGCCTCCACGATCCGCTCGAACGGCGTGTCGCCGTGTGCGAAGGCGTCGTTGACCGTGTCGGCCGTCTTCGGGAGCAGGTCGCGGAAGGAGCCGGAGGCGTCCACCGGGGTGCGCAGGACGACGGTGTTCACGAAGAACCCGACGGCCCGTTCGAGGTCGGTGCGGGACCGGCCGGGGGTGAGGGAGCCGACGGTGATGTCGTCCTGGCCCGACCAGCGGGCCAGCAGTGCCTGGGTGGCGGCCACCAGGGCGGTGTGGAGGGTGCTGTGCTGCTCTGCGGCGAGGTCGCGCAGCCGCGCGGTGAGGGCGGCGGGGACGGTGAACGTGTGGACGGCGCCCTCGCCCGCCTCCTCGCCGCGCCGGGGCCGGTCCAGGGGCAGCTCCGGCGCCACCGCCCCATCCAACTGCCGCTTCCAGTGGGCGAGATGGCGTTCGAGGCGGGGCCCGGAGAGCTGTTCGCGCTGCCACACCGCGAAGTCCGGGTACTGCGTGGCCACCGGGGGCAGGTCCGGTCGGGCGCCCCGCGCGAGGGCGTCGTGGGCGGTGCACAGCTCGTCCAGGACCACGCCCATCGACCAGCCGTCCGTGACGATGTGGTGGGCGGTCAGCAGCAGGACGTGCGAGGTCGCCGACTCGCGCAGCAGCAGGGCGCGCAGCAGCGGCCCGTGGCGCAGGTCGAAGGGGCGGGAGTACTCCGCGAGGAGGTCCGCGTCCAGGTCGCGGGCGTCCCGTACCGGCAGCGGCACCGGGCCCGCCGGACGCACCCGTTGCACCGGCCGGCCGTCGGTCTCCTCGAACGTGGTGCGCAGGGCCTCGTGCCGGGCGACCACGACGGCGAGCGCCTCGCCCAGCGCCGTGTGGTCGAGGGCGCCGGTGAGGCGGACGGCGACCGCGCTGTTGTAGCGGGCGTCGCCGGGGCGCAGCCGGTCCAGGAACCACAGCCGCTGCTGCGCGAACGACAGCGGCAGGGGACGGTCCCGGTCGGCGCGCGGGATGCCCTGGCGGGCGGCCGGGGCCGCGCCGCCGGCCCGTCCGGCGAGCCGCCGCCGCAGCGCCTCCCGCAGTTCCTCGGGCAGCGCCTCGGCGCGGTCCCGCTTGGAGGGGCGCGGGGAGCCGGAGGGGTTCGAAGGGGTCGAAGACGTCATGGTCGTCGGATCCTCACCGTTCGTGGTCGTGGCCGCCGGCAGCGGCGTCTTCGGCGTCGGCTTCGTAGGAGCGGTTCCCGGGGTCGTCGCCGTACGCGGCGCCCTCCAGCTCACTCAGCACCTGTTCCTCCACGAGGTCCGCCAGGGCGGCGACCGTGCGGGAGACCAGGACGTCGCGGGGGGTGAGCGTGACGCCGAAGGCGTCGTTGGCGCGGGAGGCGATGAGCAGGGCGCGCAGGGAGTCGCCGCCGAGTGCGAACCAGTCGTCCTCGGCGCCCACGGGCGTCTGAAGGACCTCCTCCCAGAGGTCCGCGAGCGCCTCCTCGGTGGGCGTGCGCGGTGCGACGTACTCGGACGGTGGCCGCTCCTCGGCCGGCGCCGGGGCGGGCAGGGCGGCCCGGTCGGTCTTGCCGTTCTCGGTGAGCGGGAAGCGGTCCAGCACCACGAACGCCGAGGGGACCATGGGGGCGGGCAGGGAGCGGGCGGCCAGCTCCCGCAGTGCGGCGGCGGTGGGCGGTTCGGCGCCCGGGGCCGTGAGCAGGTGGGCGACCAGCCGGGGCAGGCCCGGTTCGTCCTCGCGTACGGTCACCACGGCGTCCAGCACGCCCGGATGGCGCACCAGGGTCGCCTCGACCTCGCCCGCCTCGATGCGGTGGCCGCGCAGCTTCAGCTGGTGGTCGGTGCGGCCCAGGTAGTGCAGTTCGCCCGCGCTGTCGCGGCGCACGAGGTCGCCGGTGCGGTACATGCGGGTGCCGGGCGGCCCGAACGGGTCGGCGCGGAACCGGGCGGCGGTCAGCCCGGGCCGGCCGAGGTAGCCGCGGGCCAGCGCCGGTCCGGCCAGCCAGAGTTCACCGGTGACGCCGTCGGGGACGGGCCGCAGCCGGGCGTCGAGGACGTAGGCGCGGGTGGCGGGCAGCGGGCGGCCGACGGGCGGTGCGGCGCCGTCCGCCGCCAGGGGCGCGGACCAGGTGGCGACGACGGTGGCCTCGGTGGGGCCGTAGGAGTTGACCATCCGGTGGTGCGGGGCCCAGCGGGCGACGAGTTCGGCCCCGCACGCGTCGGCGCCGACGATCAGCGTCTTCAGGTCGGGCAGGGTGCCGGGCGTGCCGTCGGGCAAGGTGGCGAGCGCGGCCGGCGGCAGCAGGGTGTGGGTGACGCGTTCCGTCCGCAGGACGTCGGCGAGCTGGGCGCCGAGCAGCGGTCCGGGCGGGGGTACGACGAGCCGGGCGCCGTGCGGCAGGGACATGCACAGCTCCAGCACGGAGGCGTCGAAGCTGGGCGTGGCGAAGGCCAGCACCCGGTCCCCCGCGCTCACCTGGTAGTGGGCGGCCTCGGCGGCGGAGAACGCGGAGAGACCGCGGTGGGTGACGACGACGCCCTTGGGGGTGCCGGTGGAGCCGGAGGTGTAGATGACGTAGGCCGGATCGTCCAGGTCGAGTGGGCGGGTCCGGTCGGCGTCGCCTGGCCGGTGTCCGGGCACGTCGTCCGGCGCGGCGGCGAGCAGGTCCGCGACCTCCTTGGCGTCGAGGGTGAGGGCGGGGGCCGCGTCGCGCAGCATCAGGGCGATCCGCTCCTCGGGGTAGCCGGGGTCGACGGGCAGGAACGCGGCGCCCGCCTTGGCCACGGCGAGTTGTGCCAGCACCATGTCCGCCGAGCGGGGCAGCAGCAGCGCGACGAGGTCGCCGGGGCCGGCGCCCCTGGCGATGAGCCGGTGGGCGAGCCGGTTGGCCCGCGTCTCGGCCTCCGCGAACGTGAGGAGCGTGCCGGGCGCGTCGAGCGCGGGTGCGGTGGGCCACCGGTCGACGGCGGCTTCCACGAGCGCGGGCAGGGTGGCGGCGGGCACCGGGCCGAGCGCCGGCCGGGCCGGGCCGCGCAGCAGCCGGTCGCGCTGCTCGGGCGGCAGTACGTCGATGTCGTCCAGGCGGGCGGTGCCGTCCGAGGCGGCCAGGGCGTGGAGGGTGTGCAGCAGCTGTCCGGCCAGCAACTCGGCGGTGGCCGGGTCGAAGCACCGGGGGTCGTAGCCGAGTTCGACGGCCAGCCGGTCGCCGGGCGAGACGACCACGGTGAGCGGGTAGTTGGTGGCCTCCCGGGCGTCCAGGTCCCGCAGGGCGAGCCCGTGCGCACCGGCGGTCGCGTCGCCGACCGGGTAGTTCTCGAAGACCACCAGGCTGTCGAACAGCAGCGTACCGGGCGGCAGTTCACCGAGGGTGTGCAGGGCGTTGAGGGGCAGGTGGTCGTGGCGGCGGTCCTCGGCCCGGGCCTCCTGCACCGCGCGCAGCCAGCCGGCGCAGTCGGCGGTGCCGTCGACCACGGTCCGGGCGGGCAGCGTGGTGATGAACAGGCCGGTGATGCCGTCGGCGCCCGGCAGGTCGGCGGGGCGTCCGGAGACGGTCGTGCCGAAGCACACCTCCCGCTCCCCGCTCCACCGGGCCAGCAGCAGCGCCCAGGCGCCCTGCACCAGCGTGTTGAGGGTGAGCCGGTGCCGGCGGGCGAACTCCTGGAGCAGTCGCGTCCGTTCGGCGTCGAGCCGCTGCGACAGCCAGGTCCCGGAGCGGGCCGTGGTGCCCGGCGCGGGCCTGCGGTCGTAGGGCAGCGGGGTCGGCGTGGCGAAGCCGGCCAGGACGCCGCGCCAGTGGTCCCGCGCCGGTCCGGTGTCTCGGGCGGCCAGCCAGCCGGCGTAGTCCGCGAACGGCCTGCGCTCGGGCAGCCGGGGCCGCTCGCCCCGGCTGAGGGCGGCGTGCGCGTTCATGACGTCGGACAGGACGTGGAAGACGCTCCAGCCGTCCAGCAGGGCGTGGTGGAAGGTCCACACCACGCGTACCGCGTCGGGGCCGAGCCGGACCAGGGCGAGCCGCAGCAGCGGGGCCCGGTCCAGGGCGACGCCCCGGGTCCGCTCCTCGGCGAGCAGGCGCTCCAGCTCCGCGTCCCGCCGGTCGGCCGGCACCCCGCTCCAGTCGAGCTCGGTGACCGGCAGGGTCACGTTCCGGTGGACGATCTGGAGCGGCACGGGGACGCCGTGCAGGGCGACGGACGTGCGCAGGACGGGGGTGCGGTCGACGACGTGCCGCCAGGCCGCTGCCAGGGTGCCCGGGTCGTGGGCGCCGTCCACGACGAAGGTGATCTGCTCGACGTACAGGCCGTGTTCGGCGTCGTCCAGGCCGTGCATCACCATGCCGGTCTGGGTGGGGGTGAGCGGATACACGTCCGTGACGTCGGCTCCGCTGCCGACGAGCCGGTCGACGGCCGGCTGGTCCAGCGGTGCGAGCGGGAAATCGGCAGGGGTACGGCCGCCGGCGCCGGGTTCGGCGCAGTGGCGGACGATCGCGCGCAGTTCGTCGGCCAGTTCGGCCGCCAGCCGGGTGACGGTCTCACGCCGGTGCACCTGGCGGGAGTACGACCAGGTGAACTCCAGCCGGTCGTCGGTGACCCGGCCGAGGACGTCGAGGAGGTACGGCCGGTCCGCCGTGCGGTCCATGCCGCCGGTGAGGCCGCCGTGGGGCGCGTGCAGCAGGCCGCCGGTGGCGGGGGTGCCGTCCTGCCGGCCCAGGTAGTTGAAGCAGACGGGCGGCAGGTCGGGCAGCCCGGTTCCGGCCGTGGGGCGGAGGAAGCGCAGGGCGCCGTAGCCCAGTCCGCCGTGCGGTACGGCCCGCAGGTTCTCCTTGACGGTCTTCAGCGCGGTGCCGGTGCCGGCGTCCCGGGGCACGTCCAGGGCGACCGGGTACATCGCGGTGAACCAGCCGGCGGTCCGCGCGAGGTCGACGTCCTCGAACAGCTCCTCGCGGCCGTGGCCCTCCAGGGTCACCGCCACCCGGTCCCGGCCGGTCCAGCGGGCCAGGACCCGGCCGAGCGCGCACAGCAGGACGTCGTTGACGCGGGTGCGGTACACATCCGGCACGTCCTGGAGCAGCCGGCGTGTCTCCTCGGCGTCGAGGCCGGCGGTCACGCTGTCCTCGTCGGCGACGGTGTTCGCGCCGCCGGGGTGGTCTTCGGGCAGCGCGGCAGAGGCGTCGAGGCCCTGCCAGTGGGCGAGTTCGCCGTCGAATCCGCCCGCCTGGGTGTGCGCGGCGAGCCGCCGGGCCCAGTCGCGGAACGAGGTGCTCTTGGCGCCGAGGGCGGGCCGCTCGCCGTCCCGCAGGGCGCGGTGGGCGAGGTCCAGGTCCTCCAGGATCAGCCGCCAGGACACGGCGTCCACGACCAGGTGGTGGGCGGCCAGCAGCAGCACCGGCCGGCCGCCGTCGTCCGGCCGGCACAGCGCGGCCCGCAGCAGCGGTCCGCCGGCCAGGTCGAACCCGGCGCCGAGGGCGTCGGCCACCTCCTGCGGCGCGGTCCCCCGGTGCACCTCCAGGTGGACCTCCTCCCCCGGCTCGGCGCCGTACTGCCGCCACCGCCCGTCCCCACCCGGCTCGAAGCGCAGCCGCAGCGCGTCGTGGTGGGCCAGTACGACGGCCAGGGCGGCCCGCAGCAGTTCCTCGTCCGGGTCGGTGGCCAGCTCGTAGGCGACCGTCTGGCTGAAGTGGGCGGGGTCGCCGGTGAGGGTGTCGAGGAACCAGTGCTGTACGGGGGTGAGCGGGGCGTCGCCGGTCACCGGGCCCTGCTCGGCGAGGACGGTCGCGGCGCCGGGGCCGTCGCCGTCCGGCAACCGCTCGGCGGCGGCGGCGAGTTCGGCGAGAGTCTGGTGGGTGAACAAGTGCCGGGGGGTCAGTGCCAGCCCGGCCCGGCGTGCGGCCGAGACGATCTGGATACCGAGGACCGAGTCGCCGCCGAGCGTGAAGTAGTTGTCGTCGGCGCCGACTTCGGGCACGCCGAGCACCTCCGCCCAGATGCCCGCGAGGATGCGCTCGGCCTCGGTACGCGGCGGCCGGCCCGCCTCACCGGTGGCCGTCGCGGCCCACTCGGGCGCGGGCAGCGCCCGCCGGTCGAGCTTTCCGGTGGCCCCGAGCGGCAGCCCCTCCAACGGGACGACGAGGGCGGGCACCAGGTGGTCGGGGAGGCTTCGGGCGAGGAAGGCGCGCAGCTCGGCGGGGTCCGGCAGGGTCGCCGGGTGGCCGCCGTCCGGTCCGGGCGCGGTGTTCGCCACGGGGACGGTGCGAGTCTCGGCGCCGGTCTCGCCGTCGAGCCCCGGGGCGCCCGTTCCGTGGGGCACCACGCGGCCGTCGGCGCCGGCCTGGCCGCCGGCGTCCCGGGAACCCATCGGCCGGGGTACCGCGTACGCGACCAGGCGGCGGTGGCCCGCGTCCTCGACCACCCGGGCTGCTGCCGCCGCCACGGCCGGGTGACGGGCCAGCGCGGCCTCCACCTCGCCGAGTTCGATGCGGAAGCCCCGCACCTTGACCTGGTCGTCGCCACGGCCGAGGTAGACGAGGTCGCCGTCGGCCGTCCAGCGGACCAGGTCGCCGGTGCGGTACATGCGGCTGCCGGGCGGCCCGAACGGGTCGGGCAGGAAGCGGCTCGCGGTCAGGCCCGGCCGGCGCAGATAGCCGCGGGCGACGCCGGTTCCGGCCAGGAACAGTTCGCCGGGCGCGCCGACGGGCACCGGGCGCATCCGTTCGTCCAGGACATGGGCGCGGGCGCCGCCGAGAGGCCGGCCGATCGGCGGGTCGCGGTCGGGGTCGGCCGGGTCGCAGGTGAAGGCGGTGGCGTAGACGGTGGCCTCGGTGGGGCCGTAGATGTTGCGCACCTGGCTGCCGGGGACGGCGTCGCGGACCCGGCGCACGGTCCGGGCGGGCAGCCCCTCCCCGGCGAGGACGACGGTGTCCGCGCTGACCCGCACGGCGTCCTCGGCGAGCAGCCGGTCGAGGGCCGACGGCACCGCGCTGAGCAGTCCGGCCCGCCAGGGTCCGGGGCGCTCGGCGAGGGCCAGCAGGTCGCGGACGACCTCCACGCAGCCGCCGGACAGCAGTGGCGAGAAGATCTCGAACACGGACACGTCGAAGTTGAGCGAGGTGGACGCCACCACGTGGTGCAGGCCCCGGCCGGTGAACTCGGCCGCCGCCCAGTCGGTCAGGGCCAGCACGGACGCGTGGCTGACGACGACGCCCTTGGGCCGGCCGGTGGAGCCGGAGGTGTGGATGACGTAGGCGGGGTGTCCGGGCAGCAGCGGGCCGCGCCGTTCGCCGTCGCCGACCGGCGTGTCCGGCACGCCGGTGTCCGGCGCGTCGTGCAGCAGGATGCGGGTGAACGGGCCCTCGGGCAGCCGGCCGGCGGTCTCCGCGGCCGTGATCACGGCGTCGGGGCGTACGTCCTCGAAGAGGAACGCGACGCGCTCGGCCGGGTGCTGGGGGTCGACCGGGAGATAGGCCGCGCCGCTCTTCAGCACCGCGAGGAGCGCCACGACCAGGTCGGCGGTGCGGGGCAGGCACAGGGCGACGAAGCGCTCGGGTCCGGCGCCGGCGGCGATGAGCAGCCGGGCCAGCCGGCTGGAGCGCGCGTCAAGTTCACGGTAGGTGAGGCACGTGTCGCCGTGGCGGACGGCGGGGGCGTCCGGGGTGCGCCCGGCCTGGCGCCGGAACGCCTCGGGCAGCGTGTCGCGCGGTGCCTCGGCCCCCCGTCCGCCGAACCGGTCGGCCAGCTTCCGCCCCGCGTCCGGGTCCAGCAGCGGCAGGTCGGCCAGGCGGCGGCCGGGGTCGGTGGCCATGCCGGTGAGCAGGGTGCGCAGGCTCTCACCGAGCCCTTCCACCGTCGTGGCGTCGAACACGGCCGGGTCGTAGTCCAGGTGCACGGCCAGGGTGTCCCCGGGCGCGACGACCACGCTGAGCGGGTAGTTGGTCGGCTCCAGGTCCCGCTCCTGCTCCATGGCCAGGCCGTGCCGGGCCAGCGCGCCCTCGTCGAAGGGGTAGTTCTCGAAGACGACGATGGAGTCGAACAGGCCGGTGCCGCCCGGTACTTCGCTCCACGACTGCACCTGGGCCAGCGAGACGAAGTCGTGGCGCCTGGCCTCGGACTGGGCGGCCTGGAGGTCGCGCAGCCAGTCCAGCAGCGGGCGCCGTCCGTCGACGCGGGCCCGGGTGGGCAGGGTGTTGATGAACAGGCCGACCATCGTGGTGACCCCCGGCAGGTCGGCGGGCCGCCCGGAGACGGTCGTACCGAACACCACGTCCTCGCCGCCGCCGTAGCGGGACAGCAGCAGCGCCCAGGCGCCCTGGAGGACCGTGTTGAGGGTGAGCCCGGCCTGCTGGGCGGTGTCCCGCAGGCGCGCCGAGACGTCCGGGGAGAGGGTCATGCGCACCGAGCCGGAGGAGGAGGCGCGGTGGGCGTCGGCGGGCCGCCGGTCGCGGGGCAGCTCGGTGGGGGCCGGGAAACCGGCGAGGGCCTCGCGCCAGTACCGTTCGGCCCGGGCGGTGTCCCGCCCGGCCAGCCGGCGCAGGTGGTCGGCGAAGGGCCGGCGTTCGGGCACCTGCGGGCGGCGTCCGGAGGTGAGGGCCGCGTACCGCTCGCACACCTCGTCGAAGACCTGGGCCGCGCTCCAGCCGTCGAGCAGGACGTGATGGAACGTCCACAGCAGGCGGACCCGGTCCGGTGCCAGCCGGATCAGCGTCAGCCGCATCAGGGGCGCGGTGCCCAGGTCGATGCCGGCCCGCCGGTCCTCGGCGAGCAGCCGGTCCAGCTCGCGCGCCTCGTCCTCGGCGGACCGTCCGGACCAGTCGAGGTGGGTGACGGGCACGGTGGCCCGGTGCCGGACGACCTGGAGCGGTTCCGGGGTCTCCTGCCAGACCAGGCCGGTGCGCAGCACCGGGTTGGCGTCGGCGGTGTGCTGCCACGCCTCGGCGAGCGCGGGCGGGTCGGTGACGCCGGACAGCACCAGCTGCACCTGGTTGACGTAGGTGCGGCCGGCGGGGTCCAGCAGGCTGTGGAAGAGCATGCCCGCCTGCATCGGCGTCAGCGGGTAGATGTCGGCGACGTCCCGGCCGTCCCCGGCGATCCGGTCCACGGCGGCCTGGTCCAGGCGGGCCAGCGGGAAGTCCGACGGGGTGCGGCCGCCCGCGTCCGGGCGGGCGCAGTGGGCGACGATGCCGGTGAGGGCCCGCAGCATGCCCTCGGCGAGCGCGGTGACGGTCTCCTCGCGGTGCCGTCCGGCGCTGTAGTACCAGGTGATCTCCAGCCGGTCCTCCTCGACCCGGGCCACGACGTCCAGCAGGTGCGGCCGCTCGGTGCCGGGCGCCTCCGCGCCGCCGAGCCCGCCGGGCACGGCCCCGATCAGGGTGCCGCCCGCGGCGGACCAGTCGAAGCGGCCCAGGTAGTTGAAGCTGACGCCGGGCGCGGGCGTGCCGGTGAGCCGGGGGTCGCGGGCGAGGTGGCGCAGGACGCCGTAGCCGAGTCCCCGGTCGGGTACGGCCCGCAGCTGCTCCTTCACCGACTTCAGGGCGGTGCCCCAGTCCCCGGCCGGGACGGTGAGGGCGACCGGGAAGAGCGAGGTGAACCAGCCGACCGTGCGGGACAGGTCGACGTCCTCGAACAGTTGGTCCTCGCGGCCGTGCCCCTCCAGGCCGACGGCGACGGTGTCGCGTCCGGTCCAGTCGGCGAGGACCCGGCCCAGCGCGGTGAGCAGGACGTCGTCGACGCGGGTGCGGTAGACGCCGGGGACGCGGCGCAGGAGGCCGTCGGTGCTGTCGCGGTCCAGCCGTACGGTCACCTCGCGGGTGTCGGCCATGGTGGTGCCGCCGTCGCCGTCCACGGGCAGCGGGTCGGCGCAGGCCCGGGCGGCCTCCGCCCAGTGGGCGTGCCCGGCGGCGAAGACGTCGGCGCGGTCGCGCAGCCGGCGGGCCCACTCCTGTGCGGAGGTGGTGCGGGCGGGCAGCCGTACGGGCTGTCCGGACGCGGCCTGCCGGTAGGCGGTCTCCAGGTCCTCCAGCAGGATCCGCCAGGAGACTCCGTCGACCACCAGGTGGTGGGCGATCAGCAGCAGCCGGGCGGTGCGGGGGCCGTCGGCGGTGAAGAGGCGGGCGGTGAACAACGGGCCGGTGTCCAGGCGGAGTCCGGCGTGGGCCGCCGCCGTGACGAGCTCCTCGGCGTGGGCGTCGTGGACCTGGAGCAGGTCGGGGACCGGGCTGTCGGCGGCGGCGACGTCCTGGCGCCGGCCGCCGCCGTCGGGCACGGACCGGGTGTCGCCGGGGGCCACGAACCGGGCGCGCAGGGCGTCGTGGTGGGTCCACAGCGCGGTCAGGGCGCGGCGCAGGGCGTCCTCGTCCACCGGGCCGGCCGTCTCGATGACGACGGACTGGTTGAAGAAGTCGGGGCGCGCGGGGCGCGCGTCGAGGAACCAGTGCTGGATCGGGGTGAGGTCCGCCGGTCCGGCGACCGGTCCGGTACCGGCGACGGCCGGCCCGGTACCGCCGCCGGCGGCGGCCAGTTCGGCCACCGTGGGGTGCCGGAAGAGATCGCGCGGGGTGAGCGTGAGCCCCGCGGCCCGAGCCCGGGAGACCACCTGGATGCTGAGGATGGAGTCGCCGCCCAGCATGAAGAAGTTGTCGTCGACGCCGACCTGTTCGAGACCCAGCAGCTCGGCCCAGATCCCGGCGAGGACGCGCTCGGTCTCGGTGCGCGGGGCGCGGTGGGCCCGTTCGCCGCCCGCCGACCAGTCGGGGGCGGGCAGCCGCCGCCGGTCGACCTTGCCGTTCGCCGTCAACGGCAGTTCCGCGACGGTGACGAACGCGGCGGGCAGCATGTAGTCGGGCAGCCCGGCCGCGAGGTGGGCGCGCAGCTCGGCGGTGGACGGCACCTCGGCGCCCCCGGCCGGCACGAGGTGGGCGGCCAGCCGCTTGCGCCCGGCGTCCTCGTACAGGGAGACGACGGCCTCGGCGACGCCGGGGTGTGCGGTGAGCCGGGCCTCGATCTCGGCGGGTTCGACGCGGAAGCCACGGATCTTGATCTGGTCGTCCGCGCGGCCGACGAAGTGCAGCTCGCCGTCGGCGCTCCAGCGCACGATGTCGCCGGTGCGGTACATCCGGGTGCCGGGCGGGCCGAAGGGGTCGGCGACGTAGCGGGCGGCGGTCGCGCCGGGCCGGCCTGCGTAGCCTCGCGCCAGGCCGGCGCCGGCGACGTACAACTCACCCGGTACGCCCGGCGGCTGGGGTTGCAGAGCGGCGTCCAGGACGTACACGCGGGTGTTGTCGAGCGGGCGTCCGATGGGCAGGACGGCGGGCAGCGGGTCGCCGGAGCGGAAGGGGCGGCGGGTGGCGAAGGTGGTGGTCTCGGTGGGACCGTAGCCGTCCACGACGGTCAGTCCGGGGCAGGCGTCCAGCACCCGGCGCACGACCGCGCCCGGCACGGCCTCGCCGCCCGTCCACACCTCACGGGCGCCGCGCAGGCAGCCGGGGTCCTCCTGGGCCAGCAGGCGGAACAGCCCCGCCGTCAGCCACAGACAGCTCACGCCCTGCTCTCTGACGGCACGGCGGACCAGGGCGGCGTCCAGGTCGGTGGGCGGGGCGAGCACGGCCGTACCGCCGCGCAGCAGCGGCACCCACACCTCGTAGGTGGCGGCGTCGAAGGCGTGCGGCGAGTGCACGAGGACCCGGTCGTGCCCGGCGAACGCCCGGTCCAGGGCGAGCGCGACGACGTCCCGCTGACGCACCGCGACACCCTTGGGGGTACCGGTGGAGCCCGAAGTGAACATCAGGTACTGGACGTTGTCGGGGTGGACGGCGTGGGCGGGGGCCGCGGGGCCGTCCGGGGCGGAGGGGGCGGGAGTCGCGGGGCCGTCCCCGTCGGAGTGCCCGGGAATCGCGGGGGCGTACGCCTCGAAGCGGCCCGGGGCCGCGGAATCGTTCGGGTCGGAACGGGTGGGAGCGTGCGTGCCGGACGTGTCGTCCACGCGCACGACGCCGTCGCCGGGCAGCACCTCCCGGGCCGTCTCCTCCCACCCGGCGTCGGTGAGCAGCAGCCCGGCCCCGGCCTCGGCGAGTGTCCGGCGCAGTCGCTCGACGGGCGCCCGGCCGTCGAGCGGCACGTACACGCCGCCGGTGCGGACGAGCGCCAGCTGGGTGACGATCAGCTCCACGCGGCGGTCCATGAGCACCCCGACCGGGTGTTCCGGCCGTACGCCGAGCCCTGTCAGCCGGGCCGCCAACCGCTGTGCGCGGGCGTCGAGTTCGCGGTACGTCAGGCGCTCGTCACCGGCCTCCAGGGCCACCGCGCCGGGAGTGCGGCGCACCTGCGCGGCGAAGAGGTCCGCGACGGTGGTGTCGGGGAGATCGGTGGCGGTGTCGTTCCAGGCGCGCAGCACCTGTTCGCGGCGGTCGGCGGTGAGCAGCGGCAGCCGGGCGGGCGGGAGCGCGGAGCCGGTGGGCATCCCGGCGAGCAGGACGGTCAGGTACTCGGCCATCCGCTCGGCGGTTCCCGTGTCGAGGAGTTCGGGGTCATAGCCGAGGCGCAGGGTCAGTCCGGCGCCCGGATAGGCGGTGAGGCTCAGCGGGTAGTTGGTGGTCTCGATGCCCTCCAGGCCGCTCAGGCGCAGTCCGTGAGCGGCGGCGAGGTCGTCGTCCACCGGGTAGTTCTCGAAGACGACGATGCTGTCGAACAGACCGACGCGTTCGGGGAGTCCGGTGAACGCCCGCATCCGGGTGAGCGGCAGGTGGTCGAAGCGCCGGTCCTCACTCTGGTCGTGCTGGAGCGCGCGCAGCCAGTCGAGCAGGGTGCCGTGGTCCGGGACGGTGACGCGGGTGGGCAGAGTGGTGATGAACAGGCCGGTCATGGCCTCGGCGCCGGGCAGCTCGGGCGGCCGTCCGGACACGGTGGTGCCGAACACCACCTCGTTCCGGCCCGCCTGCCGGGCCAGCAGCAGTGCCCAGGCGCCCTGCACCAGGGTGTTCAGGGTCAGGCCGGAGGTGCGGGCCAGCTCCTCCAGCGCCCGGCTGGTGGCCGGGGGCAGCGTCGTCCGGACGGCGTGCGTGGACTCGGCGCGGTGGGCCTCGCGCGGCTCACGGTCGTACGGCAGCGGGGTGGCCTCGGTCAGACCGGACAGCCGGCGCCGCCAGTGCCGTTCGGCGGCGTCCGGGTCGCGTCGGCGCAGCCAGCTCACGTAGTCGCGGTGGGGCGGGCGGTCCGGGAGGGCGCCGGGGTCGCCGCCGGCGTGGTGGGCGAAGACGTCCGAGAGCACCTGGAACAGGCTCCAGCCGTCCAGGAGGAGGTGGTGGAAGGACCACACCACACGCACCTCGGTGCCGGAGAGGCGGGCGAGGAGCAGCCGCTGGAGCGGGGCGCGGCCGAGGTCGATGCCGTCCGCGCGGTCGCGGGCCAGGACGTCGTCCAGCCGGGCGCGGCGCTCGTCGGCGGTCAGGTCGCGCCAGTCCAGGTGGGTGACCGGTACGGCCGCGTGGCGCCGCACCACCAGCAGCGGCTCGGGCACGTCCTGCCAGACGACCCCGGCGCGCAGCACCTCGGTGCGGTCGGTGACGTGCTGCCAGGCGTCGGCGAGGGCCCGCGGGTCGGGCACGCCGTCCAGGACGAAGGTCAGCTGCTGGAAGTAGACACCGCGGTCGTCCTGGGACAGGCCGTGGAAGAGCATGCCCGCCTGGGTGGGCGTGAGCGGGTACACGTCGGTGACCGCCGCCGGGTCCGCGCCGGTGATCCGGTCCACGGTGGCCTGGTCGAGCCGGGCCAGCGGGAAGTCGGACGGGGTGCGTCCGGCGGCTCCGGGCCGGGCGGCGTACCGGGCCAGGTCGGCCAGTGCGTCGGCGAAGCGGCCCGCCAGGTCCGCGACCGTGTCCTCCCGGTGCAGCCGGCCGGAGTAGAACCACGTGAACTCCAGTGCGTCACCGTCGAGTTGGCCGACGACTTCGAGGGCGTGCGGGCGCTCGGCCGCCGGGTCGGCGTCCAGTTCCAGCGGCCGTACGGTGCCCCGGTAGAGGCCGTCGGGGTTCTCCGGCAGCCCCATGCGGCCCAGGTAGTTGAAGCTGATCTGCGCCTCGGGGGTGCGCGGGGCCGTACCGGGGTCCGTCAGGTGGCGCAGCGCGTCATGGCCCAGGCCGTGCCGGGGTACGGCGCGCAGCTGCTCCTTGACCCGCTTGAGCACGGCGTCCCAGTCGGCGTCCTCGGGGACGGCGAGCGCGACGGGGTACCGGGTGGTGAACCAGCCGACCGTGCGGCTGATGTCCAGCTCGGAGAAGAGTTCCTCGCGGCCGTGCCCCTCGACGTCGACCACCGCCCGGTCCCGGCCGCTCCAGGCGCACACGGCCCGGCCGAGGGCGCTGAGCAGGACGTCGTTGGCCTGGGTGCGGTAGGTGTCGGGCAGGGTGCGCAGCAGGGCGGAGGTGTCCTCGGGGCTCAGGCGGACGGTGACGGAGCGCTGGGAGGCGTAGGTGTTCGCGCGCCGGGAGTCCTCCGCGCCGGGGTCGCTCGCCGGCACCACGGGGCCGGTCCGCGGGACGGCCCGGGCCCAGTACTCCCGTTCGTCGTCGAAGCCGCCGTCCGCCGCGTGCGCGGCCAGCCGGCGGGCCCACTCCCGCAGGGCCGTGGACTTCGCGGGCAGGGCCGCCGCGCCGTCGTCACCGGCCCGGCGGGCCCGGTAGGCGCGGTCCAGGTCCTCCAGGAGCACCCGCCAGGACACCCCGTCGACCACCAGGTGGTGGACGGCGAGGTGCAGGACGCGAGGGCGGCCGGTTCCGTCGTCGTGCAGCACGGCCCGCAGCAGGGGACCCCGGGCGAGGTCGAAGGGGCCGAAGTGGGGGGTGTCCGTGTCCGGGCCGCTGTGGTGGGCCAGGCGGATGCGGGGCGCCCGGTCCTCGATGTGCCAGCGGACGCCCGGGCCGGCGGCGTCGGTGACGAAGCGGGAGCGCAGGGCGTCGTGGTGGGCGGCCAGGTCGTTCAGCGCCTCTTCCAGCGCCGCCGGGTCGAGGTCGTCCGGCACGCGGACGGACAGCGCCTGCGCGTAGTGTCCGGCGCGCTCGGCGGTGGTGCCGAACAGCCAGTGCTGGATGGGTGTCAGGGGGGCCGGGCCGGTGGCCGGTTCCGGGGCGGGGGCCGTCTCGCGGGGGCCTCGGGCGGCGTCCGCGCAGCGGGCGAGGGCGGCGACCGTCTGGTGCCGGTAGACGTCCCGGGAGGTCAGCGACAGCCCCTCCTGCCGGGCGCGGGCCACCACCTGGATGCTGAGGATCGAGTCGCCGCCGAGTTCGAAGAAGTTGTCGTCGACGCCGACGCGTTGCACGCGCAGCACTTCGGCCCAGATCAGGGCGAGCGCGCGTTCGGTGGGTGTGCGGGGCGCGACATGCCGTACCGCGCGCACGGCGGGGCCCGGGTCGGGGAGCCGGGCACGGTCGAGCTTGCCGTTCGGGTTGAGCGGCAGGGCGTCGAGCACCACGACGGCCGAGGGCACCATGGAGGCGGGCAGGGTACGGCCGAGTTCCCGGCGTACGGCCTCGGGTTCGACCCGCTGCCCGGCGGCCGGGACGACGTATCCGGCCAGCCGCCGGTGGCCGTCGGCGTCGGTGGTGACGGTGGCCGCCGCCTCGGCGACGCCCGCGCAGCGGCGCAACGCCTCCTCCACCTCGCCCAGTTCGATCCGGAAGCCGCGCACCTTGACCTGCTGGTCGATCCGGCCGACGTACTCCAGGGCGCCGTCGGCACGGCGGCGCACCAGGTCGCCGGTGCGGTACATGCGCTCCCCCGGCGCGCCGAACGGGTCGGCGACGAACCGGGCGGCGGTCAGTCCGGGCCGGTGCAGGTAGCCGCGGGCCAGACCACCGCCCCCCAGGTACAACTCACCGGTGACACCGACCGGTTGGGGCCGCAGCGAGCCGTCGAGGACGTAGGCCCGGGTGAGCGCCACGGGCCCGCCGATCGGCGGGGCCTGCTCGGGCAGGCGGTCACCGGCGAACCAGGCGGTGGCGTACACGGTGGCCTCGGTGGGCCCGTAGACGTTCGCGACCCGGCACTCGGGCAGCGCGGCGCGCAGGTCCCGCAGCGTCTGCTCGGGCAGGGCCTCACCGGCCAGGACGACGGTGTCCGCGGTGACGGGTGCCGTACCGCCGGCGATCAGGCGGGAGACCACGGACGGCACTCCGCTGAGCAGCCCGGCGCGCCGGGGGCCGGTGCCGTCGGCCAGGGCCGGCAGGTCGGGGACCACCTCGACGGTGCCGCCGGCCGTCAGCGGGCACAGCAGCTCGAACACGGAGACGTCGAAGTTGAGGGAGGTGGAGGCGATCACATGGTCCAGGCCGGCGGCCCCGAACCGCTCCTTCGCCCACGCGGCCAGCGCGCTGACCGTGCGGTGGGTGACGACGACCCCCTTGGGGCGGCCGGTGGAACCGGAGGTGTAGATGACGTACGCGGGATGGTCCGGCAGCAGCGGCCGGGGCCGGTCGGCGTCGGTGAGGTCCGTGTCGGGCACGGCCGGGTCGGCGCAGTCCTCCAGAAGCAGGGGGGCGCGATCGGCGGGCAGGGCGGCGGCGGTCTCCCGGGTGGCGAGGACGAGGGCGGGCCGGGCGTCGTCGAGCATGAGACGGACGCGCTCGGCCGGATAGCCGGGGTCGACGGGGAGGTAGCCCGCGCCCGAGGCGAGCACGGCCCACAGCACGGGCACGAGGTCGGCGGTGCGCGGCAGGCACAGCGCGACCAGGGTCTCCGGGCCCGCGCCGCGCGCGAGGAGCTGCCGGGCCAGCCGGTTGGCGCGCCGGGCGACCTCGGCGTAGTCCAGCCGGACCGGGCCGCAGATCACGGCGGTACGGTCCGGGGTGCGGGCCGCCTGGGCGCGGAACAGGTCGGGCAGCGTGCCGTGACGGGTGTCCCGGGAGCGGCGGGCGGGCGGGTTCCAGGTGTCGACCAGGGTGCGCTGTTCCCCGGCCGAGAGCATGGGCAGCTCGGCGAGCGTGCGGCCCGGTCCGTCCGCCATGCCCTCCAGCAGGCGGTGCAGATGGGCGGTCAGCCGGGCCACGGTGGCGGCGTCGAACAGATCCGTGTTGAACTCGGCGGTCAGCACACAGCCGCCGTCGGGGTCCGGTGAGAACTCCAGGACCAGGTCGAAGCGGGCGGCGGGGCGGGGCAGCGGGTGCTCGGTGAGCCGCAGCCCGCCGGACCGGGGCGGCACGGGCAGGGCCGTCTGCTGCACGACGAGGGCCTGCACCAACGGGGTGCGGCTCGGGTCGCGGGGCGGTGCCAGCTCCTCGACCACCCGGTCGAACGGCACCCCGTCACGGGCGAAGGCGTCCAGTACGGTCGTCCGCATGCTCTCCACGAACCTGTCCACGGTGGCCCGTTCGTCGACCTCGCCCCGCAGCACCACCGTGTTGGCGAAGAAGCCCGGCACGTCCTCCAGATCACGCCGCCCACGCCCGGTGGTGACGGTGCCGAACGCGACGTCCCGCTGCCCCGAGTAGCGGGAGAACAGCAGCGCGGAGGCGCCCGCGAGGAGCGTGAACAGGGTGGTGCCGCGCCCCGCGGCGAGTTGTCGCAGCCGGGTCACCAACTCGGCGGGGAGCGGGCGTCGGTGGGCCGCTCCGGCGGTGGTGCGGACGGCGGGGCGCGGCCGGTCGGTGGGCAGCTCCAGGTGCTGCATGCCCGCCAGGTGGCGTCTCCAGTAGGCCAGATCCGCCGTGTCGGCCTCGGTGGCCCGCTGCCGCCCCTCCCACACGGCGAAGTCCGGGTACTGCACGGCGGGTCGCGGCAGGCCGTCGGGTTCGCCGGTGGTCTCCGCGTGGTAGAGGGCGGCGAGTTCGCGGGTGAGGATGCCGACCGACCAGCCGTCGGTGACGATGTGGTGCTGGGCCAGGAGCAGCAGGTGTTCCTCGGCGGCGAGCCGGACGAGCAGCGCCCGGGTGAGCGGGCCGGCCGACAGGTCGAAGGGGCGGCCCAGTTCCTCGGTGAGCAGCGCCTCGGCCGCGTCCGGGCGGCGCGCTTCGGGTACGCCGGTGAGGTCGGCCGTGCGCAGGGGCAGGTCCGGCTCCGATGCGACACGCTGGGCGCCCTGCCCGTCGGCCGTGGTGAAGGTGGTGCGCAGGGAGGCGTGGCGGGCGGCGAGGCGGTGCAGGGAGCGGCGCAGCGCGCCCGGGTCGAGGGGGCCGCGCAGCCGCAGCGACACGCCGGTGTTGTACTCGGTGCCGCCCTCGGTGAGGTCGTCGAGGTACCAGAGCCGCCGCTGCGCGCTGGACAGCGGCAGGGTGCCGTCGCGGGGCGCCGGCGGTATCGGCTCCGGCGGCGCGGCGGCCGACGGGTCGTCCAGCAGCAGGGCCAGGGCGGCGACCGTCCGCGCGGTGAAGACGTCCCGGAGGGTCAGCCGGACACCGAGCTCGTCCCGGATCCGGGCCAGCGCACGGGCGGCGAGGATCGATTCACCGCCCAGGTCGAAGAAGTCGTCCGTCACACCGACCGCGTCGACGCCCAGGACCTCCGCCCAGATCCGGGCGAGGGCCCGCTCGCCCGCCGAACGCGGCGCGACGTGCCCCTCCGTGACGCTCCGCTCCGGCGCGGGCAGGGCCCGCCGGTCGATCTTGTGCTGGGGAGTGAGCGGCATCCGGTCTAGCACCACGACGGCGGACGGCACCATGTGAGCGGGCAGGACAGCGGCCACGGCGGAGCGGAGGGCCGCCGGGTCGAGGGGGTGCGGGGGTCCGGAGGGGGTGGGTTCGGTGGGGCCGGGGGTCGGGTCGGTGGCACTCTGCCCGGCGGCAGCGGTGGGGCCGGTGGAACCCTGCCCGGCGGCAACGGTGAGGTCGGTGGCACTCTGCCCGGCGGGGGCCGCAGGGCCGGTGGAACCCTGCCCGGCGGGGGTGACGTAGCCGACGAGGCGTTGGTGGCCCGGCTCGTCCTCCCGGACCACGACCACCGCCTCGCCGACGCCCCCGCCGCCGGCGCGGCGCAACGCCGCTTCGATCTCGCCCGGTTCGACGCGGAAGCCGCGGATCTTCACCTGCCGGTCCAGCCGGCCCAGGAACTCCAGTTCCCCGTCGGCGGTCCAGCGCGCCCGGTCGCCGGTGCGGTACAGACGGGCACCGGGCGGGCCCAAGGGGTCGGCGACGAACCGGGCCGCGGTCAGGCCCGGACGGCCCAGGTAACCGCGGGCCACCGCGTCGCCGCCGACGAACAACTCGCCGTCCGCACCGGCCGGTACGGGGCGCAGCGCGGCGTCGAGGACGTACACCCGGGTGTGCGGCAGGGCGCCGCCGATCGTCGGCGTGCCCTGACCGGCGGTGAGCGGTCCGGTCCAGGTGGCGACGATCGTGGCCTCGGTCGGCCCGTACGAGTTGATCATGCGGCGGCCGGGTGCCCAGCGGTCGACCAGGGAGGCGGGGCAGGCTTCGGCGCCCACGATGAGCGTGCGCAAGTGGCGGGCGGTGCCCTGCGCGGGGTCCGGCAGGGTGGCCAGTGCGGCGGGCGGGATGAGGGCGTGGGTGATGCGCTGCTCGTCGAGGACCGCGGCGAGTTCGTCACCGAGCCAGGGACCGTGCGGCGGCACGACGAGGGTGGCGCCGGACAGGACGGAGGCGCACAGCTCCAGCACGGAGGCGTCGAAGCTCGGCGAGGAGAACTGGAGCACGCGGTCGCCGGGGCCCACCGCGTACCGTTCGGCGGCGGCCGCGGTGAAGCCGCCGATGCCCCGGTGGGTGACGGTCACGCCCTTGGGGGTACCGGTGGAACCGGAGGTGTAGATGACGTAGGCGGCGTGATCGGCGTCGACACGGGCATCCGCGCCGACCGCGTGTCCTGGACCGCCGGCGGTGTCCAGCAGCTCGCGGACCCGGCCTGGGTCGTCGAGGGTGACGGCGGGCGCGGCGTCGGCGAGCATCAGCGCGCGGCGCTCGGCGGGATAGGCCGGGTCCACGGGCAGGAAGGCGGCACCTGCCCGGGCGACGGCCAGCTCCGCCGCGATCAGCTCCATGGAGCGCGGCAGGACCAGGGCGACGATCTGGTCGGGGCCGGCTCCTCGCCGGGTCAGGTGGACGGCCAACCGGTCGGCGCGGGCCGCGAGTTCGCGGTAGGTCCAGGTCCGCCGGCCGTCGGTGAGCGCCGGTGCGTCCGGGGTGCGGGCCACCCACGCGGTGAACAGCTCGCCGAGCGTCGGATGCGCCGGTGCCGCCGCGCTCTGCGACGCGCCGGCGGCGGGGCCGGCCTGCGGCGGCAGGGAGGACGCCGGTGCGGGCTTGTCGTGCAGGTCCGTCATGGGTGAAGTCCTTCGGAGAGCGGGGCGATGCGGCGCGGACGATCCGGGCCCCACGAGGGGGCGGTGCACCGGCTCGGGTGACACACCGGGGGTGCGGGGCGGGGCGGTACGGGGTGCGGGGGCTGACTCGGGTGTCCGGTACCGGGGGCGACCGGGAGGCGCGCCAGGGGTGCCGCCTGGCCGGTGACGACTACCGGTCCGGGCAGCCGACCTCGTTCCGGTGCCGAGGTGGCCCGAGCCGGTTCCGGAGCGGCCCGAGCCGGTGCCGGGGCTGCTCGGCCGACCCGACCGGCCCGACCGGCCCTGACAGGACCCGGCCCCCGAGGGGACCCGGACCGGACGGAACCCGGTCCGAGCGGGCACGGGCCACCGGACCAGCGGCTGGACCGGCACCGGCACCGTCGGACCACGGTCCAGGGCCACGTCGGCCAGGACACCGGCGCGACGCGCCGGAGCCGGCACCACGGCTCCGGACCCGGGTCGGCCCCGGACCGGCGGGCACCCGTGTTCAGTCGGGGTCGGTACGGCGGGCCGTGCGGCCGGAGATCTGCACCCGGTCGATGCTTCCGGTGACCGGATCGCGGTGGAAACGGCCCCCGGGTTCGAGGCGTCCGGTGTCCGGATCGAGCAGGTCGCAGGAGAGGTCGGCGTAGCACACCAGCGGCAGGGGCAGGTCACCGTCGACCGACAGGGCCGGCGAGCCGTCCGGTCCGGGCGCGATGCGATAGGTCGTGGTGCCGTTGCGGTAGGTGCCCACGCACTCGGGCAGGGCGACGGGACGTCCCCGGTCCACGGCCGGCACGCCGGCGGGCACCCGTATGCCGGTCAGCCGGCCCAGTTCCTCGGTGAGATCGCGCCAGAGCGCGGTGGCACCCCCGGCGTTGCCCGTGAAGGCGACCACCACCCCGCTCTCCGGATCGGCCCGCAGATGGCAGGACGTGCCCTGGGCGTTGCCGTCGTGCCCGCACCACACGCGTTCGTCCCGCTCGTAGAGGGCGAGTCCGGGGCCCCAGCCGTCGGCCAGGGTGCCCGGCCGGGCGGCGGTCTCGGGGCGGCGCATCTCCTTGGCGACGGCGGGCGGCAGCAGGTCCACGCGGCCGATCAGCGCGTTGCCGAACGCGGCGAGGTCCCGGGCGCTCGCGAGCAGCGCCCCGGCCGGCGCCTCCAGTGGCGCCAGGTTCTGCCGGGCCGGACGGGCCTGTCCGGTCGCGGAGTTGACGGCGTGTCCTGCGGCCACGGGACGACCGGGCGCGGGGTCACCGATGAACGCGGGTGTGATGCCGAGGGGTTCGAGGAGCAGCGCCCCGGCCGCCTCGTGCCACGGCATGCCGGTGACCGTCTCCACCAGCCGTCCGGCGGCGACGTAGCCGGCGTTGGAGTAGGAGAAGTCGGTCCCCGGCGGGAACAGCGCGTCGCGGGCGGTGCACACGGCGGCGAGATAGCGAGGGGCCGTGGTCGTGGCGGCGGTGTCCGAGTCCGGTCCGGTCGGCAACCCGCCGGTGTGACTGAGGAGGTGACGGATGGTCACCTCGGGGAATCCGCTGAGTTCCGGGAGGTGCGCGGCGGCGGGTTCGTCCAGGTCCAGGTCGCCGTCGTCGGCCAGGAGCATGACGAGCGCGGCGGTGCAGGGTTTCGTGAGCGAGCCCAGCGGGACCGCCGTGTCCTCGGTGAGGGGTCTGCCGGTGGTGGCGTCGGCCGTACCGGTGTGCACGGCGATGAGATCGGTGCCGGTGTCCAGGGCCAGCTGGGCGCCGGGCACCCGGTGGGTCCGGGCCAGGGCGTCGAGGCGGTCCTGTATCTCCCGGCGTAACAGGGACGGCGTCCGGGAGGCGGCCGGAGCGGTGGGGATGGTGTACGGCATGAGAAGGGGACTCCCGATGGATGGGTCTCATGTGCGGGTGTGCCGGTCCGGCCCGGGTCGGAGCGGTGTCGGGGCCGGCCGGCGCGCTCGGGCTACGGTCTGCGGACCTCGACGGGCAGCTGCCGTACGCCGATGATCACGGCCGGATTCTGGTAGGCGACGTCCTCGTAGGAGGGGATCGCCAGCATGCGGAATCGTTCATGCAACATCCGCAGGGCGATCCGCGCCTCCAGCCGGGCCAGGGGCGCGCCGAAACAGAAGTGGATGCCGTGCCCGAAGGTCAGATGCGGGTTGGGGTGCCTGGTCACGTCGAAGACGTCGGGCGCCTCGAAGCGGGCGGGGTCCCGGTTGGCGGCGCCCAGATGTGCCATGAGCAGGGTGTCGGGCGCGATCTCATGGCCGGCGAGGACCACGGGCCGGGTGACGCGGCGGCCCAGTTCCGGGAAGGGGGGCAGCCAGCGCAGCACCTCCTCGACGGCGGCCGGGATCCGCGCGGGGTCGGCGCGCAGCGCGGCGTTCGTGCCGGGGTGCCGGTCGAAGGTGACGACGGCGTTTCCCAGCAGCGCGGTGGTGGTGATGTGCCCGGCGACCAGCAGCAGGGCCACGAATCCGACCATCTCCTGGTCGGCGAGGCGGACGCCGTCCACCTCGGCGGCGATGAGTCTGCTGGTGAGGTCGTCACCGGGGTCGGCGCGGCGGGCGCGGATGTGGTCGAGCATGTAGCCGTTCATCTCGCGCACCGTGGGCGCGATGGCCTCCAGGGCCCGTTCCAGGTCGGCCATGTCCGGCGCCTCGCCGAGCTGGTCGCCGCCGAACAGGACGCTCGCCCACTCCTGGAAGAGGCGGTGTTCCTCCGCCGGGATGCCGAGCAGTTCGGCGATGACGATGATCGGCAGTGGATAGGCCAGGGCGTCGACCAGGTCGAACCGGTCGCGGTCGGCGACGGCGTCCAGCAGCCGGGCGCAGACGGCCTCGATGCGGGGGCCGAGCCCTTGGACCACCCGGGGGGTGAACGCCTGGCTCACCAGGGTGCGGAGCTTGCGGTGCTCCGGCGGGTCCATGCCGACGAAGTTGCCCTGCCGGAAGGTCTCGAAGTCGGGCTGGGTGGGCGCGAGGGCGGACATGTCGGAGGAGTACGTCGTCGGGTCGGCGAGCACGGTGGAGACGGTCTCGTGGTCCAGCACCTGCCAGACGCCCTGCGTCCCGTCGTACCGCACCGGCCCGGCCTCGCGTAAGCCGCGCCAGCGGTCGGGTAACTCCTCCAGGAGGAGCCGTTCGCCCGTCGGTTGCTTGCTGATCACCTTGTCTCCTTGCTGGCGCGTGCGGGCATGGCGGAGTCGTGCGCGCGGGGGAAGGCCGGGACCGGCGCCGGCCGGGAGACCGGGCGGGTTCCGGGCACGGCTGCGCCCCCGCTGCCGGGACATCCGGACGGGAAGAACGCGTGACCCCCGTGTCCTCCTCGGGTGCGGCGACGTCGGCCGCCGTCGGACTGGTGTCCGGGTGGGCCGAAGACCCTGCGCGCAGGCGATGAGGTCTCAGCCCATGGCTGGTCTCAGCCCGTGCGGCGCACAGGGTGGGACTCAGCCCTCCGACGCATGGGGTGGGACTCAGCCCCTGCGGTCCATGTGCCGGCACTCACCCCTGCGATGAGACCCCGGCCGGCCACGGCCCCGTAGCGAGCCGTGTCGTGCGGCGCGCCGATCCGACATAACGCATCCCCCTCGGCGATAGCTCCCGCGCAAGGCTCACGCAGGACCCTCCCGGCTCGTGAGGTGTGAGAATACGCAGTCGCAGCGCGTGCCGCCCCACGATTGGCATGATGCGTACCCCGAGACACCTTCGTTTCGATGGAACTCGGCCACAGTCTTCATGGCGAGTCACACACAAGCAACCCCCTGAAGTTGAACGGAGAGTACTCTGGCGGTGCTTTTGCGTCACTGTCCAGCCACTCGCCGGGCCTGCGCGCACACGGGACCCCCGGCCGGATCGTCGCCCCCGCGTGTGCCCCGGCACCTCCGCCGCAAACCGAGCGCGCGGGGAAAACCTGTCAACGATCGCCGGGCGGCAGGTCGTCCGTGCCGCGTCCGCACGCCGGCCGGTGCGCCGCCCCGCTGTTCGACCCGATGGCCGGACTGCCCCTGATCAGGGGGGATGATTCAGCCAGCGGAGACTCCTCACCCACTGCCGAGGACGGTGCCGACACGCGCGGCGCGCCGCACCGGCCCACGGCCGACACGCCCGGCGGTCACCCGTACCCCGCCCCGTACTCGGCCGCTTCGGCGCCGTTCGGCACCGAGAACTTCGGCCGGTGCGCGCGGATTCGGCCATCCGGGCGCGGCGGGGGCGCACACCCCAAGCCCGTACGCCACCCGTGCTTCGCGCCCACCGCCGTGCACCACCCGGTACGGCGGCCGGCCGCCCGGGGACGGCGTTCTCGTCCGCGGCCGGCCCCTCCCCTCAGCGCCGGCGCATGGAGACGGCCGGGCGGGGTATTCGGAGCCATCCGGCACGCGCGGGCGCGAAGGGAGCCCCGTGAGCGTTCGCCGTGCGCGGAGCGCCGCCGCGAGGGAGTCTTGTGGCCGGGATGCGACGCGCGGCCGTACGAGGAGGTGGTCGGCGTGTCCGACGGGCCGGAGCCGGGACGGGCACCGGCGGCCGGCGCGGCGCCGGCCGGACAGCCGGTGCTGTCGCTGGCGCTGGCCACCCTGCTGGAGGAGGTGCAGGCGCACTCCGGCGCCATCTATCTGCTCAGGACCGACGAGCCGGTCCTGGAAATGGCGGTCATGGCGGGCATGCCCCGCGCCTTCGCGGCACCGTGGGAGCGGGTCGGGCTGAGCGCTCCGATCCCGGTCGCGGACGCGGCGCGCGAGAGACGGCTCGTGTGGGTGGGCGGCGAGGCGGAGATGGCCCGCCGCTATCCCAGGATCTCGGTGGTGCTGCCGTACCCGTTCGCGCTGGCCGCCGCGCCCGTGGCGACGGAGCACACGGTGCACGGCGCGGTGTTCGTCACCTGGCCCGGTACGCATCCGCCGGAGCTGTCGGACCGGGAGCGGGAGCATCTGACGGCGGCCTGCGCACGGCTGGCGCTGCGGCTGGAGCGGGCCGCGCGGGAGGACCGCCCGCTCGGGCACGAGCCGGACGTGCTCGCGTCGCCGGTGTCGTTCGTGGCGGAAACGCTGGGCTCGGTCGAGGCGGCGCGGATGGTGTCCCGGCTGCCGTACGGACTGATGTCACTGGATCTGTACGGCCGTATCGGCTTCGTGAACGCGGCCGCCGCCGAACTGCTCGGCCGGCCCGCCGGGGAGCTGCTGGGCACGGTGCCCTGGGTGTCGGTGCCCTGGCTGAACGACCCGATGTACGAGGACCGTTACCGGGCGGCGCTGATGAGCCAGCAGGTGACCTCGTTCGTGGCGCTGCGCCCGCCGGGCGAGTGGCTGTCGTTCCGGATGTATCCGAGTACGACAGGACTGAGCGTGCGCGTCACCCGGGCCAGGGCGGTGGCGGAGATGGCGGGCGGGACCCCCCGGGCGGGTCCGGGCCCGTCCCGGCTCGTGACGATCTCCCAGCTGCTGAGCCTGGCGGGCGCGCTCACCGAGGCGGTCGGGGTGCGGGACGTGGTGCAGCTCGTGTGGGAGGAGGTGGCCCCGGCCGTCGGCAGCCAGGCGCTGGCGCTGCTGCGGGCGCAGGGCGGCCGGCTGCACGTGCTGGGGCACCGGGGCTATCCGGACGCGCACATCGTGGAACGGTTCAACGGGCTGCCGCTGTCCGAGCGCACGCCGGGCACGCACGTCCTGAACAGCGGGGTGCCCGCCTTCTTCGACTCCCAGGAACAGCTCGAACGGCTGTATCCGACCCGGCACCACACCCCGGACGGCTTCGCGGCCTGGGCGTACCTGCCGCTGATCGCGTCCGGGCGGCCGGTCGGCACCTGTGTGCTGGCCTACACGGAGCCGCGCGTCTTCCCCGCCGACGAGCGGGCGGTGCTGGCCTCGCTCGGCGGGCTGATCGCGCAGGCTTTGGAGCGGGCCCTGCTCTACGACGCCAAGCACCGCCTCGCCCACGGCCTGCAACAGGCGCTGCTGCCGCACTCGCTGGCGCCCCCACCCGGCATCGAGGCGGCGGCCCGCTATCTGCCCGCCACCCAGGGCATGGAGATCGGCGGCGACTTCTACGACCTGGTGCCGACCCGGCCGCTGGCGGCGGCGGTGATCGGGGACGTCCAGGGACACAACGTGACCGCGGCCGGTCTGATGGGCCAGATCCGCACCGGGGTCCGCGCGTACACCACGGTGGGGCAGGCGCCGCACGAGGTGATGAGCAGCACCAACCGGCTGCTGATCGATCTCGGTGCCGAACTGTTCGCCAGCTGTCTGTACCTGCGGCTGGATCCCGCGCGCGGGCGGGCCGTCATGGCGCGGGCGGGTCATCCGCCGCCGCTGCTGCGCCGGCCGGACGGGCGGGTGCGGGTGCTGGACCTGGCCGGGGGCCCGCTCCTCGGGATCGACGCCTCGGCCCGGTATCCGACGACCGAGGTCTCCCTGGTCCCCGGCTCGGTGCTCGTCCTGTACACCGACGGTCTGGTGGAGTCCCCGGGCATCGACATCGAGGACGCGCTGGTCGACCTCGGCGGGCTGCTCGCGGAGATCGGCGACCAGCCCCTGGAGAGCCTGGCGGACGAGGTGGTCCGGCACAGTGCGGGGGCCCGGGGGCGGGTGGACGACGTGGCGGTGCTGCTGCTGCGGGCACGCGACGACGGATGACGCACGGCCGGGCCCGGCCCTCCCGCCGGAGGACCGGACCCCTCCCCGCCGACCGACACCGGGGGGAGCCCGGCGGGGAGCCCTGGGGGCACACCGGCCGGCTCAGTGCGGGCCGGCCGGCTCAGTGCGGACCGACCCGATGCCCATCGACCGGCTCAGTGGGGGCGGCCGGCTCCGTCCGGGCCGGCCGACTCAGCTGGGGCCGACCGCCTCGGGCGCACCGGCCGACTCAGTGCCTGCCGGTCCGGTCAGTGGGAGCCGGTGACGGACGACGACCCGCCGTCCGCCGCGCCGGCACCGGACGGATCGGCGCTGCCCCCGATCTGGTCACCGCCGGCACCGGGCTGGTCACCGGCACCCGCCTGGTCGCCCGCGCCGGCCTGGTCACCGGCACCCGCCTGGTCACCCGCGCCGGCCTGGTCACCAGCACCCGCCTGGTCACCCGCGCCCGCCTGATCGCCCGCGCCCGCCTGGTCACCAGCACCGGCCTGATCGCCCGCGCCCGCGCCCGCCTGGTCACCAGCGCCCGCCTGATCGCCCGCACCCGCCTGGTCACCCGCACCGGCTTCGTCGCCGGCACCCGCGCCGGACTGGTCGCCCGCTCCGTTGCCGGCGCCGGCGTCGCCGAGCGTCGCGCCGGTGGCCTGGAGGGCGGTGGTGACCGGCTGGAAGAAGGTCTCGCCGCCGCTGGTGCAGTCGCCGCTGCCGCCGGAGGTGAGGCCGAGGGCGCTGCCGTCCTGGGTGAACAGCGAGCCACCGCTGTCGCCGGGCTCGGCGCAGACGTCGGTCTGGATGAGGCCGGTGACGGTGTCGACGCCGTTCGGGTCGGTCTCGCTCTGGAAGTTGACGGTGGCGTCGAGGCCGGTGACCTGGCCGTCGTGCAGCCCGGTGGTGGAGCCCATCCGGAACACGGTCTCGCCGACGGTGGCGTCGGCGGCCTGGTTGATCTGGACGGTCTGGCCGTTGCCGGCGTCGACCTCGCTGGGCGCCTGGGTGTTCGGGTCGTCGTACTTGACGAGGGAGAAGTCGCCCTCGCCGGGGAAGGTGGCCTGGTCGACGGTGGCGATGGGCCGGCCCGTCTCGGAGTCGGACCACTCCTTGGCGGCGACCCCGCAGTGACCGGCCGTCAGGAAGGCGGGGCTGCCGTCGGAGGCGGTGACGTTGAAGCCGAGCGAGCAGCGGACGCTGCCGCCCTGTACCTGGGAGAAGATGGCGTCGCCGCCGGAGACGAAGGTCTTGAAGGTGCCGGAGGACTTCTTCAGGGTCGCCATGCCGGACCCGAGGCCGCGCACGGTCGACTGCAGCCTGTTCCAGTTGGCGCCGGTGACGGTGGAGTCGGCGGTGACCAGGACCTTGTCGGTGCGCGGGTCGACGGCCCAGGAGGTACCGGGGATGGTCGCCTTGGCCTTCAGCGTCGCGGCGGCGGCCCTGAGTTCGGCGGTGCTGTTCTCGACCTGGCGGACCACCGCGCCGGCCTTCTTCGCCTGCACGATGACGTTGTTGTCGCCGCTGACCACGTTGACGACGAGCTGCTGCTTGCCGCTGTCGTAGTAGGACCCGGCGAAGGCGTCGCCGAGGATCTTCTGGAGCCGGCCGGCGAGGTCGGAGGCGTCCGTGGCCTTCAGGGTCTTCACGTCCGCCGTGCCGCCCGCGGTCGCGTTGTCCTGGTCCTGGGAGGCGTTGGCGTTGGGCAGCAGGAGGGCCGCCGCCCCGAGCGCCGCGACACCGCCCACCGCTATCGCGGCCTTGCGCTTGGGCATTCGCTTGTGACTCAAACTTCTCGACCTCCACGGGGTCTGCCGCTCACGGGCAGTGCGTATCGGGTTCGTACCGGGGCGCCTGGATGGCCGTACGTACGCACCGGCCGCGTGGTGTGTTCAATTCCGGTTCCGCACGGCCGTACCGGCGCGGGCAATCGGCCATGCTCCGCGTGTCGTGGCCGGCGGCCGGGAACAATCCCCCATATGACGATGACCACCGCCGAAGCCGACAAGATCCTCTCCGCCAACTTCGCGCCCTGGGTGCTCGATCTGGGCTTGACCGTCGAAGCGGTGGGCGAGGACCGGGCCGTGCTGCGTCTGCCCTGGTCCGACCGGCTGGCCCGGGAGGGCGGCGGGCTGTCGGGTCAGGCGCTGATGGCGGCGGCCGACACGGCGACGGTGATCGCGGTCTCGGCCGCCCGGGGCGGGTTCGTGCCGATGACGACGGTGCAGCAGTCGACCTCGTTCCAGCGGGCGGTGACCGGCGCGGATGTCCTGATCGAAGCGGTGCTCACCAAGCTGGGCCGCCGGATGGCGTTCGCGGACGTCACGTTGAGCGACGCCGCCTCGGGTGCGCTCGCGGCCCGGGCGAGCACGGTCTACGCGATCCTGGGCTGACACGACGAGGGCTGACGCGACGAGGGTTGACGCTATGTCGGCCGACCCGAGTCGCCTGACGCGATGCTGTCCGACCCGGAGCCTCCTGACGCCAAGCCGGCTGACGCGAAGTCGGCTGACGCCCAGTCGGCTGTCTTGAGTCGGCCGACGTGACGCCGACCGACACGTTTCCGCACCGACACGCTCAGCTATCGATCAGTAACGCTCAGCCGCGAACATGAAGCGGAATCCCCCCTTCAGGGAATCTGCACATCGAATACCCAGGCACGTCACGGCCGCCCGGAGATCTGCACATCCGCACGCCCCCTGACACGCCTTTGGCGCGGAGTGCCGGATTCGCGATCCGAGGGGCAAGACACCGGGCGCGGTGATGCCGTGCGGCATGTGAAGGAGTCGCCGACATGCCGTGCGCAGACCTGCACGGTTGGACCCCCCTCAAGCGCCAAGTTCGCAGGTGAGAGCCCTGGTTGATTGGAAGCGCGCCCCGCGTGCGTGCTTTGATCCATCGCACCGCGGGGGTCCGGCGGGCCTCCGGAGACGGGTGCCCGGCACCCGCGGCCGCGGCCGTCCGTCTGTCCCCAGAGGGGGCCGCTCCCCCCTTGTGAGATATCCATATGAAGGGAAGTTCCACCATGAACTCCACCCCCCAGGTTGAGACCGTCGAGATCTCGGACGCCGAGCTGGACAACGTCTCCGGCGGTCTGTCCGTGAACACCCTCAACAGCACCCTGGGCACCGTGAACGCGGTGGCCCCGGGCGTGACCGGCCTGGTCAACACGGTCGTCGGCACCGTCGAGGGCGTCTCCGGCCTGAACGTCGCCCCGGTCAACGGCCTGGTCGCCGGTCTCTGATCGCACCTCGGTGTGACCGACGTCCCGGAGCCGTCCCTCGGCTCCGGGACTCATCGGTGCCCTGAAACACCCGCGTCTCTCCCACAGGTGAGGGAAGTTCCGTGCAGTTCCGCCAACAGGCCCTCGCCAAGCTCCAGTCACCGGAGGAGCTGGACCTCCCCGTGCGTCTCGCGCGCCCGCAGGGCTGGCTGGCGCTCGGCGTCACCGTCGTCGTCATGGCCGCCGCCTCCGTCTGGGCGGTGACCGGCTCGGTCGCCTCCACCGTGAGCGCGCCCGCCATCCTCACCCATGGGCAGGGCAGTTATCTGCTGCAGAGCCCGGTGGCCGGACAGGTGACGGCCGTCCTCGCCCGGCAGGGCGAGCGGCTGCCCGCGGACGCGCCCGTCCTCAAGGTCCGTACGGACAAGGGCGAGACCGTGGTCCGGACGGTCGCCGCCGGACGCGTCACCACGCTCGCCGCCACCATCGGCCAGATCGTCCAGACCGGCACCGACGTCGCCGCGGTCGAGAAGGTCGCCCACGCCTCCGACCCGCTGTACGCGACCGTGTACGTGCCGGCCGAGAACGCCGCCGCCATCCCGGCGCACGCCTCGGTCGACCTGACCGTGTCCTCCGTACCGACGCAGCGGTACGGCGTGCTGCGCGGCGAGGTGAAGTCGGTGGACCGCACCGCGCAGTCCGCGCAGTCCGTCTCCGCGTTCCTCGGCGACAGCCAGCTCGGCGAGCAGTTCACCCGCAAGGGCCGCCCGGTGGCCGTCCTGGTGGAACTCGCCACGTCCTCGTCGACCAAGAGCGGCTACCGCTGGTCCACCTCGGACGGGCCGCCGTTCCGGCTCGACTCCATGACGCTCGCCACCGGCTCCGTCCGGCTCGCCGACCAGCATCCCGTCGATTGGCTGCTCCCGTGACCACCGCCCAGGAAACCCGCGGCCGCAGACGCGCCGCCCCCGCCAAGCGGCCGGTCCCCAAGTCCCGTACCGGCACGGTCCGTACGCCCACCGTGCTGCAGATGGAGGCCGTCGAGTGCGGCGCCGCCTCCCTCGCCATGGTCCTCGGCCACTACGGCCGGTACGTCCCGCTGGAGGAGCTGCGCATCGCCTGCGGTGTCTCCCGCGACGGCTCCCGCGCCTCCAACCTGCTGAAGGCGGCCCGTGGTTACGGCCTGACGGCCAAGGGCATGCAGATGGACCTGGCCGCGCTCGCCGAGGTGCGGGCCCCGGCCATCCTCTTCTGGGAGTTCAACCACTACGTCGTCTACGACGGCATGGGCCGCCGCTTCGGCCGGCGCGGGGTGTACGTCAACGACCCCGCCAAGGGCCGCCGGTTCGTGCCCATGGAGGAGTTCGACGGCAGCTTCACCGGTGTGGTGCTGGTGCTGGAGCCCGGCGAGGGCTTCACCAGGGGCGGGCGCAAGCCCGGTGTGCTCGGCGCGATGCCGGCCCGGCTGCGCGGCACCGCGGGCACGCTGCCCGCCGCCGTCCTGGCCAGCCTGCTGCTGGTGGCGGTCGGCGCGGCCGTCCCCGCGCTCAGCCGCACCTACATCGACATGTTCCTCATCGGCGGGCAGACCTCGCTGCTGGGCGTGCTGTTCGCCTCGATGGCCGCCTGTGTGCTGCTGACGCTGGTGCTGACCTGGCTCCAGCAGGCCAACCTGCTGCACGGCCGGATCATCTCCTCCACCCTCTCCAGCGCCCGCTTCCTGCGCCATCTGCTGCGGCTGCCGGTGACGTTCTTCGCCCAGCGCTCCCCCGCCGACCTGGTGCAGCGCCTGCAGTCCAACGACCAGGTCGCCGAGACCCTGGCCCGCGACCTCGCGGCGGCCGGCGTCGACGCGATCGTGGTCGTCCTGTACGCGGTCCTGCTCTACACCTACGACCCGCAACTGACGTTCGTCGGTGTCGCCGTGGCCCTGCTGAACGTGGTGGCCATGCGGCTCGTCGTGAAGCTGCGCGCGACACGCACGGCGAAGCTGCGCGCCGACACCGCACGGCTCACCAACACGTCGTACACCGGCCTCCAGCTGATCGAGACGCTGAAGGCGACCGGCGGTGAGGACGGCTACTTCCGCAAGTGGGCCGGGCAGCACGCCACCACGCTGGAGGAGCAGCAGCGGCTCGGTGTGCCGAGCGCCTGGCTCGGTGTGGTCGCGCCGACGCTCGCCACCTTCAACAGCGCGCTCATCCTGTGGATCGGCGGAATGCGCGCGGTGGAGGGGCACATCTCGGTCGGTCTGCTCGTCGCCTTCCAGGCGCTGGTGACCCGCTTCACCGCGCCGCTGACCCGGCTCAACGGCGTGGCGGGCCGCATCCAGGACTTCGCCGCCGACGTGGCCCGGCTGAAGGACGTGGAGAACTTCCAGACCGACCCGCTCTACGCCCGCCCCGGCGGGGGCGACTCGACCCGGCGGCTGCACGGGCACGTCGAGCTGGAGAACGTCACCTTCGGCTACAGCCCGCTGGACCAGCCGCTGCTGACCGGTTTCGACCTGACCGTCGGCCCCGGGCAGCAGGTGGCGCTGGTGGGCGGCTCGGGCAGCGGCAAGTCCACGGTCTCCCGGCTGATCTCGGGGCTGTACACCCCGTGGGACGGGGTGATCCGCATCGACGGCCGGCGGCTGGAGGACATCCCGCGCGGCGCGCTCGCCGCCTCCGTCTCCTTCGTCGACCAGGACGTCTTCCTCTTCGAGGGCTCGGTCCGCGACAACGTGGCGCTGTGGGACCCGTCGATCCCGGACGAGGCCGTGGTCGAGGCGCTGAAGGACGCGGCGCTGCACGACGTGGTGATGCGCCGGCCCGGCGGTATCCACAGCAGGGTCGAGCAGGACGGCCGCAACTTCTCCGGTGGGCAGCGTCAGCGCCTGGAGATCGCGCGGGCGCTGGTGCGCCGGCCGAGCATCCTCGTGCTGGACGAGGTGACCAGCGCGCTGGACGCGGAGACCGAGCTGGTCGTGATGGACAACCTGCGGCGGCGCGGCTGTGCCTGCGTGGTGATCGCGCACCGGTTGAGCACGGTCCGCGACAGCGACGAGATCGTCGTCCTCCAGCACGGCACGGTCGTGGAGCGCGGGCGGCACGAGGAGCTGGTGGCGCGCGGCGGCGCGTACGCGGCGCTGGTCAGGGAGCGGTGAGATGACCTCCGTACACGAAGGGGACCTCGTCCTGGGCGCGTTCGGCGCGCTCGGCGCCCGGTTCGACTGCGCGGGTCTGAGCCGCCTGGACCTTCAGGGCCCGCAGGTGCTGTGGCTGGTCGCGGCCGGCGCCCTGGACCTGTACGCGGTGGACGCGGCCCAGCAGGGCCACTGGCACCACCTCGGCCGACTGGAGGCGGGCACACTGCTGCTCGGCCCGGTCGCCGGCCCCCAGCACACCCTGGTGGCCCGCCCGGTCCGGGACTGCGTGGTGCACCGCGTCGACCTGCGCGAGCTGTACCAGCCGGCGCAGACCCAGACCTGGTCGTACGACGAGTACGGCAACCCGCAGTACGTGCCGCCGACGTCGAGCCCGCTGGAGTACGCGCTCGCCCTGGGCGTCGGCCGGGGCCTGTCCGTCCTCTTCCAGGCCCCGCTGGCCGAGGAGCGCGCGACCGCCCCCGCGGACGACGACGTGTTCTGGATGCAGGTGCCGCCGGGCAGCGTGCAGTACGGCTCGCTGTACGGCGCGGAGGCCGCCGCCGATCTGCTGGTGGACCCGGCGCTGTGGCAGAGCATGGTGGACCAGCAGTACCGGCTGCTGACCGCGCTGGACCGCTGGATCGAGCAGCTGGAGCGCACGCACGAGACGCGGACGGCCGCCGGGATCAAGGCCGGTGAGGCGGTCCGCGCCCAGGCCGACCGGACCCTGTTGGCCTCCATCGGCAAGCGCTCCTCGCACCGTACGACGGCCGCGGACGCCGACGCGACGTACGCGGCCTGCAAGGTGGTCGCCGAGGCGGCGGGCATCCGGCTCGCCGAACCCGCGCGGAGCGGCACGGAGAGCGACCGGCTGGACCCGGTGGAGCGGGTGGCGCTGGCCTCGCGGGTGCGGACGCGGGCCGTCCGGCTGGACGGGCGCTGGTGGCGGGAGAACGTGGGCCCGCTGGTCGGCCACCGGGCGCTGTCCGGGGCGCCGGTCGCGCTGCTGTGGCGACGCGGCGGCTATGTCGCCGTCCACCCGGGGACGGGGCGCGAGACACCCGTCGAGAGGGCGAACGCGGAGGAGTTCGAGCCGCGCGCGGTGATGTTCTACCGGCCGCTGCCCGACAAACGGCTCGGGCCGCTCGGGCTGCTGCGGTTCAGTCTCCGCGGCACCCGCGCCGACCTTCTGAACCTGCTCCTCGCGGGGCTGGTGACGGTGGTGATCGGCGCGCTGGTGCCGATCGCCACCGGCAAGGTGCTCGGTGAGTACGTGCCGAGGGCGCAGGAGGGCCTGATCGTCCAGGTGTGCCTGGCGGTCATGGTGAGCGGGGTGGTCGCGGCGGCGTTCACACTGCTGGAGAACCTCTCCATCCTGCGTCTGGAGGGCCGGATCGAGGCGGCGCTGCAACCCGCCGTCTGGGACCGGCTGCTGCGGCTGCCCACGCGTTTCTTCACCCAGCGCTCCACGGGCGAGCTGGCCAGTGCCGCGATGGGCATCAGCACGATCCGCCGGCTGCTGGCGGGCGTCGGCCCGGTCGTCGCCCAGTCGGTGACCGTCGGCGCGATGAACCTCGCCCTGCTGTTCTGGTACAGCCCGGCGATGGCGACGGCCGCGATCGGGATGCTCGTCGTCATCGCGGCGGTGTTCGGCGGGCTGGGGCTGTGGCAGGTGCGCTGGCAGCGGCGCCTGGTGGTGCTCGGCAACAAGCTGAACAACCAGGCGTTCCAGACGCTGCGCGGACTGCCGAAGCTGAGGGTGGCGGCGGCGGAGAACTACGCCTACGCGGCCTGGGCGCGGCAGTTCGCGCACAGCAGGGAGCTCCAGCAGAAGGCGGGCCGGATCAAGAACCTCACCACGGTCCTCGGCGCGGTCTACCTGCCGGTGTGCACCCTGCTGATGTCCATGCTGCTGGCGGGCCCGGCGAAGGGGGCGATGTCGGCGGCGGACTTCCTCGCCTTCAACACCTCGGTGACCATGGTGCTGACCTCGGTCACCCAGCTGACCGGCGCGTTCGTGTCGGCGGTGGCGGCGCTGCCGCTGTTCGAGGAGATCAAACCGGTGCTGGAGGCCACGCCCGAGGTGCGCACGGCGAGCACCCGCCCCGGCCCGCTGTCCGGGGCGGTGGAGGCCCGCCGGCTGTCCTTCCGGTACGCCGACGACGGCCCGCTCGTGCTGGACGACGTGTCCTTCGCCGTACGGCCGGGCGAGTTCGTGGCGGTCGTCGGCCCGAGCGGCTGCGGCAAGTCCACGCTGCTGCGGCTGCTCATCGGCTTCGACCGGCCGGTCTCCGGCAGCGTCCTCTACGACGGCCAGGACCTGGCGGCGCTCGACCAGTCCGCGGTGCGCCGCCAGTGCGGGGTCGTCCTCCAGCACGCCCAGCCGTTCACCGGCTCGATCATGGACGTCATCTGCGGCACCGAGCCGTACACACCCGAGGAGGCGATGGCAGCGGCCGAGCTGGCGGGGCTCGCGGAGGACATCCAGCGGATGCCGATGGGGCTGCACACGATCGTCGCGGGCAGCGGAGCGATCTCCGGCGGCCAGCGGCAGCGCCTGATGATCGCCCAGGCCCTCATCCGACGCCCGCGCATCCTCTTCTTCGACGAGGCGACCAGCGCCCTGGACAACGACACCCAGCGCACCGTCATCGACAGCACCCGCAAGCTGAACGCCACCCGGATCGTCATCGCCCACCGGCTGTCGACCGTCATGGACGCCGACCGGGTGATCGTGATGGAGGAGGGCAAGGTCGTCCAGCAGGGCACCCCGGCCGAACTCCTCGCGGACACCGGGGGCCGGCTGCACGAGCTGGTGCGCCGGCAGCTGGCCTAGGGCCTGTCCTCGTCACCCGGCTGAGCCGGCTCGTCGTGGTGGGAGGGGACCCAGTGGTGCTGGGTGAACCAGCGGCCGAACAGGGCGCCGCCGTAGATGACGAAGCCGACGCCGATGAGCCAGGACTCGACGACGAGCACGGTGCCGACGGCTCCGTAGCTCAGGGCGTTGGTGACGATGAGCGGGGTGAAGACGAGGTAGGAGAAGGCGCGCAGCCCGGCCAGGCCGATGACCGTGGCCACCGCGCCGGGCAGCAGCGAGCGCCAGTGGATCTGCCCGCCGAGCAGGAAACGCTGCCCCCACCAGAAGAACAGCACACCGCTCAGCGCGGAGAACACGATCCGCTGCGTCCCGTGCAGCGTCGACTTCGTCGCGACCTCCTGGTAGAGGTACGCCGTCAGCACCACCAGCCAGGTCGCCTGCCGCCACACCCGGTGCCAGGGGCCGGAGGCCAGGCCCCAGATCCGCTCGTAGGCGTTCTGCACGCTGCCGCCGAAGGACACGCCGAACACGGCGAGCAGGACACCACTCCACACGCTGGTGGTGCCGATGACCTTGCGCGGGGGGCTGATCACATCGGTGATGACGTGGGCGGACCGCCCGGACAGGCCCATGCCGTCGGTGAGCCAGGAGGCGAAGCCGCCCCGTACCAGCGGGTCGGCCGCGGCGACCACGATCAGCAGCGGGGCCAGCGTGACCAGGGCCAGGGTGGCGAAGCCCATGGCCCGGTGCATCAGCTCCAGCTCCCGGCCGTGCTCGAACAAGGCCTGGACCCGTAGCCACCGCCACGCGCGGTGCAGGCCGCGCCGCAACCGCCTCACGGCTCCTCCCGCCGCTCGCCGCCCACCACACGCTCTCCTGTGCCGATTCATCCAGCGTGGCACGCGCCGCGCGACTCGCAGCCGGAGGGCGCGCACCCGCCCGGCGCGCTGCTGCGCACGGGTGACCGTCCGGCCGGCGACACGGGCGGCGGGCGCGGTTTGCGCGGCGCTGCGGCGGAGAATCGGACTCCGTGCCTACCACCGAGGACACGCCGGACGGCCGGCGGCGCGTGCTGATCCTGAGCGCGAGCATGGGAGCCGGTCACGACACCGTGGCCGCCGAGCTGGCGCGGCGGGCCGCGGACCGGGGCCAAGAGGCCCGGGTGGCCGATGTGCTGACGTTGCTGCCGTACGGCCTGGGCACCGGGCTGCGCCGCGGCTACCAGGCGTCGGTACGGCATCTGCCCTGGCTGTACGGCGGTGTGTACGGCGCGTTCCTGCGCGGCGGCCCGGGCCGGCGGCCCAGCGGGGTCCCGCTCGCCCGCCTGGCCGGGGACCGGCTGACGGAACTCGTGGACCGGACGGGCGCCGATGTGGTGGTGTCCGTCTTCCACCTGGCCGCGCAGCTCACCGGGCACCTGCGGGAGCGCGGCGGGCTGCGGGTGCCGAGCGCCGTGTTCCTGCTGGACTTCGCGGTGCACCGGCAGTGGCTGCACCCGGGCAACGACCGGTATCTGTGCCTCACGGACGCGGCGGCGGCGGACGTACGCCGGTTCCTCGCCGTGCCGGTGGTCACGACCGGCCCGGTGGTCGCGCCCGCCTTCCGCGCACCGGCCCCCGGGGCGGCCCGCTGGCGGGAGCGGTTCGCCCGGCGGGCCCCCGGCCGGCCTCCCGTGCTGCTGTCCGCCGGTGCCTGGGGGGCGGCCTCCCGCCCGGCCGCCACCGCCCGGCTGCTGGCGGCGGCCGGCTGTCTGCCGGTGGTGCTGTGCGGCCGCAACGAGCGGTTGCGCGCGGGCGTCTCCCGGGAGCCGGCGGCGCTGGCCCTGGGCTGGGTCGAGGACATGCCGGGCCTGTTGGCCGCCTGCTACGCGCTGGTGGACAACGCGGCCGGCCAGACCGCCGTCCAGGCCCTCGCGGCGGGCCTGCCCGTGATCGCGTACCGCCCGCTGCCCGGCCACGGCAGGGACGGCGTGCGCCGCATGACCGAGCTGGGCGTGTCCGAACTGGCCCCGGACGCCCCCGCCCTGCTGGCGGCACTGGGGCGGCTCGGGGAGAACACCCCGGAACGCACGGACCGGGTGGCCCGTGGGCGCACCCTGTTCCGCGGGGACGTTCTGGACCGCGTGACGGACCTGACGACGGGTACGTGAGAAGCCCCCGTCACTCCCCCGCCGACTCGGCCGGCACCACCGCCCCGCCGTGAACCGGAACCGGAACCGCCCCGTGGTCGCGCAGGGGTCCCACCGTCCACCCCGCCTCCCGGCAGTCCCGGACGATCGTCGGGAGCGCGGCCAGGGTGGCGTGCCAGCAGCCGGGGGCCGAGTGGCGGTCGGAGTCGTGGAGCAGGACGGTGCCACCGCCGCGCAGGTCCGCGGCGACCCGGGCCCGTACGGACGCGGGGGTCGCGTCGGCGGTCCAGTCCCTGCCCCATGCCGACCACAGCACCGTCCGCAGTCCGGCGCGCCGGGCGGCCAGCCAGCGGCTCGTGGTGAGGATGCCGTAGGGCGGGCGGTACCACCGCGGGCGGTGGCCGGTGAGGTCGTGCACCGCGTGGACGGTCCGGGCGACCTCCTCGGCGTCGCGGGCGAACGCCGGCCACCAGGGCCGGTCGTGGGTCCAGCCGTGCACCCCGAGCTCGTGCCCGCGCCGCGCCGTCTCCCGGACCAGCGCGGGATGGCGCACCGCCTGCTCGCCGAGGACGAAGAACGTGGCCCGCACCCCGAGTTCGTCGAGCGTGTCGAGGAAGCGCGGGGTCGACACCGGGTCCGGTCCGTCGTCGAAGGTGAGCGCGATGTGCCGGCGGGGCCCGGTGCCGGCGAGCCCGGGGAAGAACGGCAGCCGTACGCCGGGCAGCCAGGTGGCCGCCGGGCCGACGTGGGCCGCGGTGACCGCGGCGGGCAGCAGGACGGCGGCCGTCCGCACGGCGCGGCCGGACACGAGGGACATGGGTGACCTACCTCCTCGGGGTGCGCGGGAGAGCGTCGGTGGAGCCGGAGGTCCCCTCCGGGTCCGTGGCGTCCCACTCCCCGCCGACGGACGGGGAGTGGACCAGGCCGATGCTGCCGGCGCCGATGAGGGCGACGCCGATCGCCTCCGGCAGCAGGCTCAGGCCCAGGTGGATCGATTCGCCGAAGAGCACCCAGCCGAGCACGACGCTGGTGAGTGCGTCGCCGAGAGTGAGGGCGGGCTGGGAGGCCGTCAGCGAGCCGGCGCCGAGCGCGCCCTGGAGCAGCAGGAACGCGACGAGTCCGGCGGCCCCCGTGGCGTACAGCGACCAGTGCCCGAACATCTCCGCGGGCCCCTGCGCGAGCCGTCCCACGGCCTCCTTCAGCAGCGCCGCGGTCGCGGCGAAGGACACGGCGGAGGCGAGGCCGAGCAGCGCGGCCCGCGACGCGCCGCGGGTCGGGCGCGCGACCACCACCAGCAGGACGACGACGCCGAGCGCCCCGCCGCCGCCCAGCAGCCAGTCCCCCGGCCGCGCGGTGGGCCGGCCGGCGGACG
The DNA here is from genome assembly GCF_044329325.1 of Streptomyces sp. NPDC017676. Classification (NCBI taxonomy): domain Bacteria; kingdom Bacillati; phylum Actinomycetota; class Actinomycetes; order Kitasatosporales; family Streptomycetaceae; genus Streptomyces; species Streptomyces sp. NPDC017676. The sequence goes on along the minus strand of NZ_JBIRJA010000004.1, from coordinate 425,125 downwards.
GCGCCGCCGCCAGGAGGAACAGGGCCAGTCCGCCGGCGAGGGCGACGAACGCCAGCCAGGTGCGGGCTTCCGGGCGGCGCCGGAAGACGACACTGCCCACGGCCAGCGTGAACAGCAGTTCGGCGGTGAGCAGGGGCTGGACCAGGGACAGGCTGCCCACGGCCAGCGCCCCGGCCTGCAACAGGCTGGACAGTCCGAGCAGCCCGGCGCCCGCCAGCCAGTAGGGTCTGCGCAGCAGATGGGCGAACCGGCGCACCACGGACCCCGCCCCGCCGCCCTGGTCCGGCTCCTCCTGCACGGCGGCGCGGCGCTGGAGGACGGACGCGGACGCGTTGGACAGGGCCGCGAGAAGGGCGAGCAGCACCGTCAGCGCCATCATGGTCGCTCACCCGAAGCGGGCGGCCAGCCGCCGGTAGAGTCCGGGCGCGACGCCGCGCACCCGGGCGGGCAGCCGCAGCCACCCGGGGACGTACACCTCGTCGCGGCCGTGCAGGACGGCGGCCCGGACCGCGTCGGCCACGCGTTCGGCGGACACGGGCCTCGGCCAGGCGCGGGTGTAGGGGGTGCCCCGCCGGTCGAAGAAGGGGGTGGCCACCACGCCGGGGATGACATGGCTGACGCCCACTCCGGTGCCGCGCAGCTCGTACCGCAGGCAGTCGGCGAAGGTGGCCAGCGCGGCCTTCGCCGCGGAGTAGACGGCCTCACCGCGCACGCCCACGCTGCCGGCGAGGGATCCGATGAGTACGACGCGTCCGGATCCGGCGGCGACCATGTGCGGCAGCACGGTCCGCACCAGGTGCACGGTGGCCAGCAGGTCTACCTCCACGATCTCGTCGATCCGCGCGGCCGGCATGCCGGTGAAGTCCCCGGCCCAGCCGACGCCGGCGCCCGCGACGAGCAGGTCCAGCCGTCCGAGGTGGTCCAGCGCTTGTCCGGCGAGCCGGCGCTCGGCGCCGGGCCGGGTCAGGTCCGCGGGCAGCGCGAGCGCACCGGCCTGTGCGGCCACCTGCTCCAGTCGGGTGACGTCGCGTCCGTTCAGGGCCAGCCGCCAGCCGCCCTCGGCGGCCAGCCGGCGGGCCACGGCCGCGCCGATGCCCGAGGAGGCGCCCGTCACCAGGGCGGTGCCGCCCCGGCCGGGGTACGGGGCGGTGTCCGCCGTTCCGGCCGGGGCCGGGAGCGGCCGGGTGTCGTTCGACGGTCCTGCGGGGGACGGGGCATGGGACATGTGACGACCTCACTGCGACGGCGTTGCACGGGCTCGCGAACTCCGGGGCCGAACCTTCGCGGTGTATCCAGGGCGCCACACACTGAAACACCGCGCACGGCGAAGAGGGCCGCAATAGAGAAACGTTGCCGTTTCGCTCGCGGTGATCTAGGCTCTAGGTGTACGAAACAGTTTCGTTTATGAGCTGTTCACCTTCTCGTACCCGTCTGCCGTCCCGTACCCGAACGACTTCCCCGGAGTGGTTCCGCATGCCCGAGAAGACCCTGGCCGAGAGCTCCCGCGCGGGAGCCGCGGCGCCGGCGCTCTCCGAGCCCTCGCCCAAGCGGTGGTGGATCCTGGCGGTCATCGCGATCGCCCAGCTGATGGTGGTCCTCGACGCCACGATCGTGAACATCGCCCTGCCGTCCGCCCAGACCGACCTCGGCTTCTCCGACGGCAACCGCCAGTGGATCGTCACCGCCTACGCGCTGGCCTTCGCCTCCCTGCTGCTGCTCGGCGGCCGGATCGCCGACATGTTCGGCCGCAAGACCGCCTTCCTCGTCGGCGTCGTCGGCTTCGCCGCGGTCTCCGCGCTCGGCGGCGCGGCGAACGGCTTCACCATGCTGGTCGTCGCCCGCGCCCTCCAGGGTGTCTTCGGCGCGCTGCTCGCACCCGCCGCGCTCTCACTGCTCAACACCACGTTCACCGACGCCCGGGAGCGGGCCCGCGCGTTCAGCGTGTACGGCGCGATCGCCGGCGCCGGCGGTGCGTTCGGTCTGCTGCTCGGCGGTGTGCTGACCGACGCGCTGGACTGGCGCTGGACGCTCTACGTGAACGTGGCCATCGCGATCGTCGCCTTCGCGGGCGGCTGGCTGCTGCTGAGCAACCACCGCGACGCGGCCAACGCCAAGCTCGACGTCCCGGGCACGATCCTGGTGGCCACCGGTCTGTTCTCCCTGGTCTACGGCTTCTCCAACGCCGAGACCCACGACTGGGACTCGCCGCTGACCTGGGGCTTCCTGATCGCGGGCGGGGTGCTGCTGGCGGCCTTCGCCTGGTGGCAGACCCGGACCGCGCACCCGTTGCTGCCCCTGCGCATCCTGCTCGACCGCGACCGCGCGGGCTCGTTCCTCGCGGTGCTGATCGCCGCCGGCGGCATGTTCGGCGTGTTCCTCTTCCTGACCTACTACCTCCAGCTCAACCTCGGCTTCAGCCCCACGAAGACCGGTGTGGCGTTCCTGCCGATGGTCGGCGCGCTGATGGTGACCGCGCAGGTGGGCACCACCGTCCTGCTGCCGCGGATCGGCCCCAAGGTGGTCATCCCGCTGGGCTTCGCGGTCGCCACCGCCGGCATGGCCTGGCTGACCGGCATCGGCCTCGGCTCCCACTACCTCGGTGCGGTGCTCCCGCAGCTGATCGTGATCGGTGTGGGCCTCGGCCTCGTCATGCCGACGGCCATGCAGCTCGCCACCGGCGGGGTCGCGGCCGAGGACGCGGGCGTGGCCTCCGCGACCGTCAACGCCATGCAGCAGGTGGGCGGCTCGATCGGCACGGCCCTGCTGAACACCCTCGCGGCGAGCGCGGCCACCGACTACCTGGCCGGCCGGGACGCCGGCAGCAAGCTGGTGCGGGCGCAGGCCACCATCGAGAGCTACACCACCGCCTTCTGGTGGTCGGCGGTCCTCTTCGGCGCCGGCACGGTCATCGCCTTCCTCTGCTACCGGCGCGGGGTGCCGCGGCAGGACGCGGGCGCCGCACCCGTCGTCCACATGTGACAGCCGTCGCCATCGAGGCCCGAGGGGCCGCCGTCAGCAGGGAGACGGCGGCCCCTCGCCCTGTCCGGGGCACGCTTGGGACGCCTCCCCCGGGTAACCCGCAGGGCAGATCACCTCGCCGACGGAAGGAGACGGCATGCCTGGCGGGAACGGCCACGACGACCACGAGCACCGGCCGGAGACGGCCCTGGAGGAGGTGCTCCGGGAGGTCGAGGAGGCCGAGAAGCGCGACGAGGACCGGTCCGCCTCGGGTGAGGCCGGGGACACCGTCACCCCGAGCCCCAGCGCGCAGGAGCAGGCGAAGGGCGACTGAGGTCGGCCGGACGGCGCGCCCACGGGGCACTCCGCCGACGCCCCGACCGGTGCGGTGCGACCGGTCCCGGCCGATGGGCAGGCCGACGGCGGGCAGGACCGCCGCGGCCACGCCCCGCTCCGCGAGCCGCCCGGCGACGACCCCGGCCGGCGCCTCGGTTACGCAGGTGTCCGGTGACCGCTTCGGGGTGCGGCTGAGCACTGGTGCTTGCCCGCGGGTGCGCATCAGCACTGGTGCTCATCTGCGGGTGCGGCTCAGCACTGGTGCTCATCTGCGGGTGCGGCTCATCACTGCTGCTTTCCCGCCGGGCGGGTACCCGCACCCCATGAACCACGACGTGCGAGGACCCCTGCTGCCCCCGCCCCGGGGCCCGCTCTCCGCCGCGGTCACCGCGTACCTGCGCGGCACGGGCCCGCTTCCCGACCCCGCGGACGCCGGGGCCGCCGATCCGTACGGCGACGACCTCCAGCTCGCCCTGTACCTCTGCTACGAACTGCACTACCGCGGCTTCGCCGGTGTCCCGCCCCGGACCGAGTGGGACCCGGAGCTGTTGCGCGTCCGGGCCGAGCTGGAACACCGCTTCGGCGCCGCGCTGCGCGCCGACACCCCGGTCCACGACAGCCTGGACGACGCGCTCGGCGCCCTCCTGGTCGAGCCGGCCGAGGGCACCGGGGTCACCCACTTCCTGTGTGCCGAGGGCGAGCTGTGGCAGCTGCGGGAGTACGCGGCGCTGCGCTCGTTGTACCACCTGAAGGAGGCCGACCCGCACGCCTGGGTGCTGCCCCGGCTGTGGGGCCGGGCGAAGGCGGCGATGGCCGCGGTGGAGTACGACGAGTTCGGCGGCGGCCGGGCCGAGCGGGTGCACGCGCGCCTGTTCGCCGACCTGATGACGGACCTGGGCCTGGACACCGCGTACGGCCGTCACCTGGACGCGGCCCCGGCCGAGATGCTGGCCGTCGTCAACCTGATGTCCCTGTTCGGCCTGCACCGCGATCTGCGCGGCGCGCTGGTCGGCCACTTCGCCGAGGTCGAGATCACCTCCTCGCCCGGCTCCCGCCGGCTGGCCGAGGCGATGCGCCGCACCGGCGCCGGCCCGGCCGCGGAGTTCTTCTACGACGAGCACGTGGAGGCGGACGCGGTGCACGAGCAGGTCGTCCGGCACGAGGTGATCGGCGGACTGCTCGCCGAGGAACCGGAGCTGGCGCCGGACATCGCCTTCGGGATCGACGCGACCGAGTACCTGGAGGAACGGCTGGCGCGGCGGCTGCTGGCGGACTGGCGCGCGGGACGGTCGTCCCTGCGGACGCCCCTGGACTCCCCCGTGCGCACGGCCCCGGACTCCCCCGTGGGGGCACACCGGGAACAGGAGGTTTCCCATACATCCTGATCCCCGGGGTACCCGTGCGATGTGATCGCTTTGCTGCTACCGGGTGTGTACGCCCCGCAGGACGATACGGAGCTGCTGGCCGAGGCCCTCCACGAGGAGGCGCCGCCGCCCGGCACCCGGGTGCTGGACGTCGGCACCGGCAGCGGGGCGCTGGCCCTGGAGGCGGCCCGCCGGGGCGCCGAGGTGACCGCGGTGGACGTGTCCCGACGCGCGGTGTGGACGGCCCGGCTGAACTCGTGGCTGCGGCGGCTGCCGGTGCGCATCCGGCGCGGCAACCTCTTCGCACCGGTGCGGGGCCGGACGTACGACCTCATCCTGGCGAACCCGCCCTACGTGCCGGCGCCCGACGCCGGGCGGGGGCCGCAGGGCCGGGCCCGGGCCTGGGACGCCGGGCGCGACGGGCGGCTGCTGCTGGACCGGATCTGCCGGGACGCTCCGGCGCTGCTGCGCCCCGGTGGGGTGCTGCTGATCGTGCACTCGGCGCTGAGCGGTCCCGACCGCACCCTGGAGCTGCTGCGGGCGGCGGGCCTGAAGGCCTCGGTGGTCCGGCGCCGCTGGATCGCCTTCGGCCCGGTGCTGCGCTCCCGGGAGGACTGGCTGCGCCGGAGCGGGCTGCTCGCGCCGGCCGAGGACAGGGAAGAGCTGGTGGTCATCCGTGCCGAACGACCCTGCTGACGCCAAGAGCCCCGCCGACACCAAGAGCCCTGCCGGCTCCAACGGCCCTGTCGGCTCCGACGGCCCTCCCGACTCCAAGAGCCCTGCCGGCCCGGCGGCCAAGGCTTCGGCCGACCGGGCGCGGCGGATCACCGTGCAGCGGCGCGGGCCCCTCCTCGTGGAAGGACCCGTGGAGATCGAGCTGGAGGACGGGACCACGGTCTCCTCGGACCGCTTCCGCGTCGCTCTGTGTACCTGCCGGCGCAGTCGCCGCTACCCGTGGTGCGACACGAGTCACCGGCGCAAGGCCTGAACACTGGTTGAAACAGATTGTTTTTCGCCGCTCCCCGGGCGGTCCCCCACGGACCGGCCCGGGGAGCGGCTGTGTGCCCGGGCCCGGCGGGCGGCCCCACTCCGCCCGCCGGCCCCGGCGCGAGATCGCAGGTTCCCCGCTCCAGGGGGCCGCACTCCCCAGTTGCGGGCCTGATCCGGCGTTCACGGGGACCCGTGCGATCCCGGTCCTAGAAGGCGAACAGGCTGCCGCCGACGGCGTCCCGCATGCACGCGTTGCCGAAGCTGCGCTCGTAGGAGACGCGTTTGCCCTGCCACACGCCCTGGACGGTGACGACGACGGGGTCGTAGACCTTGGTGCACATCACGTCGCCGGCGGGCTTCAGGGCGTCCGGCTGGCCGTCGACGCCGCGCAGTTCCGCACACGCCTCGGCGGCGGCCGGGTGGGTGCCGGAGGCGGTGGGGGCGCAGGTGAGGGTGACGGCGCGCTCCGGAGTGGCCGTGGCCGCGTCGTTGCCGTGGCCGGTGGTGAGCACCAGCGCCGAGGGGGCGTAGAGCGACGACGGGGCGGCGCCCGGTGCAGCGACGGCGGCCCCGGTCAGGGGTCCGCAAACGGCGGCGGCCGTGAGGCCGAGGGCCGCTGCCCAGCGCGCGGTGTTCCGCATTGTGTGCATCCTTCCGCTCGAACAGTCGGGTCGCCGGCTCCGGCCCGGTCGGGTGCCGGAGCGGCGACCGCCACTCTGCCGACTCCCTCGGCGAAACTCACATCGAACCCATGGGTTTCAGTAACCTTTCGTGTTGAATCAGTGGCGTGAAGTCACGGAATTCGAACGCCGTGGCCCCGGAACCAAGCGGTTCCCCCGTCGGGAAAGCGGCCGGATGGCCGAAAATCAGCTCTTCGTTAATCGTCCTGAAACATTCCGGCTCTGACCGCGTCGCGCCCCTTCATGACTCCTCGTGTTCATGAAGTGATCACCAGGCGCCGGTGCCTCCGTCGCCCGACCGATGGGCGATTCATCCATCGGCGGCCCGAAATTTGGATGAACCGTCCTCTGGATCACACGGTTCCGCCCGCCGTACCGTCAGCGCACCCCGCTGCCGTCCCCGCTGGAGCGCCCGTGTCCGCACAGCCCGCACCACCCCCCGCGTCCGCCTCACCGTCGGGACCGGCCCTGACCGAGGTCGAGGCCCACGGTGTGGAACGCATCCCCGACGCCGACCGCACCGCGACCCCGCTGGACCTGTTCCGGCTCGCCTTCGGCGGCGCCAACACCTTCTCCACCTGTGTCCTCGGCGCCTTCCCGATCTTGTTCGGGCTCTCCTTCTGGCAGGGCCTCGCGGCCACCGTGCTCGGTGTCCTCGCGGGCGCGCTGATCCTGTGCCCGATGGCCGTGTTCGGCCCGGTCAACGGCACCAACAACGCCGTGTCGTCCTCGGCGCACCTCGGTGTGCACGGCCGGGTGGTCGGCTCGTTCCTGTCCCTGCTGACGGCCGTCGCGTTCTTCTCGCTGTCGGTGTGGAGTTCGGGCGACGCCCTGGTCGGCGGTGCGCACCGGCTGTTCGGTCTGGAGCGGAACAACCTGTCGTACGGCGTCGCGTACGCCCTTTTCGCCGGTCTCGTGCTCGCGGTCTGCGTCTACGGCTTCCGGTTCATGCTGTTCGTCAACAAGATCGCGGTGACGTCGGCGAGTGTGCTGTTCCTGCTCGGCGCGGTCGCGTTCGCCGGTGACTTCGACCCGTCGTACGCCGGGGTGTTCACCGCCTCGGCGGACGCGGCGACACGGTCGATGTTCTGGCCGTCCTTCATCGGCGCGGCGCTGATCGTGCTGTCAAACCCGGTGTCGTTCGGCGCGTTCCTCGGCGACTGGTCGCGCTACATCCCGGCCGCCACCCCGCGTCGTCGGGTGGTCGGGGCCGCGTTCCTGTCCCAGGTCGCGACGCTGCTGCCGTTCGTGTTCGGGCTGGCGACGGCCAGCATCGTGGCGACGGAGGCGCCGAAGTACGTCGACCCGGCCGCGCCGGACTTCGTGGGCGGACTGCTGGCGATCTCGCCGAGCTGGTTCTTCCTGCCGGTGTGCCTGCTGGCCCTGATCGGCGGCATGTCCACGGGCACGACCTCGCTGTACGGCACCGGCCTCGACTTCTCCTCGGTGTTCCCTAGGCTGTCGCGGGTCCAGGCGACGCTGCTGGTCGGCGTGTTGTCGATCGCGTTCATCTTCGTCGGCCGGTTCGGCCTGGACCTGGTCCGGTCGATCTCCACCTTCGCCACCGTGATCATCACCTGCACCACGCCCTGGATGGTCGTGATGATGCTGGGCTTCTGGACCCGCCGCGGCTGGTACGACCCGGACGCGCTCCAGGTCTTCAACCGCCGTCAGCGCGGCGGCCGTTACTGGTTCGCGCACGGCTGGAACTGGCGCGGCATGACCGCGTGGTGGGTGTCGGCGCTCATCGGTGTGCTGTTCACGAACATCCCGGGCCAGTTCGTGGGTCCGCTGGGTGATCTGGCGCACGGCGTCGACATCAGCCTGCCGCTGTCGCTGGCGACGGCCGCGGTGCTCTTCCTGGCCCTGCTGCGGCTGTTCCCCGAACCCCGTGCCGCGTACGGCCCCGGGGGCGCCCGGCTGGTCCGTACGGTCGAGGTCCCGGTGCCGCCGATCACCGGGCCGGGAGCCGCCGCCGACGCTCCCGCGCCCGTGCCGGCGGGCGGGGCCGGCTGACCTGGTCCGGTGACGCGCCGTCCGACGTACCGGTCGGTATCGTCGGGGGCGCACGTGGCCGACGACGCGCGGGAGTTGACGGATGGCACAGCACTGGGCGGACTTCCAGTACGAGATCTACCTGAACGGGGTGACGGGGGCCGTGCCCCGGCTCCCCACCGACCTGACCCGGCTGGAGGAGCTGGCCGAACACCGGCTCGGGCCGGGGCCGATGGGCTATGTGGCGGGCAGCGCGGGCGACGGCGGCACGGCCCGCGCCAACCGGACGGCCCTGGCCCGGCGCCGGATCGTGCCGCGCGTGCTGCGGGACGTGCACGAGCGCGACCTCACCACCGAGGTGCTCGGGCGGACCCTGCCGGCACCGCTCGCCCTCGCTCCCGTCGGCGTGCTGTCGATCATGCATCCGGACGCCGAGACCGCCGCCGCCCGGGCCGCCGCCGCGCAGGGCGTCCCGTACGTCCTGTCGTCGGCGTCGAGCACGCCGATGGAGAAGGTCGCGGAGGCGATGGGGGACGCCGAGCGGTGGTTCCAGCTGTACTGGGGCAAGGACCGGGAGGTGACCCGCAGCTTCCTCGCCCGGGCCCGCGCGGCCGGCTTCTCGGTGCTGGTCGTCACGCTGGACACCCCGCTGCTGGCGTGGCGGCCCCGCGATCTCGACCAGGCCTACCTGCCGTTCGTGCACGGCGTGGGCACCGCCAACTACTTCACCGACCCGGCGTTCCAGGCGGGCCTCGCCAAGCCGGTGCACGAAGACCCGAACGCGGCGGTGCTGCACTTCCTCGGTCTGTTCGGGGACGCGAGCCACACCTGGCCGGACCTGGCCCTGCTGCGCGAGCACTGGGACGGGCCGATCGTCCTCAAGGGCGTCCTGCACCCGGACGACGCCCGGTTCGCCGCGGACGCCGGGATGGACGGCGTGGTGGTCTCCAACCACGGCGGCCGGCAGGTGGCCGGTTCCGTCGCGGCGGCCGACGCGCTGCCCCGGGTCGCGGACGCGGTGGGCGACCGGCTGACGGTGCTGTTCGACAGCGGGGTGCGCACCGGCGACGACGTCTTCAAGGCCCTGGCCCTGGGCGCACGGGCGGTCCTGCTCGGGCGCCCGTACGTCTACGGCCTGGGCCTGGACGGCCAGGCCGGCGTGGAGCACGTCATCCGCTGCCTCCTGGCCGAGTTCGACCTGACCCTGGCCCTGTCCGGCCACGCACGCCCGGGCACGGTGACGCGGTCGGACCTGGAGGCCGACGGAGGCGCGGCCTCCTGAGGGACGCGGGGCGGTGCCGGCGTGCGGCCCGGCCGAGACGGACCGGCAGCCGGCGCGGCGATCTGCCGCGGCCTACGACGAGCCGCCGGAGACCCACCGCTGGCCGGCGGACCCGTCCCGGACCTTGACGACGAGGTCGGCCCCCGCCTGGTCGCCGCCGGCGGCGAGCGCGAGGGTCCGGTCCCACCGCGGCAGCAACTCGCCCTCCGGAGTGAGGTCGTAGCGCACGTCGTCGCCACGTTCCGATCCGGCGCCGGCGCACCGGCCGAGGAGCACCACGCCGGCGTCGGCGTGGGAGTCCAGGCACAGACCGGTGCCGGCGGCACTGCGCAGCAGCCCGTCGGTCTCGTACGTCCACCGCTGCGTGGCCGCGCCGGAGCACTCGGCGAGCACGGCACTCGCCCCCGCCTCCGGCGTACCCCTGACGTCCAGACACCGGCCGGCGGCGTTGCGCAGCGGACCGGGCCGGCCGGCGGCGGGCAGCCCCGGGGTGCCCGTCGGAGCCGACGCGCCGGGGACCGCGCTGGTGGCGACGGGGGTGGTGCCGTCGTCGCCGTCCGGCCACGCGCTGACCGCGAGGACGGTGGCGAGCAGCCCGGCCGAGGCCACGCCGACGCCGGTCAGCAGCGTCCGGGACGACCAGCCGGTGCCGGGAGCGCGGTGCGCGGACACCCCGGTGAGGAACCGGGCCGGCAGCCCCCTTCGGCCCTCCTCGGCGCCGCGCCGGCCTCCGCCGCGCCGGCGTCCGCCGGACCGCCGGGAGCCGCCGCGGGCGGGACCGGGACGGCGGCCGGGGCGCGAGTCGAGGTAGCGGCGGGCGCCCCAGCCGAGCACGGCCTCGGCGAGCAGCACGCCCAGAGCCGCGTCGGCGTGGCCGAGTTGCTCCGCCGCGTGCCGGCAGTAGGCGCAGCCGGCCAGATGCTCCTGGACGTCGGGCAGCAGCGCGCCGCCCCGGCGGATCGGGACGTCGAGCAGGCGGTTGTAGTAACGGCACTCCTTGCCGGGCGCGAGTTCCCGGTGGGCGCGTACCAGGCCCTCGCGGAACTTCTCCCTGGCCTGTTCGAGCGCGGCGGACGCGTTGCGGATGTCCACACCGAGCAGTCCGGCGGGCACGTCCAACGGTTCGGCCTCGACCTCGGCGTGCCACAACAGGGCCCGTTCCAGGCGGGAAAGGGCGTGGAAGGAACGGTCGGAGAGGGCGCGGTTCTCCGGTACGAGCGGTTGCGCGGCGCGCATCCCGCGGCCCCCGGCGGGTTTGCCGAGTCCGGGCAGTACGGCGGTGATCCGGTCGGTGCCGGACCAGTTCAGGACCGTGTCACGGACGGCCACCAGCAGGCGGGGCCGCAGCGCGTCGGCGGGTTCGCCGAGCGCCAGCCGGCCGAGGACCTGGTGGAAGGCGGTCGCGGTGACCATGTGGGCGAGGGGTCCGGAGGCGGCCAGGCAGATCACCGCGTACTCCTGGGCCGGCTGCCAGTGCCGGGCCATCAGGAGGGCGGCCGACCGGGAGGCCTCCGCGTCGGAGCCGGCCCGCAGCGGGCCGGCGAGGAACTCGTCGGATTCCCCGGGATCGGCGCCGGACGGCGGATAGGGAGGACGAGGGGGGTGGGGGGTGAGCACGGAGCGGATTCCTTCTGGCGCGTGTGCGAGCGGGAAATTCACCGCGTTCGAAACCCTTGCACAAGTGCCACACGGGCAACAAGGCGCGCGGAGGACATCGACGGGTTTGAAAGAAAGTCAGAATCGGGGCCCCGGCCAGGGCTTGTCGCGAAAGCGGCCGGATTTCTCATGCGCCCCGTGTGAAGCGTGCGCACGCGCCCGCCGGAAGCGCACGCTCCCGCGGCGGGCGGACCGGTGGTGGACTGGGTGCCGGTCCTCCTCGGAAAGGCCCGCTCCCGGCCGGCGGCTCCCGGCGGCTTCCCCCGCCGGCCGGGGGCGGGCAGGGCCCGGCCGCCTCAGATCTGCCAGGAGCGGAGCCGGTCGGCGGCGCCGTACACGTCGGTCTTGCCGGAGATCAGGTCGCGGGCCAGGTCGACGAGGGCGCCGTAGGGCGGGTCGATGCCGACACCGCTGACGAACATGTAGGCCACGGCGGTCGCGCAGGCGAAGCGGGCGTTGGCCGCAGGCAGCGGCTTGAGCACGGCGAGGGTGTGCAGCAGCGCGGCGGCGCGCCAGGCGGCGTCGGAGTCCACGCCGAGCCGGGGCGGGTCCACCCGGTGCCGGGCGACGGCGGCGACCAGCGCGGAGAAGTCGTCCACGGCGGGCTGGTCGGGCAGGACCTCCTCGTGCCGCTGGAGCAGCCACGGGACGTCGATGTGGATGACGGAGGGCATCGCTCAGGCGGCCTCGCCCTTGGCGGGACGCTCGTCCTCGGGGAAGGCCGCCGCGAACTCCTCGGCATGACCGGCGAAGAAGCGGCGGAACGCCTCGGCGCCCTCCTGGAGGGCCCGGTGCCGGGCGATGTCGGCGGCGGCGGCCTCGCGCACGAGGGCCTTCATCGACGTACCGCGCTCCTTGGCGATCTGCCGCAGGTCCTCTAGTTCCCGTTCGCTGAACTCCACGTTGAGAGCTGGCATGCCCCTCACGGTACCGCGCGGGTACTTCCGCGTAAATATGCCCAGGTCAACCGGCACCTGGTGCGGTACCGGCCGGAGGGCGCCGCCTCCCCCGGTCGTGCCGGCACGGTCACACGTCCAGGCGGCTGATCCGCACCGCTCCCTTCGCCTGCCCCGGGTACGCGCTGGTGAGCGTCAGGCGCAGCCGGGAGCCGCGTACCGCGTCGAAGGTGATGGCCGTCGGGCTGTCGGAGGCGGTGGCCCACTCCACCGTGGCCCCCGTCACGGGGACCCAGGCGTGGCCGTCCCACACCGCCACCTCGGCCCGCGCGGGCAGGGTGTGGCCGGCGTCGACGGTGAAGGAGACCGCCACCCGGTCGAAGGTCCGGGTGCGCCCGAAGTCGACCGACACCCAGTCCTTCGCCCGGGCCCCGCCGAACGCCGGCAGCAGCGCGGTGGCCGGCTTGACGAAGGCGTTGGACCAGCCGGTGGCCGGGTCGCCGTCCAGCATCGCGGCGGGGAGCGTGTCGGGGCGGCCGGAGTAACTGGCGTCCGCGTAGGGGCAGCCGGGCGGCGCCGGGTGGTCGGGCCGGAAGGCGGCGGGTTCCGTGGTCGCGGCCGAGCGGGCCGGGGTGGTGTGCAGGTGGGCCGTGCCCGTGCGCAGGCCGTCCACGCGGGCGGTGACCTTCAGAGTGCCGGGCCTGGTGCCGGAGCGGACGATGGCGAGGGCCTTGCCGTGGAAGGCGGTGCGGGTGCTCGCCTGGTAGCGCTCGGCGCTCTCCTCGCGGCCGTTGTCGACGCCGGCCAGGGAGCCGCCGGTGACGTCGAAGGCGATGAGGTGGTCGGCGTCGGGCACGACCACGCCGTGCGCGTCGACGATCTCCGCGGTCACGAAGGCCAGCGAACGGCCGTCTGCGGCGAGGGAGTCGCGGTCGGCGGTGAGCCGTACGGCGTGCGGGGCGCCGGCCGTGCGCAGCACGTCGGTGGCGACGACCTTGCCGCCGCGCCGGGCCACCGCCTTCAGCTCGCCCGGCCGGTACGGGACCTTCCAGGTCAGGTGCAGCTTGCCCGCGCTGCCGTTGGGGCTGGTGTAACTGCCCGGGTAGGGGCCGTCGGTGAAGGTCTTGTCGTCACCGGTGGCCTCGGTGGTCTCCAGGTGGCTTCGGCCGTCGGTGGTCCGCTTGAGGTCGAACTCCCGCACTCCCAGGGACTCTCCGTTGAGGAACAGCTCGACGGCGGGCACGTTGGCGTAGGCCCACACCTCGACGGTGTCGCCGTCCTCGTGGTTCCAGGTCATGGGCAGCAGGTGGACCATCGGCTCGGTCGTCCACTGGCTCCGGAAGAGGTGGTACATGTCCTTGGGGAAGCCGGCGGTGTCGACGGCGCCGAAGAAGGACGCCTTGACCGGGAAGACGTCGTACGGCGTCGGTTCGCCGATGTAGTCGATGCCGGACCACAGGAACTGGCCCGCGAACCACTTCCGGTCCCGGTCCTTCTTGTGCCCGTACTCGCCGCTCATCGTCCAGGAGGCGAGGTTGTTGTCGTACGAGGAGACCTCCCGCTTGCCGGGCGTGTGGTTCTCCCCCGTGTTCAGGTGCTCCGGCTCCTGGTAGGTGCCGCGGGTCGAGGTCTCCGAGGAGGACTCGGACTCGAAGAGGAACAGGTGCGGGTAGGCCGCGTGCAGGGCGTCCACCGACTTGGCCGTGTTGTAGTTGAGGCCGAGGCCGTCCAGCTTGGCGAGCATCAGGTCGGCCGCCGAGCCCTTGGCGGGTACGCGCCGGTACTTGTCGGAGCCGATGACGAGCGGCCGGGTGTCGTCGGCGGCCCTGACGGCGGCGATGATCCGGTCCGCCATGGCGAGCCCGGCGGTGGAGGTGGAGTCGGGGATCTCGTTGCCGATGGACCACAGCACCACGGCGGGCGAGTTGCGGGCGGCCAGCACCATCTCGGTGGCGTCCCGTTCGCACCACTCGTCGAAGAACCGGCCGTAGTCGTACGTCGTCTTGCCGGTACGCCAGCAGTCGAAGGCCTCCACCATCATCACGACGCCCAGCTCCTCGCAGACCTGGACCATCTGCGGCGAGGGCGGGTTGTGGGAGGTGCGGAAGGCGTTGACGCCCATCGACTTCATGATCCGCATCTGCCGGCGCACCGCGTCGATGCTGATCGCGGCGCCGAGCGCGCCCTGGTCGTGGTGGAGGTCGACCCCCCTGATCTTCGTGTACGCGCCGTTGAGGGAGAAGCCCCCGTCGGGGTCGAAGCGGAAGGTGCGGATGCCGAAGGTCGTGCGGTGGGTGTCGGTGGTGCGGCCCCCGACGCGCAGCTCGGTGTGCAGGGTGTAGCGGTGCTGCGGGGTCGCGAAGTCCCACAGGAGGGGCTCGGGAACCGTCAGTTCGTGGGTCTCGGTGGCCTCCTCCGAGACGGCGGCTGTGGTGGCCGTACGGGCGACGGTCCGGCCGTCCGGAGCGACGATCCGGGAGCGTACCTCCACGTCCGCGCCGGTGCCGGAGGCGTTCCGCACGGTGGTCCGCACCCGGACCAGCGCCCGGTCGGCGGAGACCTCCGGCGTGGTGACGTACGTCCCCCAGCGGGCCACGTGCACCGGCTCGGTGATCACCAGACGGGCCTCGCGGTAGATGCCGCTGCCGGAGTACCAGCGGCTGCTGGGCAGCTGGTTCCGCACCTTGACCGCGAGCACGTCGACGGTGGTGCCGTCGGCGTGGACGAGGTCGGTGAGGTCGAGGGCGAAGCCGGTGTAGCCGTAGGGGTGGCGGCCCACCTCGGTGCCGTTGCAGTAGACGTGGGCGTCCATGTAGACGCCGTCGAACTCGACCGAGATCCGCTTGCCGGCACAGTCGCGCGGGAGGCGGAGGGCGAGCCGGTACCAGCCGAGGCCGCCCGGGAAGAAGCCGGTGCCGCTGGTGGTGCCGTGGTCGGTCGTGGGGGTCTGCTCGATGCTCCAGTCGTGGGGTACGGCGACCTCGCGCCAGGCCGAGTCGTCGTAGTCGGGGTCGGCGGCCCGTGCGTAGGCGCCGGTGGGGTCGGTGCCGCCCGGGTCGGCCAGGGCGAAGCGCCAGCCGTCCCGCAGGGGCACGGTGTGGCGTCCCCGGGCGGGGGGCGCGCCGGCGGCGAGGGCGGCCGGAGCCGCGGAAATGTCCAGGAGCGTCCCGGCCGCGGGCGCTGCCGTGGCTGCGACCAGAACCGATCTACGCGTGACCGACATGGGCGGCTCTCCCTCATCAGGGCCCAGAAGTACTCACAACTGATCGCGAACAAACAGATTCTGACGTCCTGCCACACACGATCGTCAAGGGTCCGGAACCGCACGAGTGCCGTCGCCGGCACATCGGCCGGAATTCCCCCTTGACCGTGCCCCCGACCTGTTCGACGGGTCGGCCGGGCGGCCCGGATCGGCGCTCACGGGCGGGCGCGAAGCACTAGGCTGGTACGCGAGTGGTGCCACCTGTTCACTGTGAGTGTGCGCTTGGGAGCGGGGACGATGAGCCGGGTCTATCCGTTCGACGATGCGGCGACGGCCCGGGCTGTCATCGGCCCCGACGGAACGCTGGTGGAGTGGAACGAGGGCGCCCGCCGCCTGCTCGGCCACCCGGCCGACGCCGTCCTGGGCCGCCCCGCCGCCGAGCTGCTGGCCGACGCCGGCGCCCCGGTGCCGCCCCTGGGCCCCCGCTGGGCGGGAACGGTCGGATTGCGCCACCGGAACGGCCGTACCGTCCCCGTGTGGCTGCTCGCCCACCACCGCCCGGCGCACGACGAGCACCCGGGTGACTGGCTCGTCGTCACCCCGCTCACCGGCACCGGTCCGCCCGCCGGGGACGACCCGCTCACCGAGGCGGGCCTGATCCAGTCGCCGTGCCCGGTCGCCGTGTACGACGACCGGCTGCGGCTGCGCCGGATGAACGAGGCGATGGCCGGCGTGGTCGGGCTGCCCGAGGAGCGGGTACGGGGGCTGCGGCTCGCGGAGATCGGCGGCCGGCCGCAGAGCGAGGAACTGGAGGAGAACATGCTCCGGGTGCTGACCTCGGGCCGGCCCCTGGACGTGCAGACCTTCATGCGCACCGGCGGCGAGGACCGGGCCCACGCCTGGCTCGCCAGCATGGCGCCGGTCCGGGACCCGGCCGGCCGGGTCCGGGGCGTGTGCCTGGCCGCGCACGACATCACCGACAACCACCGCGCCCGGCAGCGGCTGCAACTGCTCAACGAGGCCAGCGTGCGCATCGGGACCACGCTCGACGTCACCCGCACCGCGCAGGAGCTGGCCGACGTGTGCGTGCCCGCGCTCGCCGACTTCGTCACCATCGACCTGCTGGACCCGCAGGAGTACGGCGGTGAGCCCCCGGCCCGCATCACCGCGCCGGTGCGGCTGCGCCGGGCCGCCCACCAGTCGGTGCTGCCGGACCTGCCGGAGGTGGTGGTCCCGCCCGGGACGGCGGAGGAGTACCCGGCCCTCTCCCCGCAGGGCGACTCGCTGACCGCGGGCCGCACGATCACCGCCGCCGTCTCCGCCGGTGACATGGACCAGTGGCTGACCTGGCATCCGGAGCGCTGCGAGTGGGTGCGGCGGTTCGGGATCCACTCCTCGATGTCGGTGCCGATCCAGGCACGCGGACTCACCCTCGGGGTCGCGGTGCTCATCCGGCACCGGCGCCCGGACCCCTTCACCGCGGACGACGTGCTGCTGGCCGAGGAGATCACCGCGCGGGCAGCCGTCTGCATCGACAACGCCCGCCGCTACTCGCGCGAGCGCGAGACGGCGCTCGCCCTCCAGCGCAGCCTGCTGCCCCGCTCGCTGCCGCGCACGGCCGCGCTGGACGCCTCCTCCCGCTACCTCCCGGCCGCGCGCGCCGGCGTCGGCGGGGACTGGTTCGATGTGATCCCGCTGTCCGGGATGCGGGTCGCGATGGTCGTCGGGGACGTCGTCGGGCACGGTATCCAGGCCTCGGCCACCATGGGCCGGCTCCGCACCGCCGTGCGCACCCTCGCCGACATCGACCTGGCCCCGGACGAGCTGCTCACGCACCTGGACGACCTGGTGCTGCGGCTGTCGGAGGACGCCGGCGCCGAGGGCAGCCCGGGAGAGGTCGGCGCCACCTGCCTGTACGCCGTCTACGACCCGGTGTCCCGCCGCTGCTCGCTGGCCCGCGCCGGGCACCCGCCGCCCGTGCTGCTGCGGCCGGGCGGCCGGCCGCAGCTGCTCGACCTGCCCGCCGGTCCCCCGCTGGGTCTCGGTGGGCTGCCGTTCGAGTCCACCGAGGTGGACCTGCCCGAGGGGACCGTCCTCGCCCTGTACACGGACGGCCTGGTGCAGTCCCGGGAGCGGGACCTGGACGCCAGCCGCGAGCTGCTGTTCCGGGCGCTGGGGCAGGACGCGGACTCCCTGGACGAGGCGTGCGACTGCGTCCTGCACGCCCTGCTCCCGGGCGGGGCCGCGCCGGACGACGTGGCGCTGCTGCTGGCCCGCACCCGGGGCCTGCCCGCCTCACAGGTGGCGACCTGGGACATCCCCGCCGACCCGGCGCTGGTCGCGCCGATCCGCAAGCAGGTCGTGGACCAGTTGGACGCCTGGTCGCTGAGCGAGGCGACGTTCACGGCGGAGCTGGTGGTCAGCGAGCTGGTCACCAACGCCATCCGGTACGGGGCGCGGCCCATCCGGCTCCGGCTGATCCACGACGCGACCACGCTGATCTGCGAGGTCTCCGACACGAGCCACACCGCGCCGCATCTGCGCCGGGCGAAGACCTTCGACGAGGGCGGCCGGGGCCTGCTGCTGGTCGCCCAGCTCACCCAGCGCTGGGGCAGCCGGCACACCCCGGAGGGCAAGACGATCTGGGCCGAGCTGCCGCTGTACGAGGAGGACCAGTAGGCCCGTGGCCGCGTCTCAGGAGGCGGCCAGCCAGGGCCGCACCTGCTTGCGGGCCTCGTGCAGACGGGACTTGAGGGTGCCGAGCGGGATGCCCGCGCGCTCGGCGGCCTCGGCGTAGTCCAGCTGGCAGATGTCCCGGTAGACCAGCGGCGCCACCAGATGCGGATGCTCGCGCTCCAGCCGGTCCAGGGCCTCCAGCAGATCCACCCGGGAGCCGGCGATGACGCTGGTGGTGCGCGGGTCCACGGCGTGTGCGGGCTCGATGGCCGCCGGCTGTTCGGCGGCCCGCCGTTTCAGCTCGCGGTACTTCTGCCGGCAGCAGTTGGCGACGACGGTGTACAGCCAGGTGCCGAAGCGGCTGCGGCCCTGGAAGCCGGTGATGTGCCGGGCGACCTGGAGCAGCACGTCCTGCGCGGCCTCCTCGGCGTCCTCCCGGCAGGGCAGGAAGCGCGCGCAGCGGCGCACGACCTCGGGCCGGATGCCGGTCAGCAACCGGTCCAGGGCCCCGCTGTCGCCCGCGGCGGCGCGCCGGGCGAGGTCTTCCGTCAGCGCCTGGTCCTGCACGGACGGGCCCCCCTCCAAGTCGATCTCAGGCCAGGCATGATAGTCGTATGCACCCCCTGGAGCGGATCGGCCGCCACCGCCTCGAACGGCCGCTGGGCAGCGGCGCCTTCGCCACGGTGTGGCTCGCGCACGACCCCGAGCTCCAGGCCCCGGTGGCGGTGAAGGTCCTCGCCGAGAACTGGTCGCACCGGCTCGACATCAGGGAGCGCTTCCTGTCCGAGGCGCGGCTGCTGCGCCGGGCCGGGTCCAGCCGGGTGGTGCAGGTCTACGACATCGGAGAACTCCCGGACGGCAGGCCGTACTTCGTGATGGAGTACGCCGCCGGCGGGACCCTCGCCGATCTGCCGGCGGGCGGCCCGCTGCCGGTGCGGGAGGCGCTCGCGCTGACCGCCGAGGCCGCGCGCGGTGCCGCCGCGCTCCACGAGGCGGGCATCGTCCACCGCGACATCAAGCCGACCAACGTGCTGCTGCACACCGCCCCGGACGGCACCCGCCGGGTGCTGCTGGCCGACCTGGGGCTGGCCAAGAGCCTCGCGCAGGCGTCGGTGCTGACCCTGGCGGCCGGTTCGGCGGGCTACCAGCCGCCGGAGCAGGCCGAGCCCGGCGAGGGCATCGACGAACGGGCGGACGTCTACAGCCTGGGCGCGGTCGGCTACGAACTGCTCACCGGGACCGTGCCGGGCCCGCCGGGAAAGGTGATACCGCCCCGACGGCTGCGGCCGGAACTCGGCGCGGACGTGGAACGGGTGCTGCTGCGCGCGCTGGAGCCGGACCGGGCGCGGCGCTGGCCGTCCGCCCTGGCGTTCGCCCACGAGCTGGACCGGCTGGCCGCGGGTCCGTCGGTACGGCCCGCGCGGCGCCTGGACGGGGTGCGCGGCCGGCTCAACACCGTGACGCTGGCCGTGGCCGCGGTCCTCGCCGCCACCGCCGCCGCGGTCACGGTGACCGTGGCGCTGCACCGGGACGGCGGCACGGACGACGGGGTGCGGGTCGCGGACGCCACCGGGCGGGTGACCCTCCGGGTGCCCGAGGGCTGGGGCCGCGAGCTGCGCGACTCCGGCTGGGACCCGCACGCCCTCGGGCTGACGGCGGGGCACCAGCCGGGCCTCGTGGTGGCGGACGACCTGTCCCGCTGGTCCGATCTCAAGGCCGCCGTGGACGGGGTGTTCGTCGGGGTCGGCGGGCGCGGCGACGTCACCGCGAAGGTGAAGGCGCTCGCGCACCCCGGCTGCCGCTACGCGGGCGCCCACACCTTCACGGACACCGACTGGCACGGGCTGGTCCGGGCCTGGAACGGCTGCCCGGACGGCGGCTCGGTCACCGAGTCCGCGCTGGTCCCGGCGGCCGGGGCGGCGCGGCCGCAGGTGTACGTGCAGGTGCGCGAGCGGGGTGACGGGGACGCGACCGACGGCGTACTGCGTTCACTGCGGGTGGCCTGAACGGCGGCTGCCGGGAGGCGGGGCGGGGAAAGGAACACGACAGAACCCGGCGCGCCCCGAACTTTTCCGGCGGTCCGTGCATCGGACGGAGAGGACGGCGCACCCGGCGCCGTAGGCACGCGGTCCCGTCGCGTGCCGTGACCTCCAGGAGTGTTGAGCGACATGGTGTACACCCCCCGGTCCGCCCCCCGATCCGCGCGGCACGGGGCCCTGCTCGTGGGCACGGTCGCCGTGCTGGGCCTGCTGACCGCCTGCGGCAACGGCACGAGCGCGCAAGGCGACGCCCCGGCCACCGTCGCGGGTACGGCCGCCCCCGCGACGGACGGCACGACGAGCCCGGCGCCGCCCGCCACGGCCTCCTCCGCCACCGGCACCGGCACGCCGACCGCCCCCCGGACGACGGCGTCCCCGGGCGGCGCCACGGCCACGACCACCCCGGCCGCGGCGAGCACCCGCTGCCACACCTCCGAGCTGCGCGCCTCCGTGGGCCGCAACGACCCGGGCGCCGGCCAGGAGAACTTCCCCGTGGTCCTCACCAACACCTCCGCCCGGACCTGCACCCTGCACGGTTATCCGGGCGCCGCCTTCGTGGGCGCCTCCGGTGACCAGCTCGGTCCGGACCCGAAGCGGTCCCCGGGCACCCCGGTGACCGTCAGGCTCAAGCCCGGACAGAGCGCCTGGGCGGGCATGACCTTCTCCAACCCGGGGGTCAGCGGGGCGAAGGCGGCCACGCCGGCCGCGCTGCTGGTGACCCCGCCGGACGAGCGGGACCAGGTCAAGGTGGTCTGGAAGGGCGGGCCCGTGCCGGTGTCCGGCAACTCCTCGACCGTCCGTCTGACGGTGTTCAGCCCCGGCGCCGGGCCCTCCTGACCCGACGCCCCTCCGCGCGGACCCCGCTGCCACCCCCGAGGCAGCGGGGTCCGTCACGTCGGCGCACGGGACAACGGGGTCCGTCACGTCGGCGCCGGCCTCGATCGTCATGCCGGCGCCACAACTGTCACAGGACGGCAACAGCCGCCCTGGGTCGCGATCTTTTCCCGCCCTCCGGTCATCGAACCCGGTCGACCGCACAGCGAAGTGGCCCCCAGCAGGGGCCGTGACCAGGGAATCGGGGAAAGATGAGCGGGATCTCACGCAGGCGGGTGCTGACGGCGGGGGCGGCGGCGGGCGCCCTCGGCACACTGGCCGCCTGCTCCTCCGGCACCGGCCTCAGGACCGGCGGACCGGACCCGGCGGACGCGAAGGGCACCGCGCAGGCCCGGCCGGTGAAGCCGATCGGCGACGGCTCGACCGCCGACACCGGCCCCCAGCCGCACCAGCCGGAGCCGGAGCGGCTGCGTCCCGGTCAGCGACCCCCGCAGTTCGTGGTGTTCTCGTGGGACGGCGCCGGCGAGCTGAGCAACAAGCTGTTCTCCCGGTTCCGCAAGGTGGCCGCCGACCACGGCGCCGGGATGACGTTCTTCCTCAGCGGCATCTACACCCTGCCCGAGTCCAAGAAGCACCTGTACCGGCCGCCGCAGCACCCGGTCGGCGCCTCCGCGATCGGCTACCTCGCCGACCGGCACATCCACGCCACGCTCCAGCAGGTGCGCGCGGCCTGGCTGGAGGGCCATGAGATCGGCACCCACTTCAACGGGCACTTCTGCGGGGCGACCGGCGTGCGCAACTGGTCCGCGGCCGAGTGGCGCAGCGAGATCGACCAGGCGGTGGACTTCGTGACGCAGTGGAAGACCAACACCGGCTTCACCGACCTCGACCCGTTGCCCTTCGACTACCGCAAGGAGCTGACCGGCGGCCGTACCCCCTGTCTGGAGGGCCAGGCCAATCTGCTGCCGACCGCCGCCGCGCTCGGCTGGAAGTACGACGCCAGCTCCCCCGGCGGCCTCCAGGTCTGGCCGGGCAAGGTGCGGGGCGGCAGGCTGTGGGACTTCCCGCTGCAGTCCATACCGTTCGCCGGCCACTCCTTCCAGGTCCTCTCGATGGACTACAACATGATGTTCAACCAGTCCGGCGGCAACCCGCTCGGCGACCGGGCGCAGTACGACACCTGGCGCGTCCAGGCCCGCGACACCTACCTGGCCGGCTTCCGGCGTGCCTACGAGTCCAACCGCGCGCCCCTCTTCATCGGCAACCACTTCGAACGCTGGAACGGCGGGATCTACATGGACGCCGTCGAGGAGGCGATCGGGAAGATGGCCGCCTACGACGACGTGCGGTTCGTGTCCTTCAAGCAGTTGGTGGCCTGGCTGGAGGCGCAGGACCCGGGGGTGCTGCGCAAGCTGCGCACGCTGGTGCCCGGGCAGTCCCCGGCGGGCGGCTGGGCGGAGTTCCTGGGCGCGGCGGGCGCCGGGGCGTCGTAAACCGTTCAGGATCGTCTGTTTTGATGGGCGGGCACCCTCTGCTCCACTTCGGAAGGACCCCGCCCTGAACACCCCGCTCGCCGAGGCCCTGTCCGCCGTTCTGCTGGTCGCCGTGCTGGCCTGGGCCGTCGTACGGCCCTTCGGATGGCCGGAGGCGGTCATGGCCGTGCCCGCCGCCGGGATCGCCGTGGCGACCGGCGCGATCTCCCTCGGCCACGCGCGGGCCGAGGCGGAGCGGCTGGGTCCGGTGGTCGGGTTCCTGGCGGCGGTGCTGGTGCTCGCCCACTTCTGTGACGTGGAGGGGCTGTTCCAGGCGTGCGGGGCGTGGATGGCGCGGTGGGCGGCGGGCCGTCCGGTGCGGCTGCTGACGGCGGTGTTCGCGCTGGCGTCGGTCATCACCGCCGTCCTCAGCCTGGACGCGACGATCGTGCTGCTCACCCCGGTGGTGTTCGCCACGGCCGCACGGACGGGCGTACGGCCCAAGCCGCACGTCTACGCCTGTACGCATCTGTCGAACACGGCGTCGCTGCTGCTGCCGGTGTCCAATCTGACGAACCTGCTCGCGTTCGCGGCGAGCGGGCTGAGCTTCACCCGGTTCGCGGCGCTGATGGCGCTGCCGTGGCTGGCCGCGATCGGCGTCGAATACGTGGTGTTCCGGCGGTTCTTCGCGCGGGACCTGGCGGCGGCGGCCCCGGCGGACCGGGACACCGGTGAGACGCCCGGGCTGCCGCTGTTCGCGCTGGTGACCGTGGGCTGCACGCTGGCCGGGTTCGTGGTGGCGTCGGCGTTCGGCGTGGAGCCCGCCTGGGTGGCCGCGGCGGGAGCGCTGGTGCTGGCCGGGCGGGCGCTGGTCCGCCGGAAGGCGAGCCCGCTGAGCGTCGTACGGGCGGCGGCCCCGGCCTTCCTCGCGTTCGTGCTGGCGCTGGGCGTCGTGGTGCGGGCGGTGGTCGACAACGGGCTCGCGGACGTGCTCGGGCGGGTGATGCCGGGCGGCACCGGGCTGGTCGCGCTGCTCGGGATCGCCGCGCTGGCCGCCCTGCTGGCCAACCTGATCAACAACCTGCCCGCCGTCCTGGTCCTGCTGCCGCTGGCCGCACCCGCCGGGCCGGGAGCCGTCCTGGCCGTGCTGCTCGGCGTGAACATCGGCCCCAACCTCACCTACGCCGGGTCGCTGGCGACGCTGCTGTGGCGGCGGATCGTCCACCAGCACGAGCACGACGTGGACCTGCGGGAGTTCACCCGGCTCGGGCTGCTGGCCGTGCCCTCCTCCCTCGCCGTCGCGGTGGTGGCACTGTGGGGGTCGCTGCGCATCATGTGACGGGTAGTGAGCGGAGGAGGCCGAGCAATGCGCGTGATCGCCTGGCTCGTGGAAGGCACCTGGCCCGCCTGCGTGGACGCGGTGCGCGCCCACGCTCCCGGTGACGCCGAGGTGGTGCTGCTGCATGTGAGCGGACCGGAGGTGCCGGCGGTGGCGCACGGGGCCTTCGCCGGGTTGCTCGGGCGGCGGGGTCAGGACCCGGGTGACCGCCTCGAAGCGCTCGGCGGCACGTCGGCGACCGCCCTGCTCGACGCGGCGGCCGAACGGCTGGGCCGGTCCTGTGTGCGCGAGGAGCGCTCGGGCCGGGTCGAACGGGAGGTCGTGGCCGCCGCCGAGGGTGCCGGGCTGCTGGTGCTGGCGCGGGACGGGGACCGGTCCCGGCTGGGTCCGAAGAGCCTGGGCCCGGCCGTCCGCTTCGCCGTCGACCACGCACCCTGCCCGGTCCTGCTGGTCTGGCCGGAACCGGCCCCGCGTCTGGACACGATCCCGCCACCGCCGCCGCACCACCACCCCTGACGGCTCGGGCGGCGCCGGGGTGCGGGGCCGCCCTGCGTCACGGTCGTGCGGCTCGCACGGGGCTGTGGGCACCGTCCCAGTCGACGTTCTCCATCCGCAGGTCCGGGTGGGCGGTGTCGATGGCCCAGCGCTGGGCGGTGCCCGCGGCGCGGGTCTTCACCACCAGGGCGCCGGAGCCGTCGGTGGCGGCCGGGGTGAGGGCCAGCTCCTGGTCGGAGCGCGGTACCAGGTCGCCCTGGAGGGTGAAGTCGTAGTGGAGGTCGCGGGCGGCCTTGCCGGTGGCCGTGCAGGGGGCGAGGCGCACGGAGTAGCCGAGGTGGGAGTCCAGGCACAGATCGGGGGCGGCGGCGCTGCGCAGCAGACCGTCGGTCTCGTACGTCCACTGCTGGGTCGGGGCGGCGGAGCAGTCCGCGAGTTCCGTCTCGGCGCCCCGGACGGCCTTGTCGCCGACGACTCCGACGCACAGGCCGGAGGCGAGGTTGCGCAGCCTGCCCCGCAGGGTGTCCTGGTCCGGGGCCTTCCGGCCGGCCCAGGAGGGGCCCGGGGAGGCCGCGAACCCGCCCGGCGCACGGGAGGGCGTCCCCGCGGCGCCGGACGCCGGGCCACCGTCGGAGCCGAACGCCGACCACAGCGCCAAGGGCAGGACGACCAGACCGCTGACGGTGAGAACAGCCAGCGCGAGGTTCCGGCGCCGGGCCCGGCGGGCGGCGCGCAGGGCGGAACGGCTGGAGGCGACGGCGGGTTCGACACCGCCGCCGCCCGGCGCAACGGCGGCAGCCGCTCCCGCCCGGCGCCGGGAAGGCGCCCCACCACGGCCGGCAGTCCCACCGGACCCGGCACCAACGCCCCCTCCGGAGCCGACCGAGGACACACCCCTTCGGCGACGGGCGAACGACGCACCCCGACCGGCCCATCCACCATCAGCGGACCCGCCCGACCCGGCGGCCCCGGCACCAACGCCCCCTCCGGGGCCGACCGAGGACACACCCCTTCGGCGACGGGCGAACGACGCACCCCGACCGGCCCATCCACCACCAGCCGACCCACCCGACCCGGCGGCCCCGGCGGGCCCGGCACCATCGGCCCCTCCGGGACCAGCGGGGGCCGCTCCCTTTGGGTGGCGGGAAGGCGAGGCACCGCGGGCGGCCCGTCGGCCGCGGGTGGGTCCTCCGTCGGACGCGACCGGCTCCGTGTCAGCGGCGTCTTCGCCGTGGGCGGACGGCGTGCCGCCGTCGGCCGGCCGGCGGGGGGTCGCTTCGCGTGCGGCCGCGGGGCCGGCCGGTATGAAGGCTTCCCCGGCCGGAGGTGCGGTGATGTCCTCGCCCACCGATGCGAGGGTGGCGGCGCTCGGCGCGGGCGCGGTCGGCTCCTCCGTGTCCGCCGCCCGGGATTCCAGGTAGCCGGAGGCTCCCCAGCCGAGGACCGCCTCGGCGAGTGCGAGGGGCAGGCCGTCGTTGAAGCGGGCGAGCTGGTCGGCGGTCCGGGCGCAGTGGGGGCAGCCGGACAGGTGCCGCCGCAGGTCGGGGTCGATGTCCGTGCCGCCGCGCCGGAAGGTCACGTCGAGCATGCGCAGATAGCGCTGGCAGTCGTCCTCCGGGGCGAGTTCGCGGTGCACCTGGAGGCATTCCTCGCGCAGCCGCTCGCGGGCCCGGCGCAGTTCGACGCGGGCGTCCTCCTCGTCCAGGCCGAGCAGCGCGGCGGGTACGGCCAGGGGTTCTGCCTCGACCTCGGTGTGCCACAGCAGGGCGCGGGAGGTCTCCGGGACCCGCTGGAACGCGCGGGACAGCAGCCGCCGGCCGGGCGGTGGCAGCAGCCGGGCCGAGGCCCGTTCGCCGGTGCCGTCCCCGGACCGCAGACCCGGGTGGAGGAGTTCCTGGCGGCCGTCGGTGTCCCACTCGGCCGCGATCCGGCGGACGGCGACCAGGACGTGGGGCCGCCAGGCCGCGGTCGGGCCGGACTGCCGGAGGGACGCGCCGAAGAGCCGGGTGAACGCGGCGGTGGTGAGCATGCCGGCGGCGCGCGGTCCGTCGGTGCACAGCCGGGCGTAGGCGAAGGCCGCCGCCCAGTGCCGGTCGAGGAGTTCGCCGACGGGATGCAGGGCGGGCGATGCTCCCGTCCACTTCTTCAGTTCGGCGCTCAGCTGCTCGTCCGACAGGCGTGCGTCGGTCACGGCCGAATTCCTCCAGACGCATTACCGGAATTGTCCGTACCAATCGGTACGGCGAGGTCATGGCAGCTCGAACGTCCACCTGAGGCGGCACTTTCGCACAGTTGAAGACACCGGAACAAGTGATCTCCCGATTCTCGGGATTTCCCATCCGTATTCTCTCTGTTGACATTTCGTCAAGGGCCGTCATTTCCTCGCTTTACCGCCGTTCGCCCGCCCGATAGGCGCCGGGCGGCACCCCGTACCGCGTGCGGAACACCCGGCTGAAGTGAAACGGGCTCGGGAACCCGGAGGCCGCCGCCACCCGGTCCACCGTCAGGTCGGTGACCTCCAGCAGCCGGGCCGCGTGCCGCAGCCGGGCCTCGCGTACGGCCCGCATCGGGGACCGGCCGGTCCGCAGCCTGAACAGGTGCGCGAACCGGGACGGGGACAGTGCCACGCTCGCGGCGAGCGAGCCGACGGTGTGCGGGGCGCCCGGATCGGCGGCGATCAGCTCCTCGGCACGGCGCACCCGGGCGTCGGCGCCCGCGTCGGCCGTCGGAGTGCGGGCGGTCCCGGCGACGGCGAGCAGGACGACCTCCTCCAGTGCGCACAGCGCCAGTTCGCGATGCAGGCTGCCGTGCGCCACGGCCACCGGTTCCGGTCCGTACGGCGAAGTATCGGCCGGTGTACGGGAGTCGGTGAGCATCCGGCCGAAGGCGGCCTCGATCCGGGCGAGTCGGGCATCGGGCACGGAGGGGACGGCATACAGGCCGTCGGCCACGGCGTGCGGACCGAGCCAGTGCGTCCAGGCCGGCCGGGCCTGGCAGTGCGCCCACCAGAACCGCCACCGCCCGGCACCGGGCGCGACGGTGTAGCGGTGGCCGACTCCGGGGGCGAGCACCACGAGGTCCCCGGCGCCGGCCGGGGTGCGGGCGGTACCCTGCCGGAGCAGGCCGTGTCCGCCCGTGGTGAACGTGAACAGCCAACTCGCCGAGCCGCGCGGGCGGTTGACGCCGTAGCCCGGTCCCTGGTCGTAGCGGCCGGTCACGACGAGGCCGGGCGGCGGTGACGGGTCACCGGCGGCAGCTGTCCCGGGCAGACCCTCAGCACGCACAGGCATCCTCCCGTCGGACGCACCCCGCCTAGCGTGGGG
The DNA here is from genome assembly GCF_044329325.1 of Streptomyces sp. NPDC017676. NCBI lineage: Bacteria > Bacillati > Actinomycetota > Actinomycetes > Kitasatosporales > Streptomycetaceae > Streptomyces > Streptomyces sp. NPDC017676. The sequence continues at coordinate 397,588 of NZ_JBIRJA010000004.1, read as the reverse complement.
CCGGTTCCCGGCGGACGCGAGGAGCGCATCATGACAGCCACGGACCCTGGTGCCACCGGCACCCCCATCCTGCCCGAGCGGCTGCGGCACCCGTTCGAGGAGGACGGATACGTCGTCGTACCCGGCCTGTTCGGCCGCGACGAGATCGCGCGGCTGTGCGCGGAGTTCGCCGCGCTGCACGCGGCCGGACCGGTGCCGGGCCACTTCGCGCCGGAACCGGACCACCCCGACCCGCTGCGCCGCCACCCACGGGTGATGCATCCCCACGACATCAGCCCGGTGGCCCGGCGGTTCCTGCTGGACGCACGGCTGCGGGCGGTGCTGGAGGCGCTGTTCGGGGAGGAGGTGCTGGCCGCGCAGAGCATGTTCTACTTCAAGCCGCCCGGTGCGCGCGGACAGGCGCTGCACCAGGACAACTTCTACCTCCGGGTCGAGCCGGGCACGTGTGTGGCCGCGTGGGTGGCGTGCGAGCCGGTCGACCGGGGCAACGGCGGCCTCGAAGTCGTGCCGGGGACCCACCGGATGGACCTGTTCTGCCCCGAAGTGGCCGACGCCGGCCTGTCGTTCGCCCGCGAGTACGTCCCACCGCCGCCCGGTCTGTCGCCGGTGCCGGTCGATCTGGCGCCGGGTGACGTCCTGTTCTTCAACGGCAGCCTGGTGCACGGCTCGGGGCCCAACCGCAGCGCCGACCGCTTCCGGCGCACCTTCATCGGCCACTACGTGGGCCGCTCGGCCGAGCGCATCGGCGCCTACTACCGGACCCTGACGATGTCGGGATCACGGCTGCCGCTGCCGGAGAGCGAGGGCGGGGGTCCGTGCGGCACGGAGTTCGCACCGCACGGACCGCACTGACCGGTCAGTGGCCGCTGATCTCGTGGGGCGAGTACGGCCGCTCCAGTTCCTCGATCTCCTTCTCGGTGAGCTTGAGTTCGACGGCGGCCACCGCGTCCTCGATGTGCTGCGGCTTCGCGGCGCCGACGATCGGTGCGACCACGGTGTCCTGGTGCAGCAGCCAGGCGAGGGCCACCTGGGCGCGCGGCACGCCCCGCTCGCCGGCGATCCGGGTGACGGCCTCGACGATCGCGTGGTCGCCCTCCAGATAGAGCCGGCTGCCGAAGTCGTCGGTCGCACTGCGCTCGGTCACCGCGCCCCAGTCACGGGTGAGCCGGCCACGGGCGAGCGGGCTCCAGGGCAGCACACCGACGCCCTGGTCCGCGCACAGGGGCAGCATCTCCCGCTCCTCCTCGCGGTAGAGCAGGTTGTAGTGGTTCTGCATGGAGACGAACTTGGTCCAGCCGTGCCGCTCGGCGGTGTACTGCGCCTTGGAGAACTCCCACGCGTACATCGAACTCGCCCCGATGTAGCGGACCTTGCCCGCCTTCACCAGGTCGTGCAGCGCCTCCATCGTCTCCTCGACAGGCGTCTGGTGGTCGTAGCGGTGGATCTGGTAGAGGTCGACGTAGTCGGTGCCGAGGCGGCGCAGGCTGTGGTCGATCTCGCTCATGATGGCCTTGCGGGACAGGCCGGCCCCGTTGGGACCCGGCCGCATCCGGCCGTTCACCTTGGTGGCGAGCACGATCTCGTCGCGGTGGGCGAAGTCCCGCAGGGCCTTGCCGACGATCTCCTCGCTGGTGCCGTCGGAGTAGACGTTCGCGGTGTCGAAGAAATTGATGCCCGCCTCCAGCGCCTGCCGGATCAGCGGGCGGGACGCCTCCTCGTCCAGGGTCCACTCGTGCGTGCCGCGGTCCGGCAGTCCGTAGGTCATGCAGCCCAGACAGATCCGCGAGACGTCCAGGCCCGTGGAACCGAGCTTCACGTACTGCATCGTTGCTGCTCCTGCCTTCGGGACGATGGTCACGGCCGAGCCTACGACGTGACGCGGGGCCGACTTGACGTCCGCAGCGCACGGACGATCTGATCCTGACACGTACCGCGCCGCCCGGCGTGGGCAGGACGGAGCGGACGTGCCCCTGACACTTCCCCGCGCCACGGGAGCGCGCGCGGCCCTGGGCGCCCTGGCAGCGGCCCTGGCCGTCGCGGTGACGGCACTGTCCGGCTGCGCGCCCGGCGAGCGGGACGAGGACGGCGCGCCCCCGCGCACCACTCTGCGGCAGCCCCTGCGGCACGCCGGGTTCGACTACCAGATCGGCGGCGCCTATCCCCCGCCCCCGGGCGTGCGGATCGTCAGCCGCGACCGGTCGGACTCCCCCGCGCCGGGCCTGTACAACATCTGCTACGTCAACGCGTTCCAGGCCCAGCCCGCCGAGCGCTCCTCCTGGCCGGCCGACCTTCTGCTGCGCGACGCGCGGGGCCGGGTCGTCGTCGACGAGGACTGGAACGAGCCGCTGCTCGACATCGGCACCCCGGCCAAGCGTGACCGGGTGGCGCGGCGGGTGAACCGCTGGATCGACGGCTGCGCGGACAAGGGCTTCGACGCCGTGGAGCCCGACAACTACGACAGCTACACCCGCTCCCACCGGCTGCTCACCGCGTCCGACGCGACGGCGTTCATGCGCCTGCTGTCCCGGCACGCGCACACCCGGCACCTGGCCGTCGGGCAGAAGAACACCGCGGAGCTGGCCGGGCGGCGCGAGCGGGCCGGGCTGGACTTCGCGGTGACGGAGGAGTGCGGGCAGTACGACGAGTGCGAGGTGTACGCGAAGGCGTTCGACGAACGGGTGCTGGACATCGAGTACACCGACGCGGGCCTGCGCGCGGCCCGAGCCCGCTGGGGCGGCCGGCTGAGCATCGTCCGCCGGGACCGGGACGTGTCCACGCCGGGCAGCGCCGGGTACGTCCGCAAGGTGCGTTAGGTGTGCTGTCCGGCGGTACGGCGGTCCGGGCGCCGTACCGCCGGACGGTCGTCAGCCGGCGCTGTCCCGGACGGTGATCGCGCTGACCGGGCAGGCGCGGGCCGCCGCCCGGACCATGGGGTCGCCCCCGCCGTCCTCGTGTCCGGGCACGAGTGTGCTGTAACCGTCGTCGTCCTGGGTGAAGACGCCCGGGGCGGCCAGCGCGCACTGCCCGGCGCCGATACAGACGTCCTTGTCGATGTCGATGTGCATGAGCAGAGCCTCTTACCAGGTCACGGGGAGTTCCAGCATTCCTTGGATCGTGTCGCCGGGTTTGAAGGGAATGTCCTGTGCCGGCACCGCCAGCCGCAGCTCCGGCAGCCGGGTGAACAGGCTGCCGAGGGCGATCTCCAGTTCCGCGCGGGCCAGGTTCTGTCCCAGGCACTGGTGGATGCCGAAACCGAAGGCGACGTGGTGGCGGTCGGCGCGGTGGAAGTCCAGGTCGTCGGGGTCGTCGTACACGGACGCGTCGCGGTTGATCACGGACGTGCCGAAGAGCACGCCGTCGCCGGCCCGGATCGTGGTGCCGGCGATCTCGATGTCCTCCACCGCCACCCGCTGAAGTCCCTCCGCGATGGACAGCATCCGCATCAGCTCCTCCACCACGGCGGGCAGCAGCGCGGGGTCGGCGCGCAGCTCGGCCAGCCGGGCGGGGTGCCGCAGCAGGGTGTAGGTGCCGAGGGAGATCATGTTGGCGGTGGTCTCATGGCCGGCGACCAGCAGGATGACGGCCAGCGACACGGCGTCGTCGCGGTCCAGCTCCCCCGTGCGCAGCCGGTCGTGGACCAGCTCGTCGAGGATGCCGTCGCCGGGCTCGGCCTCCCCGGCCTTGGCGTCGATCAGTCCGCCGAGGTAGTCCTCCAGCCGGTTGCGGGCCTCCACCGTGTCGGCGGCGGTCGGGCCGCGCAGCAGCCGGCGGGACTGCTCCTCGAAGAACTCGTGGTCGGCGTACGGCACACCGAGCAGGCCGCAGATCACCATCGACGGCACGGGCAGCGCGAAGGCGGAGACCAGCTCGGCGGGCGGCCCCTGGGCGATCATCGCGTCCAGCAGTTCGTCCACGATCCGCTGGATCCAGGGGCGCAGCGCCGCGGCGCGTTTGACGGTGAACGACGGGATCAGCATCCGCCGCTGCCGGTGGTGCTCCGGGTCGTCCACCCCGAGCAGGGCCACCCTGCGGTCGCGGCCCGCCTCGAACCGGCGCGTGGGCACCGGGAAGCCGGGACGGCGGCGCTCGGTGGACAGGCGGGGGTCGGCGAGCAGGGCTCGGGCGGCGGAGTACCCGGTGACCAGCCAGACCTCGCGGCCGTCGTAGAGGGTGACGCGGGACAGGGGGTGCCCGTCGCGCAGCGGGTCGTAGCCGGTGGGCGGGTGGTAGGGGCAGGTGCGGTCCTGGGGGAAGGCGACGGGGTCGGGCGGGGCAGCCGGGCCGGAGATGTCCGTCAGTTCCGTCATGGAAAGACCTCGCAGACGAAGAGGTGCGTCGTGCCGATCATCATTAGATGCCCCAGGCACCTATGGGTCGACGCCAAGTTCGGCCACTTCGGTGACCTTCGTCATCTGGCCGAAGTACCCGGGGTCCGACCGGCGGAAACCGGCCACGGCCGCACGCCCCGCACGATGGCCGCGGCCGGTGTCCGCCCCGTCGCGCCTGGTCACGGCACCCGGACGTCGCGCTCCGCCGGGGCGAAGGCACGGGCGACGGCGAGGCTGTCCTCGTACACGTGGTGCCGTACGACCAGGCCCTCCCGGACGGTGAGGTGCAGGGCGAACCGGGCGGAGTAGGCGCGGCCGGTCGGGGCGGCGGTCTGCCGGATGACGCCGAGCACGACCGCGTCCTCGCCGTCGGCCAGGACCCGCTCGACGGTGGTGCCGGCCTTCTCCGGGACGTGGTGGGCGGCCAGCTCGCGGTAGTGCGCTGCGGCGTCGGCGCGGGTGGCGCGGTGCCGGATCCACGGCGTGTCGGCGCGGCCGTGCTCCTCCTCGGGCCAGTCCAGCCGCCAGTCGCAGCCCTCCGCGTACAGCTCGGCGATCCGCTCGGGATCGCCCTGGCCGATCCTGCGGAGGAGTTCCTGGACGACGGCGCGGGTCGCGGCGGTGCGGTCGGCGGACATGGGTGGTTCCCTCCCCGGGTGGGCAGTGATCGGGACGCGGACCACTGTGCCGCGCGCGGCGGGGCGGCGCGATGACCCCGGAGGTCATCATCGCGACCCCGGAGGTGATCGCCGCGGACGCACGGCGATCACCCCATCGGCGGAATCGGCGCGCGGTACGGATGATTCGCGGCGTCACCGGTGTTGTCCGGTGGCAGGCAGCCGTTTGGACCGACGAAGGGAACGGAATCCCATGCCTCTTGAGGGCGAGTACGAGCCCAGCCCGACGCAGTGGGTGCGCGAGCAGGTCGAGTTGTACGAGAGCTCGGGCGGGACGAAGGGCACGACGCTGCTCGACACCGGGCTGCCGGTGATCGTGCTGACCACCCGGGGCGCGAAGAGCGGGAAGATCCGCAAGACGCCGTTGATGCGGGTGGAGCACGAGGGCCGGTACGCGGCGGTCGCTTCCCTCGGCGGTGCCCCCAAGCATCCGGTCTGGTACTTCAACGTGAAGTCCGACCCGCACGTCGAGCTCCAGGACGGCCCGGTGAAGCGGGACATGCGGGCCCGTGAGGTCACCGGGGCGGAGAAGGACGAGTGGTGGGAGCGGGCCGTGGCGGCGTACCCGGCGTACGCCGACTACCAGACGAAGACCTCCCGGGAGATCCCGGTCTTCGTGCTGGAGCCGCTCGACGAGCGCTGATTCAGGCCGGGGTGCCGCCCCATTTCAGAAAAATCTGTTCCGGGGAGGTGTGAACCGCCCTCCGGGCGGGCACTCGTGCGTCAGGCCCCGCCGCGTTCCCCCGTCGCGGCGGGGCTCTCTCGTGCCTCGCCCGCCGGCCGGTCGGTCACGTCGAAGAAGATCTGGTCGGCCTCGGGGAACGTCCGGGCGAGGGACCGCTTGATGCGTACGGCGACCTCCTCGACGCGTTCGCTGTCCAGGCCCGGCGCCAGGTCGACACGGGCGGCGACCAGCGTGGAGTCGAGGCCCATCTTCATCGTGAACAGCGCCTCCACACTGTCGATCTCCGGCTGCGCCCGCAGCAGCGCGCGGATCCTGCCGCTCAGCTCCGGGTCGGCGGCCTCCCCGATGAGCTGGGCGCGGGCGTCGCGGCCGAGCCGGTAGGCGACGTAGACGAGGAGCAGGCCGATCGCCAGTGAGGCGGACGCCTCCCAGACGACCTGCCCCGTCACCATGTGCAGGGCCATTCCGACCAGGGCCAGGGTCACGCCGAGCACCGCCGTGCCGTCCTCGGCGACCACCGTGCGCAGCGCCGGGTCGCGCAGCGCGCCGAGGCCGCCGCCCTGCCGGCGCACCTGGTGCAGGGCCCGCAGCAGCGAGGCGCCCTCGGCGAGCAGGGCCACGCCCAGCACGATCAGGCCCGCCACATAGCCGCTGAACTCCTCCTCGGCGCCGTTGCGCAGGGCCTCGACGCCCTGGAAGAAGGAGAAGCAGCCGCCCATGACGAAGATGCCCACGGCGGCCAGCAGGGACCAGAAGAAGCGCTCCTTGCCGTAGCCGAAGGGGTGCCGGGCGTCGGCGGGGCGGCGGCTGCGGCGTAGGGCGGCCAGCAGGAAGACCTCGTTGAGGCTGTCGGCGACCGAGTGCGCGGCCTCCGACAGCAGCGCGGGCGAGCCCGCGAGGACCCCGCCCACCGCCTTGGCGGCGGCGATCACCAGATTGGCGGCGAGCGCCACCAGAACGGTGATCCTGGTGTGCCGGTCGCCCTTCGCACCGCGGCGACCGCCGGGGTCGCCGCCGGCGTGGGTGCGTGCGGTGTCCGGGTGACCGTCCGGGGCGTGTGCCGACGGCGCCTCCGGGCGCGGCGCGTGTGGCGCTGGGGCCTCGTGGCCCCTGGCGTGTGCCGGTGCGCCGTGCGGGGCGTGTGCCGGTGGGCCGTCCGGGGCGTGTGCCGGTGCCGGTGGGCCGTCCGGAGCCTCTGCTGCTGGCGGTACGCCGTCCGGGGCGTGTGCCCGCGCCGGTGCGCCGTCCGGAGCCTGTTCCTGCGCCGGTGCGCCGTCCCTGGCACGTGCCCGTTCCGGCGCTCCGTCCGCAGCCCGCGCCCTTGCCGGCACGCCGTCCGCAGCCTGCGCCCGTGCTCCGTCGGGGACCTGCGCCCGTGCGGGCGCTCCGTCCGCGGCGTGTGCCGGTCGTGTTTCGTTGTCCTCGGCCGTCCGTGCGGCCGGCTCCCGTTCCGAGGGTGTCCCACTCATCTCTCGCCGATTGCCCCCGACCGGGCCGCTCACACCGTGCCGGCCGGGTGAAACGGGGAACGCGTGGGTCAGGACCACCCGTGCGGCGAGGAGGAGACATGAGCGGCGACGGCAACCGCGCCTACGGACACCGGGCCTTCAAGCGGTCCAGGAGCCACTTCCAGGACCGGATCACCGCCGACGGCCGGGACGGCTGGCCGGTCGAGGCGGGCCGCTACCGGCTGGTGGTCTCGCGCGCCTGTCCGTGGGCGAGCCGCGCGGTGATCTCGCGCCGGCTGCTGGGGCTGGAGGACGCGCTCTCGATGGCGATCGCCGATCCGGTCCAGGACGACCGCAGCTGGCGGTTCTCCCTGGACCCGGACGGCCGGGACCCGGTGCTCGGCATCCGGTTCCTCAGCGAGGCCTACGACAAGCGCGAGACCGGCTACCCGGGCGGGGTGAGCGTGCCCGCGCTCGTGGACGTCCCCAGCGGGCGGCTGGTCACCAACGACTACCAGCGGATCACCCTGGACCTGGCCACCGAGTGGGCGGCCCTGCACCGCGCCGGCGCGCCGGACCTCTACCCGGACGGCCGGCGCGACGAGATCGACGAGGTGATGGCCGAGGTCTACGAGGACGTGAACAACGGGGTGTACCGGGCCGGGTTCGCCACGCACCAGAAGGAGTACGAGGAGGCGTGCGCGGCCGTGTTCCGGCGGCTGGAACTGCTCGGCGAGCGGTTGTCCCGGCAGCGGTATCTGGTCGGTGACACCCTCACGGAAGCGGACATCCGGCTGTTCACCACGCTGGTCCGGTTCGACGCGGTCTACCACGGCCACTTCAAGTGCAACCGCTGGAAGCTGGCGGAGCACCCGGTGCTGTGGGCGTACGCCCGGGATCTGTTCCAGACACCGGGGTTCGGTGACACGGTGGACTTCGACCACATCAAGCGGCACTACTACCAGGTGCACACCGGTATCAACCCGACCGGCATCGTGCCGCTCGGCCCGGACCTCGGCGGCTGGCTGAGCCCGCACGGCCGCGCGGAGCTGGGCGGCCGGCCGTTCGGTGACGGTACACCGCCGGGTCCGGTGCCCCCGGGCGAACGGGTGGCCCCGGAAGGACGGCCCGCATGAGGGTCGATTGACGAGGAAGTAGTCACACATGGCCAAGAACAAGAAGAAGAAGCTCCCTCTCGTCTATCAGCCGGTCGGATTCGTGCTCAGCTGGGCGGGCGGCGCGCTGGCCGGTATGGCCTTCCGCAAGGCGTGGATGGCGATCCGGCACGAGGAGGACGCCCCCGACGCCCTGGACCCGGACCGCGGCTGGGGCGAGATCCTGCTGGCCGCCGCGGTCCAGGGCGCGATCTTCGCGGTGGTGCGCAGCGCCGTGGACCGCACCGGCGCGAAGGCCATCGCCCGGTCGACGGGCGTGTGGCCGGCGACCGACAAGGGCGGCCGGGACTGACCGGACCGACCGCCCCCGCCCCGGCGCCCCGGACGACCACTGTCGCCGGCGCCGGGGTTCACGTTTGCCCGGGCGCCTCCGCCGCTCCGGCACCCCCGCCGTCCGCCGGCCCCGCGGGGTGCCACGGGCGGACGCCGCCCGGCCGGCCCCGTTCCCGCACCGCCGTCGACCGGGCTGCCGCGCCGTCGGTCATCCCTGCTTCGGTGCCGTCGGCGGCAGCAGGCGCAAGGTGAAGGAGTGTCCGGCGGGGTCGGCGTAGCCCCGTTCCTCGTACGGGCCCGCCGCGTCCCTCGTCTCGATCGGCCGGCCGCCGAGTCCCACCACGCGCCGCTCGGCCTCGTCCAAGTCCTCGACGAGGAAGTCGAGATGGGCCTGGAGGGAGTTCTCCGGGCGCGGCCAGCTCGGCGGGGTCGCGTTGACATCGCGCCGGAAGGCCAGCCGGACGCCGTCGGCGCCCCTGACCTCCACGAGGTTCGCGGACGCGCTCACCCGCTCTCCGTCCAGCAACTCCCTGTAGAACTCAGCGAGTTTCTCGGGCTCGGCGCAGTCCAGCACGACCACGCCCGCTTTCACCAGTGTCATCGGTCCTCCCGGGAAGTGTCCTCTCCCCAGCGGATATCCCCGGCCCCCGGATTCAGTCGGCGGGCAGCCACTGTCCGTCGCGCATCAGCGTCCGCCCGCGCAGCTCGTCCTCCTCGCGCCAGGCCTGGACCCGCTCCGGGAAGACCCTGAAGTACAGGTAGCGGGCGGCCAGTCGGCGCGGGTCGAAGCCGGTCTTCCCGGCGAAGACCTCGGCGTCCTCCTCGGGCAGGTCCTCGGGCGTCACCGCGCGGACGGTGCCGTCGACCAGGACGACGTCCCGGGTGGGGCCGATGCCGAGGCGGGCGCGGCCGGTGGCCACGAGGTTGCGGCCGGTGGGGCTGTCCGCCGGGGTGGCGATCAGCAGGCAGCTGCCGTCCCACACGAACGACAGCGGCACGAGGTACGGCGCTCCGCCGTCGGGGCCGGCGGTGGCGACCCAGGCGTCGACGTCGTGATCCAATCGGTGCAGGGTGTCCTTCTTGCGCTGTTCGGCGGTGCGGGCGGGGGGCGGGGTCATGGCGTACGGCCTCCTCTGCGTGATCGTCCCGATCAGTGTGGCCGTGGGCCCCGGTCCGCGCACGAAGTCGCCCAAGGCGTGTCCGGGTGACCGGGCTGGGGGGACCCCGCGAGGACACCGCCGGTCTTCCGCACCCCTCCCGGACCACCTCCCACCGACCGATCCGCAAAGGCATCTTGCACGCTGACCTCCTCTTCACCGGCGGCCCCTTCCTCACCCCCGAGGGCCGTACGGCTACCGCCGACGGGACGCCCTGGACGCGATCGAGGCGGCCCGGGCGGCAGGCGGGCCGAGCGACACCCGGCCGCGCCTCGCGCACCTCCAGGTCGTGCACCCGGACGACGTACCCCGCTTCGCCCGGCTCGGCGCCACCGCGACCGTGCAGCCGCTGTGGGCCGCGCACGAGCCGCAGATGGACGAGCTGACGATCCCGTTGCTCGGGCCCGACCGGGCCGCCCGGCAGTACCCGTTCGGGGCGTTGCTGCGCTCCGGGGCACGGCTCGCCACGGGCAGCGACTGGCCGGTGAGCAGCCCCGATCCGCTCCAGGGCGTCCACGTCGCGGTCAACCGGGTCGAGCCGGGCGGCACCGGGCCGGTGTTCCCGCCGGACGAACGGCTGCGCCTCACCGACGCGCTGACGGCGTACACGGCCGGGTCGGCGTACGTGAACCACCCGGACGACGCCGGCCGGGTGGCCGTGGGCGCACTCGCCGACCTGGTGGTCCTGGACCGCGACCCGTTCGCCGGGCCGCCGGAGTCGATCGCCGGGACGACCGTGGCGCTGACCCATGTGGGAGGCGAGTGCGTCCACGCCGCGGAGTGAGAGGCGAGACTGCGTCCTGACCCGCGGGGCGCCTCGTCCTCTCGAACGTACGACCCCACTCCGGGTCGTACGGCCGAGTCATGAGGGCCGAACGCCGTGCTGTCGGACCCGGCGCAGGCCCCGCGCGTCCTCGGGGCACGACCCCACCCGTGCCGGTCAGTCGCACCCGGCGCCCTCCTTCACCAGCGGCCAGGCCTCCACCCCGTGGTCCGTGCGGACGTACGCCGTCATCCTGTCCGCCGTCAGCCACAGCCGCCGGTCACGGTAGTGGTACCCGGTGTCCCGGGCGTCCGCGGGCATGCGGACCCCGGCGCGGTAGGGCGCCCGGAGCAACTCGTCCCGGGCCAGCACGCCCTCGGGGTCGCGGGCGTAGGTCCGGTGGCCCACAGCCAGGAAGTCGGCGGACTGCCAGCCGCAGTGCTCCGGTCCCGACGAGCTGTGCAGCCGGGCCACCGGCACCCTCCGGCCGGCGCGGTCGGTCCAGATCTGCCAGGCCGTGGTGGCCGTGAAGCTCTCCGGGAGTTCGGCCGGGTCGCAGGAGGCGTGCGTCTCCGGACCCCAGCCGGGCCGGTCCTTCTGGTCCTTGGCCACCACGACCGCCACCTTGGTGCGGCCGTCCACGTCGTAGGAGTACAGGACCCGGTCCGCCTCCCGGCGTTCCACGCGGTACCCGTGGTCGGGCTCCTCCGGCTGGAACATGTCGAAGTAGAGGGCCAGCCCCTCCTCCGGGGTGTCCCCGCCGTCGGACCTGCTCCACCCGTCGGGTCCGGCGCCCTCGAAGATCTCCCCGTCGCACTCCAGCGCCCGGCCGGCCGCCCCGGAGGCCAGGCGCAGCGCGCGGGGCGTGTTCTCGTCGAGTTCCTCGGTGGGTACGTCGAGCGGACCGCTGTAGGGGGTCGCCGGTGGGACGCCCTTCACCACCAGGTCGGGCCGGGGCCCGTCGTCGCACCCCGCCACCGCCCCCACCGTCACGGCCGTCAGTACCGCCGTCGCCACAAGCCCTCTGCGCATTCCCGCCCCTGTTCTCCCGTGCTCTGTGCGCTCCTTCGACGCCGGAGCCGGACGGAACGTTCAGCGGGCCTGCTGGAAGGTCCTCCGGTAGGCCTGCGGGGACACCCCGATCGCCGCGTGCAGGTGCTGGCGCAGCGAGGCACCGGTGGCGAAGCCCACCTCGGCGGCGATCCGGTCCACCGGCAGGTCACTGGCCTCCAGCAGGTGCCGGGCGCGGGCCACCCGCTGCTGGATCAGCCAGCGGCCGGGGCTGAGGCCGACCTCGTCGTTGAAGCGGCGGGCGAAGGTGCGCAGGCTCATCCGGGCGTGCCCGGCGAGGTCCGCCAGGGTGAGCGGTTCGTCCAGCCGCTCCAGGGCCCAGGCGCGGGTCGCGGCCGTGTCGGCGGCGCCGCTCTCGGGGACCGGATGCTCGATGTACTGGGCCTGGCCGCCGTCCCGGAACGGGGGCACGACACAGCGGCGGGCGACGGCGTTCGCCAGTTCGCTGCCGTGGTCGGTGCGGACGATGTGCAGGCAGATGTCGATGCCGGAGGCCGCGCCGGCGGAGGTGAGGACGCGGCCGTCGTCGACGAAGAGGACGTCCGGGTCGAGGTCGACCTGGGGGTAGCGCCGGCGGAACAGGTCGGCCACCTGCCAGTGGGTGGTCGCCCGGCGGCCGTCGAGCAGTCCGGCCTCGGCGAGGACGAAGGCGGCCGTGCAGATGGAGACGATCCGGGCGTCCGGGCGGATCCGGCCGAGGGCGGCGGCGACCTCCGCCGGCAGCTCGGTGGGGATGTGGGTGGTCGCCATGGAGGCGACGACCACCGTGTCGGCCGTCTCCAGGATCTCGGGGCCGTGGGCGACACCGACGGTGAAGTCGGCGTTGGTGCGCACCGGGCGGCCGTCGACCGTGCAGGTGAAGACCTCGTAGTGACCGTCGGCCGCGCCGAAGATGCGACTGGGGATGCCCAGCTCGAAGGGGTAGACGCCGTCGAGGGCCAGGACGACCACGCGTTCGGGACTCGGCGTGTCGCGCATGGCACGATCCTGTCGGAGGTTGGCATTCATGCCATTTTCCGGCCCGGCGGAGGCGGGCAGGCCGGGTGACCATGAGCGATGTGAACACGATGCGAGCCATCAGCCAGGACGTCCTCGGCGGTCCCGAGGTCCTGAGGGAAGTGCGGGTCGAGCGGCCGAAACCGCGTCCGAACGAGGTGCTGGTCCGGGTGCGGGCCGCCGGGGTGAACCCCACCGACTGGAAGCACCGGGCCACCGGCGGGTTCCTGGGCCGGCCCCCGTTCGTCCTCGGCTGGGACGTCTCCGGCGAGGTCGCCGAGACCGGGATCGGCGTGGCCGCGTTCCGGCCCGGCGACGAGGTCTTCGGCATGCTGCCCTACCCCTTCGGCCACGGCTCGCACGCCGAGTACGTCACCGTCCCGGCCCGGGCCCTGGTGCCCAAGCTGGCCTCCCTCGACCACGTGCAGGCGGGCGCGCTGCCGCTGGTGTCCCTGACCGCCTGGCAGGCACTGACCGAGCACGCGGACGTCGGGCCGGGGCAGCGGGTGCTGATCCACGCGGCGGCCGGCGGGGTGGGCCATGTGGCCGTGCAGATCGCCAAGGCGCGCGGGGCGTACGTGATCGGGACGGCGAGCGCGGGCAAGCACGGCTTCCTGCGGGAGATCGGTGTGGACGAGCCGGTCGACTACCACTCGACGGACGTCACGGAGGCGGTGCGGGACGTCGACGTCGTCCTGGACACCCTCGGCGGCGAGACCTCCGCGCGCTCGCTGCGGGTGCTGCGGCCGGGCGGTGTCGTGGTGTCGATCCTGCCGGTGGGCTCCGCGGAGTTCCACGAGGAGGCCGAGCGGCTCGGGGTGCGGGCGGTGCGGATGCTGGTCGACGCCGACCGGGCCGGGATGGGCGCCGTCGCGGAGCTCGCGGAGTCCGGCCGGCTGAGGGCGACGATCGCCGGGACGTTCCCGCTGGCCGACGCGGCGAAGGCGCACGAGCTGGGCGACACCGGGCGGACGACGGGCAAGCTGGTGCTGCTGGCGGACTGAGCGCGGCGCGCCGACACGCCGCAAACTCGAAGACATATGTCAATCGAACATGCTCAAATTCCTTCCATCGAGGGTAACTTGACGATCGGGAAACGACGTCCGGGCACGGGTGGGAGGTGGTGGCGAGGTGCGGCACGAACCCGTACCCCTCCCCCGGCAACTGGGCATGTACGCGTATCGCGGGCACACGGTGCTGGAGTTCCGGGGTGAGATCGACATCGCCTCGGCGACGGAGATCGGCCCGTTCCTCGACCGGGCCACCGACCGGCCCGGGGCCCGGGTCGTGATCGACCTGCGGCCCGTGGAGTTCTTCGACTGCTCCGGGCTGCGGCTGCTGTACCGGGCACGCGTCCGGGTGCTGGAGCGCGGCGGGCAGGTGCACCTCGTGTGCACGCACCCGCTGACGTTGCGCGTGTTCCGGGTCACCGGTCTGACCCGGCTGCTGCCCCCGCATCCGACCCTGGACGCGGCCCTGGCCCGCTCCGGGGCCGCGTCCGGCTCACTGTGAGACCGGTCGGCGGCCCGCTCCGGCCCTGACTGGTCCGGCTGTTGACGGGAATGCGGTCAACAGGAAGGAGGACCGTCGCGATGACGACTTCCGTGAGGCGCCTGCCGGGGTGGGCCAAGGCCGTGGCGGCGCTCGTGCTGGTGCTCGCCGTACTGTTCGCCGGCATCCGGCTGGCCGTACTGCCCGGCATCAAGGACCTGTTCGGCACCGAGACCCATGACCGCTCCGGCCCGGCTCTCCTCAAGTCCATCCAGGACATGAGCCGTTACGACGCGGCGTCGGGCAACTTCCAGGTCGTCGTGGACCTGGACAAGGACGCGAAGTTCCTGCCCGACGCCATCCGCGGCACCCGCACCCTGTACGTCGGCGCGGGCACCGTGGACGCCTACGTCGACCTGGGCCGGGTCGGCGAGAAGGACGTGACGGTCAACGGCGACCGTACGTCCGCCACCATCCGGCTGCCGCACGCACGGCTCGGCAGGCCGGCCCTCGACCCCGACCACTCCTACGCGGTGTCCAAGCAGCGCGGGCTGCTGGACCGGCTCGGTGACCTGTTCTCCGACAACCCCAACAGCGAGCAGGCCGTGCAGCAGCTCGCCGTCCGGCACATCGGGGACGCGGCGCGCACCAGCGGGCTGACCGCCCGCGCCGAGCGCAACACCACCGGCATGCTCCAGGGCCTGCTGCGCTCCCTCGGTTTCAAGGAGGTGCACATCGCGTACGGCACCTGAACCTGATCAGGAGCCGAGGATCCCCGGCAGGGCCAGCGCCCCCAGCACGGTCGCGCCCACCAGCAGCCAGGCCACGTAGTCGCCGACGTGCCCGGACTGCAGGCGCCTGAGGGGTGCGGCCCAGTCGGGCGCGGCCACCCAGCCGGGCCGGCTGACCGCGAGACCGGCCAGCGCCACGGCCAGCGCGGTGGAGGCCACGCCCAGCAGGACGCCGGGCAGGGTCCAGTACGCGGAGGCGTGGGCGCCGCCCGAGCCGGCCTCGTTGACGGAGCGGGCGACCAGGGCGCCGAAGCCCGGGGCCGCCCCGACGGCGAGGGCGGCGGCCAGCAGTACGGCGGGCACGGTCGTCATGGTGTCCGGGATCCGGCGCAGCGGGCCGGACGTCTCTGGTTCCTCGTCGGAGCCGCTGGTCTCGTACTCCGCGTCCTCGGGGCGCGGCCCGAGGCCCAGGAAGACACGGGCGGTGACCCGCAGGACCGCGCCGGCGGTGACCGCGGAGGCGGCCACGTACACCACGGTGAACGGGCCGCCGACCGCCTCCTCGGTGATCGCCTTGCCCAGCGCCGTACCGAACGGCGGCAGGCCGGCCAGACCGAGGGCGCCGACGGCGAACATCACGGCGGTGGCGCGCAGCTGCCCCCGGGCCCGGCCGTGCAGCGCGTGCTCGTCGACGCTGCCGAACCGGTCCAGCAGGACGCCCGCGCAGGCGAACAGCGCGGCCTTCACGCCGGCGTGGCCGAGGAGGTACAGGGCGACCCCGTCGTCGCCCTCGGGGGTGAGGACGCCCAGGCCGACGAGGAACAGGCCGGTGTGGGAGACGGTGGAGTAGGCGAGGAGCCGTTTGATGTGCCGCTGGTACCAGCACATGACGGCGCCGGTCACGGCCGTGAGGGCGCCGAGCGTGACCAGGGCGCGGGTCAGGTCGGCGGCGGGGATGCCGCCGGGCCCGGCGAAGACCGTGCCGTACAGCCGCCACACGCCGTAGGCACCGAGTTCCACCATGACGCCGGACAGGAGCATGCAGACCGGGGTGGGGGCGACCGCGTGCGCGTCCGGGAGCCAGAAGTGGAACGGCACGGCCGCCGCCTTCACCAGCAGCCCGGTCAGCACCAGCACGAAGGAGGCGAGGACCAGCGCGTCCGGCCCGCCCTGCCCGGCGGCGTCGAGCCCGCGGCCGATCTTCGCCATGGCCAGTTCACCGGTACGGGCGTACAGCAGGGCGATGCCCATCAGCATCGCGTACGCACCGAGGGAGTTGACGATCCCGAAGGTCAGGGCGCCCTGGACGGCCTTGGCCTCGTCGATGCGGTAGCCGGTCAGGGCGTAGGCGACCACGCTCATCAGCTCGAAGAAGACGAACGCGTTGAACAGGTCGCCCGCGACGGCGAAGCCGCACATGGCGCCCTGGAAGACCAGCATCAGCGCGGTGAAGGAGCCGGTGCGGTCGCGCGGGGGCTCGTCGAAGTACCGCCAGGAACAGGCGAGCGCGGCCAGGGTGAGCAGTGAGGCCAGCGCGGCCATGCCGAGCGCCGGGCCGTCCCCGACCACGAGGATGCCGACGCTCTCGCCGTCGACGGGCAGCCAGCCGCCGACCCACTCCACCATCGGCGGGGCCGAGTTCAGCAGCAGGACCAGCGCCAGCGCGGCCGTACCGCCGGAGAAGACGAACCCGGTGATCTCGGCGGCGATCCTCGGGAGATGGCGGCCCGTGGCCACGAGCAGGGCGGCGCCGAGCAGCGGGATCGCGACGAGCAGCGGGATCAGGTGGTGCATCAGCCGCGCAGCTCCCGCAGTTCGTCTGGGTCGACCGTGCCGTGCCGTTTGGCGATCTGCAGGACGAGGGCGAGCAGCAGCGCGGTGACGGTGGCGCCGACGACGATGTCGGTGAGGGTGAGGGCCTGGACCACCGGGTCGACCAGCGGCCGGGAGCCGGGCTTGATGTCGGAGAAGACGGGCGCGGTGCCGCCGTCGCGGTAGCCGACCGCCAGCAGCAGGACGTAGGTGGCGGACTGGCAGACCGCGAGGCAGCCGACGGCGTGGATCAGGTTCCGGCTGGTGACGAGGCCGTAACAGCCCGTCAGAAAGATGTAGGCGGCGACCAGGTACGGAAGGACGTGCATCACGGGGTTCCCCTCCTGTGCTCCTTCTCGGTCCGCTCCCCCTCGGCCTGCTCCCCCTCGGCCTGCTCCCCCTCGATCTCGACGGCCTGGTCGAGGAAGTGGGCGAGCAGGACGACGACCGCGCACGCCACCTCCATGCCGATGGCCGCGTTCAGCAGGGGGACGGTGCCGCCGGACGACAGCGTGTTGAAGGTGCCGTACGGCAGCAGGGTGTTGGCCAGGAACGCGGTGCCGGCGAGGACTCCGGCGGCGCCGAGCACGAGGTAGGAGGACACGGCGAGCGCGTCGGTGGTCTCGTGGACGCCGAGCGGGCGGACGCGTTCCAGCGCGTGGTAGTCGGCGCCCAGGTAGAGCAGGTGCAGGGCGGTCGCGGCGACGACCCCGCCCTGGAAGCCGCCGCCGGGGCTGAGCTGGCCGTGGGCGATGACGTACAGGCCGGTGACCAGGGCGACGGGCAGCACGAGCAGGGCGTAGCGGCGGACCGGGCGGGCCACGTCGGCGGGTTCGGGCCGTGCCCGGTGCTCGTCGCGGGCCTCGCGCAACAGCACCACGCAGCCCAGGACGGCGGCGAACAGGATGCTCATCTCGCCCAGGGTGTCGTAGGCGCGCAGGTCGAAGTTGACGGAGGCGATGGTGTTGGCGGTGTGCCGGGAGAGGGAGGCGTGGACGGCGCGGTCGCCGTACGGGTGGCGGGTCCCGCCGAAGCCGGGCAGGTCGAGGCAGGCCGCGACGAGCAGGGCGGCCAGACCCGCGCCGCCGACGGCCAGCAGCCACAGCCGCAGCCGGTTCACCCGCCCCCCTCCTTCGAACGGCCCCGGCGTCTGACCTTGCGCACCGACAGCATGATCAGCAGGGGGGTGAGGGCGGAGCCGACGGCGAGCTGGGACAGGCCGACGTCCGGGGCCTGGAGCACGGTGAACAGCGCGGCCAGCAGCACGCCGAGGAAGGACAGCACGAGCGCTTGGCGGGCGGGGTCGCGCTGGACCACGGCCGCGGTGGCGGCAGCGGCCACGAGCAGCAGAACGACGACGATCAGGGCGTCGGACACACGGCACCCGCCTTCGGCATACCGGCGGGCACGCGCCCGCCGCCCGGGGCGTACCGGCCACCGGCCGCACCCCGCGTCCCGTCGGCCCCGCCGCCGCCGCAAGTCGCCTGCCCGGCCACCACGCACCCGACGCCCGGCACTCCCCCGGCACCGGCCACGCCTTCCGTCCCGTCAGCCACCCCCCACCCCCCGGAACCCGCCCGCCAGGGCGCGGGAGGCGATCAGGTTGCCGCTGATCAGCAGGGCGCCGATCACCAGGAGCTTCACCGTCGCCCGGCCCGGGGCGCCGGCCACGCACAGGGCGAGCACCACCGCCGCCCCCAGGCCCGCCGCCGTCCAGGTCAGCGCCCACGCGCCCGGGCGCTCCCCGGCCAGGTCGTCGGAGAGCAGCCGGGCGAAGACGAGCGTGCCGACCGGACCGAGCAGGGCCAGCAGCAGGGCGAGGTCGACGTAGGCGGGGCGGCCGTAGCCCTGGGCGAGGAGCAGCAGGGCCGGGCAGACGGCGGAAGTGGTCAGGTTCTGGGCGATGACCCGGCGGGCCGGCGGGCCGGTGGTCACGCCCCACAGGGCGGCCGCGCCCGCCCCGCCCAGTTCGACGGTCGCGGCGAGGATCCAGCCGTTCACCGCCAGCTCACCGCCCGCCGGCCGGTCCGGGCGAGGACCGCGCCCACGGCGGCACAGCTCGCGCCGACGATCCGTTCCAGGGTGTCGACCGTGCTGATCAGCACCAGCCAGAGCAGTGCCAGCACCACCCACCAGGCGAGGAGTTCACCGGCGGCGCGGAGGACCGCGCGGGGTGCCGTACGACGGGTCATGCAGCACCTCCTCGGTCCGCTGTGCTCGGATACGCGGCGATGTGACCGCAGTGCCGCTGGGGGCATCCAAGCACCGCCGGGCCCGGGCGGGAGCGGCGGCACGCGGGTCCGCACCCGGAGTGCCCCGCAGGCGTGAACGGAAACCACGGGTGCGGGGCCGGGCGGCGGGCATCCTGGGCCGTGGTGCGGGTAACCGACGTTCGGAACGCGGAAGTTGACGAGTGGAGGAGCACATGGCCCGTACCGTGCCGCGCCTGCCGGAGATCCTGCGCGCCGCCGGGAAACGGCAGCCGCCCGAGGAGGCCCGTCCCGCCCGGCAGCCGGCCGACGAGGTCCGCCCCCGGTCCACCCGTAAGTGGTGGCCGGCCGAGAAGGTACGCCCCCGATCCACCCGGAAGCGGCGCCCCAACCAGGACACCGGGAAACGGCGTCCCGCCGGAGAGGGCCGCCCACGGCACGTGTGGCCGCTGCCCGTCCGGCTGCTGGCGATCCTCCTCGCCTTCGCGTGCATGGTCGCGTTCGCCGTCGCCCTGGCCCGCATCACGCTCCAGCCGTCGCCCGCGTCGGTGCCGCTGACGCACAGCAACCTGCACCCGGGCCGCTCGCTCAGGGCCTATCTGGAGCAGGCGTCGCTGCGGGACGCGCTCCGGCAGCTCGGCGGGAACCTGTTGCTCGGCGTGCCGTTCGGGGTGCTGGTGCCGGTCCTCGCGCCGCGTGCCCGGGGCGCGCTCCAGGTGCTCGCGCTGACGGCCCTGGTGATGCTGATGGTGGAGCTGGTCCAGGGCGCACTGGTCACCGGGCGGGCCTTCGACATCGACGACGTCATCCTCAACACGGCCGGGGCGCTGGTGGGTTGGCTGCTGCTGGGGCGGCGGCTCGGGCGGGGGGTGCACCGGCGGGTGCGTGAGCCGTCCGCCGGCTGATCGTCAGCAGCAGGTCCGTACCAGAGTATTGACGGCCCCTTATCTCACTCCTTAAATCAAGAGGCGCACCGCTCACACCCCCACATGAACGGAGAGCCATGGCCTCCCCACGCCTGCTCCGCAGATGTCTCCTGGCCGCCCTGTCCGCGGCGCTGATCGGCTCGGCCGCCGTCGGCCCGGCGCGCGCCGACACCGCCGCCCCCGCGGCGGCGGCCGTCACCACCTTCTCCGACACCTTCGACGGGCCCGCGGGCGCCGCGGTCGACTCCTCGAAGTGGACCCTGGAGACCGGCGACAACGTCAACAACCACGAGCGGCAGTACTACACCTCGGGCACGAAGAACGCGGCCCTGGACGGCCAGGGCCATCTGGTGATCACGGCCCGCAAGGAGAACCCGGCCGGCTACCAGTGCTGGTACGGAAGCTGCCAGTACACCTCGGCCCGGCTGAACACGGCCGGGAAGTTCAACGCCCAGTACGGCCATGTGGAGGCGCGGATGAAGATCCCGCGCGGCCAGGGCATGTGGCCCGCGTTCTGGATGCTCGGCACGCCGGTGAACTGGCCGGACTCCGGTGAGATCGACGTGATGGAGAACGTCGGCTTTGAACCCTCGACCGTGCACGGCACCATCCATGGCCCCGGCTACTCCGGCTCGGGCGGCATAGGCGCGGGCTACTCGCTGCCGAACGGGCAGGCCTTCGCGGACGCCTTCCACACCTTCGCCGTCGACTGGGCACCGGACTCGATCACCTGGTCGGTGGACGGCAACGTCTACCAGCGGCGCACCCCGGCCGACCTGGGCGGGAAGACCTGGGTGTTCAACAAGCCGTTCTTCCTGATCCTGAACCTCGCGGTCGGCGGCTACTGGCCGGGCGACCCCGACGGCTCGACGCAGTTCCCGCAGACGCTGGTGGTGGACTCGGTGTCGGTGACGACGAGCGACAGCGCCGCCGGCGTGCCGATCCGCGGCCTGGCCGGCAAGTGCGTGGACGTCGCCGGCGCCAACCCCGCGAACGGCACCCCGGTCCAGCTCTACGACTGCAACGGCACGGCCGCACAGGCGTGGACGGTGGGCTCGGACGGCACGCTCCGCGCGCTCGGCAAGTGCCTGGACGTCAGCGGCGGCGGCACCGCCGACGGCACGCCCGTCCAGCTGTGGGACTGCAACGGCAGCGCCGCCCAGAAGTGGGCCCTCCCGGCCGCCCGCGACATCGTCAACCCGCAGACGAACAAGTGCCTGGACGTGACCGGGAACAACTCGGCCAACGGGACCCGGCTGCAGATCTGGACCTGCACGGGCGCCGCCAACCAGAAGTGGACGGTCGGCTGAGCCTGCCCCTCGGGCAGGTCAGTGCAGCGTCCAGGTGTACTTGTCGCCGCCCACCCAGCGGACCGCGTCCGGGTCGTCCAGGTCGTGGATGGGGATGCCGTAGGCGGCGGCCGTCTCCAGCACGTCCGTGATGGTCCTGGCCTCACCGACCACCTCACCGTCGATCTCCATGATCCGGAAAGGCGGTTCGCCGTGCCGGCCCGGGCACACACCGAGGACGAGGATCCGCGGGCGGGAGATGTAGGGGGCTGCTTGTTCGGTCATGCAATCGAGGGTAGAACGCAACCCGCGCCGACGGGTCGTCCACCGGAGCCGTCGAGGAGATCGAGGACGGCCGCCTCGACGGCCCCCTGCGTCGCCGGACGCCCGAACTCCCCGTGTTCGCCCAGCCGGGTGAGCGCGGGGGCGACGGTCACGCCCTGCTCGAACAGCTCGAAGACCTTCGGGTCGATGTACGACGCCCGGCACACCGCGGGCGTGTTGCCCAGGTAGTGGCTGACCTCGCGGACGGCCCGGGCGATCTGCTGGCGCCGGGCGGCCTCGGTCGCCCGGGCGCCCCGCGCGGTCACGGAGACCGCCACGGCGGCCAGCACGGTGGCGTGCCAGGTGCGGAAGTCCTTGGCGGTGACGTCGGTGCCGGACAGCCGGCGCAGGGCCTCGTTGAGGTCGTCGCCGTGCAGGTCGTGCCAGGCGCCGCGGTCCCAGTACGCGAGGAAGCGGTCGCCGCCGCGCGGGCGGCGCAGCAGGGACCGGGCGACCGCGTGCACCTGGTCGTCGACGAGGGCGCGGACCATCTCGGTACCGCCCTTGGCCGGGTAGCCGAAGGTGATCTCACCACGTGCGCAGCTGACGTGCTCGCGGAGCATGGTCGTCAGGCCGTAGGTCTCGCTCGTGCGGGTGTGCCGGTCGCTGCCGATGCGGAAGAAACCGAGGTCGAGCAGGCGGACCGCGCAGGCGGTGACCCGGTCCCGGCTCAGCCCGCGCCCGGCCAGGTCCCGCGCCACCTTGGCGCGCAGCTCGGGCAGGGCCCGCGCCACCTGCCGCACGTGCTCGTGCTTGGCCTCGTCCTGCTCGGCCCGGAACCGCTCGTGGTACAGGTACTGCCGGCGTCCGGCGTCATCGGTGCCGACGGCCTGGAGATGGCCGTTGGGCCAGGGGCAGATCCACACGTCGCGCCAGGCGGGCGGGATGGTCAGGGCGCGGATGCGGGCGAGCTGCCCGGGGTCGGTCAGGGGCTCGCCGGCGCTGTCGAGGTAGCGGAAGCCCCGGCCGCAGCGGACGCGCCGGTGGCCGGGGCCGTCCGGCGAACTGGTGCGCAGCCTCACCGCGGTCTCCCCCCGGCGTCCTCGCGCCTTCCCCGCCGCCTCAGGGCCGGCGCCAGTCGTCGCTGGTCAGATGGGAACCGGCCTGCGGGCCCATGCGCAGCATGCCGCCGTCGACGCTCCACGAGGCACCGGTGACGTAGGAGGCGTCCGGGCTCGCGAGGAACGCGATCACGGCGGCGACCTCGCGGGCGTCGCCGGGCCGGCCGAGCGGCACGCCGGGGCGGCGCTCGGTGCGCACGTCGGTGTCCTCCTGGCCGGTCATCGGGGTGGCGATCTCGCCCGGCGCGACCGCGTTCACGGTGATGCCGTACTCGGCCAGCTCCAGGGCCATCACCTGGGTGAGCAGGCCGAGCCCGCCCTTGGCCGCGCAGTACGGGGCCGCGCCGACCCGGGGCTGGTGCTCGTGCACGGAGGTGACGTTCACGATCCGGCCGCCGCCGCCCTGCCGGATCATGCGCCGCGCGGCCCGCTGCCCGAGCAGGAACGGTCCCAGGAGGTCGACGTCCAGAACCCGGCGCACATCCGTGAGCGTCAGGTCGAGGTAGGGGGTCATCGTGCCCGTGCCGGCGTTGTTGACGAGGACGTCGATCCGGCCGAGCTCCTCGCACAGCTCGTCCACGGCGTCGGCGGCCTCGGGCAGCCGGGTCAGGTCCAGCCGGCTCACGGCGGCGCGCCCGCCGTGCGCGCGGACTTCCTCCGCCGTCTCCTCGGCGCCCTTCTCGTCCGTGTGCCAGGTGATGCCGACGTCCAGGCCCGCCTCGGCCAGCCGTACGGCGGTGGCCCGGCCGATGCCGCTGTCCGCGCCGGTCACCACGGCCGTTCGCTGCGCATCCGGTACGGACATGACGAGCCTCCTCACGGTGGGTCACGTGGACGGGTCACGCAGTACCCGGGGGTGGTGGCGGCAAACGGCCCCGCTCGCTGCGGGCACGGATGGCCGTGGGCCGCGGGTGATCCGTGGCCGGCCGAGCTGGTTCCCCGCGCCCCTCGGGGGCACCTGGTGCACCCTTGGTTCTCATGGACCCCGTCGCCGCCCTCGACCGGATCGCGTTCCTTCTGGAGCGGGCGCTCGCGCCCACCTACCGGGTACGGGCCTTCCGTACCGCCGCCCGGACGCTGGCCGCGCTGCCCCAGGGCGAGGTGGCCGAGCGGGCCGCTGCCGGGACGCTGGAGTCGCTGAAGGGGGTCGGGCCGAAGACCGCTCAAGTGGTTCGGGAGGCGCTGGGCGGTGAGGTGCCCGGGTACCTGCGCAAGCTGGAGGAGGAGGCCGGGGCGCCGGCCGACGCCGATGCGGCCGGGGCCGGGCTGCGGGCGCTGATCCGCGGGGACTGTCACACGCACTCGGACTGGTCCGACGGCGGCAGCCCGATCGAGGAGATGGGGCGGGCGGCGGCCGGGCTGGGGCACGAGTGGACCGCGCTCACCGACCACTCGCCCCGGCTGACCGTGGCCCGGGGGCTGTCGCCCGAGCGGCTGCGGGAGCAACTGGCGGTGGTCGCGGAGCTGAACGCGCGCTGGGCGCCGTTCCGGCTGCTCACGGGCATCGAGTGCGACATCCTGGAGGACGGCTCGCTGGACCAGGAACCGGAGCTGCTGGAGCGGCTGGACGTGGTCGTGGTGTCGGTCCACTCCAAGCTGCGGATGGACGCCCGCTCCATGACCCGGCGGATGGTCGCCGCCGTGCGCGATCCGCACGCCGACGTCCTCGGGCACTGCACCGGGCGGCTGGTGACGGGCCGGGGGCGGCCCGAGTCGCAGTTCGACGCGGACGAGGTGTTCGCCGCGTGCGCCGAGTCGGGGACCGCCGTGGAGATCAACAGCCGTCCGGAACGGCTGGACCCGCCCCGGCGGCTGCTGCGCCGGGCGGTCGAGGCCGGGGTGCTGTTCTCGGTCGACACCGACGCGCACGCGCCCGGCCAGCTGGACTGGCAGATCCTCGGCTGCGCCCGGGCCGAGGAGTGCGGGGTGCCGCCCGAGCGCGCCGTGACCACCTGGTCGGCCGACGAGCTGCTGGGCTGGACGCACGAGGGCCGGCTGCCGGCACGCGTGGCGGGTTCCGCGCGTGGTACCCGCTCCGGGAGCCGACAGTGAGGACCCGGGCTGACGGGAAGGACCCGGGGCCCACGGTGAGGACCCGGGGCTGGCGGGAAGAACCCGGGCCCCACAGCGAGGGCCTGGGGCTGACGGGAAGAACCCGCGGCCCACAGCGAAGACCTGGGCCTGACAGGAAGGACCCGGGCTGACGGAGAGGAGCTGGGATGGACCGTGCCGCCGTGTTCGACGTCGACGGGACCCTCGTCGACACCAATCACCTGCACGTCGTGACCTGGTGGGAGGCGTTCCGGCAGTCGGGCCACGAGGTGCCCATGCACGCCGTGCACCGGGCCGTCGGCCTCGGCTCCACCGACCTCGTCGCCCATCTGCTCGGCGACGACCGGGACCCGGAACAGGACGCCGAACTGAGCGCCGCGCACACGGCACTGTACGGCCAGTACTTCGACCGGCTCCCCGCCCTGCCCGGGGCCGGCGAGCTGCTGCGGCGGCTGCACGGGGACGGCTGGACGGTGGTCCTCGCCACCTCGGCGAGCGGTGCCGAGCTGGGTGCGCTGCGCCGGGCGATCGACGCGGACGACGCCATCGCGGCCACGGCGAGCGCGGACGACGTGCGGGAGGGCAAGCCGGCCCCGGAGCCCGTGGAGCACGCGCTGGAGCTGGCCGGGGTGCCGGCCTCGCGGGCGGTGTTCGTCGGGGACACCGTGTGGGACATGCGGGCGGGCAGCAAGGCCGGGGTGCGCTGTCTGGGCGTGCTGTGCGGCGGGATCCCCCGGGCCGATCTGGAGGAGGCGGGGGCGGAGGCGGTGTACGCGGACCCCGCGGACCTGCTGGCGCGGCTGGCCGGGAGCCCGCTGGCCTGAGCGGTTCCGGTGGTGACGCACGTCACGTAGGGGGCTGGAACACCAGGGTGTGGTTGCCCGTTGAACAAGCCGTGGGTGCGGATGGGACAGTGTCCCCGGGCCTCACCTTTTGCCCACAGGGACGATCGTTCGGCTGAAGCCCTGTGGAGCGTCTCGCCGAGAGGCGACCGCCATCCGCCCCCACCACCTGACCGCCCCGGTCGTGATTCCCCCGTCACGGCCGGGGCTTCCTCATGCCGCCCCCGGGCCGCGTGTGCGGCCGCGGCGCCCGGGTACCCGGGCGCTCGTCGCAGCCTCCGCCACGCCGACGAGAGGAGCCGAAGGTGAGCAGCTCAGCGGGCAGCAGGGTCGTCGTGACAGGCGCCACCGGCAACGTCGGGACGAGCGTGGTGCGCCTGCTCTCCGAGGACCCGGACATCAAGTCCGTGCGCGGGCTGGCCCGGCGGACGCCCGAGTGGTCGCCGCCGAAGACCGAGTGGTCCGCCGTGGACCTCGCCGGGGACCGCGCGAACCTCGCCGAGCGGTTCGAGGGTGCCGACGCCGTGATCCATCTGGCCTGGGCCTTCCAGCCGACGCACGATCCGGCCACCACCTGGCGGACCAATGTGCTCGGCAGCATCCGGGTGTTCGAGGCGGTCGCCGCGGCCCGGGTGCCGGTGCTGGTGCACGCCTCCTCCGTGGGGGCGTACTCGCCGGGTCCGAAGGACCGCCCGGTGGACGAGTCCTGGCCGACGCACGGCTGGCCGGACGCCGCGTACTGCCGGGAGAAGGCCTACCTGGAGCGCACGCTGGACGTGTTCGAGCGCGACCACCCCGAGGTGCGGGTGGTCCGGATGCGCCCGGCCTTCCTGTTCAAGTGGGAGTCGGCGAGCGAGCAGCGGCGGATCTTCGGCGGGCGGTTCCTGCCCGGTCCGCTGGCCCGGCCGGACCTGCTGCCGTTCCTGCCGGACATCCCCGGTCTGCGGGTACAGGCCCTGCACACGGACGACGCCGCCGAGGCCTACCGGCTCGCGGTGCGCTCGGACAGCGCCCGGGGCGCCTTCAACCTGGCCGCCGACCCCGCGCTGGACGCCGGTGTGCTCGCCGAGCTGCTCGGCTCCCGGCCGGTACGGCTGCCGCGTACGGCGGCCCGCACGGCCATCGCCGCCGCCTGGGGGCTGCACCTGCTGCCCGCGTCGCCGCACCTGTTCGACGCCGTGCTGCGGCTGCCGCTGATGGACTGCGCGCGGGCGCGCGCCGAACTGGGCTGGGAGCCCCGGCACACGGCGACCGAGGTGATCCAGGAGTTCCTGGACGGCCTGCGCAAGGGTGGCGGGATGGAGACCGAGCCGATGCGCGGGCGGAAGGTCGGCTGAGCGCGTCCTGAGCACCGAACGAGCCCACGAGGAGCGGAGAAGACCATGACGGCGCGCAAACCTGGTTCCGGGTCCGGGGCCGAGCAACGGCCGGTGCCCCGGGACATGCCCGACCAGCAGGCCCGGCCCGAAGAGGACCCGTGGGACGTGTCCCCGAGGCACGCGGCCGCCGAAGCGGACGAGGACGTCGCACCGGACACGGACGAGGCCGGCACCGGCCCCCGGGGCGCGTCCCGGCCGGGCACGGCACAGTCGGAACACCCGACGCCGGACGAGCCGTCGGACTGATCGCGGGGCCGCGCGCCTGAGGCATCAGGGCAGCGCTCTCCGCCGGCCCAGAGTCCGGCAGCCATCGGCTCCCCCCGGGACACGTCGGCCTGAACCCGGCAGGACCGGCTCGGACCGGGCAGGGCCGGCGCACATCAGGCAGAGCGGCCGGTTCCAGCACACGGCGGTTTCGCCCACGGCGCGGGTCGCCCAGGGCGTGTGACCTCACCCGGCGGTCGTCGGCCCGGTCTCGGGCGCCCCGGCCTGCCCCGGGCGCGTGACCCCCACCCGGCGGTCGTCGGCCCGGTCTCGGGCGCCCCGGCCTGCCCCGGCCGCGTGACCCCCACCCGGCGGTCGTCGGCCCGGTCTCGGGCGCCCCGGCCTGCCCCGGCCGCGTGACCCCCACCCGGCGGACGTCGGCCCCGTCCCGGGCACCCCTGCCCGCCCCGGCCCCCTCAGTGCGGGGCGCGTTCCTGGAGTGCTGTCCGCCAGGCGGGCAGCCGGTCCTCGGTGGCCGGTTCGGGGCGGCGCCCGCCGCTCGCGAAGAAGTCGGCGAGCGGCAGGATCGCGGCGCCGACGGTGACCGCGTCCGGGCCCAGCCGGCCGAGGTCGATCGTGACCTTGTCCGCCGGGTGCCGCAGGGCGTACGTGGCCGCGTGCCGGCGTACGGCGGGCAGGAACCGCGTGCCGAGCTGGAGCCCGGCCCAGCCGCCGATGAGGATACGCTCGGGCTGAAAGAGGTTGATCAGGTCGGACAGGCCGGCGCCCAGGTACTCGGCGGTCTCCTCCAGGACGGCCAGCGCGACCGGGTCGGCCGTACCGCCCTCGGACGGGTACGCGGCGGCGAGCATCGCGGTGAGCGCGGTCTCCTCGTCGGTGTCCTCGGGCGGCCGGCCGCCCTCCTCGCGCCAGCGGGCGAGCAGCGACTCGGCGCCCGCGTAGGCCTCCAGGCAGCCCGGCGCACCGCAGCGGCAGCGGCGCCCGCGCACCCGTACCGTCAGATGGCCCCACTCCACGGCCCGCCCGTGCTCCACCTCGGGGGTGACCAGGCAGGCGCCGACGCCGGAGCCGAAGAGGACGACGACGGCGTTGCGGGCGCCGCGGCCCGCGCCGAACCACATCTCGGCCTGGCCGAGCGTCTTGGCCCCGTTGTCGATGAAGTACGGCACCCCGTCGGGGAGCCGGGAGGCGGAGCGGAGCAGCTCCTCCAGCGGGACCGCGTCCCAGCCGATGGTCTGCCCGTGCACGACGGCCCCCCGGTCCGGGGTGTGCTCCACGATGCCGGGGACGCCGACGCCGACACCGAGCAGCCGGTCGGGGGCGGCCTGTTCGGCGGTGAGGACCTCGGCGACGCCGTCGCGGATGTGGCCGGCGATGACGTCGACGTCGTAGCCCTGCGGGGTCAACGGGCGTTCGACGCGGGCCAGTTCCGTGAGGGCCAGGTCGAACAGCTCGACCCGGACGCGGGTCTCGCCGACGTCCACGCCGATCATCTGGCCGCTGTGCGGGGCGACGCGCAGCAGCGTGCGCGGCCGGCCGCCGTCGGAGTCGACGCTGCCGGCCTCCTCGACCAGTCCGTCGGCGATCAGGTCCGCGACCACGTTGCTGACCGAGCCGGAGCTGAGTCCGGTGGCCGGGCCCAGCTCGAACCGGCTGAGGGGGCCGTCGAAGTACAGCCGCTGGAGCACCGCCGTCCGGTTGCCTCGTCTCAGGTCGCGTACCGTGCGCCCGTTGCGCGCCGCCATGTGGCTCCCTTCACGAACCCTGCCCGACCTGCAACATACCCCTTCGGACAGCCGGGGCGCGACATTCCCCCAACCCTTAGTTCACGCTATGAGCTAAGGCGGAGACGTTTGATCTCGTCCAGCGCGGCGACAAGTTCCGGCCCGACGGTCTCCCGGGTCCACCGCCGCCGCTGCGCGTCGACCGCCCGGGGAACCGTCTCGACCAGCATGATCAGGTAGAGATAGGCGCGGTAGAGCGCGAGCCGCAGCCGCTCCGAACGGTCGAACCGGACGCGGCCGCCGGCGTCCCGGTAGCCGGCGAGGAAGTCCTGGTCCTTCTCGATGTCGTCCAGCAGGGCGAGGGAGACGAAGTCGGCGACCGGGTCGCCGAAGAACATGCGCTCGCCGTCGACGAGTCCGCCGACACGGGGTCCGGCCGGGGTGCGGTGGACCAGGATGTTGCCCGGCCACAGATCGAAGTGGACCACGCGCGGGACGGTGACCTCCTCCAGCACGTCGTGACCGGAGCGGAGGGTGCGGGCCACCTCGTCCACGGGGCACGGCAGGTCGGCCGCGTAGTCGCGGGCGTCGGCCAGCACGGCGTCGGTCATCGCGGTGAACGCCGTCCGCCAGTCCGGGGCGAGCGGGCCGAGCGCGCCGGACGGGTAGCCGAAGCCGGGGCCGGTCACCCGGTGCAGCCGGGCCACGTGGCCGCCCAGCTCCCGGCGCAGCGCGGCCCGTTCGGCGGCGGTGAGGGAGTCGTCCCAGGGGGCGCCGGGGCAGTGGGTCTGCAGGGTGTGCCGTGCGGCGGGGCCGCCGTCGGTGTGCACGGTGCGGGGTGCGGGGACACCGGCCTCGGCGGCGGCGCGGCAGAACTCCTCCTCCGAGCGCAGCAGCCGGGACTCGTAGCGCAGGCCCGGTCCGTCCGGCGCGGTCTTCAGCACATAGCGGCGGCCGTCGGTGAGCCGTAGTTCCTCGACGGTGTTGTAGGTGCCGCCGCCGAGGGGGCGCACCCCGCCGGGCCGGGCGGGCGGCAGGCCCGCCGTGGCCAGGATCCGACGGGCTCGTTCCTCCGTGTCCCGCACCCCGCACCCCTCCCCCGGCGGCTCAGCCCGCCGCGTACACGTCCTCCACGTAACGCCCGTCCGCCACCAGCGTGTCGAGCCAGCGTTCGGCCGCGGCCTCGTCGGCGCCGGGGGTCCGCTCCCGGTACAGGGTACGGAAGGCGGCGCGGACGCCGGGAGCCATCCGGGCGCCGTCGCCGCAGACGTACACCCGGGCACCGGCGCTCAGCAGCTCCCAGACCTCACCGGCCTCGGCGGCGATGCGGTGCTGGACGAAGGCGGCACCGTTCTCGGGCGCGGCGCTGAAGGCCGGCCGCAGCGAGACCGCGCCGGCCCGCTCGGCGTCCCGCAGCTCCTCGGCGTGCAGGTAGTCGGCGTCCGGGGCGTCGCAGCCGAAGTAGAGCAGCCCGGCGGGGAGTCGGGCGCCGGTACGGCGGGCGGCCAGGCGGTCGGCGACGGCACCCCGGAACGGGGCGAGCCCGGTGCCGGCGGCGACCATCACGACCGGCGCCGCGTGGTCGATCCGGAACGCCTCCCGGCAGGGCTGGACACGGGCGTACACGGTGTCACCGGGCCGCAGGGAGGCCAGGTGGCCGGAGCCGGTGCCGCGGTGGCGGCCCTTGCCGGACCGCGCGGGGGCGTCGAGCACGGACACCATCAGGTCGGCGTGGCGGGCGTCGACCACCGGTGCGGAGGAGATGGAGTAGTGGCGGGGACGCAGCGGGGTCAGCAGGTCGAGCAGGAGCGGCCAGTCCAGGGCACCGCGCAGGGCGGGGTGGTCCTCGGCCAGCTCCACCAGGGTGCGCGGGTCGTCGCCGGGCACGGCCGCGAGGGCGGCGCGCTCGGGCGGGCAGGGGTTCGCCTCGGCCAGGAGGACCAGCCGGCGCCCGGTCGGCCGTTCCTGCAGCTCGACGTGATGGGTGAGCAGTTGCCGCACCGTCAAGGGCCGGTCGACGGCGAGGCGGTCGGGGCGCGGACGGGTGGGCCGGATGTCCAGGACGGCGTCGGCGTCGAGGCCGAAGGCGGCGACGGCGCGGTCCACCAGCTCGGGGGCGTTGGCGGGCAGGACGGTCAGGTGGTCGGCGGTGCGGTAGGTGACGCCCTCGGGCAGGGCGACGCGCAGGAACCGCTTGGTGCGCGGATGACCGGGCGCGGTGAGGTCGTACGCCTCGGTGACCGTCATCGGGACCAGCCCGTGCCGCTCCGCGAGGGCGTCCAGCGGACCGCCGGTCAGGGTGCGCACCGCGTAGGCGTGGGCGGGCTCGTCCGTGGTGGCGTGGACGGCGTCCGGGTCGCCGTGTTCCCGGAGGAGGGCGGTGCGCAGCCGGGCCGTGAACTCCCGTACGGCGCCCGTGAGATCGCCGGAGGCGTCGGCGGCGGCGCGTTCGGTGAGCCGGGTGGCGCCGAGTTCGGCGAGGCGGGCGTCGATCCGGGTGGGGACCTGCTGGTAGGTGGCGGCCCAGTTGCGGTCGCCGGCGCCGAGGACGGCGTAGGTCACTCCGGTCAGGTCGGGGGTGCCGTCGAGCCAGGCGGTGAAGGCGCGGGCGTCGTCGGTGGGTCGGCCGTTGTAGGAGGCGGCGGCGATGACGACGGGCCGGTCGGTGGGCAGGCCGCCCGCGTAGGCGTCCAGGGCGGCGACCTCGGTGGCGCAGCCGACGGCGGCGGCCTCGTCGGCGAGCCGGGTGGCGAGGTCCCGGCAGGTGCCGTAGTTGCTGCCGTGCAGGAAGAGGGCGCGGGTGCCGGGGCGGACCCGGGCCGGGAGGGCGTCCGGGGCGGGTGTGCCGGCGGCGGACACGGCGGCGGCGCCGGGCAGGGACGCGTGCACGCGGTCGGCGGCGGTGCGCGGGGTGAGCGTGAGGGTGAAGCCCTCGGGCTTGAGGGTGAGGGTCTCCTTCACGGTGAGCCGGTAGTCCGCGTGGTCGTGCAGCCGGTAGCGGTGGACCAGCAGGGCGAGCAGCATGGTCGCCTCGTGCAGCGCGAACTGCCGTCCGATGCAGGCGCGTTCGCCGGTGCCGAACGGCTTGAAGGCGTGCACCGGGCGGGCCGCCTCGGCCTCGGGGGTGAACCGCTCGGGGTCGAACAGCTCCGGGTTGTCGCCCCAGACCGGCTGGCGGTGCAGCATCGGGGTGAGCACGGTGACGGCCTGGCCGGCGCGCAGCGGGATCCGGCCGCCGAGCAGGGTGTCCTCACGGGCGTGCCGGCCGAAGGCGGCGGCCGTCGGCCAGAGCCGCAGCGCCTCGTTGAGGACCTGGCGGGTGTAGGCGAGCCGGCCGATGTCCTCGTACGACGGCTCGGGGTCGGGCGTGTCCCCCCACAGCGCGTCGGCCTCGCGCTGCACGAGCCGGAGTACGGCCGGGTGCTTGGCCAGGTAGTAGAGGGCGAAGGACATCGCGCCGGAGGTGGTCTCGTGGCCGGCGATCAGGAAGGTGATGACCTGGTTGCGGATGTTGGCCGGGTCCAGGGTGGTGCCGTCGGCGGGGTGCGGGGCGCTGAGCATCAGACCGAGCAGGTCCTCGGCGCCGCTCTGGTCGGTGCCGGTGCGGGCGGCGATGACGTCGTCCACGACGCCGGCCAGGTAGTCCGCGTCCTTCCGGAAGGCCGCGTCGGCCGCCGTGTGGTCCTGGCCGGGGGTGCGGGCCAGGCGGGTCATGCTCCACTCCAGGCAGCGGACCATGGACTCCACGAAGGGGTGCGGCTCGGCGCGCTCGAACGACCCGAAGTCGTAGTCGAATCCGGCCAGTCCGATGGTGTCGAGGGTCATCCGGGTCATGTCGTCGGGAACGTCGACGGGCCGGCCGGCCCGCGCCGCACGGTCCCAGGCGTCGATGAGCCGCCGGGCCACCCTCAGCATCACCGGGTGGTACGCGCGCATCGAGCCCAGCGCGAAGGCGGGCATCAGGATGTCGTGCGCCTTCGCCCAGTTGGGCTCGTCGTTGTACGCCGTGAACAGGCCGTCGGCGGCGAACTCCCGCACGTTCCTCAGGGCGGGCCCGACGTGCTTGGCGAACCGCTCCTCGTCGGCCAGATCGGCGACCAGGTCCGCGTCGGCGACGAACATCACGTCCCGCCCGTGCAGCCGCCGCACCAGCACCGGGCCGTGCTCCCGCATCAGCGCCATGGTCTGCTGGACGGGGGTGCGGCCGGGGCCGGTGGCGGTGATGTCGACGACGGGGACGCCGGTCAGGGTTCCGGCCGGTTCGGGGCGCAGTGCGGTGGGGGGCATGGCGCGGCAACTGCCTTTCGCGGTAACGGACGTACTGCGTTCCAGGGTGGTCGACGGGCGGAGGGCGCCGGGGCCGTGGTACTACACGATCGTGCAGTGGAAAGTGCGCGCCGGGACTTGCGCGCCCCGGGCCGTCGCGGCCAGCGGCCGGGTCCTTGCCGCCAAGTTGCCGCTGACCTGGTCTTTCCTCTTGGATGAGATGCCATGGAAGCGGGACGGGCCGACGCGGTGGTGTGGCGCAACCGTGCGCAGATGCTGTTCGACCGGGTGGCGGTACCGGTGGCCGTGTGCGATGTGTACGGCCAGGTCGTCCTGGCGAACCCCGCCATGGCGGCGGAGTGCGGTACGACCCCTGGGCGGCTGCGCGGCCGGCATGTGCTGGAGCTGTTCCGGCCGCAGCAGGCCGGCCAGGTGGAGCGGATCGCCGAGGCGCTGCGGCTGCGGCACCGCTCCCGCTACCAGGTGTCGGTGTGCTGGCGGGCGCCCGGCGGGGCCGAGCGGCACGGGGAGCTGACGGCGGACCCGGTGAGCGACAGCGTGGAGGAGACACCGGCGCTGCTGGTGATGCTGCGGGTCCTGGGCGAGCGCCCCGCACCGGAACCGGAGCCGGTACGGGTCACGGACACCGAGCGACGGGTCCTGGCCCTGCTGGCCGGCGGCGCCACGACGGCCCGCGCCGCCCGCGAACTGGGCCTCACCAGGGACGGCGTCACCTACCACCTGCGCCGCCTGTCGGCACGCTGGAACGCCACGAACCGCACGGAACTGGTCGCCCGGGCCTATGCGATGGGGGTACTGGCCACGGGGGTGTGGCCACCGGAGCCGGGGACGGCGACGGACGGGCGGTGAGCAGCGGGCGCGCCGGGGGCACGAGGGGAGGGCGGGGCGGTTCGTCCGGGGGACGCTGACGGCGGCCGGGACGGGAGAGCAATTCGGCGGTGGGGGTGTCCGAGCAACGGCAGCGCTTCGTGGCGGCACCCGTCGAAGCCATGAGGACAGCATCCGCGGCCGCAGGCCACCGGGAACCTCAGCCGCTGCGCTCCGGCGGGATCTGCACGGCGGCGGCGCCCGTGGGAGCCATGGACGCGGGGTCCCCGGGATCGGCCGCGGTGCCTGTCGGAGCCATGGACGCGGGGTCCCCGGGATCGGCCGCAGTGACCGTGGGAGCCATGGACGTGCGACCCCCGGGATCGGCCGCGGTGTCCGTGCCAGCCATCACCGCAGGGTCCCCGGGATCGGCCGCGACGCCCGTGGGAGGCGGGACGGTCGGTGGCGGGGGGAGTCTCGCCGTTCCCGCGCCCTCCGGGGCTCCGAAGCGGGCCAGAGTGTGCCAGACCATCTTGAGGTCCTGGAGGTCGTACCGGGCGGTGCGGGCCGCGTCGCCGATCACGCGGGGGGTGATGAGGCCGTGCTCGGAGATGCGGGCGCCGAGGTCGGCGTACTCGGGACCGCGGTAGTCGGCGTGGCGGCGCAGCTCGGCGACGGTGAGGCGGTAGCCGGGGTGCCAGATGAGCGGGAAGGGCAGGCGCCGGGCGGCCGTCTCCACCGGTGTGCCCCGGTAGCTCGCGTCCAGCACCAGCGCCTCCACGTCCCGGTCGAGCAGCACACCCCCGTGCACCTGGGCCTCGATGTAGTCGTTGAGGGCGTCCTGTTCGTCGGCCTCGGCGAGGGAGATCAGCGGCATGGCACCGGCCACGCCGAAGTCGCCGGGGCCGGCCGAGCTGTCCGGGTAGCAGAAGGTGGCCCGGGCCAGGACCGCTCCGGAGAGCCTGAGGTGCGAGGAGCCGAAGCGGGGGGCCGCGCCGACCACCTGGCGCCGGAAGTCCAGCGCGCCGTACACCGGGCGCTCGGCCGGGTCGGCGTCGTCGTAGGCACCGCCGAAGATCCGGCTCTCCCAGAGCGTCCGGTCGCCGCCCGGGTGCGCGGTGAGGCCGCCGTTGCTGGTGCCGGTGACGAACTGCGAGTGGTACGCGCCGTCCCGGGCCAGCGACTCCAGGATCGGCAGTCCGCCGGAGATCCGGTCGGGGTGGAAGTTGACCGTGATGCGCAGGCCGGGGTCGAGCGGTGGGCCGGACGCGGTGCCGCTGACATGGTCCAGCGCCCGCCGGGCACGCTGCGGCAGCCCGGGCAGCCTCCACCGGAAATCCATTGGCCCACCCCCGTACAGCTAAATAGGATAGTCCCCAACCTAGACCATCTAGGTTCGTTCGCACTGGCAATCCGGAAGGACCTCCCCCCATGAGATCGCTCACCGAGCAGGACATCCGCAACTCGTTCGTCAACTGCTCCAAAGGCGAGGCGAAGCGCCTGGCCGTCCCGCGCGATCTCGGTGACCGCCCCTGGGGCGATCTGGACTTCCTCGGCTGGCGCGATCCAGGCGCCCCCGACCGCAGCTATCTGGTCACGGAGCGGGAGGGCCGGCTCGTCGGCGTGGCCCTGCGCTTCCCCGCCTCTCACCACGGCTTCCTGCACCGGAGCATGTGCTCGCTGTGTCTGACCACGCATCCCGGCGGCGGGGTGTCGCTGATGACCGCGCGGAAGGCGGGCGCGGCAGGCCGGGAGGGCAACTCGGTCGGGCTGTACATGTGCACCGACCTGGCCTGTTCGCTGTACGTGCGCGGCAGGAAGACCCCCGAGTCCGGCACCCGGTTCGAGGAGAGCCTGGCCCTGGAGGAGCAGATCGCGCGCACGACGGGCAACCTGGCCGCTTTCATCGACAAGCTGTACGCGTAACCATCTGGCCCAAATCAGGCGGAACCAGCTCACAAACAGCTACGTTCGACGCACCCGATGAACGGGAACAGGCCAAGGGATGCGCGAACGAAAGTTGACCACGGGACTACTGCGTCTGGCGAAGCGCCGTCGGGAGCCGGTGGTCGTCCAGACGCTACGGTCGGCCGCGGCCGCGACGGTCGCCTACGTGATCGCCCTCAGACTGAGCCCCGAGCCGGCCCCGCTCACCGCGCCGCTGACCGCGCTGCTGGTCGTCCAGGTGACCTTCTACGCCACGCTCACCAACGGCATCCGCCGGGTGAACTCCGTGGTCGCCGGTGTCCTGGTCGCCATCGCCTTCAGCGTGCTGGTGGGCCTGACCTGGTGGAGCCTCGCCCTGCTGATCGTCGCCGCGCTGGCCGTGGGACACCTGGTCCGCGTCGACGAGTACGTCGCCGAGGTGGCGATCAGCGCCATGCTGGTGCTCGGTGTCACCACGGTCGGGTTCACCGCCTGGGCACGGATCGTCGAGACGCTGATCGGCGCGGTCGTCGGCACCGCCTGCAACCTGCTGCTGCCACCCCCGGTGTGGGTGGACGAGGCCGGCCGGTCCATCGAGGACCTGGCCCGCCGGGTACGCCAGCTCATGCTGCGGATGGGCGAGGAGGCGGGGGGCCGGATCCCCTGGGAGCGGGCGGCCGAGCGGCTGCACGAGGCGCGCCGGCTGGACCACGACATCGTGCAGGTGGACGCGGCGCTGCGGCAGGCGGAGGACAGTCTGCGGCTCAACCCACGGGTGAAGGAGGGACTGCTGCACCGGGTGGTGCTGCGCACCGGTCTGGACACGCTGGAGATCTGCACGGTGGTGCTGCGGGTGCTGGCCCGCTCGTTCACGGACCTGGCGAAGGCCCGTGGGCCGGAGGAACTGTTCCCGCCCCGGGTGGGGGCGACCGTGGAGCAACTGCTGTCGGAGATCGCCGACGCGGTGGTCAGCTTCGCGGTGCTGGTGACGACCCATCTGAGCGAGAACGCCGAGTCGGCGGAGGCACGGCTGTCGGCCGAGCTGCACACGGCGGCCGGCACCCGGGACCGGCTGGCCGAGCTGCTCCAGGAGGAGATCCGCAAGGACTGGGCGAACTGGCAGCTGCTCGGGGCGGTCCTGACCGAGACGACCAGGATCATCGACGAGCTGAACACCGAGCACCGCACCCGCCGCCTGCTGGAGGAGCTGGACCGGGTCTCGCGCGGGCACCGGGCCAAGCTGCCCCGGATCGCCTGGCTGCGCGACCGCCTCGGGGTCCAGGAGGAACTGTGGCGGAACCGCGCGGGGTTCGGTGAGCGTTATCGGTGAGGAAGGCGCCGGGGCGGTCCGGCGACGCGGACGAGGAAGCGACGGACGGCCGCTGACGGCACCGGAGGATTCGGAACGCACACCGCCGACCGCACCGCACGACACGGAACACACGGCGACGAACGCCGACCGCACCGCAAGACACGCAACGCACGGCGACGACCACCGACCGCACCGAAGGACGGAACGTGCGGATGGCCGCTGACCGCGCCGGAGGCGAAGGAGCGTACGGATGACGGGTGACGGAGTCCGGATCGACGGGAACACGCTGCGGTTGCCCGGCGGCGTGGCGGTGCGGTTCGTCCGCACGCTGCGCCTGCCCGAGAGCGGTACGCATCCGCTGCCGCCGGGGCTCGGCGAGTTCCCGGTCCGGCGGGTGGCCGACCACGCCGACCGGGTGCCCGCGTGGATGCGGGCGCGCGGCGGCGTCATGCTGCCGGTGTATCTGCGCGAGGCCATGTGGCTGAGCTTCGCCGCGTCGGAGCCGGCCGCGCTCCAGGTCGGTGTGGGCAAGGTGTGCGCGGTGTCCGGCGAGCCCTGGCGGGACCGGCTGTCCCGGCGTCCGCAGAACTATGTGGTGCTGCCCCGCCAGCCCTGGCTGGACGGCATCAACTCCGGCAAAGGCACGGTCCGCCAGTTCGTGGCCGTACCACTGGGGCTGGGCGCGACCGTGGAGGGGCAGGTCACCGGCGAGGAGGTGTGGGGCGGCGTGCAGCTCCGGTCCTTCCCGCTCAAGGAGGACGCCCTCGCCGAGTGGCGGCGCCGGGAGGGGGAACGGCAGCGGCGCCTGGCCGACGCGCCAGGCGGTTACGGCGCCGCCCTGCCCATGGCCGCCCCGGCCCCCGGCGGACTCCCCGGATCGCCGCCGTCCGCGCCCGTCGCGGCCTTCGGCGGTCCGCCCGCCCCGGCCGCCGCTCCCCCGCGCCGCGCCACGGCCATGGGGCTCGGCGTCGGCGGCTCGATGCGGCAGGAGGTGTACCAGGACGACCGGCCGCTGGACGACTGGTCCGAGCAGCCCGCCGGGCGGGTGTTCGTGCACCTGGTCACGCCCCCGGAGTGGCGCCGGATCACCGGCGAGGCGCCACCCCCGTCACCGGTGGACCGGGCGGCCTACACCCGGGCGGGCCTGCCCTGGTACGACTACTACGACGCGGACGCCGAGGACCTCGCCCCCACGGACACCCTGGAGGCGGTCGAACCGGTCGGCGAGTGGCTCGGGGACGACCTGGAGCCGTGGCAGGCGCCGTCCACCGACCAGGTGACACCCCTGAAGGACGCGCCGGGCAAGCCGGTGGAGGACGGGGACTGGTAGGGACCGCCGGCGTTGCGCTGCCCGCAACGGCTTGCCCCCGGCGCCGTGCGCGGGCCAAGGTGACTGTCACGAGCGGGGCGACCGACGACCTGGGGTAGCGGCATGGGCACGGAGGCACAGACGGCGGGGGAAGGGTCTCCCCTCCCCCGGCGGAACCGGCACCCGGAGCGGGAGCACGGCGGCTGGACCAGACGCCGGTTCGTCGGCGCCGTGGCCGGTACGGCGGCGGTCGTCATGGTGCCGTCCCCGGCGGCCCCACCGACGGACACACCGGCCGGGCAGGACAGGCCGGAGGCGGCCCCGCCGCCCCGGAAGCCGTCGGGTCCGCGCCCGCTGTACGTGGGCACCTACACCTCCGTCGAGGGCGGCGGCACCGGCATCGGCCTGGCCTCGTACGACCCGGAGTCGGGCCGGATCACCGGGTCCGGCACGCTCACCGGGGTGCCCGACCCGTCGTATCTCGCCGTGCACCCGGACGGCCGCACGCTGTACGCGGTGGACGAGCGGGAGAACGGCGGGGTGACGGCCGTGCGCCTAGCGGACCGGCTTGTCCTCGGCACCCGGAGCACCGGCGGCGCGGGCCCGTGCCATCTGTCGGTGCATCCCTCCGGGCGCTGGCTGCTCAGCGCCAACTACGGTTCGGGCAGTGTCGCCGTGCACCCGATCGAAGCCTCCGGCGCGCCGGGCGAGCGCACCGCTCTGGTCACGCACGGCTCTCCGCCGCCCGGTCCCGGTCAACAGGGGCCGCACGCCCACCAGTTCCTGACGAGTCCGGACGGCGGGCACGTCCTCGCCGTGGACCTCGGCACCGACACCGTCTACACCTACCGCCTCGACCGGGTGAAGGGCACGCTCACGGAGGTGGCCCGGGCACGGACCCGGCCCGGCGCGGGGCCGCGCCATCTGGCCTTCCATCCGGGCGGCCGGTACGCCTACCTGGCCAACGAGGTGGACGACACCGTGGCCGTGTGCGCGTACGAGCCGGGAACCGGGCGCCTGACGATCGGCGAGCCGCAGTCGACGGGGTCCGGCGGCGGCACGAACTATCCGGCACAGATCCTGGTGACGGCGAACGGCCGGTACGCGTTCCTCGCCAACCGGGGCCACAACAGCCTCGCGCGGTACGCCGTCGAGGACGGCGGGGCCCGGCTGCGGCTGCTCGGCACCGTACCGGTGGGCGGGGACTTCCCCCGGCAGATCGCGTTCTCGCCCGACGGCCGGCTGCTGTTCGCGGCGAACCAGCGCTCGGGCACGGTCACCGTCTTCCGCGTCGCCGCCGACAGCGGTGAACTCCGCCCGGCCGGTGAGCCGTTCGCTTCACCCGTCGCCGTCTGCGCGCTGCCGTTGTAGTGCCCGGGGGCAGGCGGCCGTACTGGCCTGGGCGAGCAGGGCGTGCACGCGCTCGGTGAGCTGGGTGACGTCGTCCGCGGGCGTGTGGAAGGGCAGTCGTACGTCGCCGTGGGCGCGGGTGCGTTCGATGCGCAGGGTGAGTCCGTGCCGGTCGACGGCGAGCGGCACCACCCGGGTCGCGGCGTGCAGGCTCTCGGGCCGCACCAGGCGGGTGAGCCGCTCGACGGCGTCCGGGTGGGCGTCGGCGAGGTGGGTGAGCAGCCGGGACTCGGCGCCGGCCAGGGGGTCGGGCCGGGCGGCGGTGAACTCGTCCAGGTCGACCACCACGGCCCCGGCGGACCGGCGCAGCACCACGCGGGTGGGCCGGAAGAGAAGGGTGCCCTCGGACGGGGCGAACCAGCCGGACAGGAAGAGCCGGGCGCGGATGCGGTGGCGCACCGGTACGGGCGCCACGTCGGCGAACTCCAGCAGGGCGGAGGGTTCCTGGCGCGGGGCGCACAGCACCGCCCCGAACAGGCCGCTGTCGTCGGGCACCGCCAGCCGTACCGCGCCGTCGTCGGTGACGGTGTGCGCGCCGACGTACTCCTCGCGGACGCCGTCCGCGGTCACCGCGCACGACCACGCGGCGGCCAGCACCGAGCGCGCCCGTTCCGCCGCGCCGGGGGCGGCCGTCCACTCCTGCGTGTCACCCATCCGTGACCTCCTTTAGGTAAGCCTTGCCTAACCTATCGGACATCGGGGCGCACGCCAACCAGGCCACGTCGACGGAGGAGGCGTTCCGGCCGAGCGGGCCGAGCGGTCCGAGCGGGCCCAAGTGGTCGGATCCGGAAGTTCTTCGAGGCTG
Organism: Streptomyces sp. NPDC017676; assembly: GCF_044329325.1. Classification (NCBI taxonomy): domain Bacteria; kingdom Bacillati; phylum Actinomycetota; class Actinomycetes; order Kitasatosporales; family Streptomycetaceae; genus Streptomyces; species Streptomyces sp. NPDC017676. The sequence continues at coordinate 357,093 of NZ_JBIRJA010000004.1, read as the reverse complement.
ACGCGATGGGCCTGGCCGTGCGGGGCATCGACAGGCCGGGCAGCGGCCTGGGTCGCTGCCCGGCAGTGATGAGGCGGGCCGGTGGGCTCGGCCTCCGCGTCGGGGCGGTCTCTTCCGCCTGGCGGAGAGCCAGGGGGAACCGCCTCGTGGTCGGCGCTTCCGCGCGTGCCGTCAGGCGATGCGGAGGATGCTCTTGCCGTACGTGGTGCCCTCGGCGAGCCGCTGTACGGCGGTGGCCAGGTCTGCCAGGTCGTGTTCGGCGGTGATGTCCACGCGCACTGTGCCGTCTGCGGCGAGACCGAGTGCGCGGCGGGCGCTGTCGGCGAGGCGTTCCGGGTGGGTCCGGCCGAGCAGGTCGCTGTTGTAAGTGATCAGCGACTTGCCCTGCGTGAGCAGGGCGTTGGTGTCGGCCAGGACGGGTTCGTAGGTACTGAGGTTGCCGTACACCGCGAGGCGGCCGTGCGGCGCGAGCTGCTCCAGGCCGGTGCGGCGGGTCGAGCCGCCGACCGGGTCGAGGATCACGTCGAAGCGTTCGTCGTCGAGCTTGGCCGGGAACTCTTCGCGGAGCACGACCTGGTCGTAGCCGAACCGGGCGGCGTAGTCGGCCCTGGCCGCGCCACCGACGACGCCGACGACCCGGCCGGCGCCCGCGTGCCGGGCGAACTGGGCGGCGAGCGTACCGACCGAGCCGGCCGCGGCGTGGATCAACACGCCGTCGCCGGGGCGCACTTGAGCCGCGGTGTGGATCAGGTCGTAGGCGGTCGGCGCGGCCCAGCCAAGACCCGCGGCTGTCCGCAGCGGCAGGTCGCCGACGTCCAGACTGAGCACGGCGGGAGCCACGACCACCTCGGCGCAGGCGCCCGCCGTTGTCAGCGCGGCGACGGGCGAACCGATGCGGTGGGCGGGTACGCCCTCGCCGACCGCGGTGATGTGCCCGGACGCCTCGAAGCCGGGGACGAAGGGGCGCGGGAAGGGGAGGTGGCCGTCCCGGACCATGACGTCCCCCCACTGGATCCCGGCGTAGGCGACCTGGATCGCCACCTCCCCGGGGCCGGGGGCGGGCTCGTCGAGTTCGGCGACCTGGTAGTGGTCCTCGGCGTCGAGAACGACAGCTTTCATGGTCACAGCCCCCTGTGTTGAGTCAGAATCCTTATAATCGAGAGTCGAGACGCTACGTGTATAAGGTTCCTGAGTCAACCCATGAACCTGTCAGTTGAGTGGGAGTGCATGGTGGAAGCCCCGGTCGAGGAGTCCCTCTGTACGCGGATCAGGCGGTCCGAGCAGGCCCTGATGGCGCACCATGAGGCAGTGCTGCGCGGCTACGGCCTGACCATGACGCAGTACACCGTGTTGCTGGCCCTCTCCCGTGAGGGCGGCATGTCCGGGGCGCAGCTGGCCCGCTCCTGCGGGGTGACTCAGCAGAGCATGAGCAGCGTTCTCACCAACATGGAGGCCAAGGGACTCATCCGCCGCGAGGCATCCCCGGTGCACGCCAAAGTGCAGATCGCCACCCTGACCGCCGAGGGGCAGGCGGTCCTCGACCGCGCCTACCAGGAGGTGATCGTCCTTGAGCGCGCACTGACCGACGCGTTCACGCCCTCCGAGCACGCCGCACTCTGCGAACTCCTGGAACGAGCCACTGCCGTCCTGATCCAGCAGACGCGCCAGGCGACAGCCCCGCCCCCCGCCTGAGTTCTCGACCGCCGGACACGCCGCACGGGATACGGCGGCGGCCCACCCCGCCCGCTTCACTCCCGTGCCGGTCGCCGAGGCCAAGGCGCCGGCCTGTCAGCGTCCCGCCGAGACCGGCGTGCCGCTGTCGCACGGTCGACCCCCGAAGGACGTCCGGATCCGACCGCTAAGTGAGGACGCCCAGCAGAGCGCGGGCGCACAGGTCGCGCACCTGCTCGCGACTCGACTCGCCCTCCCCGCGCAGCCATTCGAGACAGACGGCGGTGGTGAAGGCGAGCCAGCCGCGCACCGCCAGGCGCACCTGCGGGGCGGTCTCGACGGCGGGACCGAACTCGGGGTCGGCGGCGAGCGCGGCCAGGATCTGCTCCTCCTGGGCGGCCAGCGCCCGCTGGTAGACCCGGCGCACGGCCTGGTCGCCGGCCGCGTCGGCGCGGTGGAAGGCGCGGAAGCCGTGGGCGTGCGCCTGGACGTAGCCGAGGTAGGTGTCGAGGCCGGCGGCGAGCTGCTCGCGCACCGGGACCCCGGGCTCGGCCGCCGTCATGCGCAGCATGCGCGCGCTCTCCCGCTCCACGACGGCGGCGAAGAAGTCCCGCTTGGTCGGGAAGTAGTGGTACAGCAGCCCTCGCGAGACCCCGGCGATCTCGGCGACCTGCTCGATCCACACGTCGTCGTAGGGGCTCTCCGAGAACAGCCTCGCGCCGACCGACAGCAGTTGTTCACGGCGTTCCTCGGTGCTGAGTCTGCGCCGGGCGCGCTCCCCCTGGTTCGCGGGCATGGCGTCACTTTACTTGACGCGGATTCAACAAGGGCACCACACTGGGACGCGCTATTGAACCCACGTACAACACGCGCGCGTCACTGCGTCAACCATCCGCTGGATCAAGGGAGATCGCGTCATGGCGGCGACGACGGAGACCATGGAGACCGGGCTGCCGAAGGGCTTCCGGAGCGCCGAGCGGGGCTGGCCCGAGCTGCGCCGCATCCCCCGTCCGCCGCACCGGCTGCCGCTGCTCGGCGATGTCCTCGGCGCCGACCGGCACCGGCCGTTGCAGGACTCGATGCGCTACGCGCGCGAGCTCGGGCCGATCTTCCGCCGCCGGGCGTTCGGCAAGGAGTTCGTGTTCGTGTGGGGGGCGCGGCTGGTCGCCGACCTCGCCGACGAGTCCCGGTTCGCCAAGCACGTCGGACTCGGCGTCGCCAATCTGCGGCCCGTGGCCGGTGACGGTCTGTTCACCGCCTACAACCACGAGCCCAACTGGCAGTTGGCGCACGACGTCCTGGCGCCCGGGTTCAGCCGGGAGGCCATGGAGGGCTACCACGGGATGATGCTGTCGGTGGCCGGCCGGCTCACCGACCACTGGGACCGGCAGCTGGCGGCCGGGCGCACGGTGGACGTCCCCGGCGACATGACCCGGCTGACCCTGGAGACGATCGCGCGGACCGGTTTCGGGCACGACTTCGGCTCCTTCGAGCGGGACCGGCCGCACCCCTTCGTCACGGCGATGGTCGGCACGCTGACCTACGCGCAGCGGCTGAACAGCGTGCCCGGCCCGCTGGCCCCGCTGCTGCTGCGCGCCGCGGCCCGGCGCAACGCGGCCGACATCGCCCACCTCAACCGCACGGTCGACGCCCTGGTCGCCGCCCGGCGCCGGTCCGGCGGCGGCGAGGGGGACCTGCTGGACCGCATGCTGGCGACGGCGCACCCGGAGACCGGGGAGAAGCTGTCGTCGGAGAACGTCCGCAAGCAGGTGATCACGTTCCTGGTCGCTGGCCACGAGACCACCTCGGGCGCGCTCTCCTTCGCCCTCCACTACCTCGCCCGGCACCCGGAGATCGCCGCCCGGGCGCGCGCCGAGGTCGAACAGGTCTGGGGCGACACCCCGCGGCCCGGCTACGACCAGGTCGCCAAGCTGCGCCAGGTCCGCCGGGTGCTGGACGAGTCGCTGCGGCTGTGGCCGACCGCGCCCGCCTTCGCCCGCGAGGCCCGGCGGGACACCGTCCTCGCCGGGGACCATCCGATGCGCCGGGGCGCGTGGGCCCTGGTGCTGACGCCGATGCTGCACCGCGAGCCGGAGGTGTGGGGCGAGGACGCCGAACGGTTCGACCCCGACCGCTTCACCCCGGCGGCCGTCCGCGCCCGGCCACCGCACACGTTCAAGCCGTTCGGCACCGGCGCACGGGCCTGCATCGGCCGCCAGTTCGCCCTCCACGAGGCGACCCTGGTCCTCGGCCTGCTGCTGCGCCGCTACGACCTGGCCGCCGACCCGGGCTACCGGCTGAGCGTCGCCGAACGCCTGACCCTGATGCCGGAGGGGCTGCGGCTGCGGCTGGAACGCCGGCCGGCCCTCAAGGGGGCCGGTGAGAGGCGCCCTGAAGGGGCGCGGGGCGGGGTCCGACACGCGGCTGACGCCGCGTGGGCGCGACCGGTCACGGCGAACCCGCAGACGGCGGACGACACCTCACCGCACACGCACGACGCGGCCACGGCGGCACAGCGCCCGGCTTCACCCGCTCGCTGTCCAGTGCACCGGGCGACTGACTGACGCCGGCAGCCGAGTGCCCGCGCTGCCGCGCGCGGCGTTCAGCTGCGGCTGGGTCAGGAAGATGGCACCGGTCAGGTCCGCATCGGTCAGGTCGGCATCGCGCAGGTCGGCACCGATCAGATCCGCGCCCCGCAGGTCGGCACCGGTGAGGTCGGCGGCGATGAGACAGGCACCGCGCAGGCTCACCCCGCGCAGGTCGGCGCCCCTGAGGCGGGCGCCCATGAGGTCCGCGCCCCTGCGGTCCCTGCCCCGGCCCTTGCCCTTCCCTCTGCCCTTGCCGCCGACGCCGGCCCGGGCCAGCTCGCTGGTGCGCAGCAGGAGCACGTTGACCTCCTGCCGGTGCGCGGCCACGTCCAGCGCGGCCAGTTCCTCGGCAGTCCGCCTGGTCAGCCGCTCGGTCTTCTCCAGCGCCCGGCGCAGCTCGGGGTGGACGGGCCGGGCGGCGGGCAGGCCCAGCGCCTCGGTCAGGTACCACAGCAGCTCGTGCAGCTGCCGTACGACCGGGAAGACGTCGAACATCCGCCGCGCGTGCTCCTGGGACCCGGTACGCCAGTCCTGCCCGCCGAAGGTGACCTGCGAGACCTTCTGGCCGGCGCCGAAGCAGTCGTAGACCGTGCAGCCGGTGAAGCCCTTCTGGCGCAGGTCGGCGTGGATGCCGCAGCGGTGGTCGCCCCGGAGGTTCGGGCAGGGCTTGCCCGCGGGCTTGTCCAGCGCGAAGTCGGCGGAGCGGGCGAAGGGCAGGGCGACACAGCACAGCCCGAAGCACCGGGCGCAGTCGGCGCGCAGGTCGGAGGGGTCGGCTATCTGATCCGGCATGGGGTCCAGCCTACTGACCTGCGAGCTTGCCCCCGCACCGCCCGCCCCCACGGCGGCGGCCCGTGGCGCCGCTAGCGGGCGAACAGCTCGAAGGCGACCGCCGGTGTGCCGCCGAAGCGCTCGCCGGTGGCCGTGGTGGTCTCGGTCAGGAAGTCGCGGACGTAGACTTCGGGGTCCTGGTCGGTCAACGCCTCGATGTAGGTGCGGTGTTCGAGCAGTGAGCGCACCGCGCGGTCCAGGCCCGGCCTGGCGTCGACGGCGTGGGTGGGGCTGCTGGAACCGGCGACCGCCACCCAGCGGACGCCGTTCCAGGGCTGGAGGCCCTGCTCGGCGAGTTCGGGGAAGATCCAGCGGTTGCCCGCGTCGGCGGCGGCGTCCAGGGTGGCTCGGCCGACGGCGACGTGGTCGGGGGTGTTCCAGGCGACACCGCCCCAGGTGTCGCGGTGGTTGAGCGTGACGACGAGTTCGGGGCGGTGGCGGCGGATCGCGGCGGCGATGTCGCGGCGCAGCGCGCTGCCGTACTCGATCACGCCGTCCCGGTGGCCGAGGAACTCCACGGTGCCGACGCCGACGACGGCCGCACTGGCCCGCTGCTCACGCTCGCGCAGCGGGCCGCAGGTGGCCGGGTCCAGGGTGTCGATGCCCGCCTCGCCGCGGGTGGCCAGCACATAGGCGACCTCACGGCCGGCGTCGGTCCAGGCGGCGACCGCCGCGGAACACCCGTACTCCAGGTCGTCCGGGTGGGCCACCACGGCGAGGGCGCGCTGCCAGTCGTCGGGCAGGGGCTGGAGCTGGGTGATCTTCGGCTCGCTCATGGGCGGCACCCTATGCCGCCCGGCCCCGTGCGCAACGTCCTTCACGGCGCCCCTGGCCGCGGTATCGCTCATGTCACACCTCGTCGCGCACCAGCGCCAGCAGCCGGTCCAGCACGCGGGGCGCGCCCGTGCGCAGGCCGTCGTGCTCGTACTCGTTGGTGACCCAGGGGCGCAGGCCGCGGATCGCGCCGGCCGTCTGAAGGGAGTGGCCGGCGTCGACGTACATGTCGTCGTGGTAGACGGCCGCGGCGACCGGGACCTCGTTGACGGCGAGCCGCGCGGGGTCGTAGAGGGGCCGCCAGTCGGTGCGGGCGGCGAGCAGGTCGGCCGTCTCGCGCAGCGGGCGCAGGGCCGGGTCGGCGTCGAACATCCAGGGGTGGACGGTCTCGCCGGTGAACAGCACCGGGCCGTCACCGGTGAGTGTCTTCGCCGCGTCGAACTGCGGGAACTCGGCGCGGACGCGCTCGGCCGACCAGGCGGTGGGGCGCGCGTCCTGGCCGTAGATCGACTCGTGGACGACGGCGTAGAGCGGGTGGGAGGCGTACGACAGGAGGGACTGGGCCTGCTCCTGGAAGGCGTCGGACAGCTCCAGGCCGGCCGGGGTCACCGCGAAGGCGTCCTCCAGGAGGTGGTGCAGCCGGTGGCTGCCGTCGCTCGTGCCGAGCATCTGGCCCAGGGACTGGAAGGCCTCCACGGTGAAGCGGTAGCCGTTCGGCAGCACCACGTCGTGAGTGAGGAGGTGGTCGGCGATCCGGCGGGCCCGCTCCACGTCCCGCGGGTAGCGGTCGTAGTGCGCGGCGACCTTGCGCTCGATGCGCGGGTAGGCGGCCCGGTAGACGTCGTCGGCGTGGGCGTGCAGGGAGGGCAGGCCGCCGGTGATGATCGCGGTGGCGATGCCCTCGGGGGCGAGGGAGAGGTACGACACCGTGCAGAAGCCGCCGAAGCTCTGGCCGAGCACGGTCCACGGGGCGCCGCCGGTGATCTGGGGGCGGATGGCCTCGCAGTCGCGGACGATGGAGTCGGCGCGGAAGTGGGTGAGGTGGTCGGCCTGGGCGGCGGGGCCGCCGCGCAGCGGCAGCGTCTGCCGGGTGGCGGGCGTGGAGCGGCCGGTGCCGCGCTGGTCGAGGAGCAGGACGCGGTACTCCTCCAGGGCCCGGTCGAGCCAGGCCTGACGTCCGACGAAACGATTCGCCCCGAAGCCGGGGCCGCCTTGCAGGTACACCAGCCAGGGCAGGTCCTGCCCGGCCTTGTCGCTCGCCACCGCCTCGCGGGCGTACAGCTCGATGGCCTCGCCGCCGGGGTCGGCGTGGTCGAGGGGCACGGTGAAGTGGTGGTCGGTGAGCACGACGCCGGGCTGGCGGTAGCTGAGGCTCAACGGGTCTCCTGGGACGGACGGGCTGGACGTCTCCCAGTTGAGCACATGAGCCGGCGTGCACCGAGCCCCGGGATCATGGATTGTTACTGAACTTCCGGTCAGCGCCTGCGATCACCGCCCCGGTCGGCGCGCGGCCCGGGGCGGGGGGCACACGCGCGGCTCAGCGTGCGGCGAGGCTGGACCGGCGCACCACCAGCTCCGGCTGGAGCACCACCCGTCGGTGCTCGTGCGTCCGTTTCCCCTTGCCGTCCCCCTCGTCCTGCTCGGTCTCCTCCAGCAGCAGTTCGGCGGCGAGCGCACCCATCGTGACGGCGGGCTGGCGCACCGAGGTGAGGGGTACGGCGGCCGCGGCGGCGAACTCGATGTCGTCGTAGCCGACGATCGCCAGGTCGTCCGGGACCGTGACGCCCGCCGCGTACATCGCCTGGAGCACGCCGAGGGCGAGCAGGTCGTTGGCGCAGAACACGGCGGTGGGCCGGTCGGCGAGGCCGAGCAGCCGGGCGCCCGCGTCCCGGCCGGCGGCCACGTCGAGCCGCTCGGTGGGCAGTTCGCGCAGCGCCTCGGGGCCGAGCCCGGCCTCGGCGAGGGCGTTCAGCGCGCCGGTGCGCCGGTCGCGGACCTGGTTCAGCCCGGGCGGCCCGCTGACGTAGGCGATCGAGCGGTGTCCGGCGTCCACCAGGTGCCGGACCGCCAGCGCGCCGCCCGCGACGTCGTCCACGGAGACCGAGCACTCGGTGGCGCCCTCGGCGACCCGGTCGACCAGCACGAACGGGATGCCGTGCCGGCGGAAGGCCGCGATGTTGCGGCCGGTGGCGTCGGCAGGGGTCAGCAGCACGCCGCGCACCCGCTGTTCGGCGAAGAGCGACAGGTACTCGGCCTCCTCGGCCGCGTCCTGCGCGCTGTTGCACACCATCACGCCGAGCCCGGCGTCCCGGGCCGCGCGCTCGGCGCCGCGCGCGACGTCCACGAAGAAGGGGTTGCCCATGTCGAGCACGAGCAGCCCCATGATCCGGCTGCGCCCCGCCCGCAGCTGGCGCGCCGACTCGCTGCGGACGTAGCCGAGCCGGTCGATCGCGGACAGCACCCGGGCACGGGTCTCGCCTGCGACCGTGTCCGGGCGGTTGATGACGTTGGACACCGTGCCCACCGACACTCCGGCGGCGCGGGCGACATCCTTGATACCCACCGACTGGGCCATCGGGCTTCGGACCTCCAGGGAACGGGGATGCGGCGGGACGACCTTCACATTACCGTCACGCCGGCAGGGCGAAGTCGGCCGCGCGCAGCGCCGAGGGCGCCGCGCCGGCGGACTTCTCCCGGTACGGGAAAGACAGGGACGTTGTCCGCCCTGATCCGGGTCTCGTCGACCACCATCTCGCCGGAGGCGTTCAGCCCGCCGCCGTCGAGGAGGAGCCTCCCGGCCGGGTACCCGGAGGCCCGAGAGGCCGCGGCGATCCGGCCGACCGGGAGCACGGCGTAGGCGTTGTCGTCCCGGTCGGGGACGAGCTCGGTGCGGCGACTGGAGCGGAGCGGGACGGGACAGGCATCTCGGTCTTCCGCCGGCCACCGCAGGCAGTCTCGCACAGACGGAAGGCGCGTCCGTGGGCGATCCGGTCGGCGACATGGTCCGTGGTGCGCCGCCCGGAACGTGGTCCGCTCCCCCGGCGCGGTGGCTGAGCCGGAGCCGGCCCTCGGGCGTGGCGAGGAACTGCCGTTCTCCTGGGACGGGTTGGTGTCGACCAGGCCGTCGTAGGAGACGAAGTGGACGGCGTGGGCGTCCAGTCGTGTGACGCCCTGCCGGGTGACGCAGGGTCTCATGCGCGCGGCTCCCGCGTCAGTCGAGGTGGAGCACTTCGGTGAGCGGTCGCATGGCCTCGTCGGGCCGGGCACCGTCCAGGGACTCGAAGAACGGTGCCATCTCCTTCTGCCAGCGCGCGTTGACGTCGGTGGCCGCCATACCGGCCTGGGCCGCGGCGAAGTCCTCGGTCTCCAGGTAGCCGACGAGCAGGCCGTCCTCGCGCAGGAACAGCGAGTAGTTGTGCCAGCCGGTCGCCTTCAGGGCGTCGAGCATCTCCGGCCAGACGGCCGCGTGCCGCGCACGGTACTCGTCGAGGCGGTCCGCCCTGACCTTCAGCAGGAAGCACACGCGCTGCATCAGCAGCCCCCGTCCGTCAGAAGTTGAACTGGTCGATGTTCTTGGCGTCGAACACGGTCGGCTTGCCCAGGTTGATCACACCGTCCTTGCCGACGGTGTACGTCGTGGCGCCGGCCTTGAAGGTCTCGCCCTCCTTGCCGGTGATCTGCCCCGAGGCCAGCGCGACCGCGGTCCGGGCGGCCAGGTCGCCGAGCTCGGCCGGGTCCCACAGCTCGAAGGCGTCGACGGTGCCGTTCTTCACGTACTTGCGCATGTCGTTGGGGGTGCCGAGCCCGGTCAGCTTGACCTTGCCCTTGTACTTGGAGCCCGACAGGTACTGGGCCGCCGCCTTGATGCCGACGGTGGTCGGGGAGATGATCCCCTTCAGGTTCGGGTGCTCCTGGAGCAGGCCCTGGGTCTGCTGGAAGGACTGCTGGGCGTCGTCGTTGCCGTACGCGATCTTGACGAGCTTGATGTCCTTGTACTTGGGGTCCTTCAGCTCGTCCTTCATGTAGCCGATCCAGGTGTTCTGGTTGGTCGCGGTCTGCGCGGCCGACAGGATCGCGATCTCGCCCTTGTACCCGATCTGCTTCGCGAGCAGCTGCACCTCGGTACGGCCCAGGTCCTCGGCGCCGGCCTGCGAGACGAAGGCGTTGCGGCAGCCCGGGCTGGTGTCGGAGTCGTAGGTGACGACCTTGATGCCGTTGCTCATGGCCTGCTTCAGCGCCGTGCACAGCGCCCCCGGGTCCTGCGCGGACACCGCCATGGCGTTCACCCGCTGCTGCGTGAGCGTGTTGACGTAACTCACCTGCCCGGCGGTGTCGGTGGCGCTGCTGGGCCCCACCTCCTTGTACTTCGACCCGAGCTCGGCGAGCGCCTTCTCGCCGCCCTTGTCGGCGGTGGTGAAGTAGGGGTTGTTGACCTGCTTGGGCAGGAAGCCGACGGTCAGACCCTTCTTGGTGACGGCGTTCGGGTCGGCCTTGCCGGCGGAGGCGGCGGCGGCGTTGTCGTCCTTCACGTCCTTCTTGGTGGTGCCACCGCAGGCGGTGAGCGCGAGGGCGAGGGAGGTGCCGGCGGCGAGGGCGGCGCAGGTGCGGCGGAGGGTCGGCTTGAGCATCGAATGGGCCCCTTGTCGAGAGGAGTGGGTGGTGCGCCCTCAACGGGCGCGGGGTTGTACTGATGTGCGGCTCCGCCGCGGGGGTGCGACCGGCCGCGGACGGCCCGCGGCCGGCGGACGGGCTAGCCGGTGGAGCCGGCCGCCCGCGCGAGAGAGATCTGCCGCGCGACCCGGGGGCCCAGCACGGACACCACGAGCAGCACACCGGTGACGACGATCTGCGACTGGGCCGAGACGTTCAGCAGGCTCATCACGTTCTGCAACGCACCGAGCAGGAAGACGCCGGCGATGGCACCGCCGATCGTGCCCCTGCCCCCGTCGAAGTCGATCCCGCCCAGCAACACGGCGGCGACGACGGACAGTTCGAGCCCGGTGGCGTTGTCGTACCGGGCGCTGGCGTAGTGCAGCGCCCAGAAGACACCGGTCAGTGCCGACATGGCCCCCGTGGCGACGAACAGCAGGAGCTTGGTCCGCTTCACCCGGATCCCCGCGAACCGCGCCGCCTCCTCCCCCGCTCCGATGGCGAAGAGGGACCGGCCGAACGGCGTGGCGTGCAGCAGTACCACGGCGATGGCGAGCAGCACGAGGAACGGCAGGAAGGCCTGCGGCAGGAAGGAGCCGCCGATGCGGCCGGCGGCGAAGTCCAGGTACTGCGAGGGGAAATCGGTCACGGCGTCGGAGCCGAGCACGATCTGCGCGATACCCCGGTAGGCGGCCAGCGTGCCGATGGTGACCGCCAGCGACGGCAGCCCGAGCCGGGTCACCAGCAGGCCGTTGACCAGCCCGCACGCCACCCCGAGCAGCAGGCACAGCGGGATGATCGTCTCGATGGCCATGCCCTCGTTCCACAGCTTGCCCATCACCGCGCCGGACAGCCCGGCGGTGGACGCGACGGACAGGTCGATCTCGCCGGCGACGACCAGCAGGGTCATCGGCAGGGCGATCAGTGCGATCGGGAGCGTGTTGCCGATGAGGAACGACAGGTTGAGTGCGTTGCCGAAGCCGTCGACGAAGCCGAACGACAGCAGCAACAGGACGATGAGCAGCGCGCCGACGACCGTGTCCCAGCGGACCGCGCGGGTGAGCGACTCAGGCACCGGCCTTCTCCTTCGCCATGGCGGACCTCCTGGGGGCCGACTTCTTCTTCAGGGCGGCGGCCACGCGCAGCGCGACGATCCGGTCGACGGCGATGGCGAGCAGCAGCAGGACGCCGTTGATGGCGAGCACCCACACGGAGCTGACGCCGAGCGCGGGGAGCACACTGTTGATCGAGGTGAGCAGCAGGGCGCCGAGGGCGGCGCCGTAGACGCTGCCGGAGCCGCCGGTGAAGGCGATGCCGCCGACCACCACGGCGCTGACGACGGTGAGTTCGTAGCCGTTGCCGGTGCCGGAGTCGACGTTCCCGAACCGGGCCAGGTACATCGCGCCGGCGAGTCCGGCGAGCCCTCCGCAGAACGTGTACGCGGCCAGGATGCGCTTGCGGACCGGGATGCCGGCCAGCCGGGCCGCCTCCGGATTGGAGCCGAGGGCGTACAGCTCGCGCCCGCTGCCGTAGTGCTTGAGGTAGTGGCCGGTGGCCACGAGCACCACCAGCGCGATCACCGCGAGCCAGGGGATCGCCGAGATTCCGCCGGAGCCGAAGTCGACGAAGCCGCCGGGCAGGTCGGCCGCGGTGATCTGGCGGGAGCCGACCCAGATGGAGTCGACGCCCCGGATGACGTACAGGGTGCCGAGCGTGACGACGAGGGCGGGGACCTGGCCGAGGCTCACGAGGAGGCCGTTGAGCAGCCCGAGGCCGATGCCCAGCAGGACGGCGAGCAGGATCGCGACGACCGCGTTCCCGCCGCCCTGGAGATAGGTTCCGGCGGCGAAGGCGCTGATGCCGAGCGTGGAGCCGACGGACAGGTCGACGTTGCGGCTGAGGACGACCAGCGACTGGCCGGTGGCGACCAGCACCAGGATCGTCGCGTTGAGGAGCAGGTCCTTGATGCCCTGCTCGGACAGGAACTCGCTGTTGCCGGCCTGGGTGACGGCGATCATCACCAGGAAGACGGCCAGGATGGCGAGTTCGCGCATCTTGAAGACCCGGTCGACCAGCCGGGTGCCGCTGGAGCGGGGCGCCCCGGCGACGGGGGTCTCGTCGGTGGTGGTGACCGTCATGCGGCGGCCCTCCCGGTGGCTGCGGCCATCACGGTCTCCTCGGTGGCGTCGGCGCGGGCTATCTCGGCGGTGATCCGGCCCTCGTGCATCACCAGGACCCGGTCGGCCATGCCGAGGATCTCGGGCAGGTCGGAGGAGATCATCAGGACGGCGACCCCGTCGGCGGCCAGTTCGCCGAGCAGCCGGTGCACCTCGGCCTTGGTGCCGACGTCGATGCCCCGGGTCGGCTCGTCCACGATGAGCACCTGGGGGCCGGTGGCGAGCCACTTGGCGAGGACGACCTTCTGCTGGTTGCCGCCGGACAGGGTGGAGACGGCATCGGCGATCCGGGAGTACTTCACCTGGAGCTTCACGGCCCAGTCCAGGGACCGGCTGCGTTCGGCGGTCCGGTTCATCAGCCCGGCCCGGGCGGTCGTGCGGAGTCCGGTCAGGCCGATGTTCCGTTCGATGGACATGTCCATCACCAGGCCCTGGGCCCGCCGGTCCTCCGGCACGAGGGCCAGTCCGGCCGCCATCGCGGCGGACGGGGCGCCGTTCGTGAGCCGGCGCCCGCCGACCTCGACCTCGCCCGCGTCCCAGCGGTCGATACCGAACACGGCCCGGGCGACCTCGGTGCGGCCGGCCCCCACCAGCCCGGTGAGGCCGACGATCTCACCGCGCCGGACCTCGAAGGAGACGTCGGTGAAGACGCCCTCGCGGGTCAGCCGCCGCACGCTGAGCGCGACGTCGCCGGCCCGGACCTGCTGCTTCGGGTACAGCTCGGCCAGGTCGCGGCCGACCATGCGGCGGACCAGGTCGTCCTCGGTCATCCCGGCGAGCGGCTCACTGGCGATCCAGGCGCCGTCCCGCAGCGTGGTGACCTTCTGGCAGATCTCGAAGATCTCCTCCAGCCGGTGGGAGATGAACAGCACGGCCGCGCCCTGTTCGCGCAGGGTGCGCACGACACCGAAGAGACGGGCGACCTCGCTGCCGGTGAGCGCGGCGGTCGGCTCGTCCATGATCAGGACCCGGGCGTCGAAGGACAGCGCCTTGGCGATCTCCACGATCTGCTGGTCGGCGATGGACAGGCCGCGGGCCGGCCGGTCGGGGTCGAGGTCGACGCCGAGCCGCCGCATCAGGGCCGCCGTGGCGGCGTGGGTGGCCTTGTGGTCGATCCGGCCGAGGGCGCGGCGGGGCCGGCGGCCCATGAAGATGTTCTCGGCGATCGACAGGTCGGGGAAGAGCGTGGGTTCCTGGTAGATCACGGCGATGCCGGCGTCGCGGGCGTCGCCGGGCCCGTGGAAGACGACGGGCTCGCCGTCGAGCAGCACCTGACCGGTGTCCGGCCGGTGCACTCCGGCGAGGGTCTTGATCAACGTCGACTTGCCCGCGCCGTTCTCTCCGGCGAGGGCGTGCACCTCGCCGGGCAGCAGCTCAAGGGAGACGTCCCTCAGGGCGCGTACGGCGCCGAAGGACTTCGAGACGCCCTTCAGTGCCAGCACCGGGGCCGGTCCCGTGTCAGGCGGGTGGGTCATGGGGGCTCCTCGACGACACCGGCGGAGGGGCCGCGAGGCCGCCACGGTGTCGTGAAAGGTTTCAAATGGATTGCCGGGACCGTAGGCACCACAGTCATGTCACGTCAATGGGTCCGTGTCGAAAAATTTTCGATAGCCAAAGGTCACGGCGGAGTCACGGAAGGTGGGGTTCGCCGGAGTTCTTGACACCCCTCCGGGCGGCACCTAGCTTGCCGTTCTGAATCGTTTCACATTCGGCGTTCGCATGCTCAGTCGTTCCGCCCTACATCCGCTCAGTCGTTCCGCCCGACACCACAGGAGCCCCCAAGTGACCGACCTCGCCGCAGTGAAGGCCGCGCTCAAGACCCAGGCCGTCGAGACGCCGTCGTGGGCGTACGGGAACTCGGGCACCCGGTTCAAGGTGTTCGCCCAGGCCGGTGTGCCGCGCTCGCCCTGGGAGAAGCTGGAGGACGCGGCCCAGGTGCACGCCTTCACCGGGGTCGCGCCGACGGTCGCCCTGCACATCCCGTGGGACACCGTGGAGGACTACGCGGCGCTCGCGAAGTTCGCCGAGGAGCGGGGGGTGCGGCTGGGCGCGATCAACTCCAACACCTTCCAGGACGACGACTACAAGCTGGGCAGCATCTGCCACCCGGACGCGGCGGTGCGGCGCAAGGCCGTCGACCACCTGCTGCGGTGCGTCGACATCATGGACGCCACCGGGTCACGGGACCTGAAGCTGTGGTTCGCCGACGGGACGAACTACCCAGGGCAGGACGACATCCGCGCCCGGCAGGACCGGCTGGCCGAGGGGCTGACCGAGGTGTACGCGCGACTGGGGGACGGGCAGCGGATGCTGCTGGAGTACAAGTTCTTCGAGCCGGCGTTCTACACGACCGACGTGCCGGACTGGGGCACCGCCTACGCGCACTGCCTGAAGCTCGGCGACAAGGCCCAGGTGGTCGTCGACACCGGGCACCACGCGCCGGGGACCAACATCGAGTTCATCGTGGCGACGCTGCTGCGGGAGGGGAAGCTCGGCGGGTTCGACTTCAACTCGCGCTTCTACGCCGATGACGACCTGATGGTCGGAGCGGCCGACCCCTTCCAGCTCTTCCGGATCATGTACGAGGTGATCCGCGGCGGGGGGTTCACCTCCGACGTCGCCTTCATGCTCGACCAGTGCCACAACATCGAGGCGAAGATCCCGGCGATCATCCGGTCGGTCATGAACGTGCAGGAGGCCACCGCGAAGGCGCTGCTGGTCGATCGGGCGGCGCTGGCCGAGGCGCAGGCCTCGGGGGACGTGCTGGGGGCCAATGCCGTGCTGATGGACGCGTACAACACGGATGTGCGGGGGCTCCTCGGCGAGGTCCGTGAGGAGCTGGGGCTGGATGCCGATCCGATGGGTGCGTACGCCCGGTCCGGGTGGGCCGAGAAGATCGTCGCCGAGCGGGTGGGCGGGGAGCAGGCCGGTTGGGGGGCGTGAAGTGTCCGCCTCTTGAACGCCGTTGCGGGGTGCGGGCCCGTTGTGGTTTCTCGCGCCCACGCGGCGGAGCCGCATATCGACACGGCCCCGCGCCCCTGTCTGTCCATCCCTCGTCTGAAAAGGAACCCATGCTCATGACCACCCATCCCGAAGTCGACGCCCTTCTCGATCGCTCCCACCGCCTCGGCTCCGACCCCCGCAACACCAACTACGCCGGCGGGAACGCGTCCGCGAAGGGCACCGCCGCCGATCCCGTCACCGGGGGTGACGTGGAGCTGATGTGGGTGAAGGGGTCCGGGGGTGACCTCGGCACGCTCACCGAACCGGGGCTGGCCTTGCTGCGGCTGGACCGGCTGCGGGCCCTCGTGGACGTGTACCCCGGTGTGGAACGCGAGGACGAGATGGTCGGCGCGTTCGACTACTGTCTGCACGGCAAGGGCGGGGCCGCGCCCTCCATCGACACCGCCATGCACGGGCTGGTGGACGCGCCGCACGTGGACCATCTGCACCCGGACTCGGGGATCGCGCTCGCGTGTGCGGCCGACGGGGAGAAGCTGACCGCCGAGTGCTTCGGGGACAGCGTGGTGTGGGTGCCGTGGCGGCGGCCCGGGTTCCAGCTCGGGCTGGACATCGCCGCGATCAAGGAGGCCAACCCGCAGGCCATCGGGTGCGTCCTCGGCGGGCACGGGATCACCGCGTGGGGATCGACGTCCGAGGAGTGCGAGCGGAACTCGCTGCACATCATCCGGACCGCCGAGGCGTTCCTCGCCGAGCGGGGGAAGGCGGAGCCGTTCGGACCGGTCGTCGAGGGGTACGAGGCCCTGCCCGAGGCCGAGCGGAGGGAGCGGGCCGCCGCGCTCGCGCCGTACGTGCGGGGTCTGGCGTCGCAGGACCGGCCGCAGGTCGGGCACTTCACCGACTCCGAGGTCGTGCTCGACTTCCTCGCCCGCGCCGAGCACCCCCGGCTGGCCGCTCTCGGCACCTCCTGCCCGGACCACTTCCTGCGCACCAAGGTCCGGCCGCTCGTGCTGGACCTGCCGCCGGCCGCGCCGCTGGAGGACGCCGTCGCGCGGCTGCGGGAGCTGCACGCCGCCTACCGCGAGGAGTACGCCGCCTACTACCGGCGGCACGCCCTGCCCGACTCCCCCGCCATGCGCGGCGCCGACCCGGCCGTCGTGCTCGTCCCGGGTGTCGGCATGTTCAGCTTCGGCAAGGACAAGCAGACCGCCCGGGTGGCGGGCGAGTTCTACGTCAACGCCATCAACGTCATGCGCGGGGCCGAGGCGGTGTCGTCGTACGCGCCGATCGAGGAAGCCGAGAAGTTCCGGATCGAGTACTGGGCGCTGGAGGAGGCCAAGCTCCAGCGGATGCCGAAGCCCAAGCCGCTCGCCACGCGCGTCGCGCTCGTCACGGGGGCCGGCAGCGGGATCGGGAAGGCCATCGCGCACCGGCTCGCGGCGGAGGGGGCGTGTGTCGTCGTCGCCGATCTGAACGGCGAGAACGCCGTGGCCGTCGCCGAGGAACTGGGCGGGCCGGACAAGGCCGTGGCCGTCACCGTGGACGTCACCGACGAGGAGCAGATCGCCGCCGCGTTCAAGGCGGCCGTCCTCGCCTTCGGCGGGGTCGACCTCGTCGTCAACAACGCCGGGATCTCCATCTCCAAGCCGCTGCTGGAGACGTCGGTCAAGGACTGGGACCTCCAGCACGACATCATGGCCCGCGGGTCCTTCCTCGTATCGCGGGAAGCGGCGCGGGTGATGACCGTGCAGGGGCTGGGTGGTGACATCGTCTACATCGCTTCCAAGAACGCCGTGTTCGCCGGGCCGAACAACATCGCCTACTCCGCCACCAAGGCGGACCAGACCCACCAGGTACGGCTGCTGGCCGCCGAGCTGGGTGAGCACGGGATCCGGGTGAACGGGGTCAACCCGGACGGTGTGGTGCGCGGGTCCGGGATCTTCGCCGGGGGCTGGGGGGCGCAGCGGGCCGCGGTGTACGGGGTGCCGGAGGAGAAGCTGGGCGAGTTCTACGCGCAGCGGACCATCCTGAAGCGGGAGGTGCTGCCCGAGCACGTGGCGAACGCCGTGTTCGCGCTCACGGGCGGGGACCTCACCCACACCACCGGGCTGCACATCCCGGTCGACGCGGGTGTGGCGGCCGCGTTCCTGCGATGAGCGCGGGCGTGAAGTCGTACGCCGCGGTCGATCTCGGCGCCTCCAGCGGGCGCGTGATGGTGGGACGGGTGAGTCCGGACTCGGTGGAGCTGAGCGAGGCGCACCGGTTCCCCAACCGGCCGGTGCGCGTCCCCGAGGGGCTGCGCTGGGACATCCTGGCGCTCTACGGCGGTGTCCTCGACGGGCTGCGGGCGGCCGGTGCCCACTGCGGTGGACGGCTCGCCTCCGTGGGCATCGACAGCTGGGCCGTCGACTACGGCCTGCTGGACGCCGACGGGGCCCTGCTCGGCAACCCGGTGCACTACCGCGACGCCAGGACCGAGGGCGTCGCGGAGAAGGTGTGGGCGACCCTGCCGGCGGCGGAGCTGTACGCGGCGACCGGCATCCAGTACGCGCCGTTCAACACCCTCTACCAGCTCACGGCCGCCCGGGACTCGGAGCAGTTCACCCATGCCAGGCGGCTGCTGCTGATCCCGGACCTGCTGGCGTACTGGCTCACCGGCGAGCAGGGCACCGAGCTGACCAACGCCTCCACCACCCAGCTCGTCGATCCCCGGACCCGGGACTGGTCGTACGAGGTCGCCGAGCGGCTGGGGATCGACCTCGGTCTGTTCGCGCCGCTGCGACAGCCCGGCGATCCGGCCGGGGCGCTGCGGCCGGAGGTGCTGGCGGAGACCGGCCTCACCGGTCCGGTGCCGGTGACGGCCGTCGGCTCGCACGACACCGCGTCGGCGGTGGCGGCCGTCCCGGCGACCGGGGAACGCTTCGCCTACATCTGCACCGGCACCTGGTCCCTGGCCGGCCTGGAACTGTCCGCTCCGGTGCTCACCGAGGAGAGCCGGGCCGCGAACTTCACCAATGAGCTGGGGCTCGACGGCACCGTCCGCTATCTGCGCAACATCATGGGGCTGTGGCTGCTCCAGGAGTGCGTACGGGCCTGGGGCGAGCCGGATCTCGGGGCGCTGCTGCGGGAGGCGGCCACCGTGCCGGCGCTGCGCTCCGTGGTGGACGCCGGGGACGCGGCGTTCCTGGCGCCGGGGCGGATGCCGGAGCGGATCGCCGAGGCGTGCCGCGCGTCGGGGCAGCCGGTGCCGAGGACCCGGGCGGAGATCACCCGCTGCATCCTCGACTCGCTGGCCCTCGCCCACCGACGGGCCGTGCTGGACGCGCAGCGGCTGGCCGATCATCCGGTGGACGTGGTGTACCTGGTCGGCGGCGGCACCCGCAACGCGCTGCTGTGCCAGCTCACGGCCGACGCCTGCGGGCTGCCGGTGGTGGCCGGCGCCACCGAGGCGGCGGCCCTCGGCAACGTCCTCGTGCAGGCCCGAGCGGACGGGCTCGTCGGCGATCTCGTCGCCCAGCGCGGGCTGCTCACCCGCACCCAGCCGCTCACCCGGTACACGCCCCGCGGCGACACCGGCCCGTGGCGGGCGGCCCAGGCCCGGCTCGCCCAACGGTGAGCCGCGGTCTCCCCTCGGCGCCGCCCGCCGATTACTCTGCACTCGTCCGATGACCGACACCGAGGAGCCGCGATGCGTGTCGCCCTGTTCCTGACCTGTGTCAACGACACGCTGTATCCGGAAACCGGCCGGGCCGTGGTGAAGCTGCTGACCAGACTGGGTGTCGAGGTCGACTTCCCGATGGCGCAGACCTGCTGCGGGCAGGCCCACTACAACACCGGCTACCGACATGAGGCCGAGCCGCTGGCCCGGCATTTCTCCGATGTCTTCGGGGAGTACGAGGCGATCGTGACCCCGTCCGGGTCCTGTGGGGCTATGGTGCGGGAGCTGTATCCCCGCATGGGCGAGCGGGCCCGAGCCGAGGGGCGCGGGGACACCCTGGCGCGGACGCTGGCGCCGGTGGTGCCGAAGACGTACGAGCTGACGGAGTTCCTGGTCGACGTGCTCGGGGTGACCGACGTCGGCGCCTACTACCCGCACACGGTGACCTACCACCCGACCTGCCACGGGCTGCGCGGACTCGGGCTCGGCGACCGGCCGCGCCGGCTGCTCCAGGCCGTCAAGGGGCTGGAGCTGGTCGAGCTGCCCGGCGCGGAGGAGTGCTGCGGGTTCGGCGGCACGTTCGCGCTGAAGAACGCCGAGGTGTCGGCGGCCATGGGCGCCGACAAGGTGCGCAACGCGGAGTCGACGGGCGCGGAGGTGCTCTGCGCGGCCGACAACTCGTGCCTGATGCACCTCGGTGGCACGATGAGCCGGCTGCGCACGGGCATGCGGCCGGTGCACATCGCGGAGATCCTGGCGAGCACGGAGGAGGAACCGGCCGTATGACCGGAACGTATCTCGGCATGCCGGCCTTCCCGAAGGCCGCGCACGACGCCGTCCACAACCCCGTCCTGCGGGGCAACCTGCGCCACGCCACCCACACCATCCGGGCCAAACGGGCCAGGGCGGTGGGCGAGTTGTCCGACTGGGCGGCGCTGCGCGAGGCGGGCAGCCGGATCAAGGACCACACCCTGCGCCACCTCGACCGCTACCTCGTCCAGTTGGAGGAGTCCGTCACCGCGGCCGGCGGTACGGTCCACTGGGCGGCGGACGCCGAGGAGGCCAACCGGATCGTCGCCCGGCTGGTCAAGGAGACCGGCGAGTCGGAGGTCGTGAAGGTCAAGTCGATGGCCACGCAGGAGATCGGCCTCAACGAAGCCCTGGAGGCCGAGGGCATCCGCGCCTACGAGACCGATCTCGCCGAGTTGATCGTGCAGCTGGGCAAGGACCGCCCCTCGCACATCCTGGTCCCGGCCATCCACCGCAACCGGGGCGAGATCCGGGACATCTTCCGCACGGAGATGGGCGAGTGGGGCCGCCCGGCACCGGAGGGCCTGACGGACACGCCGGCCGAACTCGCCGAGGCCGCCCGGCTGCACCTGCGGGAGAAGTTCCTGCGCGCCAAGGTCGGCGTCTCCGGCGCCAACTTCATGGTCGCCGAGACCGGCACGCTGGTCGTCGTGGAGTCCGAGGGCAACGGCCGGATGTGCCTGACCCTGCCGGAGACGCTGATCTCGGTCGTCGGCATCGAGAAGGTGGTGCCCACCTGGCGCGATCTGGAGGTCTTCCTGCAGACCCTCCCCCGCTCCTCCACCGCCGAGCGCATGAACCCGTACACCAGCATGTGGACGGGAACGACGGACGGCGACGGTCCGAGCACCTTCCACCTGGTCCTGCTCGACAACGGCCGCACCGACACCCTCGCCGACCGGGTCGGCCGCCAGGCGCTGCGCTGCATCCGCTGCTCCGCCTGCCTGAACGTGTGCCCGGTGTACGAGCGGGCGGGCGGGCACGCGTACGGCTCGGTCTACCCCGGGCCCATCGGCGCCATCCTCAGCCCCCAGCTGAGGGGCACGGCCGGCGAGATCGACGCCTCGCTGCCGTACGCGTCGAGCCTGTGCGGGGCCTGCTACGAGGTGTGCCCGGTCGCCATCGACATCCCCGAGGTACTGGTGCACCTGCGGGAGCGGGTGGTCGAGGGCGGTCCGGCGGTGCGGCAGGGCAACACGGTGGTGCTCCAGCCGGCGAAGGGGCACGCGGCCGAACGGGCGGCGATGCGGGCGGCGCGCTGGGCCTTCACCCACCCGGGCGCCCTGCGCACCGGCCAGCGGCTGGCCTCCCGCACCCGCCGGCTGCACCCCCGTACGCTGCCGGGCCCCGGCCGGGCGTGGAGCGGCACCCGGGACCTGCCGGCCGTGCCGCCCGAACCGTTCCGGGACTGGTGGCAGCGCACGCGCGGCGGGAAGGACGGTGCGAAGTGAGCAGCAGGGAGCGGATCCTGGGCCGGGTGCGGCGCGCGCTCGCGGACGTGCCCGCGGACGAGGGACCGTACGAGGAGGCCGTGCCCCGGGACTACCTGCGCGAGCACGGGCGGCGGACCACCGGGGAGACGGTGGAGCTGCTGGCGGAGAACCTGGTGGACTACCGGGCGATCGTGCACCGCTGCGACGCGGAGGAGTTGCCGCTGCTCGTCATGCGGCTGCTGGCCGAGCGCGGCTCACAGGAGGTGCTGGTCCCGCCGGGGCTGCCGCCGGAGTGGATGTCCGCCGCCGATCCCGTGCGGATCCACGACCGGGTGGCGGACACCGCCCGGCGGCTGGACCGGGTGGACAGTGTGGTGACGGGGTGTGCCGTGGCCATCGCCGAGACCGGCACGATCGTGCTGGACGGCTCGCCCGACCAGGGACGGCGCCGCATCTCCCTCGTCCCGGACCACCACATCTGTGTCGTCCGCGTCCCGGACCAGGTCGTCTCCTCCGTCCCCCAGGCCCTCGAACGCCTCGACCCCACCCGCCCGTTGACCTGGATCTCCGGCCCGTCGGCCACCAGCGACATCGAACTGGACCGGGTGGAGGGTGTCCACGGCCCGCGCACCCTGGAGGTGATCCTGCTCGGCTGACCGTACTGCCCGGGCGTCCGCCGGTCGGGGCACGACGGAATGAGGCGGACGGCGTCCTGCCGTACGTTGAGGGAATGATCCGGTTCGAGCAGGTCACCAAGCGGTATCCGGACGGTACGACGGCCGTGGACGACCTCTCCTTCGAGGTGGCCGAGGGGGAACTGGTCACGCTCGTCGGGCCCTCCGGGTGCGGCAAGACGACGACCATGATGATGGTGAACCGGCTCATCGAGCCGACCTCCGGCCGGATCCTCGTCGGCGGCGAGGACATCGCGACCGTCGACCCGGTCCGGCTGCGCCGCCGGATCGGGTACGTCATCCAGCAGGTGGGCCTCTTCCCGCACCGCACCGTCCTGGACAACACCGCGACCGTGCCCGCGCTGCTCGGCTGGAAGCGGGCGAAGGCACGGGCCCGGGCGGCCGAGCTGCTGGACCTGGTGGGGCTCGATCCGAAGACCTACGGGCCGCGCTATCCGGAGCAGCTGTCCGGCGGGCAGCGGCAGCGGGTCGGCGTGGCGCGGGCGCTGGCCGCGGATCCGCCGGTGCTGCTGATGGACGAGCCGTTCGGCGCGGTCGACCCGGTGGTGCGTGAGCAGTTGCAGGACGAGTTCCTGCGGATGCAGGCGGCGGTGCGCAAGACGGTGCTGCTGGTCACCCACGACATCGAGGAGGCCGTCCGGCTCGGCGACCGGATCGCCGTGTACGGTCAGGGCCGCATCGAGCAGTTCGACACGCCCGGCGCGGTGCTCGGGGCGCCCGCGACGCCGTACGTCGCCTCCTTCGTGGGCGCCGACCGCGGGCTGAAGCGGCTGTCGGTCACCGCGATCGAGCCCGACGACCTGGAGCAGCCGCCCGTGGCCCGCGCCGACGAGCCGGCCGCGCGGGCGCTGGAGCGGCTGCGGTCCGCGGGTGCCCGGTGGGCGGTGGTCCTGGACGCGGGCGGTGACCTGCACGGCTGGGTCGGCGTCGAGGAACTGCCGACGGGCGGCACGGTGGGCGACCTCGCCCACCGCATGACCGCCTGGGTGCCGGTCGGCGCGCCGCTGAAGCAGGCGTTCGGGGTGATGCTCCAGCACGACGCCGGGTGGGTCGCCGTGCTGGACGGGGCGCGGTTCCTCGGCGTGCTGACCCCGGCGAAGCTGCACGAGGCGCTGCGCCGCTCGGTGGACGCCGACGCGCGCGGGGTGACGCGGGGGCAGGTGCCGTTCGACTCGGTGGCGGACGCCTGAGCCGGGTCATTCGAGCAGGCCCTTCTCCTTGAGGTAGGCGCGGGCCACGTCGGCGGGCAGCCGCCGCCAGCTGTCGACCTGCCGGTTCATGGCGGCCAGGTCCCCGGTGGTGAGCACGTCGTTGAGTCTGCCGAGCGCCTTCGCCACGCCGGCACCGCCCGCGCGGGAGCGGTTGACGACGGGGACGACGTAGTCGGCGTTCTGCAGTCGCTTGTCGTCGGCGAGCAGCACCAGGCCGAAGGAGTCGAGGGTGGCGTCGGTGGTGGTGGTCAGCACCATCTGGTCGCGGCCCTCCTGCACGGCCCGTTTGGCCTGGGTGGTGCCGACACCCTTGGGATCGACGCCGGTGATGTCGATGCCGTACACCTTCTTCAGCCCGGGTGCGCAGTACGGCCGTCGCACGCATTCGTCGCCCGCCGCGAGTCGTACCTTCAGTCCGGAGGCGCCGAGGTCGCTGAGGGTCCTGAGGTGGTGCCGGCGGGCGTAGGCGGCGGTCACCGCGAAGGCGTTCTGGTCGACGGCCCGGCCGGGCGCCAGGACGGTGAGACCGCGGGGTGCGGCGAGGGCGCGCAGGGCCCTCATCGTGGCGCCGAGGTCGGGCGAGCCGGCCGGGGGCGCGTCGGCGCCGTGGGTCTTGGCGCTCAGCCAGTCGGCCAGGGTCGCCGCGTACTCGGGTACGACGTCGATCTGGCCGGACTCCAGGGCGGGTTCGTACAGCTCCCGGTTGGCGACCGTGAGGAGGGACGTCTTGTAGCCGGCCTGGTCGAGCAGCTGGGCGTACATCTGGGCGAGCAGATCGCTCTCGGTGAAGCCGGCCGAGCCGATGGTCAGATGACGGCTGTCCCCGGGCGGGGCGGTGACCTGGCCGCGGTCCTCCAGGGACGGTCCGGTGGCACAGCCGCCCAGGGCGAGGAGGGCGGCCGCGGCGAGCGCGGCACGGCGGACGAGGAGGGCGGGCGTGACGCGTGCCGTGCGGCGGCTGGGGAGGGCGGGCGTGACGCGTGCCGTACGGCGGCTGAGAAGAGCGCGGGCGGCAGGTGCCGTACGGCGGCTGATTGAGGCAGGGGCGGCGGGTGTGGTCGTCGTACGCCCTCTCATCGGCCGCCCCGGACCCAGGCCGGTGCCACTCGCTCGGCGATCTCGAAGACAGCCTCGACGAGCAGGGCGAACACCGCGACGAGCAGCGCGCCCGCGACCACCTGCGGCGTGCTGGCCAGGTTGAAGCCCGCCGTGATGATCCGGCCGAGGCCGCCGCCGCCCGCGAGCGCGGCGATCGTGGCGGTGGCGACGAGCTGGACCGCGGCGATCCGCACGCCGTTCAGCAGGAGGGGGAGCGAAAGGGGCAGTTCCACGTGGAACAGCAGCTGTCGGCCGGTCATGCCCATGCCTCGGGCGGCCTGGACGACACTCCGGTCGACCTCCCGCATGCCGACGTAGGCGTTGGTGAGCAGCGGCGGTACGGCGAACAGCACGAGGGCGACCACCGTGGGGCCGTCCCCCCACCTCCCGACCGGCGTCAGCAGGAGCAGGACCAGCACGGCGAAGGTGGGCACGGCCCGGCCGACATTGGAGATGTTCACGGCGAGCGCGCCGCCCCTGCCGAGGTGGCCGAGGACGAGCGCGACGGGCAGCGCGATCAGACAGCTCAGGACCAGGCAGACGACGGTGAGCAGGAGGTGTTGGAGAAGCCGGTGCCGGATGCCGTCGTCGCCCGACCAGTGCGCGGGGTCGGTGAGCCAGTCCCAGGCGGCGGTGAGGGTGCTCATGGACGGGCCGCCCGCGTCCAGGGGGTGATCAGCCGCTGCACGCCCAACAGGAGCAGGTCGGCGGCTACGGCGATCAGCACGCACAGCACGGAGGCGGTGAGCACCTGGGCCTTGAAGTAGGTGTTCATGCCGGCGTAGATGAGGTTGCCGAGACCGCCGAAGCCGACGATCGCACCGACCGTGAGCAGGGAGACCGCCGAGACTGTGGCGATGCGCAGGCCGGCCATCGCGGCGGGCAGGGCCAGGGGCAGCTCCACGGTGAGCAGCAGACGGACGGGCCCGTAGCCGAGCCCCCGCGCGGCCTGCCGGGTCTCCTCCGGGACCGCGCGCAGGCCGGCGAGGATGTTCCGGACGAGCAGGGTGAGCGAGTACAGCACCAGCCCGGCGACGACCAGGGTGGCCGAGAGGCCGTAGAGGGGCAGCAGCAGGGAGAACATGGCCAGCGACGGAATGGTGTAGAGGATCGTCGTCACGGCGAGGACCGGACCGGCCGCCCAGCCCCAGCGACGGGCCAGCACCGCCAGCGGCAGGGCGATCACCAGGCCGATGAGGACCGACAGGAAGGTCAGCTGGAGATGCTGGACGACCGCGTCGAGCAGGATCTGCCGGCGGGTGCTCAGATAGGCACCACAGATCCACTCGTTACGCGCGAGGCAGTCGTCCGGGGGCGCGATCACGGGTCCATTGCACCGGGCGGCCGAGGACGGTCGCGCGTTGTGGTGGCCCGGACGGGGGGTGGGCGCCGTGGTGACCCGCACGGGGCGTGCCGTGGCGGCGAGCATGGGGGCGTGTTGTAGCGGCGAGCATGAGGGCATGCCCCGGCGGCTCGCACAGCGGTCCGGGGGCTAGCGGACCCCCGCCGCGTCCAGCAGGGCCGTCACCGTCGTCATGGCGAGTCCGTCGTCCAGGTGCTCCACCCGGGCGCCGGCGCGGGCGCTGGCGCCGTCGAAGACGAGCAGGAGCTGGCGGGCGAGCAGCTCGGGATCCCGCGCGCCGCCCCGCTCCGCCTCCTCGCGGAAGGCGCCCAGCAGGACGGCCTTGGCCTCGCGGGCGACCACGCTCGCCGGATGCTCGGGATCCTTCACCTCGACCAGCACGGCCAGGTAGGGGCAGCCGTGGTACTCGGGTTCCACGGAGCCCTTCTCCAGTTGTTCGAAGACGTACAGGATGCTCTCGCGCGGGGTCACGGCCGCCGGATCGGGGTGGGTCAGCCGGGCCTGGTACGCAGGCATCCGGCGCTCCAGGCTGGCGGCCAGCATCTCGTCCTTGCTGTCGAAGAGCTGGTACATCGACCGCTTGGAAACGCCCGCCTCCCGGCACAGCGCCTCGATGCCGATGGAGACGCCGTCGCTGTAGGAGAGCCGTGCGGCGGCGTCGAGCAGCCGGTCGCGGGGGGACGCCTTGTCTCTGCTGGTCATACCGCGAGGTTACCGCGCTCCCGGCCCGAAGGAGACCGATCGGTGTATATCATGGCGTCCGAGCTGAACAAGCGCTTAGATAGGGAATCGGAAACCGCTTCTCCCGGACCCTGTCCCCGACCTCGCCGGAGGCCCCGTTGTTCACGTCCGTCGACGACGTCTCCGCCCGCCTCGCCGAGACCGGCTACCTCGCCTCCCCCGCCGTCGCCACGACCGTGTTCCTCGCCGCCCGGCTGGGCAAGCCGCTGCTGGTGGAGGGCCCCGCCGGGGTCGGCAAGACCGAGCTGGCCAAGGCCGTCGCCCAGGTGGCCGGGGCCCGGCTGGTCCGGCTCCAGTGCTACGAGGGCGTGGACGAGTCCCGGGCGCTGTACGAGTGGAACCACGCCAAGCAGCTGCTGCGCATCAGCGCGGGCCGCGGCGAGAGCTGGGACGAGACCCGCACCGACATCTTCACCGAGGAGTTCCTGCTCCCCCGCCCGCTGCTCACCGCCATCCGCGGCGACGAGCCGACCGTGCTGCTCATCGACGAGACCGACAAGGCCGACGTGGAGATGGAGGGGCTGCTGCTGGAGGTCCTCAGCGACTTCCAGGTCACGGTCCCGGAGCTGGGCACGGTCACCGCGACCCGCCGCCCGTTCGTCGTCCTCACCTCCAACGCCGGCCGCGAGCTGTCCGAGGCGCTGCGCCGGCGCTGCCTGTTCCTGCACATCGGCTTCCCCGAGGAGGAGCTGGAGCGGCGCATCGTACGGCTGAAGGTGCCGGGCCTCGGCGCGACGCTGACCGAGTCGGTGGTCCGGGTGGTCGGGGCGCTGCGCGCAATGGACCTGCGCAAGGCGCCGTCCGTCGCGGAGACCGTCGACTGGGCCCGCACCCTGCTCGCGCTGGGCGCGGGGACGCTGGACGAGACCGTCGTACGGGACACCCTCGGGGTGATCCTCAAGCACCAGGACGACATCCAGAAGGCGGCGGCCAAGCTCGACCTGGACGCGCTGTGACCGCCGTCGCCGACCGGATCACCGGGCTGGCCGCGGCCCTGCGCGCGCACGGGGTGCGGATCGGCACCGGGGAGACCGTGGACGCGGCCCGGGCGGTGGAGGCGCTGGGCCTCGCGGACCGGGAGCGCCTGCGCGAGGGGCTGGCCGCGACTCTGCTGCACGCGCCGGGTCAACGGACCCTGTTCGACTCGGTCTTCGACCTCTACTTCCCGCGCGGAGTCGGCGGTCCCGAGGACGCTCCCCGGGACCGGGAGTCCCTGCGCGACCGGCTGGCCGAGGCGCTGGCCGCCGATGACCGGGCGATGATGGCCCGGCTGGCGGCGGAGGCGGTCGACGGCCTGGGCGGGTACGGGCGTTCACCCGGCTCGGACGGCTGGTCGGCGTACCAGACCCTGGACCGGCTGCGGCCCCAGACCCTGCTGGCCAGGGTGCGGGCCGACGTCCGGGGCCGGGACGGCGGCGGCACCGGGTTCGCGGACCGGCTGCTGGACGACGAGATCCGGCGCCGCATCGAGGAGTTCCGGCGGCTGGTGGGGGCGGAGGCCCGGCGCCGGGTGGCCGAGCGGCGGGGGCGGGACGAGATCGCGCGGCGGGGTGTGCGGCCGACCGCCGACCGGGTCGACTTCCTGATCGCGAGCCGGGACCAGCTGACCGAACTCCGCCGCGCGGTCCAGCCGTTGGCGCGGAAGCTGGCCACCCGGCTCGCCGCGCGCCGCCGCCGGGCCGCACGCGGCACGATCGACCTGCGCCGCACCCTGCGCTCCTCGCTGTCCACGGGAGGCGTGCCGATGCGGCCGGTGCTGCGGCGGCGCCGTCCGGTCCGGCCCGAACTGGTGCTGCTCTGCGACGTGTCGGGCTCGGTGTCCGGCTTCTCGGACTTCACCATGCTCCTCGTGCAGGCCCTGCACGACCAGTTCAGCAAGGTGCGCGTGTTCGCGTTCGTCAACCGGCTCGACGAGGTCACCGGCCTGCTCGACCACGGCCGCGCCGACCCCGACGGGCTCGGCGCCCGCATCCGCGCCGAGGCCACGCTCACCGGCTGGCACGGCAGCAGCGACTACGGCGTGGCGCTGGGCGAGTTCGCCGAGCGGTACGGCGGTGCGGTGGGGCCGCGCACGACGGTGTTCGTCCTCGGTGACGCCCGCACGAACATGAGCGACCCGAACCTCCCCGCCGTACGCGAACTGGCCCGGCGCGCCCGGCGCGTCTACTGGCTCAATCCCGAGCCACGCGACCGCTGGGGCACCGGTGACTCGGCCGCGCCCTCGTACGCCGAGCTGGTGGAGATGCACGAGTGCCGCACGGCCGCGCAGCTCAGCGCGCTGATCGCGGGCCTGCTCCCGGTGTGAGGCCGGGCGCGGTGACCAGGGTCGGCCGATCCGCTCCGCGCGGTGATCAGGGACCGTGCCGCCGGTATGACGCCGGGCGCCCGGCCGTGATCGACTGGCCCCAACGCCGACACCGACCCGAGGACGTCACCATGACCCATCCGCCCGTGCCGCTGGGCAGCTTCCCCACCCCCCTGGAACCGGCGCCCCGGCTCGCCGCCGCGCTCGGGCTCGGTCCGGAGGACCTGTGGGTGAAGCGGGACGACCTGACCGGCCTGGGCGGCGGCGGCAACAAGATCCGCAAGTTGGAGTGGACGGTGGGAGCGGCCCTCGCCGAAGGCGCGGACACGCTCGTGACCACGGGTGCCCCGCAGAGCAACCACGCCCGGCTGACCGCCGCCGCGGGCGCCCGGCTCGGGCTGGACGTCGTCCTCGTCCTGCGCGGCACCCCGGGCGCCTCCCGCTCCGGGAACCTCGCCCTGGACGGCCTGTTCGGGGCGCGGCTCGCCTGGGCCGGCGAGGTGGACCAGGACGGGCTGGACGCGGCGGCGGCCGAGGTCTGCGCGCGTCTGCGGTCCGCGGGCGCCCGCCCGGCACTGATCCCGTTCGGCGGCTCCAGCACGCTGGGGGCCAGAGGCTACGTACGCTGCGGCACCGAGCTGCGCGAGCAACTGCCGGACCTGCGTTCGGCGGTCGTGGCCCTCGGCTCGGGCGGCACGATGGCCGGGCTGGTCGCGGCCCTGGGCGGCGGTTCGGTGCTCGGCGTCGACGTGGGCGCGCTGACCGACCCGGCAACGGCGGTCGCGGAGTTCGCCGCACCGCTCACGGCGGAGGGTGTCACGCCGGACACGCTGCGGATCCGTCGGGACCAGGTGGGCGCCGGCTACGCGACCCTCACCGCCCCGGTACGGGAAGCGCTCCGCCTCGCCGCCCGCACCGAGGGCCTGGTCCTCGACCCCATCTACACCGGCCGCGCCCTGGCCGGCCTGTACGCCGCGGTCCGCGACGGCACCGTCCGCCCGGGCGAGCGGACGGTCTTCCTGCACACGGGCGGTCTCCCGGGCCTGTTCGGCCACCCGGACACGGTCGCCTTCGCGGAGGGGGAGGCGCGGGTCTCCGACGTGTAGACCGGCTCCGCCGGGCCGCTCCCAGGGCGGCCCGGCGGGGCATGGAGACCAGCGGACGGATCCAGTGCTCGGCTAGCCCTTCGCGTACTCGTTCGCCATCGTCCCGGCGAAGTCGTAGAGCACGACCTGCTCATCGCCGACCACCCAGGCGTCGTGGCCGGGCGGGCAGACGAAGACGTCGCCGGGGCCGATCTCGCTCTCGCCGCCGTCGTCCATACGAAGGTGCATCCGGCCCCGCACCACATACCCGTTGTGGTGGACCATGCAGCTCTCGGTGCCCGCGATCGGCGCCACGGACTCCGACCAGCGCCACCCGGGTTCGAACGTGCCCACCGCGAAGTCGAGCCCGGTCAGGTGGAGGGCTTCGAGGTGGCCGCGGGGGAAGTCGCGCCGTTCGTCCGGCTTCTCTACCGTCTTCACTTCCAGCATGACGGTGTCCTCCCTTCCGGCCGCTGACCGCGGCCGGGGCCGGCCTCCGTCCCCCGGCGGCCTCGGACGGCACCGGCGCTGCGGCGGCGGCCGTACCCCACGGGACCATCGTCGGCCCCGCGACCCGGCACCGCCATCCAGGGACGAGACAACGATGTCAGGAGCGCCGGCCGGCGGACCGTGGACGCGTCCCTGATTACCCTGGCACGGTGACAGCCGGCGACACACCGTCGATCGCGACGGACGACCTCGACGACCCGCCCCTGCGCCCCCTGCCCCAGCGGGTCGCCCTGCTGCTGGAGCAGGTCGACGCACCCCCACGGCTGGTGGCCCACCTGCGCGCGGTGCACGACGTCGCGGCACAGCTCCTGGCGTGGGTACGACTGCACTGTCCGCGGCTGGAGTTGGACGCGGACGCGGTGCTGTTCGGTGCCGCCACGCACGACATCGGCAAGACCCTGCACCCGGCCGAGCTGTCCGGTCCCGGCGCCCGACACGAGGCGGCGGGACGGGAGTTGCTGCTGGAGCACGGTGTGCCGGCCGGCCTCGCCCGGTTCGCCGGCACCCACGCGTCCTGGACGGCTCCCGGGACCGGCGTGGAGGACCTGCTGGTGAGCCTCGCCGACAAAATCTGGAAGAACAAGCGCGTCCCCGAGTTGGAGGACCTGGTGGTGGCGCGGCTGGCCGAGGCCGACGGACGGCCCGCCTGGCAGTGGTTCATGGAACTGGACGAAGCCCTGACCGCCGTCGGGGAGGGCGCGGACCGCAGGCTGGCGTACCAGATGTCCCACCCTCTCGGCCGAAGGTGACCGTGTTCGAGACCCCTCTCGGTGCCGACGGTTCCGACGGTTCGGAGGCTGCCGAGCCGTGTCCTCTACCGCCACGCCCTGAACGACCCCGCCCACCCGCCTACCAACTGCGCGCCGCCCGCAGCAGGACGGCGCGGACTCGGGCCACGTCGGGGTTGTCGGAGGCCCCGGGGCGCTGGACGAGGAAGCCGGTGTTGATCGGCGGGTCCTCCGGTTCCAGCAGCGCGACGAGCGCGCCGGATGCCAGGAGTTCCTGGCACAGATAGCGGGGCAGCACGCCGAACCCGGCGCCGGCGGCCACGGCCGCGAGCACCCCGCGCAGATCAGGGACGGTCACGGCGGCGGTACGCGACAGACGCCGGCCGAAGACGTGCCGCCAGTAACGGCGGGCGATCGGCAGATCCTCGGCGTAGGTGATGAGCGGAACCTCGTGCAGGACGGCGGGGTCGAAGGAGTCCGGCACGGCGGGCGCTTGCTCCGCGGCGTCCCGGCCGGCGGACGCTGGACGCTCGATGCCCTGCACGTTGGACCCTGGACGCTCGATGCCCTGCACGTTGGACCCTGGACGCTCGTCGCCCCGCCTGATGGAGCCTTGGCCCTCGGCGCCCCGCCCGGCGGACCCTTGAGGCTCGCTGCCTCGCCCGGCGGAGCCTTGACCCTCGGCGCCCCGCACGCCGGGGCCCTGTCCGTGGACCTCGGTCTCGGCCGTGTGCGCGGTCCCTCGCCCCGTCGGTCGCCCCGTCAGTCGCTCCGTCAATCGCTCCGTCAGTCGCTCGGCCCAGATCGGGGCCGCGACCAGTACGAACTCCTCGTCGGTGAGGGGGACGGCGTGCAACGTGCGGCCGCGTGGGCGGGTGGTGGCGATCACCAGGTCGTGGCGGCCGGCCCGCAGTTCGTCCAGCAGCGGATCGGTCAGCCCGGTCGCCACCCGAAGCCGTACGCCCTCGGCGATCAGCGGCGCCAGGGCCGGCAGGGCCCTGCTGCACAGGAGTTCCGCCGGACCGGCCAGATGGACCGGCTCGGCCCGCGTCCCGGCCGGCGAGGTGGGGCCGGCGACGGCGGCCAGCTCGTCCAGGGGCGCGGCGATCCGCGCCGCGAGTTCGTCGGCCACCGGGGTCGGCGTGACCCCGCGCGGCAGCCGTTCGAACAGCTCCCGGCCGGTCTGCCGTTCCAGTGCGCGCATCTGCGTCGTCACCGTGGGCTGTGACAGTCCGAGCAGCCGGGCGGCGCCGGTGAAGGAACCGGAGCGGTACACCGCGAGGAAGGTGCGCAGCAGGTTCAGGTCGAGGGAAGCGAGGGATGCGGTCTCCACGGGTCCGAGTATGGCCGCCGCGTATTCCCCGGCAGCCATAGGAAACCCGATGTCAGCCATTCGGTGCTTCATTGGATACCTATGGGTCGTCTCACCTACGTTCTTTCCCGCAGGCCCGAACCCCCGCATCCGCGGCACCGATCCGCCTGTGCACGCAAGCCTTCTGGAGAGAGAACCCCATGTCGAAGATCCTGTTCGTGATGACCGGCGCCGATCACTGGACGCTCGCCGACGGCACCGCGCACCCGACCGGCTTCTGGGCCGAGGAGGCCGTGGTCCCCTACCGGGCCGTCAAGACCGCCGGTCACGAGGTCGTCGTCGCCACGCCGGGTGGTGTGGTGCCACCGGTCGACCGGGCGAGCCTGGCCGCCGAGGTCAACGGCGGTCAGGAGAAGGCCGAGGAGATCGCCCGCGCGCTGGAGGAGATGACCGAGCTGCGGACGCCGGTGAAGCTCGCGGAGGTGGACCTCGCCGACTTCGCCGCCGTGTTCTACCCGGGCGGGCACGGCCCCATGGAGGACCTGGCCGTGGACGCCGAGTCGGGCCGGCTGCTGGTGGCGGCCCTGGACTCGGGCAAGCCGCTGGCCGTGGTCTGCCACGGTCCGGCCGCCCTGCTCGCCGCGGTCCGCTCCGACGGCGGCAACGCCTTCGCCGGCTACAGCGCGGCGGCCTTCACCAACGAGGAGGAGACCCAGGGCGGCCTCGCCGGACAGGCCAAGTGGCTGCTCCAGGACCGGCTGACCGAGGCGGGCGTCGAGGTGCGGGCGGGTGAGCCGTGGGCGCCGCACGTCGTGGTGGACCGCAACCTGATCACCGGCCAGAACCCGGCCTCCTCGGCCCCGGTCGCCGAGGAACTGCTGAAGCAGCTGGGCTGAGACACCTCGGGCCGGGGGCCGGGGCCGGCGGTCGCTCGGCGAGTGGCAGGTGACGGGAATCGGGTGGCGGAACACGGGGTGCGGAACGCGGGGTGGCGGAACGCAAGGTGGCGGATCGAGTGCCGGAACGCGGGGTGCCGGCACGGGTGCCGGAAAATTCGCCGGGCCTCACCCGCAACCTCGCTTGGGGTCGGACGTCTGTCGGGGTGGAGGCCTCCACCTCGTCCAGTTGTCCGACCCTGAGCGACCGAAGGAACACATGTCCGTACACCGTGCCCCGCGCCCGAACCGCACCCACCGGCTGCGCGCCGTCCTGGGGGTCTCCGCCGTAGGCGCGGCCCTGGCCGTCGCCGGCACCCTGACCGCCCAGGCGGCCCAGGACGACGGCCCGGCCACCGCCGACAGCGGCGCCGCCCACCCCGCGGCCCACTCCCGGAGTGCCGCCGCCCCGGCCCCGGCGCATGACCAGGCAGTCCCGTCCCCGGTCCCGTCGCCGGTGCGCACGGGAACCCCGTCCCCGGTCCCGTCGCCGGTGCGCACGGGAACCCCGTCCCCCGTCCCCTCCCCCGTACGCACGACGAGCCCCGCCCCGGCTCCCGCGACGGCCACGCCTTCCCCGGTGCCCGCCACCCCCGGACCGGCCGCCCCGAGCCCGGTGCCGTCCACCGCCGCTCCCGCGCCCGGGCACCCGGCGCCCGCTCCGGAACACCCGCGTCCGGCGCCCGTACCGCACCACCGTCACGCCACGCCGGCACCGGTTCCGCAGCAGCACTGAGGCAGGGCCGGTGCGGGGGAGCCGTCGCGCGGCGGCTCCCCCGCTCCCGGCTCCGGGAGATCCATGACGACAGCGACACCACCGGCGACGGCCGTGCCCTGGGAGCGGCCCACGTCCTGGCGGCGCCTGACAGCGGCGCTGCGGACCCGCGTCCTCGCCCGCACCCACGCCGGTACGACACCGGCCGCGCCCGGCACCGGACCCCGGGCCGGCGCCCGGACCACCGTGGAAGCCGGGCGGCCACCGGGCTTCGAGGAGCTGTACCACCACCGCCGGCTGTCCCTGGTGCGCCTGGCGGTGCTGCTGGTGGACGACCTGCCCACGGCCGAGGACGTCGTCCAGGACGCGTTCACCGCGCTGTTCCGGCGGCACGGCCACCGGCTCGCGCGGCTGGACGACCCGGAGGCGTATCTGCGGACCAGCGTCGTCAACGCGGCCCGCTCGGTGCTGCGCCGGCGCAGGACCGCACGGGCGCACACCCCCGTGCCGGAGGGGCACGCGCCCGCCCCCGAGGAGGACGTGCTGCTGCACGAGGACCACCGGGAGGTGCTGGCGGCGCTGGGCACGCTGACCCGGCGGCAGCGGGAGGTGCTGGTGCTGCGCTACTGGTCGCATCTGACCGAGGCCGAGATCGCGACGACGCTCGGTCTGTCGCGGGGTGCCGTCAAGTCCACGGCCAGCAGGGCGCTGGACGCCCTCGGCCGGCGTCTGGAAGGGCTGCGATGAACGAGTCCGGTACGGGGACCACGGCGACGCCGGTGGAGGAGCGGCTGCGGGCCGCGCTGGCCGCGCGGGCGCTCTCCGTCGGCCCGGCCGACCTGCGGCCCCTGCCCCCGCCGACCGGGCCGGTGCGGTCCCGGCGGGTGCTGGTGCGCCGGGCGGTGGCGGGCGTGCTGGTCCTGGCCGCCGTGGCCGCGCTGGTCTTCCTCTCGGTGCGCCGCGAACCGGCCCGCCCGGCCGAGCCCGCCCGCTCCCCGCACCCGCCGATCGGCACGCCGACCCCCGTCCCGAGTCCGGTGAGCCCGTCCACGGCCGAGCCTTCCCCGAGCGCCCGGCAACCGTGAGCCCGCCCGCGGTGACATGGCCGTGGTACTCAACGCGGTTGGCGGAGAAAGGCGTTGGGATGCCGTCACCGTGCGCGCCGGTCTTCCGGCAGATCCGGCCGTCACAGCCTGCCGCTCTGAGTGCGAGGCGGTGCGGCGCATGGCACATTGGGCGTGTGGGCCGTGCAGTGCCAGGCCCGTGGCCGCCGGTGCCCGGGGATCTCGGACGACACCGCTCAGCAGGTCGTCGCTCCCCCGTAGCCAGTGTCGCGGTCACCTCCCGGCTGAAGAACTGTGGGTATGGGTATGCACCGAACGCACTCGTTCCGTTACGCGGCTGCCACGGCCGGCATCTCGTTCGCCGTCTCCGTGCTCCTCCCGGCGCCCGCCTCCGCCGCGGGCCTGCCGGCGACCGCCTCCCCGGCCGCCGCCAAACCCACCATCGTGCTGGTTCACGGCGCCTGGGCCGACGCCTCCAGCTGGAACGGCGAGGTCAAGATCCTGCGTGGTGAGGGATATCAGGTACGCGCCATCGCCAATCCCCTGCAGAACCTGACCACCGACTCGCAGACGATCGCCGACTTCCTCAAGACGGTGCGGGGTCCGGTGGTGCTGGTCGGACACTCCTACGGGGGCAGTGTCATCACCAACGCCGCCGCGGAGACCAAGCACGTCAAGGCGTTGGTGTACGTGGACGCCGCCGCGCCCGCCGTCGGTGAGACCAACGGATCCCTGAGCGGTTCCACGTCGGCGCTGAACGCGCCGCCCAGCACGCTGTTCGACACTGCGGCATACCCTCAGGCGCCGTCCGGGGCGAAGAACCTGTATCTGAAGAAGAACATATTCGTGAGGGACTTCGCCAGTGACCTGCCCACCAACCAGGCCGAGAACCTGTGGGCAACACAGCGAGCCGCCTCGACGGCCGCGTTCGACACGCCGTCGAAGCACGCAGCCTGGAAGACGATCCCGTCCTGGTACTTCATCAGTACGGGCGACCGGATCATCACCCCGCAGTCGGAACAGCGCATGGCTCGTCGCGCCCACGCGAAGACGACCGTGTTCAGGGGCGGTTCACACCTCACCCTCATCTCACACCCGGACGCGGTGGCCAAGGTCATCAGCACAGCGGCCCGCTCCGTGGGCTGACCCGTCACTTCACGCGATCTGATCCGGGACCGGGAACTGCGAAGCACAGTCCGGGCATGTCGCGCGGCCGAACAGACAGGTCACACGACCCGCGACCGCCGACTGCCCCGCCGCGTCCCGCTCCCACCGACGAGTGCCCGGCCGCTCGTGCGCAAGGTCGGCCTCCAGGCTCAGTGGGCAGGAGGGGCACACCAGCGGATGCTTGCTGCGGCGCAGACTGTGCCTCCACACCGGTACCCCCTCGAAAGCCAGCAGGTGCTCCAGCCAGTAGAGGAAGTCGTCCTCGTCACCTTGGAAGGGCCGCACCATCACGTGGTTCCGGGTCAGCCGATGCAGCTCGTTGATCGCAGCCGGGTAGCGTGCCTGGACGTAACCGGGCTCATGGAGTTGCTGTTCCTCGACGACGATGCGGCCGGCCGGCGCGAGGGCCTCCCAGCTACTGCCCTGTTGGCGACCGGTGGCGATCTCTGTCAGAACGGGCAGGGCGGCGAAACGGGCCTCGACACCGTCCCCTGGTGGTAGAGAGAAGCCCACAGGTTCTCCCAGGCCGCTTCGGCCAGCTCGGGGGCACCGACCTCCTCGAAGAGCCGTGGTCGGTCGGACGCGGATCCGTAGGCGTGCTTCACATGGGACCAGTCCAGGGTCACGCGCGCCATTGTCGCCACACGGGCGTCAGCACAGCGAAGGGGGACGGACGCGGAGTGTTGGCGCAGACGTCACTTGTGGTTCGGCTGTGATCGATCGCCACCCCATTTAATCGCAAAGGAAGAACTTTGCGATGCCCATGGGAGAGTTTGTGAACAGAAACGTGCGTGGTCTGCGTTGGGGAGCGCCTGTCGCGGCGGCGTCCGCGGCCGTGGTGGCGACCATGGTGCTCAACCCGACGCCGGGCGCCTCCGCCAGTGCTCCGCAGAGCACGGCGAAGGCCAAGGCCCCCACCGCGAAGAACGTCATCTTCATCAACGGCGACGGCATGGGTGCCGCCGCACGTGAGGCGGCACGACTGCATCTCGCGGGCCTGCAGGGCCAGCTGACGATGGATCGCCTGCCCGTGTCCGGTCAGCTGACGACCACCCCGGACGACCCCAAGGCCGTGGTCACGGACTCCGCGGCGGCCGCCACCGCGTGGGCCACGGGCGAGAAGACGTACAACGGCGCGATCAGCGTCGACACCGACGGCAACCCGCTCCCCACGCTCGGGGCGCAGGCCAAGGCGGCGGGCAAGTCCACCGGCCTGGTGACGACCGCACAGGTCACCGACGCCTCGCCCGCGGCCTTCTTCGCCAACACCGCCGACCGCGGCAAGCAGGACGAGATCGCCCGCCAGTACCTCGACGTCAGCAAGCCGGACGTGATCCTGGGCGGTGGCGAGGACTGGTGGCTGCCGGCCGGCACCCCCGGTGCCTTCCCCGACAAGCCCGCCGAGGACACCAGCGAGGGCAGCCGCGGCACGAAGGGCAACCTGATCGCCAAGGCCCAGCGCTCCGGCTACCGGTACGTCACCAGCGCGAAGGACCTGAACAAGGCCCCCGCGGGCAAGTTGCTCGGCCTCTTCGGCAACGAGGAGATGTTCCAGCAGCGCCCCGAGGGCCAGGGCGACGTGTACGCCCCGGTCGTCGACCTCGCCACGATGACCAGCAAGGCGCTGAAGACGCTGGACAAGAACAAGAAGGGCTTCTTCCTCATGGTCGAGGAGGAAGGCGTCGACGAGTTCGCGCACAGCAACAACGGCACGCGGGTCCTGCAGTCGATGCAGCAGCTGGAGAAGGCCGTCGCCGTCGCCCGCGCCTACCAGGCGACCCACCCGGACACCCTCCTCGTCATCACCGGCGACCACGAGACCGGCGGCCTGGCGGTCGAGGAGAACGACACCGCGGACGAGTCCGGCAGTGGTGTCTCCGTCGAGGACGGCCCGTTCACGATCCACGGCAGTGACCGGACGTTCACGATCGACTGGACGACTTCCGGCCACACCAGTGTCGACGTTCCCGTCACGGCCGCCGGCCCGCTCGCGAGCCGGTTCACCGGCAAGCACGCCAACACCTACGTTCACGACGTCCTGTCCCAGGTCCTGGCCCCCCGCCACTGACCGGCTGACCGGCCAATCCCACGTAATACGAGGCTTGAAGTGTCCCTCCGGCATGCTTTCGCAGCACTGGCCGCCGTGCCCGTGCTCGCCCTTCCGGCGACCGCCGCCCAGGCGGCCCCCGCCGACCCCCAGCCCACGGTGCTCCCCCAGAAGACCCACTTCGACCTGCAGGCCCACCGCGGTGGCATCGGCATGACCACCGAAGAGTCCCTGGAAGGCTTCGGCAAGGCCATGCGCCTCGGTGTGACCACCCTGGAGCTGGACACCCACGTCACCAAGGACCAGAAGGTCGTCGTCAACCACGACCGCCAGATCAGCGCCCAGAAGTGCAAGGACACCGCGCCGGTCACCCCGGGCGACCCGATGTACCCGTACGTCGGCAAGTACATCAAGGACCTGACGCTGGCGCAGATCAAGACGATGGACTGCGGCTACCAGCAGCTCCCCGGCTTCCCCGAGCAGGAACAGATCAAGGGCCACCGCATGGTGGAGCTCAAGGACGTCCTGAACCTGGTCAAGAGCTACAACGCCCGGCAGGTCAAGCTCAACATCGAGACCAAGGTCGAGGCCGGCGCCCCCGAACAGACCGCGCCGCGCGAGCTGTTCGTGCGTCGTGTGTACGAGGAGATCCACGCCTCCGGCATCGAGGACCAGGTCACCATCCAGTCGTTCGACTGGGGCGCCCTGAAGGAGATGCACAAGCTCGCCCCGAAGTACCCCCTGGTGGCGCTGACCAACTACGACTTCCTTCAGGTCGGCAGGCCCGGCGCCTCCCCGTGGCTCGGCGGCATCGACGCCGACGACTACGACGGCGACTTCGTCAAGGCGGCAGCCGCCGTCCCCGGCGTGACCGCGCTCTCACCGGTCTACGGCTTCCCGCAGGACGGCGTGGTCTCGGACCCGCACTTCAAGTTCTACGTCGACGACAAGATGGTCTCCGAAGCCCACAAGCGCGGCCTGAAGGTCGTCCCGTGGACCTGTGACGACCCCGCCACCGTCGAGGCGCTCATGGACATGGGCATCGACGGCATCATCACCAACTACCCGAACCGCGTCCGGGACATCATGGCCGAGCGCGGCATGCGGCTGCCGAAGGCGTACGAGCCGAAGGGCTGACGCCCGCGGCCCACTCCGCATCCCCGCCCCCCGGAGCAGCTTCTTCCAGCTCCGGGGGGTGTTGCCGCGAGGGTGATCGCTGCGATCAGGACGCCGGCCACCAGGCTTCGCGGGAGATCGCGGAACCGCTCTGCTCTCAGAGCACCCTTCCGCCCGCCCTGCCCTCGTGTACCGGTCGCTGCTGTGCGGCGGGCGGAGTTCCGTCACCCCGGTATCCGGTCCGGGGCGCGCAACTCTCCGCCGGGAGCAGTCTCGCCACCCGCTCGCCGATCCAGTGGCCGAGTGCCTGGTAGGCGTCGAAGCGCCGGCTGTCGAACCACTGGTCGCTGGTCCCGTCGTGGGGAAATGCCGGGTTGGCCTGGGCGTACGCGAGGAGCGCGTAGGGCATGTCGGGGGTCAGCGTGGCCCGGGCGACGATCAGCCGTCCCCGCGTCCCCAGCCTTCGACCGTGGTCGTCCACCAGTGGCCGCGGGTAGACGATCTCACCCACGACCACCGAGTCGGCCGAGAGCCGGAGGTCGAGGGCGGCCAGTGGGTTCGGCGGGGGCGGCTGGGCGGGCGGGGGCGGCTGGCCCGGCTGCCCCGGCCGGGTCGGCTGGGTCGGCTGGGTCGGCTGGGTCGGCTGTGCTGTGAGGGGGGCCGCGCTGCCGGGGACGAGCTTCTGCCAGTCCTCGCGCGCGATCCTGATCTCGATCCCGAGCTCCTCCCGGGCCAGGGCGATGGCCTCGCCCAGAGCGGGGGCGAAGGCCCCGGAGCCCCCGCTGGCGTCCACGCACACGGCGGTGGCGACACCGTGCCGGAGCAGTTCGACCAGGCCGAGGTTCTCGTAGTGCCCGCCGTCCGTGACCAGCAGCATCCGGTCGTCCAACGGGTAGCGGCCGGACACTTCCCGCAGCAGGTACGGCAGGCGGCGGATGCCGGGCATCGGAGGCAGCGCCCAGTCGGCGCGCTCGTGCCAAAGAGGTCCGAGCACACCGGGGTTGGGGAGCCAGGTGCCGAGCCGGGCGTTGGAGAGCGCGAACAGCGTCTGGAAGGCCCGTGCCTGGCGTCCCATGGCCGAGGCGAAGGCCGCACCGGAGACGGCGACGGCTGACTCGACGGTGAGGTCCTTGCGGATGACCGGCCTGGTGCGCTCCCACAGGACGTCCGTCCGGGCGTACCCGACGTCCGGACCGCCGACGTAGTCGTGGGACAGGGTGAACGACACCGCGTGCCGCCCCGGCGGTGTGCGGTCGTCGCCGGACAGGTTGGCCGCCGCCGCGAAGACGAGCTGGGGGAAGCCGGGGTGCCGCCTGGCGTAACAGCAGAGCGGCGTCGGCTCGTCGAAGTCGTAGGGCACCGCCAGCTGTTCACCGTCCGGCTCGGTCTGGCGGCGGACGGCGAACGCGGAGGCCAGCCGGGCGCGGTAGAAGGGGTGGAGACTCGTCCACGTCTGGTCGAGGCTCAGCGCGACCGCGCAGAGGACGACCGGAAGGCCGATCTGGACGGCCACGGGCCAGGTCCGCCCGACGTGGATCGCCCCGCCCAGAACGAGCAGGGAGGCGACCGCCACGACGACGAGAACCACCCACACCAGCAGGTACTTGCCGACGACGGGCATGGCCCGCACCAGCCGCGTGCGCTTGGCGGACTCGACGGCGCGCTCGGTGGACTCGATGCGCCGCCACGTGGTGCCGGCCAGCACGGTCACATAGGTGAGCAGCGCCACGACTCCGCCGCTCAACGCGGTCGCCGGGGCGTGAAGCGTCCACAGGCGTGCCGTCACCCACTCCAGGGCGGGGAGGACGACCACCACGACGGCCAGCAGCAGGCCCGCCACCACGAACGTGAGGAAGGTCTTCTTCAGCACGCCCGACAGGAACCGCCTGGCGAGGCACAGGGACACCAGCCAGAGGAACCAGAAGACGGCCGCGCAGCACAGCAGGGCGAGAACGGCCCACAGCGCGGGTCCCCGGAAGCCCGGGAGCCGGGTCGGGTCCGCGAGCGGAACGAGGTGGTAGCCCCAGCTCAGGGCGAGCCCCAGGACCAGCACGGTCGCGGTGAGCAGCCCCAGCGAGGCCAGCAGGCCCCGCAGAACGGCCCCGATGGCGGCCAGCCACTGGCCGGTGCCTTCCGCGACGTACTTGGAGTGCCGGCGGGTGTGGTCCTCTTCCGGTGTGCCGGGCATGAAGACGTCGCGGGTACGGACCCTGGTGCGGTCCTCCCCAGGGCGGCCGCCCGTCCCGGCCAGCGCCAGTTGCAGGGCTCCCGTGGTGTAGCCGCCCCCGGAGACCGACACCAGGTAGCGCGCCCGGCGCAGTTGGGGGCGCAGGGCCTGGAGCGCGCCCAGGGCGACGCAGGCCGATCGGATGCCGCCGCCCGAGACGCAGAAGCCGAGCCCGCCCTGTTCCCGGCCGGGTGGCACCCGGCTGCCGTTCTCCCAGCGCGCCTCCCTGGAGCGGGGCGGGTCACCGCGTGTCGTACCGGGCCAGCGCGTCCGGCCCCACGCCATGACGGGCCAGGGCGCGACGACGTCGGGTCCCTCGGGCCGGGGGTCGGTCGCGCCGCCCCTGTGCCCGTTCTCGCACGCGCATGTCTCGTGGCGTGCGCGCTCCCTTTCGTACCGGCGCCGGGCCCAGCCGTGGAACGCGGCCCGCTTGAGGACGATCCCGACCAGCACCGCGGCGACCGGTACGGTGAGGACGAGCAGCAGCCACTTGACCGTCGCGAAGCCCGCCGCCCACGCGAACGCCCAGTCCGCGCCGCTCAGGCCATGGAGAAGCAGCAGCTTCTCGGTCACGGCGCACACGCACGCCGCGACGGCCGCGCCGATCCCGTACGCGACCAGGATGCGGTGCCTCATGCGCACCGCTATGGTGCGGTCGCTCAGCCAGAACGCGAGCACCGTGCTGACGGTGTACGTGCCTATGAGGACGAAGTCGGCCGTCAGTGCCGTACGGTAGTCGGCCGTCCGGTCGCCGACGAGGGTGTGCGCCGCGCGCGCGCCGCCGGCCAGTTGCAGCCCCACGTCGTCGACGGCGGGGGCACGGTCGCGGATCCAGAGCCCCGCGCCGAAGACGGCGAGGGCCACGACGGCCAGGACGCAGCCGAGCAGGCGGGACAGCGTGGCGGGGCGTGCGTCCGCCGGCGGGGCCGGCAGGCCGCGCGTTCCGTCATCCGCGTCGTGTCTCACTGCGGGCCCCCCGCCGCCGCCCAGGGGGCGAAGGCGTTGTCCACCGACCGCAGGGCCGCCCGCAGCCCCGGGAAGTGCCGTAGCAACACGCTGGTCATGGTGTTGTCCTCGATCCAGTCGAGGCCGGTCGGGGTGTACACCCGAGGTGTGTAGTCCCTGGTGAGGAACCGGTCGCTGTTGAGGCGGCGGGAGGCCATCAGGACGAAGACACGGAAGGCCGTGTCGCTGAACGCGAAGCCCTCGGGGCGGGGTTCGGCGAACAGGCCCACCGAGAGGTCGACACGCT
This sequence comes from Streptomyces sp. NPDC017676, assembly GCF_044329325.1. Taxonomy (NCBI): domain Bacteria; kingdom Bacillati; phylum Actinomycetota; class Actinomycetes; order Kitasatosporales; family Streptomycetaceae; genus Streptomyces; species Streptomyces sp. NPDC017676. The sequence continues at coordinate 313,969 of NZ_JBIRJA010000004.1, read as the reverse complement.
CGATGTCGCCGTCGTAGACCCGGCGCAGTTCCTCGGCCCAGACGGGGTTGTCCGTGAGGGTGGCGAAGTCCTCGGCGGGGCGGAGGTGGAGCTGGCGCCGGAACTCGTTGTAGCGGGGCACACCCACCTCGCGCGAGCGCAGGATGTCGACGGCCCCGAGGTCCATGAGCTTGCCGTCGGGCCGTTGGAACTCCTGGAGGAACCTGGGGTAGTTGTGCAGGGTGACCAGGCCCGGGTGGGAGGTGCCGAAGGAGTAGAGCAGGTCGCTCAGGGTGTGCTTGCCGAGGATGTCGTAGGCGTGCCACCCCGTCAGTTCCCGGAAGGTGGCCTCCTGGAGGAGCGAGTCGTCGGCGGCCGACCGGAAGCTCCAGTCGTCCGGGATGAGGGGGTGCATACGGTAGACGGCGACGAACTCCTCCGTGAGCGAGTACGGGACGCCGAAGTGGTCCGTGCGTCCGCCCACGATGCCGCTGAGCACCTCGCTGTCGCTGAGGCGGCCGAGCAGCCTGTGCAGGCGTTCGCCCAGCAGGCCGTACCAGTTGGTGCGCAGGGCGGTGACGGTCGTCGGGTGGCTGATGACGGCGGGCGTCCATTCCACGGTGTGGATCTTGGCGATGAGCGCCGCGTTGACCAGCCGTGCCCGTTGGAAGAGCTCCTCGTCTGACCACGTCGGGTAGGCGTCGTGCAACGCCTCGCAGATCGCGTTGTGTTCGAGCAGGAAGACCAGGTGCATCATGGCCAGTCCCACCCAGAAGCCGGGAATCGCCGCGGGGTCCTTGTCCGGGTCGTCCGGGAACAGCGGGCCGTTGGGGACCCGGAGCCTGCCGCCTTCGCCGGTGCGCAGCGAACGCTGCTCGTCCAGGTTGTTCCCGTACAGTTGGGAGGCGTCCCACCAGGGCGAGTTCTCGTTGAGGAAGGTCGGCGGCAGACCGTCGTGCCCGTCGGGGCGGGTGGGGTCCGGGATGGTCCGCGGGATGAGCATCGGTGGTGCGGGCCACGGGTCGTCGTCGGACAGATCGATGTGCCAGGGGCGGTCCATGGTGCCCTGCCCGTGACTGACCCAGTCCCTGACCATGAACTGGAGCCAGGCGGCGACCAGGGCGTTGACGGACTCTGCCGGAACGAACGCGTCCCGGGTCAGCAGGGCCCGGCTCACCTCGCGGGGGCTCGGGGAGAGCAGCCGTGGCTCGGGTTCGGGGAAGGCCCGGTCCGGCGGCACGTTGCGGCCGAAGCGTGAACGGGCCATGCCCATGCGGGGGTCGGCCAGGTCGTTGTAGGTCCCGTCGGCCGTGCGCTCCGTGAAGCTCTGCACGTTCGGGGCGCCGATCTCCGGGAGGTCGCACGACGGGTAGGAGCCGGTGTCGAAGAGGTTCTTGCGGCGCAGGTTGTCCCGCAGGCCGACGAGGGTCAGCAGACCGAGGGGCTTGGGCAGGCGGTACCAGCCGACCTTCCGGTCGACGGCGACCGCCAGCCGGTCGTGCAGCTGCACGAACCACGGGGCCCGGCCTTGTGGTGCTGTGCTCATGAGGGGATTCCTTCCGGCGTCCCATCCCGGGAGGCCCGGCGCGGCGGCTGCGGCGTCAGCGGACGTCCGGCAGCCGACACGGCCACCCCCGGGCGACGAGTGTCAGGGCGACGTTGACCGTCGAGATCGCCGTGGCCGCGGCGGCCATGCGGCGCGGAAGCAGGCCCTCGCGGCCGGCGCAGGCGGCGGCGAGGGCGTCGCTCGCGTGGATGAGCGTGCCGGTGCGCAGCTCCCGGTCGCGTGCGTCCGCGTCCGCAGGGCAGAGCAGTTGGGCGCCGATGACCACGGTGCGCACTCCGAACATACGGAGCACGTAGACCAGGGCGGGCTGTCCGGGGTCCGCGCCCAGACGGCGGGCCATCACTCGCGGGGTCAGCAGCGCCGCTGCGCCGTTGACCAGTCGGATGACGGCCAGAGAACGGCGCGCGGCTGTCCGCACGTCCATCTCAGCGTCCCTTCCAGGCGTGCAACCGCAGGATGTTCACGCCCTCTTTCCTACGATATGGGAGGTGGTCGCGATGCGCGCGTCGGGGCCGGGCGGGCCGCCGACCGTCATTCCTCCTCTCCCGGCTCCTGGTGCGGCGTGCCGTTCATGGCCTGTCTGAGCCGCGCGAGCCGCAGATAGATCGTGCGGCGGGCACGGTTCTGGTTGCCCAGCGGCCGGTGTTCGGGCAGGGCGTGCCAAGGGTTGAAGGACAGCCGGTCGGCACGGGCGAACTGGTCCGCCGGATCGCACTCCTGCCGGAGCAGGCGCAGGGTGGCCACCGGCACGAACGGCGAGAGGTGTTCGGGCCACACCACGGACGCGTTCTCGACCGGCATCCGGTGGGCGTCCGTCTGCACCTGGACGAGGAAGTCGAAGCAGACGTCGCGGTCCCGCAGTGCGGCGGCCAGGGCCTGCCGCAGGTAGTCGTCGGGCGGGTGCGGGGGCACCCGGCCGCGGGTCGCCTCGCGGGGCACGAGGGAGTACTGCATGGCCTGGCCCGCCCCGAGGAGGTAGGGCGCGCAACTCCAGTAGCGGGCCTCCAGCGGGCTGGCCCGGGTCTTCGCGTACAGCCCCTGCATGATCATGTCGCAGAGGTGCGGGTGGGCGGGGTCGAGGAAGTACAGGACCGGGGTCCCCGCGAAGACGTGCCGTTGGAGCCTGAGGTTCTCCACGACGTCGGGCGTGGTGAAGGTCGGCGCGCTGATGCCGGTGAAGTCCTGGGTCCACCGCTCGTCGTCGAGCAGCTTCTCACCGCCGACGCCGAGGAGTTTGACGCCGATGCTGAGGACGCCGTTGTCCTTGATGTCGGGCGGCGCGAGGGGGCCGGGTCCCGCGAAGCGGACCCAGGCGCGGTAGGTGGCGGGGGTTCGGAACACGCCGTGCCGCAGCCGTGCGGGCAGGTCGTCGCGGACGGTGAAGTCCGCGTGGACGACCCCGTAGGTCTTGGTGTTGCCGGCCCGTTGGGCCTCCCCCGGCCGGTACTGGCGCCGGACGAAGCGGGCCATCTGCTCCGCGATGGCCTCGGCGACCGCCGCCTCGCCCGGCACGGCCCGCTCTTCGGCGAGGCCCAGGTGCTCGTCCCGGCGGCGTACGTTGACGCACCACTGCACGGCGGCCTGGAGGGGACGCAGCAGGGTCCGGTCGAACAGCGGGCGCACGTAGGGGTCGATGCGCCGCTCCAGCAGGACGCCTGCCAGGATCGCGTCGTTGAGTCGCCGCCCGGCGTTCACTGCCGCCCGCCCTCGGGTACGGCCGTGCAGAGGTAGTGCAGTGCCTTCAGGCCCGGCAGGAAGAAGTAGGCGCCGCCCCGCACGGTGACGAACTGCGGAAGGCCGAGGTGGCGGGTGCGGAAGGGCCTGCCCTGCTCGGTGAAGGTGGTACGGCGTTCCTGGCGCGGCGCGACGAGGGGGTCGGGCCCGTCGTGGAGTCCGTTGAAGTTCGGGTTGTCGAGCCAGGTGTGCTGGATGAACTCGAACTGGCGGGAGATGTTGGCGTTCAGTGCGAGGAAGTGCAGTCCCTGTGCGTCCGGGCCGTCCTGCGTGCCGTCGGGACCGTAGGGCCGGCCGCGGCGGAGCAGCCGGTGGCGGCGTCCGACGGCGACCGAGTCGGCGGTGCCGGGGCGGGGGTCGAGGGAGTCGCGGGGGTTGGCCCGGCGGATGTGGGCGCCGAGCGGGCAGCGCAGACCGGCCGGATCCGTGGCGTGGTAGCCGAAGCCGTTGTCCGTCGCCAGGACGGGGTCGTCGTGTTCGGGCGCCCGGACCAGGGGGGCGCCGCCGGGCCAGCGTCCCACCATGTGCGCGGCGAGCGCGTCCTGTGCGGCGGGGTCGCTGCTGCCGTCGGGGCGGCGGGTCTCCGCGTCGAGGTAGTCCCGGAAGGCCTCGACGTCCTGGCGGAGCTGCCGGAGGACCAGGTAGCTGCCGTTGCGTCCGAAGTCCGCGCCGCCCTCGGGGGCGCGGGGCAGCACGCCGAGCGGGTCGTCGCGGGGCGGCAGCAGCGGGCGGTCCGTCAGCAGCCCGTACTCGTTGGGGTAGCCGAGGACGAACTCGCCTGCCCTGACGACCTGTTCACCGACCGTGCCCCCGTCGCCGGCCGCCGGCGCGGCCTTGCGCAGTCCCTCGACGAGGGGCTGGGAGATGCCGTCGCGGAAGCCGAAGGGCTCACGGTCGGTCAGCTCGGCGGTGGCGAGCCGTACGGTCTCGGTGAAGGCGCCGGGGACCAGCACCGCTCGGCGTGTCTCGGCCTCCAGTTGCCGCAGCCGCAGCCCGTCGCGCGCGTAGAGCATGACCAGGACGTGCACCGGCGGGCCGGCCGGGCCGCCCCACCGCCAGTGCCGGGGGGCGTTCTCCCCGACGTCCCCGAGGAAGCGGCTGCGATCGGGGTCGGTCATGCCTACGACGAACTCGTACGGGAATCCGTCCAGTTCGGGTGTCTCCAGTCCCAGGTGCCGCAGGCCGTCCGAGGTGAGGGCCACGTTGACGGCGGTGTCCGCGGGCTCGGAGAGGCCGTTCGTCACGCGGGGCGCCAGTCGCCCCAGCGCGGCACGGGCGGTGGCCGCCGGGCCGGCCGTGGCGAGCAGCAGGAAGCAGGCCGACGTCAGGGTGCGGTAGCCGCGGGTGACCAGGCCCTGGATGTCGTCGAGTTCCAGCGGCGTCGTCATGGTGTCACCCTTCCTTCCGGCCCTTCAGAACAGGGCGAGCCAGGCCTCCGTCTCGGCGGGGCCGAGGTGCCCGAAGAGGCCTGCCCGGATACGGGCGTTGATGTCGAGGTCGTGCGCGGTCGAGGTGTCGTACGCGGAGTACCAGACCTGCGTCGGCACCTGGTGGCACCGCAGGTAGTTCTTGAAGGCCTGCTCGTCCCTGGCCCCGTCCAGCACGAGCCAGCGCACCCGCGGAAAGCCCAGGCCGTTGCTGAAGACGGCGTTGAGCCCCCAGGCGACCTTGTCGATGAAGTCGTCCATGTAGCTCTCCAGGCTGCCGTCGTAGTTGCTGGCGAAGATCACCCGCCGTTTCCCGTCGATGAACAGCCAGCGCGCGAAGTGGATCGTCTTGACCCCGGCGAGGTTCCCGCGGTCGAAGACGTGGCGGACTCCGTAGTCCACGACGAACAGGACGGTGGTGAGCGTGATCCGCCGGAACGGGCCGGCCTTGACGGAGCCGACGGCGGTGAACGGGTTCTGCGCCCCGAAGTCCTCGCGGCCCGCGAGTTCGCGTATGCGGTCGTGGCTCGGACGGGCGTGGTCGGGGACGTCGCGGCGTTCGTGCAGCCGGAGCAGTACGACCCAGGCCGGCAGCGCGGTCACGAGAAGCGGCAGCAGCCCTACGGCGGCCAGCGGGACCCCGACCAGGTGGGCGGCCCGGCGGATCCGCAGGCCGAGCGGGGGTGGCGCGGGGCCGGTGCGGGCCCAGGCGAGGTCCTCGCGGCCGCCGACGTATTCCTGGACGGCGGCCCTGATCTCCACCGGGCTCCTGCCGGCCAGGGCCGGTCCGTTCCGGTCGAGGAACTCCTCGATCACCTCGCGCAGCAGGGCCTCCTGCTCGATCTGCTGCCGCCCCCTGCCGACGGTGTTGACGTAGAAGGCGGCGCAGGGCACCACATGGGCACGCAGCCAGTCGCTGCGCGCGGTGTCCGGGGAGCCGCCCGCCGGATATCCGGCGCAGTACCCGAACACCCGGTCCAGGCCGTCTCTCGCCTCGCGGACGAGTTCGGCGAGGTGCGCCTCGACGGACCCGTCCACCTCGCTCATGTACACGACGCTGGGCGGCATGTCCGCCGCGACGCCGCCGGGTCCCTCGGGAACGAGGACCACCCGTGCGAAGTGGATGCCCGGTATCTCGGCGAAGGGGAACAACTCACCACCGGCCGTGCTCTTCCGGCCGGCCTCGCGCAGCAGCTCCCGCACCTCGGCGACCCGGTCCGGCGGCAGGGCGGCCTGGACGGTGACCGCCGTCTGGTACGGCATCTTCGAACACCTCCGCCTCCGCTCAGGACCTCGGGTCCACGCGTCCCGGAACGTCCGGCTGGAATTCCGGACATCACTGACGGCGGGACGACATCGCACAGTCCACGGCGGTCGGGGCCGAAGACGTCGCCCTCCCCCACGAGACGGCGCGCCGGCACGGCCTACACGGCGTCCGTCCGCGGGCCGAGTCCCGGGAACACCGTCCCCAGGCTCCGTATGCCGTCGCTCCCTCCATCCTATTTCCGCCCACCCGTCCCCGGCATCCTGGCAGCCCCGCGATGCGACAGCCGCCGGGGCACGCGCACGATGCGTATGCGGGTGAGCAGCGCAAAGTTGGCTGAATCGTGAACTATGCCATCGGAGTTCGAGGGACGGCTTCCCTGACATGTCACCAGCCGCGCAAACACGGGGAATCCGTTCGGCGTGGACGACGCCGGGGACGAGCCGGTCACCCGGCCGGTCCGCCGGTCATCCGCGCAGTTCGACCGGGGTGTAGCGCAGTTGGAAGGTGAGGGTGTGATCGCCGTCCAGCCAGTACACCGTCATGGTCGACAGCACATGGCGCTTGGTCCAGCGGGCGCGGTCGTTGACGGTCTCCTCCTGCGCCCGGATCCACGTTTCGACCTGCTCGGGCAGGCTGAACGTCATGGCGTACGCGCCGGGGTCCTCGGCGGGGCGGATCTGCCACACCGGACGGGACGCGGTCCCCGGGAGCCTGCGTAGGTGCACGGTGTGGGTGGGCTGCCGACGGGCGTGGTCGACGAAGGCGTGGAGGTTCTCGGAGGCCAGGCCGAGGACGAAGGGAGCCGAGGGAAAGGCGAGCACCAGCCCCGGCGTCCGCCGGCTCGTCAGGCGCGCGGCGATCTCGTAAAGCGGCTGGGCGACGTCAGGCGGCGGGGCGGACGTCTCCTCGCCGTGGAGGAAGTAGCCGTTGTCGCCGACGAGTTCGAGGTGCCGCCGGCGCAAGTGGCTCCGCACCCCGTGCACCCGTGGCCGGGTCGCCGGGGGAAGCGCGTCGAGCGCCTGGTGGACGCGCTGGGACTGCGTCGCCGCCAGGTCCGCAGCTCCGCGAAGTCGGACATGGACAGGTCGACCAGCGAGATCCGGTGGGCGAGTGCGTACTCCTGGACGTCCCGGCTGAGACCGGCGGTGGAGAAGACGGCGTAGCTGTAGTGGTAGCGCGGCCGGGGCCGGCTCGGGTCGGTGCCGTGGACCGACGTGACCACGTTCTCGTTGACGTCGTGCACCACTCCGTGGCCGTCGCGCACCGTCGGCAGCTTGACGTTTCCTGCCGGTGAACTTGGCCTCCACGAAGAGCCGGACCGGCAGCGAGAACGGCGGTACGTACCGGAACTCCCGAGCGCGTCCGCCAGGCGCCCCTGCCGCGCACGGCGAGCCCGCTGGGCCGTTGTCGAGGACGCGGTGTGCGGGGTTCGTCTCCTTGTCGTCCGCCGCGGAGAGCAGCTCGTACCCGCTCGACCGCAGAAGCCAGGCGACGACCTCTTCCAGTAAGTAGCCCCGCAGGACCCTCTCGTGAACCGTGCCCGGACAGTAGCCGCAGCCACTGACACCCCGGTCGGCGGCGGCGGCCGGAACTCCGGTCACCGCCGCCGCTCTCCGTGCGGCTCGTCGGTCAGCGCAGCGGGACCGTCACCTCGCCCCTGCCCCCGGCGCTCGCTCCCCCGGCGACGCGCACGGTGAAGGGGCGGTCGGTGCCCTCCGCGGTGACGCGCAGCAGGTCGCCGTCACGGCGGACGTGGAACGCCGCGGCCGGCGCACCCGTCAGGTCGGGGACGCCGACCTGACGGGTGTACGTCGCCGAGGCCGGCGGGTGGACCAGCAGCACCAGGTCGTCGAGCCAGTCGCCGTCGGGGCGCTGGTCGTCGGTGGCCAGCGGCAGGACGGCGCCCTCGCGGACGTAGAGCGGGAGGCTGTCGTAGCCGTGCCGTTCGCTGCGCCACACCGGGCCGGTGACCCGCTCGCCGCTGAGGAGGTGGGTCCAGGTGCCCTCGGGGAGGTAGAGCTCCACCTCGCCGTCCTCGCTGAACACCGGGGCGACCAGGAGGTCGGCGCCCAGCATGTACTGGCGGTCCAGCGGGCGGCAGGCCGGGTCGTGCGGGAACTCCAGGACCATGGGCCGCATCACCGGGACGCCGGTGCGGTGGGCCTCGACGGAGGCGCCGTACAGGTAGGGCATGAGGCGGTGCTTGAGCAGGGTGAACCGCCGGGCGACGTCGACGGCCTCCTCGCCGAACGCCCACGGCACCCGGTAGGACGACGATCCGTGCAGCCGGCTGTGGGAGGACAGCAGGCCGAAGGCCAGCCAGCGCTTGAAGACCGCCGGGTCGGGCGTGCCCTCGAAGCCGCCGATGTCGTGGCTCCAGAAGCCGAAGCCGCTCAGCGACAGGGACAGGCCGCCCCGGAGCGACTCGGACATGGCCTCGAAGGACGACCAGCAGTCGCCGCCCCAGTGCACGGGGTACTGCTGACCGCCGGCCGTCGCGGAGCGGGCGAAGAGCACGGCCTCGCCCTGTCCGCGCTCCTTCTCCAGGAGTTCGAACACGGTCTGGTTGTACAGGTGGGTGTAGTAGTTGTGCATCCGCTCCGGGTCGGAGCCGTCGTGCCAGACGACATCGGTGGGGACGCGCTCGCCGAAGTCCGTCTTGAAGCAGTCCACGCCCTGGTCCAGCAGCGGCTTCAGCTTGGACTGGAACCATGCGCGCGCGTCGGGGCTGGTGAAGTCGACCAGTCCCATGCCGGCCTGCCACAGGTCCCACTGCCACACGTCACCGTCCGGCCGGCGCACCAGGTGCCCGAGCGCGGCGGCCTCCTCGAACAGCGGGGACTTCTGCGCGATGTACGGGTTGATCCAGGCGCTGATCTTCAGCCCCTTGGCCTTCAGCCGGGCGAGCATGCCCTCGGGGTCGGGGAAGACCTCGGGGTCCCATTCGAAGTCGCACCACTGGTACTCGCGCATCCAGAAGCAGTCGAAGTGGAAGACGGACAGCGGGATGCCGCGCTCGGCCATGCCGTCCACGAACGACGTCACGGTCCGCTCGTCGTAGTCCGTCGTGAAGGACGTGGTCAGCCACAGGCCGAAGGACCAGGCGGGCGGCAGGGCCGGGCGGCCGGTGAGGGCGGTGTAGCGGGTGAGGACGTCCTTCGGGGTGGGGCCGGCGACGACGTAGTACTCCAGCGTCTGGTCCTCGACGCTGAACTGCACCTGCCCTACGGCCTCGGAGCCGACCTCGAAGGAGACCGCGCCGGGGTGGTTGACGAAGACGCCGTAGCCGCGTGAGGACAGGTAGAAGGGGATGTTCTTGTAGGCCTGCTCGCTGCTGGTGCCGCCGTCGGCCTGCCAGATGTCGACCACCTGGCCGTTCTTGACGAACGGGGTGAAGCGCTCGCCGAGGCCGTAGACCTGCTCGCCTACGCCGAGCGCGAGCTGGGTGAGGACGTGGTGGCCGCCGTCGTCGGTGGTGGCGAAGGCGGTGCCCTTGCGGCCCGCCCGGGTCAGCTCCCGCCCGTCCGCGTCGTGGAAGGTCAGCGACCACGGGGCGGCCCGGTCCAGGCGCAGGGTCAGCGGGCCGCTGGTCAGCTCGGTGACGGCGCCGTCCCGACGGACCTCGCCCGCCCCGCCGGGCTCGGCCGCGAGGGCGAAGTCCGGCCCGGGACGGCGCTTGCCGGCGTGGTGGGTGACCCGCACGCCGATGACGCCCTCGGCGGGTGAGAAGCAGTCGACGGTGAGGAGCGGCGCGTTGAGCGTGTCCCCTCTGCGCGTCACCTTCTGCACGGAGGCGTAGGCGGTGAAGCGCTTCGATTCGACGCGCACGTCGCGCGCCTCGGTGGCGTACGCGACCTGGACACCGTCGCGGATGCGCCAGAACCCGTTGGTGAACTTCATGGTCTTCCTCGGGGGAGCGGGGCTGTTCGGCGGGGACGGCGGAGGCTGTCGCCCGGCGGGTTGATCGTACACAGAAGAAATCGTTGTCAAGCCGGCTTCACGCGGCCATTACCGCTCTGACCTGCACCTTCTTTATCAAGTTGTCGAGTGCCACTTCGCTGCGTGTCCGGACGAACACACATGGGGGTCTAGCGTGACACCCTGGATTGACGTATTAGTCATCAGGCCAAACAAAAGCCCCGGCGACGAAGCCGGGCACACGACAGCAAGGGCCGCAGCATGTCGAAGCGCTTCAATCGCATTCCTGAGAGGTCTCCGGTCGCCAGGCGCCCGGGACGCTCCCGCAGGGTCGTGGCACCATTCACCGCCGTGTCGGTCCTGGTCGCCGGGGCGGCCCTGACCGGATGCGGTCAGCAGCGTGACGGCGACGTCTACACCGTGATGAACTCGTCGACCGACGAGACCTACCACCGCTGGGACGCCGAGGCGATGGCCCGCTGCGGCAAGCGGCTCGGCGTCACCATCGAGCAGCAGAGCGTCCCTGCCGCGCAGGTGATGACGAAGGCGCTGCGCATGGCGTCGTCGAAGTCGCTGCCCGACATCGTCCAGTTCGACGCGTCGGAGATGCCGACGTTCGCCGAGGCGGGCGGACTGGTCGACCTCAGGACGCTCGGCCTGAGCACCCGGGACATCCCCCGGGGCATCGTGAACTTCGGCTCGTACAAGGGGACGTACTACGGCGCGGCCCGGTCGGTGAACACCCTGGCGCTGTTCTACAACAAGGACGTCCTCGACCAGGCCGGCGTGAAGGTCCCCACCACCTGGGACGAACTGCGCAGGGCCGCGAAGAAGCTCACCGGGGGCAAGCGGTACGGACTGGCGCTCAGCGCGGGCGGCGCGGAGGACGGCGTCTTCCAGTTCACGCCGTTCATGTGGTCCAACGGCGGCGACGAGACGAAACTGGACAGCCCGCAGGTCGCCGGCGCGCTCGACTACTGGAAGGCCCTGCTGGCGGACGGCTCGCTGTCGAAGTCGACGGTCAGCTGGACGCAGGCGGACGTCAATGACCAGTTCATGGCCGGCAACGCCGCGATGATGATCAACGGCCCCTGGCAGGTCGAGACGCTCAACACGAAGAAGTCGCTGCACTGGGGCATCGCGAAGATCCCGGTCCCCCGGACGGGAGCGCCCTCCGTCGGCCCGCTCGGCGGTGCCGTGCTCACCGTGCCGAACACCGGTGACAAGGCGCGGGAGAAGCGGGCCGGCGAGATCGTCGCCTGTCTGGCGAGTCAGAAGGAGCAGCTGACCTACGCGCTCAACAGCTGGATGGTCCCGGCGAACGCCAAGGCCGCCGCCGTCTGGCGCAAGCGGGTGCCCGAGCTGGACGCGCTCGCCGACCAGGTGGCCGCCGCCCGGTCCCGCACCGCCAAGCTCGGCGCCGGCTGGCCGAGCGTGTCGCTCGCCCTGCAGAGCGCCTTCCAGTCCGCCCTGACCGGCCAGTCCAGCGAGGCCGCCCTGAAGCGCGCCCAGCAGCGGGCCACGAGCGGGAACTGAGGTAAGCCACCATGACCACGTCCATCGTCACCGCCCAGGCGCCCGGGAAGGCGTCCAGGACGGCCGCCGCGCCGGACCCGGCCCGGCTGCGCCGCCGCCGCAGACTGGCCCAGTGGGGGTTCGTCGCCCCCGCGGTCGTCTTCATGCTGCTGTTCTTCGGCTATCCGCTCGTCCGCAACGTCGTGATGAGCTTCCAGCACTTCACACCGAAGACGTTCTTCACCGGTGAGGCGCCGTTCAACGGCGCCGACAACTGGTCGAACGTGTTCCGGGACCCGCTGTTCGGCAAGGCGCTGTGGCACACCCTGGTCTTCACCGCCGGGTCGCTGCTCGGCCAGTTCTGCATCGGGCTGGCGCTCGCGGTGTTCTTCAGCCGCCGCTTCCCGCTGAACGGTGTCCTGCGGTCCCTGATCCTGCTGCCCTGGCTGGTGCCCATGGTGGTGTCCGGCATCGTGTGGCGCCGCATCCTCGACCAGGACACGGGCGTCCTGAACTCGTTCCTCGACACGCTGGGCCTCGGCGGCCACACCCCGTGGCTGACCAGCCCCAACATGGCCCTGCTGTCGGTGATCCTGGTCAACATCTGGATCGGCATCCCGTTCAACATGGTCATCCTCTACGGCGGTCTCCAGGAGATCCCCAGGGAGCTGTACGAGGCCGCCTCCCTGGACGGCGCCTCCGCCTGGCGGACGTTCCGCTCCATCACCCTGCCGCAGCTGAGGCCCGTGATCACCGTCGTCCTCGTGCTCGGGTTCATGTCGACGGTGAAGATCCTCGACCTGATCCTCGCCCTCACCGACGGCGGCCCGGCCGACGCCACCCAGACCCTGGGCACGCTGACCTACCAGAACTCGTTCGTACGGCTCGACTTCGGCGCGGGCGCGGTCGTCGGCAACGTACTCATCCTTGTCTCCGCGGTGTTCGCGGTGTTCTACCTGCGGGCCAACCGCACCGAGGGGAAGTGACGTCCATGGCCGCTCGTACGCCCACGACATCCGGGCGCCGCTGGGGTTCGACCCTCGCCGGTGTGCTCATCCTGTGCGTGATGCTGTTCCCGCTGTACTGGATGCTCAACACCGCCCTCCAGCCCGCCTCGGGTCTGCTCCAGGTCGACCCGGTGCCCGGCAGCCTGGACCTGTCCGGCTTCTCCAAGGCCCTGGACGACCAGGGCGGTCACCTGCTGACCTCACTGGTGGTCTCGCTCGGCGCGGTCGTCATCTGCCTGGCGGTGTCCGCCCCGGCGGCCTACGGGCTGGCCCGGTTCGGCCTGCGCGGCTCGCGGACGATCGTGTTCGGCACGCTGATCACCCAGATGGTGCCGGGCATCGTCATCGCCAACGCGCTCTACAACTCGTACGTCGACCTCGGCCTGGTCAACTCCTACGTCGGCCTGATGCTGGCGGACGCCTCGCTCGGCATCCCGTTCTCGATCGTGCTGATGCGGTCCTTCATGGTGTCGATCCCGGGTGAGGTGATCGAGGCGGCGCAGATGGACGGCGCCGGGCCGGTGCGGACGTTCCTGCGGGTGGTGCTGCCGATGAGCCGCAACTCCCTGATCACGTCGGGCCTGTTCGCCTTCCTCTTCTCGTGGAGCGACTTCATGTTCGCCCTCACGCTGAACACCACCGACGACGTCAAGCCGGTCACGCTGGGCATCTACCAGTACATCGGCGCGCACGTCGGTGACTGGGGCTCGGTGATGGCCGCGTCCGTGCTGTCCGCCGTGCCCGCCGCGATCCTGCTCGTGCTCGCCCAGAAGTACATCGCCGCCGGCATCACCGGCGGTTCCGTCAAGTGACCCGCCCCACCCCACCCCTGGAAACGGCCTTCATGACTGACTTCCCCGACGCCACCGACTTCCCCGGCTTCCCGCCCGGCTTCGTCTTCGGTGCCGCGACGGCCTCGTACCAGATCGAGGGCGCGGCGCGGGAGGACGGCCGCGGGCCGTCGATCTGGGACACCTACAGCCACACGCCGGGCCGGACGGCGAACGGCGACACCGGAGACGTGGCCTGCGACCACTACCACCGCTACCGGGAGGACGTGGCGCTGCTGCGCGACCTGGGCGTGGACTCGTACCGCTTCTCCATCGCCTGGCCGCGGATCGTGCCCGACGGATCCGGCCCGGTGAACCCGAAGGGGCTGGACTTCTACTCCCGGCTCGTCGACGAACTGCTCGCGGCCGGCATCGAGCCGGCCGCCACCCTCTACCACTGGGACCTGCCGCAGGCCCTGGAGGACCGGGGCGGCTGGCGGGTGCGGGAGACGGCGGAGCGGTTCGCCGAGTACACGGCTGTCGTCGCCGAGCACCTGGGCGACCGGGTGCCGCGCTGGATCACCCTCAACGAGCCGTGGTGCAGCGCCTTCCTCGGCTACTCCGTGGGCCGGCACGCGCCCGGCGCGCGGGAGGGCCGGGGCGCGCTGGCCGCCGCGCACCACCTGCTCGTCGGCCACGGCCTGGCCGTCGACGCGCTGCGGGCGGCCGGGGCGCGCGAGATCGGCATCACGCTCAACCTCGACCGCAACCTGCCGGCCGGCGACTCCCCCGCCGACCGCGCGGCCGTGGTCCGCGCCGACACCCAGCACAACCTGCTGTGGACCGAGCCGATCCTCGCGGGCCGCTACCCGGCCACCGAGGAGGAGACCTGGGGCGAGCTGATCACCGGCGCGGACTTCCGGCGGGACGGCGACCTGGAACTGATCTCCCGGCCGCTGGACTTCCTCGGCGTCAACTACTACCGGCCCATCGTGGTCGCCGACGCCCCGCACCGCGAGCCCGACCCGGCCCGGCGGGTGGCCACGGACAACCGCTACACGGAGGTCAGGTTTCCGGACGTGCGGCACACGGCGATGGACTGGCCGGTGGTCCCCGGCTCCTTCACCGACCTGCTGGTCCAGCTCAAGGAGCGGTACGGGGACGCGCTGCCGCCCCTCCACATCACGGAGAACGGTTCGGCGGAGGACGACGCGCTCTCCGCCGACGGCGCGGTGCACGACACCGACCGGGTGGCCTACCTGCGCGACCACCTCACCGCGCTGCGCGCCGCGATGGACGCCGGCGTCGACGTCCGCGGCTACTACGTCTGGTCGCTGCTGGACAACTTCGAGTGGGCCTTCGGCTACGACAAGCGCTTCGGGATCGTCCGGGTCGACTACGACACCCAGCGCCGCACTCCGAAGGACAGCTACCACTGGTACAGGGCGCTGATCGCCGCGCAGCGGGGGTGACGCGGGTTCCCGGCGGACGCGCCGCGTCAGGGCGCTGCCGAGAGCACTCCGGCGTAGCGGCCGGTGACGCGGCCGTCGCCCGGGTGCGCCGTGATCACGGTGTCGGTCCCGCCGTCGAGCCGGAAGACCAGCGCCGGGCCCCGGGAAGCTGTCGCGCACGGGCCGCGAGACCACCTCGCGCCGCTGAACCGCCTCCCCCGGCGCCGCGCCGTCTTACGGAGTCGTGACGTGCGGGCGCGGCCTCGGCGGCCCGGTGCGGCGGCGGGCCTAGCGTGGGGGCATGCGGGTACTGGTCACCGGCGGCGCCGGGTTCATCGGGTCTCATGTGGTCGAGGCGCTGACGGCGCGCGGGCACGAGCCGGTCGTGTTCGACGTGCGTACGGATCCGGCCGCCGACGTGCGTGACGCCGAGGCGGTCGCGCGGGCCGTGGCCGGTGTGGACGCCGTCTGCCACCAGGCCGCGATGGTCGGGCTCGGGAAGGGGTTCGGGGACGCGGCGGAGTACGTCTCCCGCAACGACCTGGGCACCGCCGTCCTCCTCTCGGCCATGGCCGGGGCGGGGGTGCGGCGCCTCGTGCTGGCCGGGTCCATGGTGGTGTACGGCGAGGGACGGTACGTGTGCCCGCGCGACGGGGTCGTACGGCCGGGCCCGCGGGACGTCGCCGATCTGGACGCGGGGCGGTTCGAGCCGAGGTGCCCGGTGTGCGGCGCGGCACCGGCCCCCGGCCTGGTCGGCGAGGACGCGCCGGCCGACCCGCGCAACGTGTACGCCACGACCAAGCTGGCGCAGGAGCACCTGGCCGCCGCCTGGGCCCGGTCGACCGGCGGGTCCGCCGTGTCGCTGCGCTACCACAACGTGTACGGGCCCCGGATGCCCCGCGACACCCCCTACGCCGGCGTCGCCTCCTTCTTCCGGTCCGCGCTCGCCCGGGGTGAGGCACCCCGCGTCTTCGAGGACGGGCGGCAGCGCCGGGACTTCGTGCATGTCCGGGACGTGGCCGCGGCCAACGTCGTGGCGCTGGAGGCGGGGTCCGCGCAGGGCGCGCTGACCGCGTACAACACCGGCAGCGGGGAGCCGCACACCGTCGGGGAGATGGCCCGCGCGCTGGCCGACGCCCACGGCGGTCCCGTGCCGGTCGTCACCGGGGAGTACCGGCTGGGCGACGTACGGCACATCACCGCGGACTCCTCACGGCTGCGGGCCGAACTGGGCTGGAAGCCGGAGGTCGGCTTCCAGGAGGGCATGCGGGAGTTCGCGGCCTCGGGATGACCGGGGCGGGGACGTCTCCTCAGGGGGCCGGCGGGAGCGTGACCTCGAAGCGGCAGCCGCCGGGGATGTTGTGTACGGTGGCCCGGCCCTGGTGGGCCTCCACGATCCCGCGCACGATGGCGAGGCCCAGACCCGCGCCGGCGGGCGGGGTGCGGGCGTGGGTGCCGCGCCAGCCGGTGTCGAACACGCGGGGCAGGTCCTCCTCCGGGATGCCGCCGCAGCCGTCCGTCACGGAGAGCACCACGCCGTCGGGTGAGCGCTCGGCGGCTACCGCGACGGTGCCGTCGGCGGGCGTCCGGCGGATGGCGTTGACCAGCAGGTTGCCCAGGACGCGGCTCATCTCCTTGGCGTCGACCTCGACCGGGACCGGCTCCACCCGGTCGCCGACCAGCCGTACGCCGTGGGCGCGGGCGAGCGGGTCGGCTCCCGCGAGGGCGTCGCCGACGAGGTCGTAGAGCGAGATCCGGGACGGGCTCAGCGGGAGCGTGCCGGCGTGGATGCGGGAGAGTTCGAAGAGGTCGCCGACCATGTCGTTGAGGCGCTCGACCTCGGTGCGGATCTGTTTCAGATAGCGGCCGGGGTCGTCGGCGACGCCGTCCTCCAGGGCCTCCGACATGGCGCGCAGACCGGCGAGCGGGGTGCGCAGGTCGTGGGAGATCCAGGCGACGAGTTCCCGGCGTGAGGTCTCCAGCAGGCGTTCCCGTTCCCGGGACTCGGCGAGTCTCGCACTGGTGGCGGCCAGTTCACGGCTCAGTTCGGCCAGTTCGGCGGTGGCCGGGCCCTCGGGGGCGGCGAAGTCGCCGGCCTCGCCGAACGAGCGTGCCGCCATGGCGAGTTCGTGACTGCGGGCGACGACCCAGCGGCCCAGTACGAGGGCGGTCGCCAGGGAGACCACGGCCGCCATGGCGACGACCGTCGTCACCACGGTCAGGTCGTGGGCGGACAGGAACATCGCCCAGGCGACGGCGAGGGTGCCGGCCAGCACACCGCCCACGCCGACCGCCGCGATCACGGCGAGGGACACGGTGAGCGAGCGGCGCCGCAGCAGCCGGAGCGCGGTGGCCCCGGCCAGGCCGGTGACGGCGGCCCCGGCGAAGGCGAGCAGGGCGATGACGACGATGTCGCGCACGTCAGTCCTCCTCTTCCGCGCCGCTCGGCTCGAAGCGGTAGCCGACGCCCCACACGGTCTGGATCAGGCGCGGCCGGGCGGGGTCGTCCTCGACCTTGCCGCGCAGCCGGCGGATGTGGACCGTCACGGTGGACAGGTCGCCGAAGTCCCAGCCCCACACCTCGCGCATCAGCTCCTCCCTGCCGTAGGCCCTCCCCGGGTGCCGCAGGAAGAAGGCGAGGAGGTCGAACTCCCGCAGGGTGAGGGCGAGTTCGGTGCCGTTCTTGGTGGCGCGGCGGGCGGCCGGGTCGATGGTGACGCCGGCCGCGGTCAGCGGGCCGGTGCCCGTGCCGGGCAGTGCGCGGCGCAGCACCGACTGCACCCGCAGGACCAGTTCACGGGGGCTGAACGGCTTGGTCACGTAGTCGTCGGCGCCGACCTCCAGACCCGTGATGCGGTCGTCCTCGTCACCGCGGGCGGTGAGCATGACGACGGGGACGGGGGCCCGCGCGCGCAGCCGCCGGCAGACCTCAAGGCCGTCCATGCCGGGCAGCATCAGGTCCAGCACCACCAGGTCCGGCCAGTGGGCGGCGGCTCGGCTGAGGGCGGTGGGGCCGTCGGCGGCGCGGTCGACCACGTATCCGGCGCGGCCGAGGTACCCGGCGACGATCTCGGCGACGGTCGCGTCGTCGTCCACGACCAGGACCCGGGCGGCACCGGGGACGGACCGGGGAGCCGGTGCGGCGGTGTCGGGTGCGGCCCCGTCCATGGCTGGGCGCCCGGCGGGCACGTGCGGCTGCTGCATGCCTCCAGCCTCGCACCGGGCCACGACGAGTGTCCCACCCCTGGCCCGCTCCCGGCCCGGACGTCCGCGTTTCGTAAGCAGCGCCGGCCCGATATGTCGGGTTCCCGTTCGTAGGGTGAACGGCGTGACCCCCTCATCCCCCTCATCGGCGGCGAGCGTGGACGTGGTGCTGCCCTGTCTGGACGAGGCTGAGGCCCTGCCCTGGGTGCTCGCCCGCATCCCGGCGGGCTGGCGCGCCCTCGTGGTGGACAACGGCTCCACCGACGGCTCCGCGGACATCGCCCGCGCCCTCGGCGCGACCGTCGTGCAGGAGCCGCGGCGCGGTTTCGGCGCCGCCTGCCACGCCGGGCTGACCGCCGCCACCGCCGACGTCGTCTGCTTCTGCGACTGCGACGCCTCCCTCGACCCCGGACACCTCGTGCCCTTCGTCCGGGACGTCCTCGACGGCCGGGCCGACCTGGTCCTGGGCCGGCGGCGGGCGCGGACCCGGGGTGCCTGGCCCGCGCACGCCCGGGCCGGCAACTTCGCGCTCGCCCGGCTGCTGCGCCGCCGTACCGGGCTACGGCTGCACGACCTCGGCCCCCTGCGGGCCGCCCGCCGGGAGCCGCTGCTGGCGCTCGGTCTCAGCGACCGGCGCAGCGGCTACCCGCTCCAGATGGTGGTGCGCGCGGCCGACGCGGGCTGGCGGATCGCCGAGCACGACGTGCCGTACCTCCCCCGCACCGGCGCCTCCAAGGTCACGGGCACCTGGCGCGGTACCTGGCAGGCGGTGCGGGACATGAGCCGCGTGCTGGCCGAGCCGCCGGCCGACGGGAGGACCGCACCGTGACCACGCTGCTCGTGATCGCGAAGGAACCGCTGCCGGGGCGCGTCAAGACGCGGCTCACCCCGCCGTTCACCCCGGCCGAGGCGGCTGAGCTCGCCGAGGCTTCGCTCGCCGACACCCTGCACGCCGTCGCGGCGACCCCCGCCGACCGGCGCGTCCTGGTGCTGGACGGGAGCCCCGGCCCCTGGCTGCCGCCCGGCTTCGACGTCGTACCGCAGTGCGCGGGCGGGCTGGACCTGCGGCTGGCCGACGCGTTCGCGCGGTGCGCCGGTCCCGCCCTGCTCATCGGCATGGACACCCCGCAGGTGACCCCGGAGCTGCTCACCGTGGACTTCGCGGGGTACGACGCCTGCTTCGGGCCGGCGGAGGACGGCGGCTTCTGGGCGCTGGGGCTGGCCGAGCCCGACCCGGCTCTGCTGCGGGGCGTGCCCATGTCGACGCCGTGGACGGGTGCCGTCCAGCGGCGGCGGCTGCTGGCCGCCGGGCTGCGGGTGCGCGAGCTGCCCCGGCTGCGGGACGTGGACACGGCCGCCGACGCGGTGGCGGTCGCCGCCCGGGCGCCGCACGGCCGGTTCGCCGCCCGGCTGGCCCGGTGCACCGGGCACCCCGCCGGCCCCGGCGCGGGGCGATGAGCAGCCGGTGCCAGGCTCGGGAGGAGCCATGAGCACCCGGCGCGGGGACCGGGCGCTGCTCTCGCCGTGCCGGGCCCTGGCCCGCGCCCTGGGTGTACTCGGGGCGGGGCCCGGTGCGGCGAGCGCGGGCACCTCCCACGCCCTTCAGGCAGTGGGGGAGCGTGCACGGCGTCGCGCGGCAGACGGGAGTCTGACGACAGGGCCCAGCACCCCGCCGGTCGTCCCCTGGGCCGGGGCCGGCCCCTACGCCGTCGCCCTGCGCACCGGGCGTGGCCCGCTGTTCCTGCGCCGGACGGACGGCTGGCTGCTGCCGCTGGAGGTCGAGCGCTGGTGCGCGCAGGCGGACCGGGCCGACCGGGCGGTGCTCGACCGGTGCGAGGGTGCCGTGCTCGATGTCGGCTGCGGACCGGGGCGGCTGGTGGCGGAACTCGCCGCCCGGGGCCGTACCGTCCTCGGCATCGACGTCAGCGAGGCCGCCGTCGAGCACACCGTACGGCTCGGCGGCCAGGCGCTGCGGCGCTCGGTGTTCGAGCCGCTGCCCGGCGAGGGGCGCTGGGGCACCGTGCTGCTGATGGACGGCAACGTCGGCATCGGGGGCGATCCGCGCGCCCTGCTGGACCGGGTGGCCCGGCTGCTGCGGCCCGGTGGTCTGCTGATCGCCGAGACGGCCGCGGTGGACGTCGACGAACGGTACGAGGTGCAGCTCGTCGACGGCACCGGCGTGGAGACGGGCGGCCATGGCGCCTTTCCGTGGGCGCGGCTCGGCACCCCGGCCCTGCTGCGGTACGCGGGCCGGGCGGGCTGGCGGACCGCCGGTCAGTGGACGACCGGCCGGCGCCGCTTCGTCGCCCTGCGCAGCCGCAGCTCCCGCAGCGCCAGCAGCAGCGCCGAGCCGGCGAACAGCGCCGCGCTGATCAGCAGCCAGCGGGCGAGGAAGCCGTCCGCGGACAGGCCGGTGGCGGACCGGTAGGGCCGGTCCACCATGCCGGTGATCAGCGGGAACCACACGAGCAGCAGCAGTCCGGACAGGGCGGCCGGGACCCGGACGTACAGGGTCCGCTCCCGCAGCCCGGCGGTGCCGAGAGCGCGGACGACGGCCCGGTCCGCCACCGCGTACAACGGCAGCAGCACGAGATCGTGCAGCAGGGCCGCGCCCACCAGCCACAGCGCCACCCCCTGCCAGTCTCCCGCGAACAGCCGTACGCCGGCATAGCCGGCGAGCGCGAAGGAGCAGGCGAGCAGCAGGATCTGGAAGGGGCTGCCGAGGGTCGGGCGCGGGCGCATCACAGTTCTCCGAAGGTCAGCCGGGCCACCCACTTGGTGTTGAGCACACCGGGCGCCGCCGGCACGATGATCCGCGCCGGACGGCCGTGGTCGGGGGACAGTTCCTCGCCGTTGACGTACAGGGCGAGCAGGGAGCGCGGGTCGGCCACCTGGTTGGCGCGCAGGGCCGCCCGGCGGAAGGCCCCGCGCCGCTGGAGCGACTCCACGAACAGGTCCGGCGGATCGCCGTCGTACCCGACGAGCGCGGCGAGGTCGCGCAGCCGCACCCCGCGCCACCACTGGTCCTCCGTGGACCAGCCCTCGACGCAGGCGATGGGCAGCGCCGAGCTGTGCAGCGGCATGCGGAGCAGCTGGGCGCGGCTGAGGCGGACCGTTCCGGTGCGGCCGGTGACGACGAGCCGCCAGGCCTCCTCGCCGGTCTCCGCCGCGTCGATCCCGGCGTAGGCGGCCGTCTTGTTGATCTGGAAGCCGTTCGGCCCGCGGCCGGGGTCGGCTCCGCCGTGCGGGGCGAGGAGGGCGGTGCGACGCAGCACGCCCCCGATGCTCTGGCCCGCCGTGGTGACCAGGAGCAGCAGCGAGGCGCCCCCGACGAACCACAGCGCCCCGCGCCGGGAGACGGTCGGCGGCAGCGGGCGGGGTGACACCAGTTCCCCCGGCTCCGGCGCACGGGACACCGGCTCCCCCCGCTCCTCGCGCCGCCGGCGCAGGCTTCGTACGGCGGTCGGCAGTTTCAGCGCCGCGTGGGCCACGAACGCGGCGAAGAACACCCAGGCGCCGTAGAAGTGCAGCGGGTAGAAGGAGCCGGGGAAGACGTAGTCGAGCTGGACGTTGAGGACGCCGGTGGTGAACTCGAACAGTCCGCCGCCGACGAGGAGGAGCAGGGAGATCCGCTCCAGGGCGTGGGCGAGCGAGCGGGCCGGGGGCAGGGCGAACAGCCTCGGCACGACCGACCAGAGTTTGGCCAGCAGGACCGGGATCAGGGTGATGCCGAGGGTGACGTGCAGCCCCTGGGTGAGCCGGTACAGCCAGTACGGGTTCGTCGGCCAGGCGAAGAGGTAGAAGCCGAGGATTCCCTTGTCCGGCGTCTGGTCGTTCACCCGTGCGAGGTCCGGGTTGTAGGCGGCGTAGGACACCAGGCCCGTCACGAACAGCACCGTGATGCCCACCAGCAGCACGATGCCGAGCACCGAGGTGAACCACGGGCCGCGCAGCGGGCTGCGCCAGAAACCGGGCGAGGAGGGGAGCCGTGGGTCGTCGTCTCGCATGCTCCGACGGTAGGCCGGAACCATCCCTGACCGTGGGCGCGACCCATGACGAAACGCTGACGTCGGGCCGCCGGTCCTCTCGTTCCCCCGATCGCCGCCCTAGCGTTCCGGTGTGACCCAGCCTCCCCCACGTGACCGGTACGCCGGCCTGGGCGCCGATCTCCGTGCCGCGTCGGCCGCCGCCCTGCTCGTCCTCGTCGCCGTGCTGGTCGGCCGGCACATCCAGGGCACCCGGCGCACCCTGTTCGTGCACTGGCCGCCGCTGCTCGCCGAGTGGGACCCGCATCTGGGCCCGGGCACCCCGGCCGCCGTGCTGGTGGCGGTCGTCGTGGTGGCGTACGGGCCCGCCATCGCCGCGCGGCTGCCGTGGCGCGGGCTGCTCCTCGCGGCCTGGGCCGCGGCGCTGGCGTGGACCTGGTCGCTGGCGCTGGTCGACGGCTGGCAGCGCGGTGTGGCCGGGCGGCTCACCACCCGCAACGAGTACCTGACGGTCATCGGACGCTTCCACGACCTCCCTGCCGCGCTGCGCGACTTCACCCACCACATCGTGAGCGGCTCCCCCGCTCCCTGGCCCGCGCACATCGCCGGGCATCCCCCAGGTGCCACCGTCACCTTCGTCCTCCTGGACCGGGCCGGGCTGCGCGGCGGCGGCTGGGCCGGTGCCTGGTGCGTCACCGTCGGAGCGACCGCCTGCGTGGCGGTGCTGGTGGCCGTGCGGGCGCTGGCCGACGAGCGCCTGGCCCGGCGGGCGGCGCCGTTCCTCGTCCTCGCCCCGGCCGCCGTGTGGGTGGGTGCGTCGGCCGACGGGTACTTCGCGGCGGTCGCCGCGTGGTCGGTGGCCCTGCTGGCCCTGGCGGTCACCGGACGGTCCGTGGCCTGGGCGGCGGGCAGCGGCCTGCTGTACGGCCTGACCTGCTACCTCTCGTACGGCCTGACGCTCTTCGCGCTGATCGGGGCCGCGGCGCTGGTGGCGGGACGGCGCCGGCCGCGACCGCTTCCGATCGTCCTCTTCCTGGCCGGGGCGGCGGTCGTCCCGACGGCGTTCACGCTCGCCGGGTTCGACTGGTGGGAGGGGTACCGGCTGCTGGTGACGCGCTACTACCAGGGTGTCGGCGGCATCCGCCCCTACGGCTACTGGGTGTGGGCCAACCTGGCCTGCACGGTGCTGGTCACCGGCGTGGCCACGGCGGCGGGGCTGCGGCGGACGGGCGTGTCCCTCGCCCGCCGTCGCACGGCCCCCCGGGCACAGGTCCGGCTGGCCCTCCTCGTGGCGGCGGCGCTGCTGGCCCTCCTGGCCGCCGACGTGTCCGGCATGAGCAAGGCGGAGACGGAACGCATCTGGCTGCCCTTCGCGATGTGGCTGCTCCCGGCCTGCGCGCTCCTGCCCCGCCCACGCGGCTGGCTCACCGCCCAGGCGACGCTCGCGCTGCTGCTCAACCACTTGCTGCTCACCGGGTGGTGAACCGGCCTGCGGGGGGGGCGTCGGCCGTCGGGGGCGAGGCGGCCACGTTCGCAGGGGCCCGGGGAGTACCCAAGCGGCCACGTTCGCGGGGGGCCCGGGCAGTGCGCGACCGCCCGGCGGCCGTTCACCGCCGGCCGACGGCCGCCGGCCAGCGCGTGCCCGCCCAGCCCTCCCGGGCCGGCCCGGCCGTGACGGACCGCCCGGCCGGGTGGCCGTCGGGCGTGCCTGGCCGGGAGCGACCCGGCCAGGGTGCCTCGCGGCGTCCGCGCTCAGGCCTCCCGGCCGGGCTTCGTCGGGCGGAAGCGGCGGTACAGGAGCGTTCCGCCCATCACTGAGGCCAGGCTCGCGGCGGCCGCCGCCCAGGCGGTGTCCGTTCCGGTGTGCGCCAGGGTGCCGGGCGGCTCGTGCCGTACGACGGGCGGGGTCGGCTTCGGCGCCGGGTGGGTGGCGGGGGGTTCCTGCGGCCGCGGGGGCTCGGAACGCACCGGCGGCGGAGTGACCCGGGTGGGCGGCTTGGGCGGGGTGGTCCGTTCGGGCTCGTCGGGGTGGTCCGGGGCGTTGACGGACGTGTTGCCGAAGACGGGGTTGCCGACGCCGACCACGTTCACGCTGTTGCCGCTGACGTTGACGGGCAGATCGACCGGCAACTGGACGCCGTTGCCGGAGACCACGCCCGGCGAGTCCTGCGTGCGGCTGTGGGCCGTCGCCCCGCTCGTCGCCGCGGGCTGCGTCTTCCCCTCGCTGCTGCCGCCGCCCTTGTTGGCGCACGTGTTGCCCACCGCGGGGTTGAGCAACCCCACCACGTTCACGGTGTTCCCGCAGACGTTCACCGGGAGGTGCACGGGCAACTGGATGCCGTTGCCCGAGATCAGCCCGGGCGAGCCGCCCGCGGAACCGTCCGCGGCGGAGTCGGCCTGCACCGGTCCCGCCACTGCCATCGCGCCGGACGCGGCGGCGATGGCGATCACACTGTTTCGGGTAGCCCGTTTCATGGGTTCCCTGCCCTTCCAGACACGGTCGCGGGCACTCACCCGCACCGGAGCAAACGCCGCCTCAAACGTGCAAGTTATGGTTTTTCAGCCTTTTGCCCTATACGGCGGCCAGTGAGCGCGTTCGCCCGGCCGCCGCGCCCGGAGCCGTACGGGGGTTCGGGACGGGCATGGCCGCGCGCCTTCGGGTACTCGCCCGGTGGTCGTGGCGACGCTTGTCGTACCGCCTCTCCCGTTTCTAGGAGCCCTCGACATGACAGACGTAGCAGGTACCGGTCCCGCCTCCGGAGACGACCGGAGGTTCCTGACCGATCGACAGGGCCACCCCGTCTATGACAACCAGAACCAGCGCACCGTCGGCGCCCGTGGGCCCGCGACGCTGGAGAACTACCAGTTCCTGGAGAAGATCAGCCACTTCGACCGGGAACGCATCCCCGAACGGGTGGTGCACGCCCGCGGGGTGACGGCGTACGGCTTCTTCGAGGCGTACGGCGCCTGGGGCGACGAGCCGATCGGCCGCTACACGCGCGCGAAGCTGTTCCAGGAGCGCGGCAAGCGCACCGACGTAGCCGTCCGCTTCTCCACCGTCATCGGCGGCCGTGACTCCTCGGAGGCGGCGCGCGACCCGCGCGGCTTCGCCGTCAAGTTCTACACGGAGGACGGCAACTGGGACCTCGTCGGCAACAACCTGGGCGTCTTCTTCATCCGGGACGCCATCAAGTTCCCGGACGTCATCCACGCCCTGAAGCCGGACCCGGTGGACTTCGAGCAGAAGCCGAACCGGATCTTCGACTTCATGTCGCAGACGCCCGAGGCCATGCACATGCTGGTCAACCTGTTCAGCCCGCGTGGTGTCCCCGCCGACTACCGCCACATGCAGGGTTTCGGCGTGAACACCTACAAGTGGGTGAACGCCGAGGGCAACACCGTGCTCGTCAAGTACCACTGGATGCCCAAGCAGGGCGTGCGCTCGATGACCGAGGAGGACGCCGCCAACGTCCAGTCCGGCTCCCTCGGTCACGCCACCAAGGACCTGTACGAGGCCGTCGAGCGGGGCGAGTACCCCGAGTGGGAGCTGCTCGTGCAGGTCATGGAGGACCACGAGCACCCCGAACTCGACTTCGATCCGCTGGACGACACCAAGACCTGGCCGGAGCAGGACTTCCCGCCGAAGCCGGTGGGCCGGATGGTGCTGGACCGGATGCCGGAGAACTTCTTCGCGGAGAACGAGCAGATCTCCTTCGGCACCGGTGTGCTCGTCGACGGCCTGGACTTCTCCGACGACAAGATGCTCGTCGGCCGGACCTTCTCCTACAGCGACACCCAGCGCTACCGGGTCGGCCCGAACTACCTCCAGCTGCCGGTCAACCAGGCGAAGAACGCCAGGGTGCGCACCAACCAGCGCGACGGGCTGATGACGTACCACGTCGACGGCGGCGGGGAGAATCCGAGCGTCAACTACGAGCCGTCGATCCGGGGCGGCCTGCGCGAGGCGGAGTACCCGGCCCACGACGAGCAGGGGCCCGAGGTCCGGGGCCGGCTCACCCGCAAGCGCATCCCCCGTACCAACGACTACCTCCAGGCGGGCCAGCGGTACCTGCTCATGGAGCAGTGGGAGCGCGACGACCTGGTGCGCAACCTGGTGGGTCAGCTCTCCCGGTGCGACCGGTCCGTCCAGGAGCGGATGGTGTGGCACTTCCTGCTGGTGGAGAACGACCTGGGGCTGCGGGTCGGCGAGGGCCTCGGCATCCGCCCGGAGGACGTCGCGGACCTGGAGCCGCTGGCCAGCCAGGACCTCACCGAGGAGGACAAGGAGCGGCTGGCGAACCTCGGCAAGAACCCGCCGCGGGACGTCGAGGGCCTCACCATGACGCACTGCGTCCCGGACGCGCGTCATGAGGTGACGAGGTGACCCGCTGAGCCCGCGCCCCTGAGGCTCCGCAGCGCCTGGCGCTCGGGAACGTCTGGCGCCCCGGAACGCCGGTCAGCTCACGACGGGCGCCGCCCCCGGCTCGGCCGCGAGCCGGGCGTGGCGCCCGCGCGGGCAGTGCACGATCCGGTCGCCGAGGCCGAGCCGGCCGGCCTCGGCCAGGAAGGCGGACAGGGGCGAGCGCATCACCGTGTACTCCTCGTAGTGCACGGGCAGGACGGCGCGGGGGCCGAGGCTCCGGGCCAGTTCCGCACCCTGCCGGCCGTCCATGGTGACCACGAAGCCGCCGGGGAGCGTGGTGCCGCCCAGGTGCAGGACGGCCAGGTCGGCGGCCGGGAAGCGGCGGGTGATCTCGTCGAGGCCGTCGTACGGCAGGGTGTCGCCGGACACGTACAGCCGGAGCCGCGGCGGGCCGCCCGCCGGGCCGAGCTCGATCATGCTGCCCATCACCGGGGGCAGCAGTCCCCGCAGCACCGGATGTCCGGCGTGGCGTCCGGGCAACGCCGTGACCGTGGCCTGGACCGGGCCCTGCCGGAGGGTGAACCCCCGCCAGGTGCGCAGTCCGGCCACCCGCTCGCGTCCGTGCAGCACCTTCAGGCGGCGCGCGGCGTGCGGGGTGCTCAGCACCGGGACCGAGGGGTCCAGGTGGCGTCGGGACCGGCGGTCCCAGTGGTCGCCGTGCAGATGGGACAGCACGATCCCGTCGAGGCGGGGCAGGTCCTCCGGTTCCAGGGCGGGCTCGGTCAGGCGCCGGCTCAGCAGGCCCTTGCCGAGGTAGGCGTACTGGCCGAGGTGCAGGAAGTTCGGGTCCGTGAGCAGGGTCAGCGGCCCGTAGCGCAGCAGAACGGTCGCGTTGCCGAGGAAGTGCAGGTCGACCGTGTCGTCGGTGGGTGGGTCCGTGGTACCGGGCATGGGTCCGTCGCCCTTCCGTCCGAGCCGTCGCAGGCACCCGCGCCCTCGCGGGCGTGCCGGGTTCCTCCCGTGCCGGGCGGGTACCCCCGGCGGGCGGACGGCATGAGCGGACCTGTTCCGGCCGGCCGGTTCCGTCGCCGTAGCGCCCGCCCGCGCACAGATGGCCGAGTGTGCCGCAGCGGTGGAGCCGGGGAGCTGGTAGCTCTCGTAGGGCAGCCGCTGCCGTACCCGCTCGACCGGGGGACCGACCGAGGAACCGACCGAGACGAGGAGCGATGACGACCACCGTGCGCGAGGCCGGAGCCCAGACGGCGCCACCCAGTCTCCGGCTGCCCGGCCTGCTGCTGGGAGTGGGGCTCGGCGGATTCGTCGACGGGATCCTGCTGCACCAGCTCCTCCAGTGGCACCACATGCTCACCAGTACCGACCACGACCACATCGGGGTGAGGTACTACGACCCGCACACCGTCTCCGGGCTGGAGATGAACACCGTGTGGGACGGCGTCTTCCACACCGTCTGCTGGCTCGCCGTCCTGGGCGGTCTCGCCGTCCTGTACGCCCGGGTGACCGCCGGCCGGCGCCAGGTGTGGGCCTCACGGGTGCTCTGGGGCTGGGTGCTGTCCGGCTGGGGTCTGTTCAACCTCGTGGAGGGCGTCCTCGACCATCACGTCCTGGGCATCCACCACGTCCGCGGCGGCCCTCACCAGGTGTGGTGGGACATCGGCTTCCTCGTGCTCGGCGCGCTGCTGCTGGCGGGGGGCATGCTCCTGCGGCGCGGCGCCCGGCCCTTCGATCCGGCCACGCCCCGCGCCGCACGGCCGGGACACGCCGTCTGATGGGCGACAGCACCCCGCACATGCACACGCACCCGCATCACACGGAGGGCGGCGGCGCGCTGGGGGTCCTGCTCCCGGCCCTGGCCCTGCTGGCGTGCGCGTGCGGCTATCTGCTGCTGGCGCGCCGGGTGCGCCGCCGGAACCCCGTGCGGGGCTGGAACCCCTGGCGCACGGCCGGTTTCTGCGCGGGCCTCCTCCTGCTGGCGGCGGCACTGCTGCCTCCCCTCGCCGCCTTCGCCCACCGTGACTTCCGCGGCCACATGGCCCAGCACCTGCTCATCGGCATGTACGCGCCGCTCGCCCTGGTGCTCGGCGCCCCGGCGACCCTGGCGCTGCGCGCCCTGCCCGCACCCCACGCCCGCCGCCTCACCGCGTTCCTGCACAGCGGCCCGGCCCGCCTGCTCGCCCACCCGGTGACCGGTCTGCTGCTGTCCACCGGCAGCCTCGCGCCGCTGTACTTCACCCCGCTCCACGACGCCGTCACGGCCCGCCCGGCCGGACACTGGCTGCTGCACGCGCACTTCCTGCTGGCGGGCTGCCTGTTCGCGCACGCCGTCGCCGGGCCCGACCCCGCCCCGGCCCGCCCCGGTGTCCGGGCCCGGCTGGTCTGCCTGGGCTGCGCCATCGCCGTGCACGCGAGCGTCGCGCAACTGATGTACGCCGGTTTCCGGGTGGCCGTCGACGCTCCCGTCACCCAGGTCCAGGGCGCTGCCGAGCTCATGTACTACGGCGGCGACATCGCCGAGCTCCTGCTGGCGGCGGCCCTGGTCGCCACCTGGCGCCCCGCACGCGGCGCGGTCGCGGGGGGCGTGGCGCGCCCTGCGCGGTAGGGCATGCGGTAGGCGAGCGGTAGCCATGCCGGTCGACATGGCCAGGGGATGGGAGCGGGCCAGGGACCGAAATTTTAGTAGCCATGTACATAGTAGCCATGTACTGTATGGGCCATGAGCAAGGTGTCCGAAGGAGCAACGCCCGGTTTCCTGCTGTGGCGGCTGTCGATGAAGTGGCGGGTCGCGGTGGACCGGGCGGTGGCTCCGCTCGGACTGACCCACGCGCAGTACTCCCTGGTGGCGTCGCTGTACGGCATGCAGCGCTCCGGACTGCGTCCCAGCCAGCGCCGACTCGCCGACCACACCGGCCTGGAGGCCCTGTACGTCTCCAAACTCGCCCGGGGCCTGGAAGCGGCCGGTCTCCTCGCACGTACCCGGGACCCGGCCGACCCACGGGCGGTCCAGCTCGCGCTCACCGAGCGGGGCCGCGAGACCACCCGGAAGGCGATCGACGTCGTCCAGGGACTGCTTCGCCAACTGCTGGCGCCCCTCGGCGGACCCGACAGTCCGCGCGCCCAGACGTTCACCCGGGAACTGACGGCCCTGCTCGACGCACCGCTTGACCCGTTCGGCACCACCGATCACGAGACGGAGCAGTCATGACCACCACCGCACCCCGCGTCGACAGCCGGGTCATCGGCCTCGCCCACTACGCCCTGCGCGCCGTCCTGGAGCGCGTCCTCGCCCCCCACGGCATCTCCTTCCTCCATTCCGTCGCGCTGCGCCTCGCGTCCCTCGCGGACGGGCCGGTCGAGCGGGCCGCCCTGGTGGACGGCGTCGTCGGCACGGTGAAGGTCGACGAGAGCGACGCCGGGCGCGCGATCGAAGACCTGACGGCCGCCGGGCTGCTCACCCCCGAGGGGCCGTCGGCCCTGCGGCTCACGGACGCGGGGCGCACGGTGTACACCACCAGCTCCGCCGAGGCCGCGACGGTCTCCGCCCGGCTGTACGCGGGCATTCCCGAGGAGGACCGGGCGGTGGCCGGCCGTGTGCTCGCCCTGCTCACCGAGCGGGCCGACGCGGAGCTGGCCGGCCTGCGGCAGCGGTAGGGCCACCTGTCACCCGAGAGGTGGCAGCCCGGGGGTTTCCCTCGGGCTCTCGAACGGTCCCGGGGTGCCCGCGGAAAGTGACATCAGCCCGCGCGATCCGGGCGCAGCCGCCCCAGCGCCTTCCTCGTCACAGCGGTGTCGCCGCGTGCAGGATCAGGAACAGGGTGACAGCGGAGTTCGCCGATGACATCGCCGACACCAGCGCCCCGGCGGCGGCGCCCCAGGCGGCCAGGCCGACCGAGGTGAACGCCGACGGCCAGGTCCGGGCCGCGGGAGCGGGGGCCAGCAGCGCCGCCACCCGGCGCGGCACGGGACCGGTCGCCGCCAGCGCGGCCACGGTCGGCACCGGTGTGCGCGGGGACAGCAGGGCCGCCTTGCCGATGGCGCGGGCGACCGTGCGCCGGTCGCCGACCGCGCGGGCCGCCTCCTCGTCCGCCCAGCGCTCGGCCGTGTAGACGACGGCCGTACGCAGGGGTCTCAGGAACGGGTTGGCTCGGGCCGCCAGGTGCGCGGCGAGCAGGTGGCGGTGGTGACGGGCGGTCAGATGGGCGCGCTCGTGGGCGAGGAGGGCGCGCCGCTCGGCGGGCGCCAGCCCGGCCAGCAGGGCCGTACTGACGGCGATCCGGCCCCGTCCCCGGCTGCGGCTCCCGGGGAGGGCGTACGCGTACGGTGTGCTGTCCGGCAGGACCGCGACCGTCGGCCCCGGCACCCCGGCGAGCGCGCGGTGGGCGCGGCGGGTGACCCGGTGGTGCCGCCACAGGGTGCGGGCACAGGCGGCGGCGACCACCGCGAGTGCGGGGATGGCGGCCCGGCCGGCCACCTCGTCGTGCGGGACGGCGGCCCGCACCTCGGGATCGGACCAGCCGTCCGGCAGCGGATTGCCGGGCAGTTGGGCGGTGCCGACCACCATCAGCAGGGCCAGGCACAGCGTGCTGCACCCGGCCATGACGACGGCGACCGCGGTCAGCAGCCGGGTCGCGGTGCGCGGGTGCAGCCTGGTCTCGGCGAGCCGGGCGACCGGCCACGCGGACAGCGGCAGCACCAGCGGCAGGAAGACGAAGACCCCCATGAGCGGTCAGTCCTCCGTGCCGCCGGCGTCCGGGCCGGGAATGTCGAGCAGGGCCCGCAGCACCTGTTCGTCGCCGGGCGGCAGGGCGGTGACGAAGCTGGCGAGGACCGCCTCACGGTCCCGCTCGCCGTCCAGCAGGCGGCGCATGCGCAGCGCGGCCAGCCGGGCCACGTCCGCCGTCGGCGTCCACAGGAAGGACCGTCCGTGCCGTTCGCGGGAGACGACGTCCTTGGCGAGCAGCCGGGTCAGGATGGTGACGACGGTGGTGTAGGCGAGGTCGCCGCCGAGGCGCTGCTGCACCCAGGCGGCCGTGACCGGTCCGTCCGCCTCGCGCAGCGCGCCGAGGACCTGGCCCTCCAGCTCCCCCTGCCCGCGCCTCCGGGCCCGGCCGCCTTCCCTCGTCATCCGTGGTTCCTCCCCCGTCTCGCGCCGCTCGCTCACTCGCCGTTCCACGCTACTTCACGCCACTGACACTCCCGTGGGCGCGGCGCCCGCGCCGGTGCGCGATCTCGCCGAGGAGGATGTCGACGGCGAGGAAACAGGCCAGCGGGACACCGAGCAGCGGCACGAACCAGCCGAGTACGGCGACGGCCGCGAGCGCCGGCACGAGCAGGTACGGCGGCACCTCCGCCCAGGCGCCGCGCGGGATCGGCCGGCCGAATGCGGTGCCCCGGCCGCGCTGCCACCACATGCGGTAGCCCCAGACGACGAGCAGGACCAGGGCGAGCACGAGCAGCGCGAGGGCGATCTGGTTGACGAGCCCGAAGAGGACGCCGGTGTGCAGGTCGATGCCCCAGCGGGTGAGCTTGGCGAGCAGCGGGTGGTCGGCGAACCGGAGTTCGTCGGTGACCTGTCCGGTGGCGGGGTCGACGGCGACGGAGTCCTGCTTCTCGGGCCAGCTCCGCTGGATCTGCCGGACCACGTAGGCGCTGTCGGCGTCCGCGGGCGGCACGATCTCCACCGGGTCGCCGAGCCCCTTCGCGCGGGCCGCGGCGAGGACCCGGTCCAGGCCCACGCCGGGCTCGGCCGTGCCGCCGGCGGAGGCCGCCCGGCCGTGGCCCGCGTGGTCGCCGCCGGCCGCGGCCGTCGAGACGGACGGGGTGGCCTGGCCGAGCGAGGTGCGCAGCTCGTCGATGTTCGCGCCGGCGTACGCCGACCAGGTCAGGCCGGTCGCGGACAGGAACAGGAACCCGGCGGCGGTCCAGACGCCGACGGTGCCGTGCAGGCCGAGGGTGCGGCGCCGGCCGCTGGTGCCGCGCACCCTGCGCAGGGCACGGCGCCGGGAGAACCACAGCACCAGACCGCCGCCCGCGATCACCCACAGCCAGCTGGCGGCCAGCTCGCTGTAGAGCCGGCCGGTCTCGCCCAGGTGCAGATCGCGGTGCAGCTCGTCGATCCAGGTGCGCAGGGGCAGCGCGCCCGTCGCACCGTACTGTTCGAGGGCGCCGCGGACCGTGCCGGTGTACGGGTCCACGAACACGGCGAGGGTGTGCTCCTGGTCGACGCCCTCGACCCCGGTGAGCAGCACCCGGGTCGTGGCGCCGGGCTCGGGCGCGGGGCGGACGGCCGCGACGGTGCCCTCCGGGTGGGCCTTGCGGGCGGCGGCCACCTGGGCGGAGACGGGCAGCTCGCGCTCGCCGGCCGGAACGGTCAGCTCGTGGCCGTACACGAGCTTCTCCGCCTGGAAGGAGCCCGCGTACAGCAGGCCGGTGACGGCGGCGATCAGCAGGAAGGGGGCGACGAGCACGCCGGCGTAGAAGTGCAGGCGCAGCACGAGGGGGCGCAGGGGCGCCCAGCGGCCGCGGGTGGCGGGGCGGGAGGCCTCGGCCGGGGTGGCCGGGGGAGCGGTGGTCATCGGCGGGCTTCTCCGGGGCTCGGTGCGAAAAGCGAGGGCGGTCCAGTAGTCGGACCGCGAAAGGGCTGAGTTCCCCGGGGTGTTGGTGACCTGTGCCACAGGGGGCGGCGGGCGGGCGTGGCATCCTGACGCGATGGCACCTCCCCGTGATCACGCACCGCTCGCCGAGCGGGTCGAGGAACTCCTCGCCGCCGGCGGCCCCTTGCCCATCGTCGCGGCCGGACAGCCGGTGCTGCGGCGCGGCACCGAGCCGTACGACGGCCAGCTCGGCCCCGCGCTGCTCGCCCGGTTCGTCGAGGCCCTGCGCGTCACCATGCACGCGGCGCCCGGTGTGGGCCTCGCCGCCCCGCAGGTCGGTGTGCCGCTGCGGATCGCGGTCATCGAGGACCCGGCGCCGGTACCGGAGGAGGTGGCGGTCGCCCGGGGCCGGGTGCCGCAGCCCTTCCGGGTCCTGGTCAACCCGTCGTACGAGCCCGTCGGCACCGCCAGGGCCGCCTTCTTCGAGGGCTGTCTGAGCGTGCCGGGCTGGCAGGCGGTGGTGGCCCGGCACACCCGGGTGCGGCTGCGCGGCACGGACGAGCGGGGCCACGCGCTGGACGAGGTCTTCACCGGCTGGCCGGCCCGGATCGTGCAGCACGAGACGGACCACCTCGACGGCACGCTCTACCTGGACCGCGCGGAGCCGCGCTCGCTGTCCACCAACGAGGCGGTGGCGGCCCTGTGGGCCCAGCCGACGCCGGAGGCGGCGGCCGAGGCCCTGGGCTTTGAACTGCCGTAGGCTGCCGCTCAGTTGTCCCGGTAGGCCTCCAGCAGCCGCAGCCACACCTCGCTCAGCGTCGGGTACGACGGGACGACGTGCCACAGCCGGCTGACCGGGACGTGTCCCGCGACCGCGACGGTGGCCGAGTGGATGAGTTCGCCGACGCCGGGGCCGACGAAGGTGACCCCGCGCAGGATCTCGTCCTCCAGGTCCACGACCATCCGGGCACGGCCCTTGTAGCCGTCGCCGTACAGACCGGCGCCCGCGACGGCGGAGAACTCCACGTCGACGGCGCGGACGCGGTGGCCGGCCTGTTCCGCCTCGGCGAGGGAGAGCCCGACCGCGGCGGCCTCCGGGTCGGTGAAGACGACCTGGGGTACGGCGTGGTGGTCGGCGGTGGCGGTGTGGGCGCCCCAGGGCTCCTCCGTGACCGTGCTGCCGGTGGCGCGGGCGGCGATGGCGGCCCCGGCGATGCGGGCCTGGTACTTGCCCTGGTGGGTGAGGAGGGCGCGGTGGTTGACGTCGCCGACCGCGTACAGCCAGTCGGTGCCGGTCACGCGCAGGCTGTCGTCGACGTCCAGCCAGGAGCCGGGTTCCAGGCCGACGGTCTCCAGGCCGATGTCGCCGGTGTGCGGGACGCGGCCGGTGGCGAAGAGGATCTCGTCGCCCTCGATCCGGTCACCGGCGGAGGTGACGGCCACGACCGTGCCGTTCTCGCGGCTGACGGACTCCACGGAGGTGCCGGTGCGCAGGTCGACGCCCGCCTCGGTGAGGGCCTCGGCGACCAGTTCCCCGGCGAACGGCTCCATGCGGTTGAGCAGGCCCTTGCCGCGCACCAGCATGGTGACGCGGGAGCCGAGGGCCTGCCAGGCGGTGGCCATCTCGGTGGCGACGACACCGCCGCCGACGACGATCAGCCGGCCCGGGACCGCCTGGGCGCTGGTGGCCTCACGGCTGGTCCAGGGCTTGACCTCGGCGAGTCCGGGCAGGTCGGGCAGCTGGGCCTTGGTGCCGGTGGACACGGCGACGGCGTGCCGTGCGGTGAGGGTGGTGACCGTGCCGTCGGGGCCGGTGACCGTGACCGTGCGGGGCCCGGCCAGCCGGCCCTGGCCCCGGTACAGGACGGCGCCGGTGCCCTCCAGCCAGCCGACCTGGCCGTCGTCCTTCCAGTCGGCGGCGAAGTAGTTCCGGCGGGCCAGGACGGCCGGGGCGTCGAGCGGGCCCTGGACCGCCTGGGCGAGGCCGGGCAGGCGGCGGGCGTCGGCCTGTGCGATGACCGGCCTGAGCAGGGCCTTGCTGGGCATGCACGCCCAGTACGAGCATTCGCCGCCGAGCAGTTCGCTCTCCACGAGGGCCGTGGTGAGGCCGGCCGCGCGGGTGCGGTCGGCGACGTTCTCCCCCACCGGCCCGCCCCCGATCACCACGACGTCGTAAGCGATGGATTCCGTTTCCGTCATGGAGTCAGTCTGGTGGGTGGTGTGCGCCGTGGCCACACGGGTACGCGCGCGGAACACGGGCGTGCACGGGTGGAATAGGCGGCCCGGCGGCCGTGTTTCCGCCGTCGGCACACCCCACACCAGGAAGAGGGAATCACGCCATGAGCAGCACTGTGGAGCTGACCAAGGAGAACTTCGACCAGACGGTCACCGAGAACGAGTTCGTTCTCATCGACTTCTGGGCGTCCTGGTGCGGGCCCTGCCGGTCGTTCGCGCCCGTCTACGAGAAGGCCGCCGAGGAGAACCCCGACCTGGTCTTCGCCAAGGTGGACACCGAGGCGCAGCCGGAGCTCGCCGCCGCGTTCGACATCCAGTCGATCCCCACGCTGATGATCGTGCGCGACCAGGTCGCGGTCTACGCCCAGCCGGGCGCCCTGCCCGCGCCCATGCTCGCCGACCTCATCGGGCAGGCCCGCAAGCTCGACATGGACGAGGTCCGCAAGGACATCGCCGCCCAGCAGGGTCAGGCCGCGGAGGGGCAGGAGCAGCCGGGGCAGGCGCAGCAGTAACGCGTGCGGGGCCGCGGTGACACGGCGTACGGGGCCGGCTCAGCTGGACTCGCGCGGGATCACCGAGGCCCCCAGCACGGTGTGCACCTCGGGCTCGCCGCCGGGGTCGCGCACGGCACGGTCGACCAGTCCGGCGAGGTCCTGCCCGGAGGGCAGTTCGATGTGGACCGTGCTCAGCCGGGGCCGCAGCAGCCGGCCCAGCATCAGGTCGTCGGCGCCGATCACGGAGACGTCCTCGGGGATGCGTACGCCCTCGTCCTGGAGGGCGCGCATGAGCAGCATCGCGTACTCGTCGTTGTACGCGAACACCGCGTCCAGGCCGCATCCGGTCCAGCGGGCGGCCAGTGCGGCGGCGGCCTCCTCGGTGTAGTCGAGGGGCAGCTCGGTCACGGTGGCGTCGGTGCCCCGCAGCGCCTCGCGCACGCCGGCGAGCCGGGGCCGTGAGTAGGTCTCCAGTCCCGGCTCCCCGGGCAGGACGACACCGATCCGGCGCCGGCCCCGGGCGTACAGGTGGGCGCCCGCGCAGCGGCCGACGGCGTCGTGGTCCATCAGCAGGGCGTGCGCTCCCTCGACGCGGCGGGGACCGAGGGTGACCACGGCCCGGGCGCCGGACCGCTTGAGGACGGCGACGCCCTGCGGGCCGAGACCGGCACCGGGCACCAGGACGGCGACCGGCCGCAGCTCCGCCCAGGCGCGGGCGGCCTCGTCGCCCTCCAGACCGACGCTGCCGTACTGGACGACGGTGTAGTCGAGACGGCCCAGCGCCCACTGGAGTTCGTTCAGGAACCGGCTGTACAGGGGGCCCACCGGGACCGCCGGGGCGGGCATGAGGACGGTACGGCTGTGTCCGGCGCGCAGGCTGCGGGCGGCGGCGTGGGGGACGTACCCCAGTTCCCGGGCGGCCTCGTGCACGCGCCGGCGGGTCGCTTCGCTGATCCGTACGGCGCTGGTGTTGTTGAGGACGTAGGAGACGGTCGCGCGCGAGACGCCGGCCAGGCGGGCCACATCGGCACTCGTGGGCGTGTTCGGTATCTGCACCATGACAGACCGCATCTTGGCAGAGGGGGCGGGGGCCGGGGGCGGGCGGGGCAAGGTGGTTCATCGTTTGACAAAGAGGACACCACCCTTGCACTGCGCGCCGAACATGTTCGCGCCGAACTTGTTCGTAACGAACATGTTCGTTACCGTGAGGGGCATGAACGCTGCCCCCCGCTCCCGCCGGGAGCGTCCCGCCAAGCCCGCCCTGACCCGGGAGGGCATCATCGCCGCCGCCGTCGCGATCCTGCGGGCGGAAGGACTCCGCAAGGTGACGATGCGACGGCTCGCGCAGGAACTCGACACGGGCCCCGCCTCGCTCTACGTGTACGTCCGCAACACCGACGAACTGCACGCGGCCGTCCTGGACGAACTGCTCGGCACGGTCGGCCCGGCTCCGGCCGGGGGCGGCTGGCGGGAACGGCTGGAGCGGGTGCTCACCGACTACACCGCGATGCTCCTGGAGCACCCGACCCTGGCTCGTTCGGCGCTGACCGCCCGGCCGAGCGGCCCGCACTACCTGCGCCTGGTCGAGACCCTGCTGGAGCTGCTCCATGCGGGCGGGGTGCCCCTCGCCCAGGCGGCCTGGGGCGTGGACCTGCTGCTCCAGCACGCCACGGCGACCGCCGCCGAGCACGCCGGGGAGGAGCCCCAAGACGACTGGCAGGCGGCGGCCCGGGCCCTGCGCGAGGCGCCCGCGGCCACCCATCCGCACATCGCGGCCGGGGCCGACGCGCTGCTGTCCGGCACGCCCGAGGCCCGTCTGTCGTGGGCCTTCCAGACGCTGATCAACGGCATCGAGCGGACCGCCGTACCGACCCCCGTACCGACCGACGCACCGGCCGAAGGCCAGGAGGCCACGTGACCACCGGTTCCCTCCCCCACCTCCCCCACCACCCCGTCGCCGTCGTCGGCGCGGGTCTCGGCGGGCTCACGCTCGCGCGCGTACTGCACGTCCACGGCATCGAGGCCGCGCTGTTCGACCTGGACGCGTCGGCGGACGCCCGGATCCAGGGCGGCATGCTCGACATCCACGACGACACGGGTCAGGAGGCGCTGCGGGCCGCCGGTCTGCACGAGGAGTTCCTGACCCGGGTGCACTCCGGCGGCCAGGCCCTGCGGGTCCTCGACCAGGACGGGGCCGTCCGGCTGGCGGAGCCCGACGACGGCACCGGCGGCCGGCCCGAGATAGACCGGGGCGACCTGCGCGACCTGCTGCTCGGCTCCCTGCCCGCCGGCACGGTCCGCTGGGGTGCCAAGGTCACCGGCGCGCGCCCGCTGGACGGCGGCCGGCACCGGGTGACGCTCGCGGACGGCACCGAGTTCACCACCGACGTGCTGGTCGGCGCGGACGGCGCCTGGTCGCGCGTGCGCCCGCTGGTCTCCGCGGCCCGGCCGGCGTACACCGGTGTGTCGTTCGTGGAGGCGGACCTGTGGGAGGCGGATGCGCGGCACCCCGTGAGCGCGGAGGTGGTCGGCGGCGGCATGCTCTTCGCGCTCGGGCCCGGCCGCGGCTTCCTCGCCCACCGCGAGACCGACGGCAGCCTGCACGTGTACGCCGCCGTGGTGGCGCCGGAGGACTGGCTGGACGGCATCGACTTCACCGACACCGCGGCGGCGAAGGCGGCCGTGCTGAAGGAGTTCGACGGCTGGGACGAGAGCCTGCGGGCGCTGGTCGGGGACGCGGACGGCGCGCTGGTGCCCCGCCGCATCCACGCCCTGCCGGCCGGGCACCGCTGGGAGCGGGTGCCCGGGGTGACCCTGCTCGGCGACGCGGCCCACCTGATGTCGCCGTTCGCCGGCGAGGGCGCCAACCTGGCCCTGATCGACGGCGCCGACCTGGGCCTCGCCCTGGCCGCCCACCCCGGGGACACGGAGGCCGCGCTGGCCGCCTACGAGTCCCGGATGTTCCCCCGCGCCGAGGCCTCCGCGGCCGACTCCGCCCACAGCCAGTCCCTGCTGTTCCGCACGGACGCGCCGCAGGGGTTGGTGAACATGTTCACCGGCCGAGGGGACTGACGGGGCGTCTGGGCCTGTTCGGGCAGCTGGGCCTGGTGCCGGTGGACACGTCGACGGCGTGCCGTGCGGAGGTTCCGCACCAGGCCGCCCGGCCCCAACGGCTCGGTGCGGCTCCACGGCCCCCATCGGCTTCGCGGGGGTCCGGCCCGCCGGGACGGTCCGGCGCGGCCCGCCCGGCGCCGGCTAGCGCAGCGGCTCCGTGCCGGTCACCCGGGCGACCAGGTCGAGCCAGCCGGATTCCAGGCGTTCCATCGGCATGTCGCACTGCCGGGTCAGGTGGTGGATCAGCGCGGGGTCCAGTGAGGCCAGGAGGGTGTGGGCCAGCAGGTCGCAGTCGGCGTCCGGGACGATCTGGCGCAGCAGCATCGTGACGTGCATGCGCAGCGACCCGGTGGCCGGGTGCGCGAACCGTCGGGTCGGCTCCGGCTGGGCGGCCAGCTGGAGGTCCAATTGCTCCGCCGTGCGGTACAGCACCGCCACACCGAACGCCCGCAGCCGCTCCAGGGGCGGCGAGCCGGGACCCAGTGGCGGGGGCCCGCTCAGGAAGTCGGCCTGGAGCTGCCTGGCCGAGTGGTCGAGCAGGGCCATCAGCAGCCCGGTGCGGTCGCCGAAGCGGCGGAAGACCGTGCCCTTGCCCACGTTGGCCGCCGCCGCCACCGCCTCCATGGTCACCCCGGCCACCCCGTGCTCCGCGATCAGCCGGGCGGCGGCCTCCAGCAGCCGGGCCCGGTTGCGGGCGGCGTCGGCACGCAGGAACGGCTCCTCGGAAGCCGGGCCGACCTCCAGCAACCGGGGCGTGTGGACGGGCTCCTCAGGCTTCGGGAAGGGCGGCAGAGCGCTGGACATGTCGACAGCGTAAAGCATCGGGAACAAAACTGGACCGCGGTCCGCTTAGGGTGATACAAACTTAAACGGACCCCGGTCCGGATCGTGACAGCGATGTTTCAGCCCCTTGGAGTTCCCATGTCTGTTCGCATCCTCGCGCTCGTCGGCAGCCTTCGCGCCGGTTCGCACAACCGTCAGCTCGCCGAGGCGGCCGTGAAGCTCGCGCCGGAGGGCGCCGAGGTCGAGCTGTACGAGGGCCTGGCCGAGATCCCGTTCTACAACGAGGACATCGACGTCGAGGGCAGCGTCCCGGCCGCCGCCGCCAAGCTGCGCGCCGCCGCCCAGGCCGCGGACGCCTTCCTGCTCTTCTCCCCCGAGTACAACGGCAGCATCCCGGCCGTGCTGAAGAACGCCATCGACTGGCTGTCCCGCCCCTACGGCGCCGGCGCCTTCGGCGGCAAGCCCGTCGCCGTGCTCGGCACCGCCTTCGGCCAGTACGGCGGCGTGTGGGCGCAGGACGAGGTCCGCAAGGCCGTCGGCATCGCCGGCGGCAAGGTGATCGAGGACATCAAGCTGTCCATCCCCGGCTCGCTCACCCGCTTCGCCGAGACCCACCCGGTCGACGACGCCGAGGTCGCCGCCCAGCTGACCGAGGTCGTCGCCCGTCTGCACGGCAACGTCGGCGCTGCCGCCGCCTGAGTCGTACCGCCGTTCCCCGTCGGGACCGGCGCCCCGCGTTCCCGGTGAGGGCCGGAGCCGCCACGGCTCCGGCCCTCACCCGTGTCGTCGCCATGGGGGCCGACCAGCACGGACCGCCGCCACCCCAGCTTTCGGCGGCAGCTCCCGGCCCCGGCCGGTCGTGCTCCGGACCATAGGGGGTAGACGGCTCATGATCGGTCTCGACCGGTCATGACCGGTCACGACCGCGTACGTCGTGGCCGGCCGCCGGACGACTCACGGAAGGAGCAGGAGGAGCCATGTCCCTGGTCCCCCCGCCGTTCGATGCCGAACTCGCCGCCGTACTGGAGTCGTTCCGGGGCGTGATCGAGCCCGGGTTGACGCCGGCCGACGTCGAGGCCGCCCGGCGCGGCGCGGCCCTCGAACTGGTCGACGTGACCATGGACGGCGCGTTCGAGGCGGAGGACCGTACGGTGCCCGGTCCGGAGGGTGCCCCCGGTGTCTCCCTCCTCCTGTGCCGGCCGACGGCCGCCCCCGTCCCGGCCCCGCTGCCGGTGCTGTACCACGTGCACGGCGGCGGCCTGGTGGCCGGCACCAACCGGGCGGGTGTCACCGAACCGCTGGCCTGGGCGCGTGAGCTGGGCGCGGTCGTGGTGTCGGTGGAGTACCGCCTCGCGCCCGAGCATCCGCACCCGGCGCCGATCGAGGACGTGTACGCCGGGCTGGTGTGGACCGCGGAGCACGCGCGGGAGATCGGCGGCGACCCGGACCGGGTCGTCGTCGCGGGCGCCAGCGCGGGCGGCGGTCTCACCGCGGCGCTGGCCCTGCTGGCCCGGGACCGGCGGGGCCCGCGTCCCCTCGGCCAGCTGCTGATGTGCCCGATGCTGGACGACCGCAACGACAGCGTCTCCAGCCGTCAGATGGCCGGCCTGGGCGTGTGGGACCGTACCGCGAACGAGACGGCCTGGACCGCCCTGCTCGGCGACCGCCGCGGCGGACCCGAGGTCTCCCCGTACGCGGCCCCGGCCCGCGCGACCGACCTGTCCGGCCTGCCCCCGGCGTTCCTGGACGTGGGCTCCGCGGAGACCTTCCGGGACGAGGTGGTCGACTACGCGTCCCGGATCTGGCAGGCCGGCGGCGAGGCCGAACTCCACGTCTGGCCGGGCGGCTGCCACGGCTTCGACGCCCTCGCCCCGGAGG
Organism: Streptomyces sp. NPDC017676; assembly: GCF_044329325.1. NCBI lineage: Bacteria > Bacillati > Actinomycetota > Actinomycetes > Kitasatosporales > Streptomycetaceae > Streptomyces > Streptomyces sp. NPDC017676. Next base: position 272,669 of record NZ_JBIRJA010000004.1, on the reverse strand, counting down.
CGACCCTGTCCGGCACGGCCCGCGCGGCCCGCCTGGGGTGGCTGCGACGGCTGCTGGCTTGAGCGCTCACCGGGCGACACACCGGACGTCCAGGCGCGACCCGCCCGGTCCTGGAGTCTCCTCGTGGACATCGACACCTGGTTCGAGGCCGAGAACCCGGAGCAGTACGGCGAGGAGCCCTGGGACTTCGACGAGGCGGAACGCGCCTTCCTCGCGGCCCTGCGCGGCCGGGCCGCCGCCTGGCGGGTGCCGTGGGCTCCCAGCCGGGCCGCACGGCCCGAGGACGAGTCCTCGCTGCTCGTCCACGTGTGCCTCCTCGACGCGGCGCGCTCGGTGGTGCTCGGCGAGTGGGCCGTGCACTTCCACGGCACTCACGTACGCGCGGGGAAGGTCCGCGACCAGCTCTTCCACCTGCACGAGTCGCCCGAGCGCGGCTTCTTCCGCGCCTCCGGCACGGTCGAGGAGCTGGCCGAGCGGTGCGCCGACTGGTTCGGGCGCCTGTTGGACCGTCCTGTCGTCCGTGCCGAGTGGCCGTCCGGGGCAGGGGCGTACCCGGCCCGATGGGAGTTCGCCGACACGGGCGAGGCACTGGTGACGAGTGGCGTCGTCCCCGCCGACCACCCACCGGCCCGCCGTGTCCGGGTCCGCCCCTGATCCGCCGGACAGGCCGTACATCCCTGATCCGCCGGACAGGCCGTATGTGCCCGGTCCGCCGGACAGGACTGGCCGCCCCCGCCATGGGGACACCGCCCCGTCCCCCGGAAGAGACCCGCGCCGCCCGAAGACACCCGCCCGAAAACCGCGCTCCCGCCCCGACATGACGTTACCGTTCGGTAGACATCGTGCCCGGAGTCTCCCGGAGGTGCTCGTCCATGACGCCCGACCGTGCCGCAGGACTCGTGGAGACCCGGCGTGCGCTCGCCGAGGGGGAGGTGACCTCACGGGAGGTGGTGGAGCGGACGCTGGCGCGGATCGAGGCCGCGCAGTCGACGCTGAACTGCTTCCGGATCGTGCGCGCCGAGGCCGCCCTCGCCGAAGCGGACGCCGCTGACCGGGAGTTGGCCGCCGGGGTGCGGCGCCCGCTGCTCGGGGTGCCGGTGGCGGTGAAGGACGACATGGACGTGGCGGGCGAGCCGACCGCGTTCGGCTGCCGGGGTGAGTTCCCGCCGGTGGCCGCCGACGGGGAGGCGGTCCGGCGGCTGCGCGCGGCCGGCGCGGTGATCGTCGGCAAGACGAACACGTGCGAGCTGGGGCAGTGGCCGTTCACCGAGGGGCCGGCCTTCGGGGACACCCGCAACCCGTGGAACACCGACCACACGCCCGGCGGGTCCTCCGGTGGTTCGGCCGCCGCCGTCGCCGCCGGGCTCGTCCCGGCCGCGCTCGGCTCCGACGGCGCCGGTTCGGTACGCATCCCGGCCTCCTGGACGCACCTGATCGGCATCAAGCCGCAGCGCGGCCGAATCTCGACCTGGCCGCGCGGCGAGTCCTTCCACGGCATCACGGTCAACGGCACCCTCGCCCGTACGGTCGCCGACGCCGCCGCGCTGCTCGACGCGGCGAGCGGCAACCACGACCGGGACCCGCACCGGCCGCCCGCGCTGACGGTGGCGGACGCGGTCGGCCGCGACCCGGGCCGGTTGCGCGTCGCTCTGTCGCTGAAGCCGCCGTTCACCGCCGTACCCGCCCGGCTGGACCCGGTGATCCGCTCCCGGGTCGTCGAACTCGCCGAGTGCCTGGCGAGGTTGGGGCATGTCGTGGAGCAGGCCGATCCGCCGTACGGGCAGATCGGGCTGGCCTTCGTGCCCCGGGCCACCGCCGGGATCGCCGAGCGGGTCCGGGAGGCACCGGATCCGGCGCTGCTCGATCCGCGTACCCGGGGCGCGGCCCGGCTCGGCCGGCTGCTCGCCGGTGCCCCGCTCCGGGCGGCCCGGCGCGCCGAGGCGGTGCTGCACCGGCGGATCGGCGCCTTCTTCGAGTCGTACGACGTGATCCTCGCCCCGACCACCGCCATGCCCCCGCCCCGGATCGGCGCCCTGTCCCGGCTCGGCGGGCTGGCCACGGACCGGGCGATCATCGCCGCCTGTCCGTACGCCTGGCCGTGGAACGTGCTCGGCTGGCCGGGGGTGAACGTGCCCGCCGGGTTCACCGGCCCCGGGCTCCCGGTGGGCGCGCAACTGCTCGGCCCGGCCGACAGTGAGCCGCTCCTGGTGTCCCTGGCCGCACAGTTGGAGGCGGACCTGCGCTGGCACGAGCTGTGGCCGCCGGAGGGCGCGGACGCCGACGCGGATGCCGGCACTCCGGCCGTGTGACGGCGTTCCGCCCGTACGCTGGGGCCATGGACGACGCGTCGATGGTCGGGCTGATGGGGCGGGTGACGGGGACGGTCGGGCCCGGTCTGGTCGGCGAGGTGATCGTGCGCGTGCGCGGCGGCGCGGAGCACTTCCTCGCCTATCCGGCCGACGGCACGGGCCGGATCGCGACGGGGACGGTCGTGATGGTGGTGGAGCACCTGCCGCCGAGGACGGTGTACGTGACGGCGGCCTACGACAGTTGAGCATGCGTCGCCCCAGGTGAGGGCGGTGTGCGTCAAGATTGCAACAAGGATTCCCCGGCGTCTTCACCCGGGCTCCCGGCAGGCGCACACTCCCTTCGTTCGGTGCCGAGAGGGCACCATGCAAAGGGGGCGTATGCCGATGGTTGTCGGCGTCGTTGCGGGGGCGGTCGTCGTTGCCGTCCTCGTGTTGATCGGTCTGTTCAAGATGATGTGGCGGGTCGCCGAGCCGAACGAGGCGCTCATCATCTCCGGGTCCAAGCACCGCACCGAGGGCCTGGAGGAGGGCATGGGCTTCCGCATCGTCACCGGGCGCGGCACGCTGGTGCTGCCCGGTGTGCAGGCGGTGCGCAAGCTGTCGCTGGACCTGAACGAGACCGAGCTGCATGTGGACTGCGTGACGCACCAGGGCATTCCGCTGAAGGTGCGGGGCGTGGTCATCTTCAAGGTCGGCGACGACTTCGTGTCGATCGCGAACGCGGCCCGCCGCTTCCTGGACCAGCAGAAGCTGATGTCGGAGCGGGTGCACAACGTCTTCGCCGGTCATCTGCGGTCGATCGTCGGCGGTTTGACGGTCGAGGACATGATCCGCGACCGGGAGAAGCTGACCGGGCAGACGCGGGCGGCCTGCGGTACGGAGATGGAGAAGCTCGGTCTGATCGTGGACTCGCTGCAGATCCACGAGATCGAGGACCCGACCGGGTACATCCAGAACCTGGCGATGCCGCACGCGGCGGCCGTCCAGCGGGACGCGCGGATCGCGCAGGCCGAGGCGAACCGGCTGGCCACGGAGGCCGAGCAGCAGTCGTTCGCGCGGATGGCGGAGGCCACCCGGGACAGTGAGATCCTCCAGGCCGGCTACCAGGCCGAGCGGGACAAGGCGGCGGCGAAGGCCCAGCAGGCCGGCCCGCTCGCCGCGGCGGCGGCCCGGCAGGAGGTCGTCGTGCAGGAGACCCGGGTCGCCGAACTGGAGGCGCACCGGCGGGAGCAGCAGCTCCAGGCGGACGTCCGCAAGCCGGCGGACGCCAAGGCGTACGAGAAGCGGACGCTGGCCGAGGCCGAGCGGGACGCGCGGATCTCGGCGGCCCAGGCGAAGGCGAAGGAGACGGAGCTGGCGGCGGCGGCCGAGGCGACCCGGGTGAAGGCCGCCGCCGCGGCCGAGGCCGAGTCGACCAAGACCCGGGGTGCGGCGACCGCCGCCGCCACCCGGGCCACCGGTGAGGCCGAGGCCGCCGCCCAGCAGGCGAAGGGTCTGGCGGTGGCCGAGGCGACCCGGGCCCAGGGTCTGGCGGAGGCGGAGGCCATCAAGGCCCGGGCCGCGGCCCTCGCGGAGAACCAGGAGGCGGTTGTCGCCCAGCAACTCGCCGAGAAGTGGCCGGAGATCGTCCAGGCGGGGGCGTCGGCGTTCGGCAATGTCGACAACATGGTGCTGCTCAACGGCGCCGACGGCATGGGTGAGTTGTTCGCCAAGGCGCTCACGATGGGCGGCACGGGGCTGGGCCTCGCCCGCAAGCTGCTCGCCACGATGGGTGACAACGGGCAGCCGGTGAACGGGGGTTCGCCCTCGCTCAACGGTGTGGCGGCGCCTGTGCCGCAGAAGGTGGCCGTGGAGCAGGAGGGCTGAGGAAGGGGTGCTGTGCGCGGCCGGGGTCCCTCACCAGGGGCCCCGGCCGCGCGTGTGCACCAGCCGGTCGACCGTCTCCGGGTGGAGGGCCGGATTCGCCGCGGCGGCGTGGGCGAATTCGGGGTCGGCGAGGAGTTCGGTGAGCCGGGGGGACGGAAGGCTCGGGTGGCGGGCCAGGGCGGCCCGGACCGCGGGGTCGGGGTCATGGGTGAGCCGCTCGACGACGGCCGGCTCGGTGTCCGGGTCCCGTGCGACCAGGGCGCGGACCCGCGGGTCGGCGTGGTCGGCGAGCGGGGCGAGCCCGGTGCGCGGGAAGTTCGGCAGGGTGGGCAGGCGTTCGCGTTCCGGGCCGCTGTACTCCAGGAAGCCGCGCAGCAGCAGTGCCGCCGGGGCGTCCGGGTGGTTCTGGGCGAGCAGGACGCGGACGCCGAGGTCGTCGTCCTCCGCGAGGCGGGCCACCAGGCCGGCCGGCAGCGTGTGCTCCCGTGCGGCCCTTCTGCGCAGCAGCGGGTGCCCGGAGAGGGCGTCCCGGCGGACGTCGGCCGGATCGCGGGGCACCCGGGGCGCCGGGTGGAAGCAGAACGGACGGTCCAGCGGCGCCCGGTAGTCGATGCGGGCGCGCTCCTCCTCACTGAACGCGGGGTGGACGGACACCGCGAGCCGGACCTCCGGATCCGGGTCGGCCGCGAGCGTACGGCGCTCCTCGGGGCCGAGGTCCGGATGGCGGGCCACCGCCCGGCGCACGTCCGGGGCGGGGTCGCAGACGAGGGCGCGGCGTTCGGCGGGCCGCAGGTCGCCGCGGCCCGCGATCCGCTCCCGCACCTCCGGGTCCGGGTCGGCGGCCAGCAGGGCCACCGCGTCGGCCGGGAGGGTGGGGTTGAGAGCGATCGTCGCCCGCTCGTCCTCGCGGGCCGGCGCGGTGAGGACGCCCGCGACGACGGCGGGACTGAGGGCCCGGTTGAGCAGGATGTCGGTGCGGGCGTGACACGGCCTCGGGGGCAGTTGGCTCTCCACCCACGCCGGGTCCTCCCACCGCGCCCGCGCCTGAGCCCGCTCGCGCACGCCGTCGTCCGGGTCCGCGAGCAGCGCGTCCCGCCGCTCGGCGGACAGCGACGCCCACTGGCCGACGCCCCAGCGGCGGACCTCGGCGAACGGATGCGTGGCCAGGGAGTCGATCAGCCCCCATGACATCTGCTGCCAGAAGCCGATCGAACCCAGCGGCTCCTCACCGTCGTAGGTCGTGATCATGTGTACGACGGTGTCGTCGGGCAACGGCCTCGGCCGGTGCGGCAGGGGCACCCAGGGGCCCTCGGTGAGGTGGGCGCGGACGGTCCAGTGGGGATCATCGACCAGACGGGCGCGTTGGGCGGGGTCGGCGTGCGGATTGACGGCGAGGAAGCCACGGGTGCGCGGGTCGGGGTGCGCGACCACGGCGTCGACGACGGCGTCCGGCAGCTCGCGGTCGCGGCACAGCACCATGCGTACGGCGAGCGGGGCGTCGGCGAGCAGCCGGAGCAGGATGTCCTGCGGCACCGCCGGGTTGAGCGCGAGTCCGGCCAGCCGGCGGGCCGGCAGGTCGGCTTCCGCCCAGATCTGTTCGGGTGTCGGCATGTTCCGTGGTCCCCCGTACGCGTCCCGGCCTCGCGGCCACCCGCACCGACCCTACGGGATCACGCCGTGAGCAGGGTGACGCCGAGGGCGATCAGGGCGCCCGCCTTGAGGACTTCCAGGGCCACGTACCACAGGTGGCTGCGCGAACGGGGCAGTTCCTCTCCCGCGAGGACCGGTCGGACCTGCGGTTGAGCAGGGGGCGGACGACGGCGAGCTGGACTAGGAGGAGTGCCGCCACCGCCGCGGTCAACGAGATGACGGAGGCCGGGGCGTCACCCAGCGCGACGGCGAGGACCACGACGACCGCGAGGACGGCCTCCACGGCGTTCAGCGCGCGGAAGACCAGCCGTCCGATGCCGAGACCGACGGGGATCGTCACGCCCGGCGCACGGAACTTCAGCGGCGCCTCCAGGAAGGAGATCGCCAGCACCATGCCGAGCCAGACGAAGGTGACCGCGCCGGCGGTGGCGGCGGCGGTGGTGTTCATGCGGGGCCTTTCTCCGCCGGGGTGGGTGGGGCGGCGGGGTTGATCGGGGTGGGCGGTACGACGGTTGCGGATCCGGCGAGCGGTGCGGAGGCTGCCGACCCGGCGGGTGGTGCGACGGCTGCGGTTTCGGCGAGCGGCACGGTGGTTGCCGGTCCGACGAGCGGTGCGGTGGCTGCTGGTGCGACGAGCGGTGCGGTGGCTGCGAATCCGGCGAGCGGTGCGGAGGCTGCCGATCTGGCGGGCGGTGCGACGGCTGCCGATCCAGCGGGCGGTGCGACGGCTCGACGGGACGCGGTGGGCTCGGTGAGTGAGGCGTCCGGAGCGCGTGGACCGCGCGGGACGGTTGCTCAGCCGGGCGCGGTCCTCGCCAAGTGGGCGACGCAGGAGTCGGGTTCGGCGAACGGTTCCAGCGCGGTGGCCGTCAGCGGGGCGCCCAGCTCCGACAACGCTCCCTGCATCAGGCCCAGATGGAGCGGGCAGACCAACCCGCCTTGTTCCTCGGCGAGTTCGAGGAAGGGGCAGTGCCGCAGGCGGATCCTCTCCGGCGTCCGGCCGGACTCGCCGCTCGCTCCGTCTTCCACGTCCGGCTGCGGCGCGAATCCCAGGCCGTCCAGCAGGGCGAGCAACGCGGCCACCGAGCGCTCGGGCGTGGCCGGCTCGTACGGCGGGAGGGGGTCCACCAGGAAGCGGCCCCAGGCCCGGCCCGTCTCCACCGCCTCCGCCCGCGCCCCGGCCGGGTCGGCGGCGGATGCGGCCCACCGGCTGAGCAACATACGGGCGAGCAACCGGTAGTCGCGGCGGCCGCCGCGGTCCATGCCGGGGCGCACGGAGTAGACGGTGCGGGGTCGGCCCCGTCCCGTGGGTGCCACGGCTCGGCGCTCCACCAGGCCGTCGGCCACGAGGGCGTCCAGGTGGAACCGCACGGTGTTGGGGTGGAGCCCCATCCGCTCGGCGGCCTCCGCGACCCCGAGCGGTGCGGACGCGGCGCGCAGCACCTCCAGCACCTCCCGGCGGCGCGGGCTCTCCCGCGTGGTCACGTCCGGACACCCCTCTCCCACCTGCGTCTCTCACCAGGCCCATTTTCACGAATCGTACATGTATTAATTGTAGAGTGGTCGGATACCGTGGCCCGGGATACGGAAGAGCCGAGGGGAACACCAGATGACGTCGCCGTCCGCGACCGACACCGCAGCAACAGGCCGTCCGGCGGACCCGCGCGTGCTGTGCGACACGCGTGCGCTGGCCGACACGCCCCCGGCACCGGCCGGGGTGCTGTGGAAGCTGGCGGAGAGCGGTCGGCAGCTCGACGCGAATGTCGTCCGGCTGGCTCCGGGCGGGCGGATCACGGCCCACACCGAGGCACAACTGGACGTGCTGGTCCTCGTCGTCGCCGGACACGGCACGCTCGGCAACGGCTCCGCGGAGGCGGTGGAGGCGCTCGCCGAGGGCGCCCTCGTCTGGCTGCCGCACGGCGCCGCCCGCAGCATCACCGCCGGCGAGTCCGGGCTGACCTATCTGACGGTGCACGGCCGGCGCCCCGGCATGCGGATCGGCGCACGCCCGACGGGCACGGCACCGCTCCAGCACCCCGGTTCCTCCGCACCGGCCCGGCACACCCGCTCCACCCCGCGGTAACCCACCTGCCCGAGAGCCGAGTTGCGCGGACCACTAGGGTGCCTCCGTGAGCACGTTTACCGAAGAGAACGTCCCCGGCCGGCACGGCCCGCACGCCACCACCGAGGCCGACCCGCGCGAGGTCGGCCGGGTGCGCACCGAGTACTCCCCGGCCCCTGACGGCGACCCGGACCCCGGGGAGATCGTGTGGACCTGGGTTCCGTTCGAGGAGAACGACGGCCGGGGCAAGGACCGCCCGGTGCTGGTGGTGGCCCGGGAGGCGGCCGGCACCCTGCTCGCCGTACAGCTGTCCAGCAAGCGGCACGACGGGGACCGCGAGTGGGTGGCGATCGGGAGCGGGCCGTGGGACCGGTCGGGCCGCGACTCGTGGGTGGACGTGGACCGGGTGCTGCGGCTGCACGAGCAGGGCATGCGCCGGGAGGCGTGCGCACTGGACCGCATGCGGTTCAACCTGGTCCGCCAACGCCTGCACCAGCGCTACGGCTGGACCTGACCGCCCCCGGCCCACGGAACGAGCGGTGGGACCTGACCTGACCTGACCGTGGGACCTGACCTGACCGCCCTCGGCCCACCGGCCCAACGCCACGGCTGAACTCGTCCCGCTAGACCCCCACCGACTCCGGGAACGCCCGTTCGAACGCCCCCCGTACGGCCGTCCCCGGCGTCCGGTCCAGCACTCCGAACACCACGTGCTCGAACGTCTGGGCGAACCGGCCGTCAGGCCCCAGCAGCGTCCGGAAGGCTCCCGCGACCTGCGCCGGGTCGTTCTGGAAGACGCCGCAGCCCCAGGCGCCGAGCACCAGCCGCCGGTAGCCGTGGGCCGCGGCCGTCTCCAGGACGCGTTCGGCCCGTACGGCCAGGGCTGCCGGGAGCGCGGCGGCCCGCTCCGGCGCCGTCCGCCGGATCACGCCCGCGTTGGGGGCGGCGGCCGTCAGGAAGCCCGCGAGGTACGGCTCGGAGAGCAGCCGGCCCCGGTCGTCACGGAAGACGGGGACGGCCGGGGAGTGGATCACGCGGTCCGAGTAGAACGGATCGCGGTCGGCGCGGTGATGGTCGTAGAAGGCGCGGGCCGTCAGCAGGCAGGTGTGCAGCGCGGAGGCGCGGCACAGGGCCTCCTCCTGGGCCTGCGCGCCGTTGAGGTAGCCACCGCCGGGATTGCGGGCGGAGGCGAAGTTCAGGACGGCGACAGGGGCGTCGGCGAGCCGGTGGGCCGCCTCCAGGCTGCTCTCGCCGGTGACCTCGACCACGACACCGGTTCCGCTCGCCGGTGTCACCGGCACCGGGGAGGGACCGAACATCCGGGTGCCCGCCCGCGCGGCCTGCACGGATTCGGCGAGCGACACCTCCCGGCCGTCCGGCGCGCGATACCGGCCCGCGGCCACGATACGTTCCGTTTCCTCGGCGATCCCGCGCAGGCGCGCGCTCACGGCGCCACCCCCGTGGGCGCCGTGACCGCGGCCCGTGCGGTCTCCCCCGTCGTGCTCATGGACGCATCCTGGGCGATGCTGGTGATGCGGTGCAACGGAGTTTCCACGCGCCGCAACGGCCCGGAAACGCACAAGGAAACGGAGGTGACGCATCCGGAACGTCCCGACTGGCACCCTTGTGCGAATCGGTGCGAAGGTCTTGGGTGGGACGAGTGCCTGCCCGGCCCGCACCCGGGGCCGGTGGCATGGTGGAATCTCAGGAGGATCCCGACATGTCTCATACGCAGAGCGACGGCGGTGACTGTACCGAGCACCGCACCGCCGTCACCGAGGCCGAGGTGGAGGCCCTGGTCCGGGGCATCTGCTTCAAGACCGGACCGCCCCGCACCCTCGGTGTCGAGCTGGAGTGGCTCGTCCACCCGCTGGAGCTGCCGCAGCTCCCGGTCACACCCGAACGACTCGAAGCGGCCTACGCACGTGTGCGGGCCGTACCCCTGGGATCGGCGCTCACCGTCGAACCCGGCGGCCAGCTGGAGCTGAGTTCGCCGCCCGCCGCCTCCCTGATGGAGTGCGTCGACACCGTCTCCGCCGACCTGGACGCCGTCCGGGCCGTGCTGGCGCAGGACGGTCTCGGCCTCGCGGGCATCGGCCACGATCCCTGGCACGCACCCCGCAGATTCCTGCACGAGCCCCGCTACGACGCCATGGAGACCTGCCTGGACCGCGCCGGTCCGGCCGGCCGGCACATGATGTGCGCCTCGGCGTCGGTCCAGGTCTGTGTGGACGCCGGCCACGAGGAGCCCGGCCCGCTGGGGCACGCCCGGCGCTGGTGGCTGGCGCACCAGCTGGGTGCGGTCCTGGTGGCCGCGTTCGCCAACTCGCCGCTGATCGGCCGCCGCCCCACGGGCTGGCAGTCCACCCGGCAGCTGGTGTGGACGGAGATCGGTGCCGGCCGGGCCGGCGCTCCTCCGCTGGACGGCGAGCCGCGGGCCGCCTGGGCCCGGCATGTGCTGGACGCACCGGTGATGTGCGTACGCCGGGACCACGGGCCCTGGGAGGTGCCCGAGGGACTGACCTTCCGGGAGTGGACCCGCTCCGGTTCGCCCCGGCCGCCCACCCGGGCGGACCTCGACTACCACCTCACCACGCTGTTCCCGCCGGTCCGGCCGCGCGGCCACCTGGAACTGCGCATGATCGACGCCCAGCCCGGCGAGGACGGCTGGATCGTGCCGCTCGCGGTGACGGCGGCGCTGTTCGACGACCCGGAGGCCGCCGAGACCGCCTACCGGACCGTGAAACCACTGGGCGAACGCGCCCTGAACCTGCCCGCCCCGCACAACCCCCTGTGGGTCGACGCGGCCCGGTTCGGGCTCGCCGACCCGGAGCTGCGCGAGGCCGCCGACGTCTGTTTCGCGGCGGCCCTGGACGCGCTGCCCCGGCTCGGCGCCACCGCCCGGGTCACCGACGCCGTGGCGGCGTACCGGGACCGCTATGTCGCCCAGGGCCGCTGCCCGGCCGACGACCTGCTGGACCGGCTGCCCGTGACCGCGCCGCCCGCGTCCGGATCCGGCCCGGCCGGAGGCACCCGCACCGCCCACGGGAGGAAGGACATCCGTACATGACCGCCCCCGAGACCGACATCGAGACCCCGACGGCCGAGACGGACGCCGAGGCGCTGCGGGAGCGCGCGCTGGCCTCCCTCACCACCGCCCGCGACCGCACGACGCTGCTGACCTCCTGCGTCGACGAACCCGACCTCACCGCCCAGCACTCGCCGCTGATGTCGCCCCTGGTCTGGGACCTGGCGCACATCGGCAACCAGGAGGAGCTGTGGCTGCTGCGGGCGGTCGGAGGCCGGGAGGCGATGCGGCCCGAGATAGACAGCCTGTACGACGCCTTCGAGCACCCTCGTGCCGAGCGCCCCACCCTTCCGCTGCTGCCGCCCGCCGAGGCCCGCCGGTACGCGGCGGAGGTGCGCGGCCGGGCGCTGGACCTGCTCCAGACGGCGGACTTCCACGGCACCCGGCTGACCGAGGCCGGCTTCGCCTTCGGCATGATCGCGCAGCACGAACAGCAACACGACGAGACCATGCTGATCACTCATCAGCTCCGCAAGGGCCCGCGGGCGCTGACCGCCCCGGACCCGGAGCCGGCCCCGCTGTTCACCGGGCCGGCCGAAGTCCTGGTCCCCGGCGGCCCGTTCACCATGGGCACCTCCAGCGAGCCCTGGGCGCTGGACAACGAGCGCCCGGCGCACCCGCGCGAGGTGGCGCCGTTCTGGATCGACACGACCCCGGTGACGAACGCGGCGTACCAGGCGTTCATCGAGGACGGCGGGTACGACACCGAGCGCTGGTGGTCACCGGAGGGCTGGGCGCACATCAGGCAGCACGCCGTCTCCGCCCCGCTGTTCTGGCGGCGGGACGGCGGCCAGTGGCTGCGACGCCGGTTCGGGATCACGGAACCGGTCCCGCCCGACGAGCCGGTGCTGCACGTGTGCTGGTACGAGGCGGACGCCTACGCCCGCTGGGCCGGGCGGCGGCTGCCCACCGAGACGGAGTGGGAGAAGGCGGCCCGCTTCGACCCGGCCACCGGCCGCTCGCGGCGCTACCCGTGGGGGGACGCCGACCCGGCACCGGAACACGCCAACCTGGGCCAGCGGCACCTCAGGCCCGCTCCCGCCGGGAGCTACCCGGCCGGTGCCTCTCCGCTCGGGGTGCGGCAGCTGATCGGTGACGTGTGGGAGTGGACGGCGAGCGACTTCCTGCCGTACCCGGGCTTCCGGGCGTTCCCGTACAAGGAGTACTCGGAGGTGTTCTTCGGCCCCGAGTACAAGGTGCTGCGCGGCGGTTCGTTCGCCGTGGACCCGGTGGCCTGCCGGGGCACCTTCCGCAACTGGGACTACCCGATCCGCCGGCAGATCTTCTCCGGGTTCCGCACCGCCCGCTCGGAGAAGGTCTGATGTGCCGTCACCTCGCCTACCTCGGGCCCGAGGAGCCGCTCGGCCGGGTCCTCATGGAACCCCCGCACAGTCTGTTCCGCCAGTCGTGGGCGCCGCGCCGGCAGCGGCACGGCACGGTCAACGCCGACGGGTTCGGGGTGGGCTGGTACGCCTCCGAGGACCCGGTCCCGGCGCGCTACCGGCGGGCCGGGCCGGTCTGGGCCGACCTGTCCTTCGCCGACCTGTGCCGGGTGGTGCGCTCGGGTGCCGTGCTCGCGGCCGTCCGGGACGCGACCTTCGCGGGGGCGGACGCCGAGGCCGCCGCGGCGCCGTTCGCGTCCGGGCGGTGGCTGTTCAGCCACAACGGCGCGGTCGCGGGCTGGCCGGACGCGGCGGCGCCCCTGGTGTCCGCGCTGCCGCCGGTCGAGCTGCTCTCGCTCCAGGCCCGTACCGACTCGGCGTTCGTCTGGGCGCTGGTCCTGCACCGGCTGCGCAGCGGCGAGGAACCGGACCAGGCCATAGGCGAAACGGTTCGCCAACTGGCGCGGGCGGCCCCCGCCTCCCGTCTCAACCTGCTGCTGACCGACGGGGCCACGATCACGGCCACCGCCTGGGGCGACTCGCTCTGGTACCGCACGGAGCCCGGCCGGAGCACGGTCGTCGCCTCCGAGCCGTACGACGACGACCCGCTCTGGCAGGAGGTCCCCGACCGCACCGTGCTCACCGCGAGCCGCGCCGGCGTGCTGCTCGCGCCGCTGGAGGACCCGGCGGCCTCCCCCGCGCTCGGCTCCGCCCGAGCGGGGGCACCCCGATCACCGAAGGAGCCCTGCCGTTGAGCCCCCTGCACGTCACCCGCACGCTTCCCGAGGACGCGACGGACGCCGCGCTGCGCGCCGACGTCCTGCACGGCCTCACCGCCACTCCCAAGTGGCTGCCGCCCAAGTGGTTCTACGACGCCCGCGGCAGCGAGCTGTTCGAGCGGATCACCGAACTGCCCGAGTACTACCCCACGCGCGCCGAACGGGAGATCCTCGCCGCCCGGTCCGGTGAGATCGCCGCCGCGAGCGGTGCCCGCACCCTGGTCGAACTGGGCTCGGGCTCCTCGGAGAAGACCCGCTATCTGATCGACGCGCTCCCCTTGTCGGCGTACGTCCCGGTCGACGTCAGCGAGAGCGCCCTCACCCAGGCCGGCGAGGCCCTGATCGAGGAGCGCCCCGGGCTCGAAGTCCACGCGCTGATCGCCGACTTCACCGCCCCGCTGACCCTGCCCGGCACGCCGGGGCCCCGGCTGGTGGCCTTCCTCGGCGGCACGATCGGCAATCTGCTGCCCGCCGAACGCGCGCGGTTCCTGGCCTCCGTGCGCGCGCTGCTCGCCCCGGGCGACGGGCTGCTGCTCGGCACGGACCTGGTCAAGGACGAGCGGGTGCTGGTCCGGGCGTACGACGACGCGGCCGGGGTGACGGCCGCGTTCAACAAGAACGTGCTGGCCGTGGTCGACCGGGAACTGGGCGCCGACTTCGATCCGGACGCGTTCGACCACGTGGCCCTCTGGGACGCCGAGCGGGAGTGGATCGAGATGCGGCTGCGCTCCCGCACCGCGCAGACCGTGAAGGTGCCCGCGCTGGACCTCGCCGTGGACTTCGCGGCGGGCGAGGAGCTGCGCACCGAGGTGTCGGCCAAGTTCCGCAAGGAGGGCGTGACCGGCGAACTGGCCGCGGCCGGTCTGGAGCTGACCCACTGGTGGACGGACGCCGAGGGCCGGTTCGCGCTGTCGCTGAGCGTGGTGCGGTGAGCCGGTGCGCCCGGTCAGCCCACGTTCGGGGCGAGCGCCTCGGTGATCTTCCGTGAGGCGCGGCGGGCCTCGGTGGCCGGGTCCGCGCCGCCCAGCACCCGGGTCATGTACTCCTTGATCGGGTTGTCGGCCTCCACGTCGGCCCACTGAGGGGTGTTGGGGGTCGCCCTGCCGTGTGCCGCGCCCGCGGCCATGGCGGCGACCCCCTCCTCGCTCCCGACCGCGTCGGCCAGCGTGGTCTTGTTGGGCACGTAGTTCATGGTGCGGGCGAGCTCGGTGTCCCACTTGGCGCCGGTGAGCGCCCCGACGACGGCGGTCGCGGCGAACTGGTCGTCGGTGTTGCGCGGGACGACCAGGTCCGAGCCGCCGGTGAAGACCGTGCCGGGCCGCCCGGCGGTCCGGCCGGGGACGGGGAAGAAGCCGAGCTTGTCCTTCAGGTCCGGGTTCTGCCGGACGACCGCCTGGGCGAGCCCGGGTACGGCGACGATCTGTGCGACCTTGCCGCCGGCGAACACCCCGGCCTGGGGCGGGTGTTCCTCGTCGGCGTCCACGGGTCCCTCGCCCAGTGCCTGGAGCCGGCGGTAGAAGTCCATGCCGCGCAGGGCGGCCGGGGTGTCCAGGGTGCCCTGCCACTCGTAGTCCTTCTCCCGGGCGAGGTCGCCGCCCTCGTCCCAGATGAAGCCGGAGAGCGTGTACCAGTCCTGCCCGGCGAGGTAGATGCCCTGGTTGCCGCCGGAGTCGAGCTTCTCCGTTTCGGCGAGCCAGGCGTCGCGGGTCTTCGGCGGGCTGGTGATGCCGGCCTGCTCGAACAGGTCCTTGCGGTAGATGACGACGCGGTTGGCGGCGTACCACGGGATGCCGTACTGCTTGTTGCCGTCCTTGCCGGGCTCGGCGAGACCGGGCAGCCACTTCTCCTTGTCCCAGTCCCGCATCGACTCCAGGGTCAGGTCCACGAGCCGGCCGCCGTCCGCGTACAGCGGCACCTGGGTGTTGCCGACCTCGATGACGTCGGGGCCGTCGCCGGAGTCGGCCTTGAGCGCGCCGCGGACCTTGTCGACGATGCCGGTCCACTCCTGGATGCGGATGTCCAGCCGCAGATCGTCGTGGGTGCGTTCGAAGTCCTCGGTGAACCGCCGCAGGAACTCCCCGGAGGCGCTGCCCTTCATCAGCCACACGGTCACGGTCTTGCGGTCGTGGTCGCCGGGGAGCATCCCGCAGCCGCTGACGAGCGAGCCGGTGACGCAGATGAGGGCGAGCAGACGACGTCTCACGAGGGGTCCTGTTCTGTCTGGCGGGAGTGCGGGGACAGGGGTGGGGGCCCGACGTGGGGGGACGAGCGCACGGCTCGTACGGGTGTGCTGGATTTTGGTATGGACCAATGCGGAGGTCAAGGGCCGGCCCCCGGCCGGGCCGCGACGCCGTGCGCGCGGAGCGCCGATACGGCACGGTGGAGTACGGCGTGACACGAGAGGAGCACCCGCATGTCGAACCACACCTACCGGGTCACCGAGATCGTCGGCACCTCGCACGAGGGCGTCGACCAGGCCATCCGCAACGGCATCGCCCGCGCCGACCAGACGCTGCGCAACCTGGACTGGTTCGAGGTGACCCAGATCCGCGGCCAGATCGAGAACGGCCGGGTCGAGCACTACCAGGTGGGCCTGAAGGTCGGCTTCCGCCTGGAGGACGGCGACTGAGCCCGTCCGCTCGGGCGCTCCTCAGGTACGCCCGTCCCGCTCCTGCGCCTCTTCCAGCGCGGCCGACTTCGCTGCCCAGCGCGCCCGTACGACGGTGAACCCGGCCCGCTCGGCATCGGCACAGACCAGTTCGTCGTCGTCCACGACCACCCGGACCTCCCGGTCCCGGGCGAGCCGGCGCAGGATCGCCAGCTTCGTGAACCGGGCGGGCCTGCGGTCGGCGTCGCCCCGCATGTGCACGGGCCCCTCGGGAAGCCCGTGGGCCGCGAGCCAGTCCAGGGTGTCCCGGCGGCACCGCTCGGGGCGGCCGGTGAGGTAGACGACCTCGCAGGCACGGGCGCTCTCCACGGCCAGCGCCACGCCCTCGGGAATCGGCGGGTCCTGGGGTGCGGCGGCGAAGAACGCGTCCCAGTTCCGCGGCCGGCTCTCCAGGAAGTGCTGGCGGTGGGCGGTGTCGGCAAGCGTGTTGTCGAGGTCGAACACGGCGAGCGGGCGCGTGCTGCTGTCGGTCACACCGACCACCCTAACCAGCCCCCGGCCCGGTCCGGGGGTGCGTCGCCGGCGGACGGCACGCCCGGCCGGGCCGTACGGTGCGTACCCGCGCACCCACCGTGTGTGGCCGCGGGAATCCCGGGCCCGCCACGGTGTTGAAACCTGGTGTGAGCAGCACAGTGATCAGCCGGACCCGGTTCTCCGTCCTCGACCGCTCCCGCACCCGCGAGGGCCACCCGCCCGCCGAGGCGCTGCGGGACACCGTCGCGCTGGCGCGCGAGGCGGAGGCGCTGGGCTACCACCGGTTCTGGGTGTCCGAGCACCACGGCGTGCCGGGTGTCGCCGGTTCCGCGCCGACCGTGCTCGCCGCCGCGGTCGCCGCCGCCACCCGCACCATCCGGGTCGGCACCGGCGGGGTCATGCTGCCCAACCACCGCCCCCTGGTCGTCGCCGAGCAGTTCGGGGTGCTGGAGGCCCTGTTCCCGGGCCGTGTCGACATGGGACTCGGCCGCTCCGTCGGCTTCACGGACGGGGTGCGCAGGGCGCTCGGCCGGGACAAGGGCGACGCGGAGGACTTCGCGGCGCAGCTCGGCGAGTTGCTGGACTGGTTCACGGGCAGCTCGCCGACCGGGGTGCACGCCCGCCCCGCGGAGGGCCTGACCGTGCCGCCGTTCGTGCTGGCCATGGGCGAGGGCGCGCGGATCGCGGCCCGCGCGGGACTGCCCCTGGTCATCGGGGACCTGCGGAGCCGGGAGAAGATGCTGCGCGGCATCGACCGGTACCGCTCCCTGTTCCGCCCCTCCCGTTGGGCGTCCGAGCCGTACGTCGTGATCTCCGGCACGGTCGCGGTCGCCGGCACCGAGGCCGAGGCGCGCCGGCTGCTGGTCCCCGAGGCCTGGGCGATGGCGTACTCCCGCACGCACGGCACCTTCCCGCCCCTCGCCCCCGCCGAGGCGGTGGAGATCCGCGCGATGACCGCGAAGGAACGGGACTTCTACGCGTCCGGGCTCGCCGGGCACATCGCGGGCACCGCCGACCAGGTCGCCCACGAGCTGGAGACCGTGCTCAAGGAGACGGGCGCCGAGGAGGTGCTGGTCACCACCAGCACCTACGACCGTACGGCCCTGCTCGACTCCCACCGGCGGCTCGCCGCGCTCTTCGCGCCGGCCCGGTGACCCGCCCGAGATGCGAACCCGGCCCGGGCCGGTGACCCTGGGAGAGCGAACCCCTAGCGACGAGGAGGGCTGCCATGTCCCTCAAGGACAAGATCAAGGGCATGCTCAAGGGCCGTGAGGGCATGGCCGACAAGGGCATCGACAAGGGCGGCGACTACATCGACCAGCGCACCGGGAACAAGTACCAGTCGCAGGTCGACACCGGCCAGGACAAGCTGCGCGACGAGTTCGGCACCCGGCCGCAGGACCGGGACAACCCTCCGCAGGTCTAGCGCACGGGGGCGGTTGGAGTATCCCCCCGATGCACAGCCCCCATGACCCGTACGTCCGCGTCCGCGACGCCCGCGAGCACAACCTCAAGGGCGTCGACGTGGACATCCCGCGGGACGTCCTTGCCGTCTTCACCGGAGTCTCCGGCTCGGGCAAGTCGTCCCTGGCGTTCGGCACGGTCTACGCCGAGGCGCAGCGGCGGTACTTCGAGTCGGTCGCCCCGTACGCGCGCCGCCTGATCCACCAGGTGGGGGCGCCCAGGGTCGGTGAGATCACCGGGCTGCCGCCCGCGGTCTCGCTCCAGCAGCGCCGCTCCGCCCCCGGCTCGCGCTCCTCGGTGGGCACGGTCACCAACCTCTCCAACTCGCTGCGCATGCTGTTCTCGCGCGCCGGCACCTACCCGCCCGGCGCCGAGCGGCTGGACTCGGACGCGTTCTCGCCGAACACGGCGGCCGGTGCCTGCCCCACGTGCCACGGCCTCGGACAGGTGCACGAGACCACCGAGGAGCTGCTGGTCCCGGACCCCTCGCTGAGCATCCGGGAGGGTGCCGTCGCGGCCTGGCCGGGCGCCTGGCAGGGCAAGAACCTGCGGGACATCCTGGACGCGCTCGGCCACGACGTGGACCGGCCCTGGCGGGAACTGCCCGCCCGCGAGCGCGAGTGGATCCTGTTCACCGACGAGCAGCCGGTTGTCACCGTGCACCCGGTCCGGGACGCCGACCGCATCCAACGGCCGTACCAGGGCACCTACATGAGCGCCCGCCGGTACGTCCTGAAGACGTTCTCCGACACCAGGTCGCCGACCCTGCGGGCGAAGGCGGAGCGCTTCCTGACCAGCGCGCCCTGTCCCGCCTGCGGGGGCAGCCGGCTGCGGCCGGAGGCCCTCGCGGTGACCTTCGGCGGGCGGACCGTCGCCGAGCTGGCCGCGCTGCCGCTGACCGACCTCGCGGGACTGCTCGGAGCCGGCACCGGCACGGAGACGGCCCGGGTGCTCACGGCCGACCTCACCTCCCGGATCGCGCCGGTGGTCGAGCTGGGGCTCGGCTACCTCAGCCTGGACCGGGCCACCCCCACCCTCTCGGCGGGCGAGCTGCAACGGCTGCGGCTCGCCACGCAGTTGCGGTCCGGGCTGTTCGGTGTGGTGTACGTGCTGGACGAGCCGTCCGCCGGGCTGCACCCGGCGGACACCGAGGCCCTGCTGACCATGCTGGACCGGCTGAAGGCGGCCGGGAACTCGGTGTTCGTGGTGGAGCACCACCTGGAGGTGGTGCGCGGCGCCGACTGGGTGGTCGACGTGGGCCCCGGCGCGGGCGAGCACGGCGGACGGGTGCTGTACAGCGGGCCGGTCGCCGAGCTGGCCTCGGTCGAGGAGTCGGCGACGGCCGTGTTCCTCTTCGACGAGTCGCCCGGTCCGCCGCGCCAAGTCCGCTCGCCGCGCGGCTGGTTGACGGTGGGACCGGTGACCCGGCACAACCTGCGGGAGGTGACGGCCGAGTTCCCGCTCGGCGCGTTCACCGCGGTGACCGGTGTCTCCGGGTCCGGGAAGTCCACGCTCGTCGGCGAGTTGACGGAGGACCTGGACGGCGTCGAGCGGCTGGTCCGCGTCGACCAGAAGCCCATCGGACGCACCCCGCGCTCCAACCTGGCCACCTACACGGGCCTGTTCGACGTCGTGCGGAAGGTGTTCGCCGGCACCGGGGAGGCGCGGGAGCGTGGGTACGGCGTCGGGCGGTTCTCGTTCAACGTGGCCGGTGGGCGCTGCGAGACCTGCCAGGGCGAGGGGTTCGTCAGCGTGGAACTGCTGTTCCTGCCGAGCACCTACGCGCCCTGCCCGGACTGCGGTGGCGCCCGCTACAACCCCGAGACGCTCCAGGTGACGTACCGGGGGCGGACCGTCGCCGACGTGCTCGACCTGACCGTGGAGGCCGCCGCGGAGTTCTTCGCGGACTCCCCCGCCGCCGCCCGCAGCCTCTCCACCCTGCTCGACGTGGGCCTCGGCTATCTGCGGCTCGGCCAGCCGGCGACCGAGCTGTCCGGCGGCGAGGCGCAGCGGATCAAGCTGGCGAGCGAGCTCCAGCGCGGGCGCCGGGGCCACACCCTGTACCTGCTGGACGAGCCGACGACCGGTCTGCACCCGGCCGACGTGGAGGTCCTGATGGACCGGTTGCACGGGCTGGTCGACGCGGGGCACACCGTCGTCGTGGTCGAGCACGACATGACGGTGGTCGCGGGCGCGGACTGGGTGATCGACCTGGGCCCGGGCGGCGGCGACCGGGGCGGCCGGATCGTGGCGGCCGGCCCACCGGACCGGGTGGCCCGCGCGGAGGGCAGCGCGACGGCGCCCTATCTGGCGCGGGTCATGCCCTGAGCGGTGCCCCACGGGGGCGGACGGGTCACCGGGCACGATCGGGAGGACGTGGTCCCGGACCGCACGGACCGGCTGATCGTGTGCTGCGGCACCGCACGGCTCGCACCGCCCGGGTTCGCCCGCCGAGCCGCACCGGACCCTGGGCATCGGCCTCGACGGGATCGTGCGGGTGCCGTTCGACACCGCGCCACGGTCACCGCGCCGGGAGCCGGAGGACCTCCGTCCGGCCCTCGTGCACGCCTGTGCGGGGCCGGCCGTGCGGGCCCTCCAGCGCGCTCGACACCAGCGCCGCGTGGGTCCAGGCCGGCTCGGGTGCGGTGGGCTGGGCCGCGTGGGCGAGGGCGCGGCGGTCGGAGTGGGTGCCCGGCCGGATCAGCGGCTGGACCTGCACCTCGGCGACCAGGCCGCGGGTCCGGGCCACCCGCCACAGGGAGGCCAGCAGGGTGTCCTCGCCGACGAAGGCCGCCGCGGTGCCGGGCCCGCCGTCCTGCCGCCGGTAGCGCAGTCCGACGGGCTGGACGGGCACGCCCGCGTCGAGCGCGGCCTGGAAGACGGCCCGGCGGAAGCGGCCGTGGGCGCGGCCGCACCAGGTGCTGCCCTCGGGAAACGCGGTCACGGCCGCGCCCGCGCGCAGGGCGCCGGCGATCTCGGCGACCGTGCCGGGCAGGGCGCGCAGCCGGTCCCGCTCGATGAACAGGGCCCCGCCGCGCGCGGCCAGCGCGCCCGCCAGGGGCCATCGCCGGACCTCGGTCTTGGCCAGCATCCGGGCCGGTCGTACGGCGGTGAGCAGCGGTATGTCCAGCCACGAGACGTGGTTGGCGACCAGCAGCAGCCCGCCGGCCGGCGGGGCGGCGCCGGTGACGCGGACCCGGACCCCGATGGCCCGCACGATCATCCGGCACCACCGCCTGACCCACTCGGCGGGGATCCTCCCGCCGAGTGGGGACAGCGCGATCCCGGCCAGCAGCAGGACGGCGACCGCGGTCAGCCGCAGCACGGCACGGGGTACGGCCGCGGCGGCCCGGACCGGCTCCAGGCAGGCCCCCGGGGTGCAGGGCGCGGTGGGCAGCCAGACGCTCATCAGGCCGGGACGAGGGAGAGGAAGTGCCGCAGGTAGCGCGGGTCGACCCGGCGCATCGACAGCAGGACGTACAGGTCGGCGACCCCGAAGTCGGGGTCGTGCGCGGGCTCGCCGCACACCCAGGCGCCCAGCCGGAGGTAGCCGCGCAGCAGGGCGGGGAGTTCGGTGCGGGCGGCGGGGGCCGCGGCGCTCGGGGTCCAGGGCAGCAGCGGCCGGACCCGGAACTCCTCGGGTGCCAGGTGCTTGGTCCGGACCCGCTCCCAGGTGCCGGTGGCGAGGGCGCCGCCGTCGGCGAGGGGCACCGAGCAGCAGCCGGCCAGCCACTCGTGGCCCCGGTCGGTCATGTAGCGGGCGATGCCGGCCCAGATCAGACCGATGACGGCGCCGTCGCGGTGGTCGGGGTGGACGCAGGAGCGGCCGACCTCGACCAGGCCGGGCCGGATCACGTCGAGCGCGGCCAGGTCGAACTCGCCCTCGGAGTAGAGCCGGCCGGCGACCGCGGCCCGCTCCGGCGGCAGCAGCCGGTAGGTGCCGACGACCTGCCCGGTCACCTCCTCGCGCACGAGCAGGTGGTCGCAGTAGGCGTCGAAGGCGTCGACGTCGTACCCCGGCTCGGCGGTGGTCAGCAGGGCCCCCATCTCCCCGGCGAAGACGTCGTGCCGCAGCCGCTGGGCGGCACGCACGTCGGCCTCGTCGCGGGCGAGGGTGACGGTGTAGCGGGTGGGTGCCGCGGGCTGCGGGGGACGGTCGAGGGTGGAAACGCCGGTCATGGCTCTCTCCTGGGCACGGGCCGGGTCGGCGACAGAGGCGGCGGGCCCGGTGCGTACGGCCCGCCACTCCTGTTCTTCCGAGGCCGGTTGGCGTGCGCGTGACCGGTGCCGGGAGAGGGGATGTGGGGGTGGTGAACGCCGGGGTCGGCGGGGTCGGCCGTCCTCCGTCAGACGTTCTCGGTCACCCGTGCCCGGTCACGCGCCCTCGCTCCCGCACCCGGCAAGCAGGCGCCCGGCCCGCACGCGGAGGCGTCGGCACCGCGCTCGACGCAGGCGCCGACGATCACGGCGACGGTGGCGCGTGGGCCGGGTGGCACCTCGTCCCCACCGGGGCCGGGAAAGCCAGACGGGGCCGGGGAGCACCACTCCCGGCCCCGCCCGTCCACCGATCGGCGAACGCTCTTGGGTGCTACCTCTTGCCCGCCTTGCGGGCAGCCCTCAGCCACTCCTTGTTCATGCTGGTGATCGAGACCAGCGGAATGCCCTTGGGGCAGGCGGTCGCGCACTCACCGGTCAGCGTGCACCCGCCGAATCCCTCCGCGTCCATCTGCGCCACCATGTCCAGCACCCGCGTCTCCCGCTCGGGCGCGCCCTGGGGCAGTACGTTCAGATGGTTGACCTTGGCGGAGGTGAACAGCATCGCCGCCCCGTTGGGACACGCGGCGACGCACGCCCCGCACCCGATGCACTCGGCGTGCTCGAACGCGAAGTCGGCGTCGGCCTTCGGCACCGGCGTGGCGTGGGCCTCGGGCGCGGATCCGGTCGGCGCGGTGATGTAGCCGCCGGCCTGGATGATCCGGTCGAACGCCGACCGGTCCACGACCAGGTCCTTGATCACCGGGAACGCGGACGCCCGCCACGGCTCGATGTCGATCGTGTCGCCGTCCTGGAAGGACCGCATGTGCAGCTGGCAGGTGGTGGTCCGCTCCGGCCCGTGCGCGTCGCCGTTGATGACGAGCGAGCACGCGCCGCAGATGCCCTCGCGGCAGTCGTGGTCGAAGGCGACCGGTTCCTCACCGGAGAGGATGAGCTGTTCGTTGAGGACGTCCAGCATCTCCAGGAAGGACATGTCGGGCGAGATGCCGTCCACCTCGTAGGTGGACATCGCTCCTTCGGCGTCGGCGTTCTTCTGCCGCCAGACGCGCAGGGTGAGCTTCATGCGTAGCTCCGCTGGGTGGGATGGACGTACTCGAAGACCAGGTCTTCCTTGTGCAGGACGGGCGCCTCGCCGGTGCCGGTGAACTCCCACGCGGCGGCGTACGAGAACTCGTCGTCCTTGCGGGCGGCTTCGCCGTCCGGTGTCTGGGACTCCTCGCGGAAGTGGCCGCCGCAGGACTCGGTGCGGTGCAGCGCGTCGAGGCACATCAGCTCGGCGAGCTCCAGGTAGTCGACGATCCGGTTGGCCTTCTCCAGCGACTGGTTGAACTCCTCGCCGGTGCCGGGCACCTTGATCCGCCGCCAGAACTCCTCGCGGATCTGCGGGATCCGCTCCAGCGCCTTGCGCAGCCCCGCGTCGGAGCGGGCCATGCCGCAGAACTCCCACATGAGCTCGCCGAGTTCGCGGTGGAAGGAGTCCGGGGTGCGGTCGCCGTCCACGGCCAGCAGCAGGTTGATCCGGTCCTCGGTCTCGGCCAGCACCTCCTGGACGACGGGGTGCTGCTCGGTGACGGGGTCCTGGTGCGGGTTGCGGGCCAGGTAGTCGTTGATGGTGGCCGGCAGCACGAAGTAGCCGTCGGCCAGGCCCTGCATCAGCGCGGAGGCGCCGAGCCGGTTGGCGCCGTGGTCGGAGAAGTTGGCCTCGCCGATCGCGAACAGGCCGGGGATCGTGGTCTGGAGGTCGTAGTCGACCCACAGGCCGCCCATCGTGTAGTGCACGGCCGGGTAGATCCGCATCGGCACCTCGTACGGATCCTCGTCGGTGATCCGCTGGTACATGTCGAAGAGGTTGCCGTACTTGGCCTCGACGGCCTTGCGGCCCATGCGCCGGATGGCGTCGGCGAAGTCCAGGTAGACGCCCTGCCCGCCGGGGCCCACTCCCCTGCCCTCGTCGCAGACGTTCTTCGCGGCGCGGGAGGCGATGTCCCGGGGCACGAGGTTGCCGAAGGACGGGTAGATGCGCTCCAGGTAGTAATCGCGCTCGTCCTCGGGGATCTCGTTCGGCGGGCGGGTGTCGCCCTGGGCCTTGGGCACCCAGATGCGGCCGTCGTTGCGCAGCGACTCGCTCATCAGCGTCAGCTTGGACTGGTGGTCGCCGGTGCGCGGGATGCAGGTCGGATGGATCTGGGTGAAGCAGGGGTTGGCGAAGTACGCGCCGCGCCGGTGCGCCCGCCAGATCGCGGTCGCGTTGGAGTTCATCGCGTTGGTCGACAGGTAGAAGACGTTGCCGTAGCCGCCGGAGGCGAGGACGACGGCGTCCGCGAAGTACGTGTCGATCTTCCCGGTGATGAGATCGCGCGCCACGATCCCGCGCGCCCGTCCGTCGACGACGATCAGGTCGAGCATCTCGGTGCGCGGGTGCATCTCCACGTTGCCGGCGGCGATCTGCCGGGACAGCGCCTGGTAGGCGCCCAGCAGGAGCTGCTGGCCCGTCTGGCCGCGGGCGTAGAAGGTGCGGGAGACCTGGACGCCGCCGAAGGAGCGGGTGTCGAGCAGGCCGCCGTACTCGCGGGCGAACGGCACGCCCTGGGCCACGCACTGGTCGATGATCTCGACGGAGATCTGCGCGAGCCGGTGGACGTTGGACTCGCGGGCCCGGAAGTCGCCGCCCTTGACGGTGTCGTAGAACAGCCGGTGGATGGAGTCGCCGTCGTTGCGGTAGTTCTTCGCCGCGTTGATGCCGCCCTGCGCGGCGATGGAGTGGGCACGGCGCGGGGAGTCCTGGTAGCAGAACTGGACGACGTGGTAGCCCTGTTCGGCCAGCGTGGCGCCGGCGGAGCCGCCGGCCAGGCCGGTGCCGACCACGATGATCGTGTGCTTGCGGCGGTTGGCGGGGTTGACCAGCTTCGCCTCGAAGCGGCGCTTGTCCCAGCGTTCGTGGACGGGACCGGCGGGGGCCTTGGTGTCGGTGACCGGCGCGCCGGTCGCGTAGTCGGCGTAGGTAGTCATGTCAGCTCACCACTCCGGTCATGACGCCCACGGGTACGGCGATGAAGCCCGCCGTGAGCAGCAGCGCGAGGACGTTCGCGAGGGTCTTCAGGGCGCGGTCGCGGCTGCGGCTGCCGACGCCGAGGGTCTGGGCGGCGCTCCAGAAGCCGTGCCGGATGTGCAGGCCGAGCGCGAGCATCGCGACGATGTAGATGACGTTGCCGTACCAGGTGGAGAAGGTGTCCACCACGTTCTGGTACGGGTGGCCCTCCTGGAAGCCACCGGAGTGCACGGTGCCGGTGGTCAGGTCGAGGAGGTGCCAGACGATGAACAGGCCGAGGACGACGCCGCCCCAGCGCATGGTGCGGGTCGCGTAGCTCGCCCGCGGCTTCTTGTGCACGTACTTGCTGGGCCGTGCCTTGATGTCGCGTCGGCTGAGCTGGTAGGCGGACGTGGCGTGGGCCACCACGGCGACCACGAGGACGATCCGGATGAGCCAGAGCGTCCACTCGTAGTGCATGAAGGGCTCGCCGACGGTGCGCAGCCAGTGCGCGTAGTGGTTGAACTCACCCGCGCCGAAGTAGATCTTCAGATTGCCGATCATGTGCGCGACCAGGTACAGCAGCATGATCACGCCGCTGACGGCCATCACCGTCTTCTTGCCGACGGAGGAGTCCCACATCGTGCGCGCCATGGACGGCCGTCGGTCCGTCCGCGTTGCCAGAGCCATGGAACAGAACGCTAGGGGCGGAGGAGCCGATCGGTCCAAGACATGGTGCAGCTCGTTTCCATAGGCTGGAGCTATTCTTGGTGCTGTGCAGTTCCAGCAGCTCCAGTACTTCGTGGCCGTCGCCGAGACCCGGCACTTCACCCGGGCCGCCGAGCTGGTCCATGTCGCCCAGCCCTCGCTGTCCCAGCAGATCAAGGCGCTGGAACGGGAACTGGGCGCGGATCTCTTCCTGCGCGCCCGGGGCAACATCACGCTGACCGACGCCGGCGAGGCGCTGCTGCCGCTGGCCCGGCGCATCCTGGCCGACGCCGACACCGCCCGGCACGAGGTGCAGGAACTGGTGCAGCTGCGGCGGGGGCGGGTACGGCTGGGCGCGACACCGAGCCTGTGCACGGGCCTGCTGCCGGACGTGCTGCGGGCCTTCCACGACCGGTATCCCGGCATCCAGCTCCTGATCGAGGAGGGCGGCTCCCACGACCTGGTGCGGCAGCTGGCGCGCGGCGCGCTCGACCTCGCGCTCGTCGTGCTGCCGCTGCCGACGCCCGCGCCCGCGCTGACGACCGTGGAGCTGCTGCGCGAGGACCTGGTGGTGGTGTCCTCGCCGGAGGCGCCGGAACCCGGCCGGGGCGGGCGGGCCGTGGAGATCGCCGACCTGGAGGGGGAACGGCTGGTGATGTTCCGGCACGGGTACGACCTGCGGGAACTGACCGTCGCCGCGTGCCGCTCCGCCGGGTTCGAGCCCGACTTCGCGGTGGAGGGCGGCGAGATGGACGCGGTGCTGGGGTTCGCCCGGGCGGGGCTCGGCGTGGCCGTCGTACCCCGGATGGTGGCCGCCCGGGCGGGCCGGGGACTGCGGGTCACCCCGCTGGCCCGCCCCGGCCTGCACCGCACCATCGCCCTCGCCCACCGCAGCGATGTGGCTCCGCCGCGGGCGGCCCGGGAGCTGCAACGGATGCTGCTGGAGCGGTAGGCGGTGCCGGTGGCCTCGGGTGGCCGGCGGGGCGCCCCCGGTGGGGCGAGTGGCGCGGCCGGTGACTCACGAGGCCGACGGTGGCGTCAGTACGGCCGGCTTGAGCACCTCCTCGCACCAGCGGCGGAAGGACGTGGGCGCGGTCTTCGGTGTGCTGGGCGCCGCGCTGCCGTAGAAGCCCTGCTCGGCGGTAGCGGCCGCGAGGTCGGCCAGGGCCCGGGCCCAGTTCTCGCTCGCGCCGTGCCGCAGCACCGATGCCTGGTACTCCGCGCCGCTGAGCCGCCGGAAGCGGACCGGCCGGTCCAGCACCTCGGAGACGACGCGTGCCATGCCCTCGGGCGTCAGCGCGTCGGGACCGACCATCGGGACGTCGGCCTGACCGGTCCAGGAACCGTCGAGCAGCAGTTGTGCCGCTGTCGCGCCGATGTCACGGGTGGCGCAGGTGCGCAGCACCCGGTCGCCGTACGTCGCCATGGCGATCACCCCGTTGTCGCGGATCGCCGCGGTTTGGTGGAGCAGGTTCTCCATCAGGTACGGCGGGCACAGCGCCCGGTGGTGGACCCCGGTGGCCCGGATCTCGTCGTCCATGGCCAGCGTGGCCGAGATCTGCCCGGCGTCGCGGGCGACACCGCGGCCCAGGGTGGAGACGGCGACGACCCGCTCGACGCCCTCGCTGCGGATCGCGTCGACCAGGGACCGGGTGAAGGCACGGAAGTGCTCGTCGACGCTGTCTGCGGTGGGCGCCGGCGGCACCAGCCAGAACACCCGGTCGACGCCCGCGCACGCCTTGGCGGTGACGCCGGGGTCGGCGTGCGAGCCGGTGACGGCCTCGACGCGGGCGCGCACGCGCGGGGACAGGCGCGCCGGATCGCGAACGATCACGCGGACCTCTCCCGCCGCGTCCCCGGCGTCGAGGAGGGAGTCGAGGACCTGGCTGCCGATCTGGCCGGTCGGGGTGGTGACAAGGATCACGGAAATCTCCTGGAAGGACGGGAGGGGGGCGTGTTCGAGCCTGCCGTCCGGCGCCCGGCAACTGAAGGACCGCTTGGCTCCGGGTTGTTACCCTCAGGGCAATACCGGGCTCAGCGATACCGAGCCGAAGGCACCGCCGAAGGGAGGGCGAAGCCGTGGAGTCCCGCCCGCTGCGCTACTTCGTCGCCGTCGCCGAGGAACTCAACTTCGCCCGCGCGGCCGACCGGCTGGGCATCTCCGCCCCGCCGCTGTCCCGGGCGATCCGCCGCCTGGAGGCGGAGCTCGGGGTCACCCTCTTCGAACGGACCACCCACAGCGTGACCCTGACCCGCGCGGGCGAAGAGCTGCTGCCGGAGGCGCGGTTCGCGCTGGACGCCCTGGAGGCCGCGGGGCGGCGGGCCCGGCGCGCGGCGGACCCGGACCGGAAGCTGGTCCTGGCGGTCAAGGCCGACGGCGACGCCGGACTGCTGGAGCCCGTCCTGGAGCGCTACGGCACCGACCCCGCCGCCGCCCCGGTGACGGTCCGGCTGTGCGGCTGGCTGGAACAGCCGCGGCTGCTGCGGCGCGGCGAGGCCGACGCCGCGCTGATCCACGAGCCCTTCGACCGGACCGGCCTGGACAGCGAGACCCTGATCGCCGAGCCGCGGGTCGCGGTGCTCGGCGCGGGCCACCCGCTCGCCGCCCGCGACCACGTCCTCCTCGCCGATCTGGGGCTGCGTCCCGGGGATGTGCACCGGTTCCTGGAGGGCATGCGGAACGAGGGCCGCGATCTGGCCCAGTTGCTCACCCGTGTCGCCCTGGGCGAGCTGGTCGCCCTGTTGCCGGCGTCCGTCGCCGACCGCTATCCGCGCCCGGGTGTCGTCTACCGGCCCGTCCCGGACGCGCCGCCCTCGCTGCTGGCGGTCGCCTGGCCGCAGCAGTCCCGCTCCACGGCCACCGCGGCACTCGTCCGGGCGGCCGCCGCCGTCGCCGCGGCGGCCCGGGAGGGCGACGGCGGCGCGGCTCCGGCCGGTCAGCCCCTCGCGTCCACCAGTGCCAGGTCGTGGAGCCTCTCCGGCGGACCCGGGCGGGCGTAGTACCAGCCCTGGGCCGTGTCGCAGCCCAGTATCCGCAGCTGCTCGGCCTGGGCGCCGGTCTCCACGCCCTCGACCGTGACCGCCAGGTCGAGGCTGTGGGCGAGCGAGACGATGCCCTCCACGATCTTCAGGTCGACGGGGTCGGCGGGGAACTGCTGCATGCCCTGGGTGAAGGAGCGGTCCAGCTTGAGGACGCTCACCGGCAGGCGGCGCAGGTTGGCGAGGTTGGAGTAGCCGGTGCCGAAGTCGTCCAGGGCGATGTCGACGCCCATCTCCGCGAGCCGGCGCAGGGGCTTGAGCAGGTCGTCGTCGGCGCCGATGAGCGCGGACTCGGTGACCTCCAGGCACAGCGCGTCCGGGGTGACGCCCGACCGTTCGAGGATGTCGACCGTGTCCTGCACCAGGCCGGGATGGCTGAGCTGGCACGGGGACAGGTTGACGTTGATCCGCAGCGGACCGGCCGCCTTCTGCTCGCCGTGCAGTTCCCGCCAGGCGCGGGCCTGGCGGATCGACTCCTCCAGGACCCAGCGGCCGAGCGGGACGATCAGGCCCGTGTGCTCGGCGAGCGGGATGAAACGGTCGGGGCCGAGGACGCCGTGCTGCGGGTGCAGCCAGCGCACCAGGGCCTCGGCGCCGCGCACGCTGCCGTCGCCGAGGTGGACCAGGGGCTGGTACTCGATGAAGAACTCGCCGCGCTCCAGCGCGGTCGGCAGGGCCGTGGTCAGACCGTGCCGGGTGATGGCGCGGGCGTCGGCCTCGGGGTCGGCGAGTTCGGAGCGGTTGCCGCCCGCAGACTTGGCCCGGTACATGGTGATGTCGGCGCTGCGCAGGACCTCGGCCGCGGTGCGCTCCCCGGCCGGGCCCTCCACGATGCCGAGGCTGCCGCGCACCATGAGGTCGCGGCCGTCGATGCTGATCGGGGTGACCAGCGCGTTCATGATGCGCTCAGCGAGTTCGTCCACCTTCCGTTCGGTGCCGGGGCCGGTGGTCAGGGCCACGAACTCGTCGCCGCCGAGCCGGGCGACCATCTCGCCGGGCGCGGTCGCGCAGGACTGGAGCCGGTCGGCGACCTCCACCAGCAGCCGGTCGCCGGCCGCGTGGCCGAGGCTGTCGTTGACGGTCTTGAAGCCGTCCAGGTCCAGGTAGCACAGCCCGAAGCGCTGGCCCTCGCCCGCGCTGAGGGCCTTCTCCAGCCGTTCGAAGAACAGGGAGCGGTTGGGCAGGCCGGTGAGGGCGTCGTGCGTGGCCTCGTAGCGCAGCCGGAGGTTGAGCAGCCGGCGCTCGGTGGTGTCCTCCATGAGGGCGAGCTGGTACTGCGGGTCGCCGTCGGCGTCGCGCAGCAGGGACACGGTCAGGTTGGTCCACAGGACCGTCCCGTCGGGGCGGTTGAAGGCCTTCTCGACGTGGTAGTGCTCGCGCTCGCCGCGCACGAGTTCGTCGTAGAGCCGCCAGGTCTGCGGGGCGTCCTCGGGGTGGACCCAGTCCTGGACACGCCGGCCGCGCAGGGTCTGCTCGGAGAGGCCGAACATGCGCAGCAGCGCCTCGTTGACCTGGAGGACGTTGCCGTCGAGGTCGGCGATGCCGATTCCTATCGCGGCGCCCTCGAAGACCGCGCGGAAGCGGGCCTCGCTCGCGTGCAGCGCCTGGGCCACCACGCCCTGGGCCCGCAACGCGGCCTGGGCGATGGCCTCCTGCTCGGCGAGGGTGCGCTCGCGCAGCGCCTGGGCGTAGCCGGCGGCCATGGCGTGCTGCAACCGGGAGGAGCGGATGCGCAGTTCGTCCTGGGGACCGCCCTCGCCGCAGTACAGGACCAGATAGGCGTCGACGCAGTCGAGGGTGCGGGCCAGTGCCTCGGGGTCGGTGCAGTGCGCCCCGACCAGGGCGGCGCCGACGGCCTTGGCCGCGTCCGCGTCGAAGCTGCGGGCCCGCAGCAGCTCGCTCAACCGGCGGGCGAGCGGCAGGAGTCGTTCCTCGAACTCGGCGCGGGTCAGTGACGTGGAGGTCACCGGGAAGAGCGCCCGGCTCCAGATCGTCGTCAGCCGGCGCAGTCTGTCCTCCGGCTCGTCCGGCTCCGCGCTCACGCCGTACGCCCCACGCCGGCGAATCCGGAGAAGGCATACGGATCCTCGTCCTCCGGCGCCGAGTCCGGGCGCCAGCGCGGCATCGGCACCAGTCCGGGTTCCACCATGTCGTACCCCTCGAAGAACCGCGCGATCTCCTCGCGCGAGCGCATGATCAGCGGGTTGCGAATGTCCTTGTACACGTCCACCGCGCCCCCGGCCCGCTCGGCGGGCAGCGGGATTCCCTCGTACGAGGCATGGGTGAGGACCAGCAGGCTGCCGGGCGCGAGTGCCTCGCGCAGCTCGGCCACCGCACCGTACGGGTCGTCCGCGTCTTCCACGAAGTGCAGTATGGCAACGAGGAGGAGGGCCACTGGCCGATTCAGGTCGATCAGGCGGTGCAATTGAGGGCTGGAGAGGATGTCCTGGGGCTTGCGCAGGTCCGCCGCGACCACGTCGGCGTCGTCGTTGCCCGCCAGGACCGCCTGGCTGTGCGCGACGGCCACCGGGTCGTGGTCGACGTAGACCACGCGCGCGCCCGGTACGGCCGCCTGCGCCACCTCGTGGACGTTGCCGAAGGTGGGGATGCCGGACCCGATGTCGAGGAACCGGGTGATGCCCTCCCCCGCCGCGAACCGCACGGCCCGGCGCATGAACGCCCGGTTGGCCTGCATGATCTTCGGCAGGCCCGGCATGAACTCCATGGCCTTGCGGGCCGCTTCCCGGTCGACCTCGAAGTTGTGCGAACCGCCCAGGTAGTAGTCGTAGATCCGCGAGACGCTGGGCACCGAGATGTCGATGCTCCGTGGGGCCCAGGCGGGACGCTCCATGTATCTCTCCAAGGCGTGGACGGGGGCAGGCGATCCGGTGTTCGAGCTGAGGCTACTGATCGCCCGCCAATGGAGCGACCCGAACCGGAAATTGACCGTCCGTTCCCGGTCACTGCCTGCGGCAAGTGCCCGTATGACCCCGCTGTGTGACGGCTGTACGGGCGCCCGGCTCACCGCACACAACGATCCGCCCCCTCCGTGCGGTGCGGAGGGGGCGGATCTTCGGCCGCGCGCCGGGGCGGGCGGGGCGATCGACCTGGGGAGGTGATCAGTCGCCCGGCGCGCCGACCGGCTTTCCGTCGGGCGAGACGGCGTACCACGTGCCGCCCACGCCCTGACCGTTGGTGTCGCCCGGGGCCTTGTCCCCGGAGAAGGTGTAGACGGGCCAGCAGTTGACGGTCATCTGCTTCACCCCGTCGGGGCGGGTGAAGGGCATCAGGCCCTTCTTCTTGACGCCCTCGGTGTCGTCGGCGTTGACCGGGCCGACCGCCGGCCACTTCTCCAGGCAGGCGCCGGTGCAGTTGGAGACGGACTTCGGCCAGGCCTGGTCCTTCATGAAGCGGTAGACCGTCATGCCGTTCTTGTCGACGACGATGTCACCCAGCTTGGCGTCCTTGCGGACGGACAGGCCGGGCAGGTCGGACAGCTTGGCCTTCTTGCCGGTGGGTGCGAGCGCGAACCACTTGCCGCCCACGCCCTGGCCGTTGACGTCACCGGCGTTGACGTCCTTGGCGTAACGGTAGGCGGGCCAGCCGCCGACGGTGAGCTGCTTGGAGCCGTCGGCGCGGGTGACCTCGCCGAGCAGGGCCTTGTCGATGCCGGCGCCGGCGGTGGCGTCGTCGGCGGGGACCGGCGGCCAGGTGGTGGCGCAGTCGCCGGCGCAGTTGGACGCGGGCGGGTTGGCGGTGTCCTTGTCGAACCGGTAGAGGGTGAGGCCCCCGGCGTCGGTCAGCACACTGCCCAGCTGGGGGTTGCTGGCCACGGCGAGCTTGCCCGCGGGGGTGACCGGGGCCGGGGAAGCGGAACTCTGGTTGCCGTCGGCGCCGTAGCCGTTGCCGGCGCCCGGCGAGGTGCCGCCGCCCGGGTTGCCGTAGTCGCCGGCCGCCGCGGTGGCCCCGACGTTCTGGGCCGCCGACGCGGGAGTGGTGGCATTGTCCTGACCGCACGCCGTCGTCAGCGCCAGCACGGAAGCGGCTGTCGCCACCAGTGAGGCGGTCCGCCAGGAGGTCTTCATCGTCAACTCCCCATTATCGCCTGGATATTGCAGCGCCCTGATGT
Source organism: Streptomyces sp. NPDC017676 (assembly GCF_044329325.1). Lineage (NCBI taxonomy): Bacteria > Bacillati > Actinomycetota > Actinomycetes > Kitasatosporales > Streptomycetaceae > Streptomyces > Streptomyces sp. NPDC017676. The sequence goes on along the minus strand of NZ_JBIRJA010000004.1, from coordinate 239,748 downwards.
GCCGCCGCACGGCCATGGGTACGCACCGGAGGGGCCCCGGTGTTCAACGGCGGCCGGAAATTCTTTCCGCGGTGCTGTGTGGTGCCCGGGCAGGAGCGGGAGCACCAGAGGGACACATGGGGCGATAGCGGACTCTTCCGCTCGTCAAACCTCCGATCGCCCCATCTCCCTCTTTCGGAGCAATCTCGGCCCACTGTGGGGTACGGCGGCCTTCCGGGCCTCATGATCTCGTCGTGCCTGGACCCGAAGTGACCCGATGCGCGCCCACCACGCGGGTGTTGGCCCTGTTGACGCTGACCTGGGCCCTGGTGGGCTGGCCGGCCGGCGGCGCGTCGGCCGACGCCTGCGCGTACGCCTCCACGGGCCCGGACGGCACGGTGGCGGTGGCCCATGCCGGCGGCCACCACTGGCCCGATCCGCCCTGTCCGAAACCGCCCCCGCCACCGTGTCCGCCGACGCCGACCCCGACTCCGACGCCCACTCCCACACCGACCCCGCCGCCGAAGCCGCCGCCCCCGCCCGAGCCGACGCCGACTCCGACGCCGACTCCCACGCCGCCGCCCCGGCCGACGCCGAAACCGCCGCCGAGGCCGGCCCCCACACCGCGACCGCCCGCCCGGCCCGCTCCGCCCCCGGCTCCCCCGGCGCCCCGGCCGACCCCCACCCCCACACCGCCGGCACCGCCGAGACCCGCGCCGAAGCCGACGCCCAAGCCCACCCCACGGCCCTCCGTGACCCCGGTGAGCTACCCGGAGTACCACCCCCACGCCATCAGCCGCCCCACGCGCGGTCACACCTCACCGGTCACCTACGTCCTGCTCATCACCGTCCCCGCGATCGTCGCCGTGGCGGCGCTGCGCCCGCGCTGACGCGCCGGCTCCCACACTCCCTGGAGGCATCAGTTGTCGGATTGGCTTGTTCTCGTCCTCGCGATGCTGGGGGCCTGTGCCGTGGTGGTCGTCATCACGCTGCTACGGCACCGGGCGGCCGCCGAGGACGAGGATCCCAACGAGACCCCGGACGTCATCGAGTACATGACGATGTGGATCGGCGTCATCTACGCCATCGTCCTGGGCCTGGCCATCGCGGGCGTGTGGGAGGCGCGCAACACCGCCCAGGACCACGTGCAGACCGAGGCCCAGGCGCTGCACGAGATCTCGGAACGGGTCCGGGTCTACCCGCCGGACGTCCGGGACGGGATCCGCGCGGACGTCAACGCCTACGTCGGTTACGTCGTCCACACCGAGTGGCGGACGATGGCGGACGAGGAGCGGGTCACGGACCGCGGCACCGAACTGCTGCACAAGGTCCGGGAGGCCGTCACCGACTACCAGCCGAAGAACGACTTCGAGGCGCAGGCCTACCAGCCGCTGCTGGACCAGATGGCCACCGCCGACCAGGCGCGCAACGCGCGCGCCGACTCCACCGGGGCCACCATGCCGCCGGTCGTGTGGTGGGGGCTGTTCACCGGCGCGCTGATCACCATCGGCATGGTGTTCGCGCTCCAGATCCGGCGCACCGGGCGCGAACTGGTCCTGGCCGGGCTGTTCTCCGCGACCATCGCCTTCATGCTGTTCCTCATCTGGGACTTCGACGCGCCCTACAGCCGAGGCATCGCGGTGACGGCCGAGCCGTTCCAGAGCCTGTTCCCGGGCATCACCGGGTGACCCGGGCCGTCCCGCCGGAGCGGCGCCCGCCGCTGGACCGGGACGGCAGCCACGGCAGGCCTTCGCCCCCGCTTCCGTGAGGAACCGGGGCGAAGGCCTGCCGACGTGCGCGTACTGGGGGACGGATCCGGTGGCCTCGGCGGCGCACCGGGGACTCAGGCGCGCTTCTCGTGCCGACGGCGCATCCAGAAGGCACCACTGCCGAGCACGGCCGCGCCCACCAGGCCGCCGCCGATGGCCATGTCGGTGGGCGTCGCGCCGCTGGTCCTGCTGCCGCCGAAGCCGCCGTTGACGCCGCCGACGACGCTGAAGGCACCGCGACGGGTCAGGGTGCGGCCGTCGCAGCGGACGGTGACGTCGTAGCGGCCGCGGCCGGCGTCACGGTCGACGATGGCGACACCCCGCGCGGTGTCGTCGTGGAACTGTTCCAGGTCGATGGTGCCGAAGGCGTCGGAGCTCGCCGTACCGCGCCGGCAGCCGTTCACGATGATGGTGAGGCGGCCCCCGGCCGAAACGATGTCCGGTGTGACGAAGATGTCGCCCGAGTTGGCGAAGTCGTCGCCACGGCCCCCGAACTCGTTCCCGCGGCCGAACTCGTTCCCGCGGCCGAAGTCGTCTCCGCGACCGTTGCCGAAGCCCTCGCCACCGCGGCCGTTGCCTTCACCGCCACGGCCGTTGCCTTCGTGTCCTCGGCCGTTGCCCTCGCCGCCCCGGCCGTTGCCGTTGAAGTTCCCGTTCCCGTGGCCGTTCCCGTTGAAGTTCCCGTTGCCGTTGCCGTTGAAATGGCCGTTGCCGTTGAAGTTCCCGTTGCCGTTGAAGTTCCCGTTCCCGTTGAAGTTCCCGTTCCCGGGGAAGACGCCGTTCCCACTGAAGGTGCCGATGTTGCCGGTACCGGGCACGATGACCGTGGCGTTGTTGTCGGTGCTGCTCGGTCCGCCCCCGTTGCCCATGCCGTCCGCGACGGCGTCGGGGGCCGCGAGCCCGAGCACGGCGACCGCGGTGCACGCCGCGGCCAGGGCGCGTTGGTTGCGCATGTGATCCTCCGCGGGAGGCACCCCGGGTCCCGTCCCCGGTGGATCGGCGAGAAAACACCTCCCGGGTAGACCCTCAGACGCGCAGAACACGCCCGCATGTCGAGAATGGTCCGTCCTGGTGAGCCGACACGCCGACGGACAACCACACAATCGGATATTGCCGCAGGTCACGGACCGTCAGAAATTTCCTGGAAACGGCAACTCGGATGGCGCACCGGCCGGGTGCGAGGCCACCCGTTCGCCGTTCGACCCGTCGCCCGCCGCACGCGCGGGACTTAGCGTTTTCCCATGCGCGAGGGACGTGGCGAGGCCCGCGTCGAGAGGGGTGACGAATGTCTGCGTCCAAGCTGGCCCAGCTTGCCGAAGAGGAGGAGCGGCGGAGGAAGCGCGCCCCCTGGGGCGTGATAGCGCTTGTTCTGCTGACCGGCCTGGCGCTCATTCGCAACGGTTCGGGCGAATTCGACGTCGGACCGCCGCAGCCCGCCACCGCGGCGGCCCCGGACATCCACGCCACCGTGGGCACCCTCGCACCGGCGCCCGCCTCCCTGCCGTTCTCCCCCGTGCAGCGGGTCCGGATCCCGGCGATCCAGGTGGACGCGCCCGTCGTACAGGTCGGGCTGGACGCGGACGGCTGGGTCGCCGCGCCGCCGCCGGAGAACCCGGGCCTGGCCGGCTGGTTCACCGGCGCCGTGTCCCCGGGTGAGAAGGGCACCGCGGTCATCGTCGGACACGTCGACAACAAGCAGGGCCCCGCCGTGTTCTACGGCCTCGGGGCGCTGAAGAAGGGGAACCAGGTCGAGGTCCTGCGCCAGGACGGGAAGACCGCCGTGTTCGAGATCTACGGGGTCGAGGTCTTCGAGAAGAACAACTTCCCGGGCGACCGGGTGTACGGCTCGAAGGGTGCGCCGGAACTCCGGGTCATCACCTGCGGCGGCGGTTTCTCGAAGCAGAACGGCTACGACGGGAACGTCGTGGTCTTCGCCCGCCTGGCCGCGGTCGTCTGAACCACCGCGGCCCGGCGGGCGAAGGAGGAGCCGGGACGGCCGGTAGGCGTCACACGCGCCGGCGCGGCACGGTGAGGCGGTATCCGGAGTCGATCAGATAGGGCAGCCACTCGCGGATCGCGCGGACGGTCTGCGAGCGGTCGCCCCCGGCGTCGTGGGAGAGCACCACGACACCGGGGGCGGCGCCGTTCTCCACCTGGTCGATGATGGTGCGGGTGCCGGGCACCATCCAGTCGGTGGTGTCCACGGTCCAGGCCATCGGCTCCATGCCCATCTCCGCGCCGAGCTGGAACGCGGCGCGGTTCCAGGCGCCGTAGGGAGCGCGGAACCACTGCGGTCGCTCGCCGTAGGCGTCCTCGATGGCGTCGCTGGTGCTCTCCATCTCGGAGCGGATCTCACGGCGGTTCAGCTCGGTCAGCAGCGGGTGCGTCCAGGTGTGGTTGCCGACCACATGGCCCTCGTCGGCCATCCGGGCCAGCAGTTCCCTGTTCTGCACGACGCACTCCCCGCAGACGAAGAACATCGCCCGTACGTCGTGCTTGGCGAGGGTGTCCAGGATGTGCGGGGTGTACGCCGGGTTGGGGCCGTCGTCGAAGGTCAGCACCATGTGCCGGCCGCTCGTGGAGACCCGCATGATGGGTTCCTTCCGCACCTTCAGCTTGCGGGGGGCGGCGCGTGGCGGCCCCTCTCCGGTGAGCGGCTGGAGCCGGAAGGCGGAGGGCTTGAGCGCCTGGCGGGCCTGTGGGCCGGCGACGGGGGCCGCGGCGGTCCCGGCGGTCTCCTCGCCGCCTTGTGCCAGGACGACTCCGGCGGTGCCCGCCGCTCCCAGGGCGGCGACGCCGGCGAGGAGCATCCGGCGCCGGGTGAACAACTGATCCTTCTGCATGACCCATCAGTCGCCCCACCGGGCTCCGGCGCACCACAACGGCACCGGTGCGGCGGCGGTAATACACCCGGACAGCGGAGTGGGCGTCAGCGTCTCCCGTCCGCTCACCGGCGCCGGCAGGGCGCGGGTGCCACGAAGCCGACGGCACGGCAGCTCCCCCGGGGCGCGGGGTACTGCGCGAGCGGCCACGACGGACTCGCGGTCGCCCCCACACGTACACCAACACCGCGGCCGGGTCCGCCGGTCGGGCGGGCCCGCGTCCGGGGTGGCGGGCCCGGCCCCGTCCCCTCCGGCGGGGCCGGACACCGGCACGGACGGCGGGCCCGCCGTGGTGGCGGGCCGCCGTCCGCTCTCCGGGTGCCCCTTTCCCCGGAGTTCAGTTTCGGCCCGACGGAGCGCAGTTCGGCGACCGTGAACTCCATGACCTCTTGGGGGGTGGCCCGGCCACGGCCCATCAGGTCCAGGCAGACGCCGTCGCGGGCCCAGGGCACGAAGGAGACCAGCACGAGCCGAGCCGGTCCGGGACCATGGAGAAGCCGCTCGGTCCCGCTGTCCCGCCAGGCGTCGGCCTCGCGGCGATCTCCGTTCCACGCCGTCTCCCGCCGCGGCGCCGTATGGCGGCCCCCCGCCGTGCTGCCGGGCGGGCTCGCCGTGGCGGCCCTGCTCGGCCGGGGACCGGCGCAGCGGGCTGGTGATCGGGAGCGGGGCGCACAGCAGGCCGAGGGTGGCGAAGGGGGTCTGGAAGGCCTCCGGGCCCCGACCGAGGCGTCCGCCGGCGGGCGGGCGTGCGGCGCCGTGGCGGCCCTCCGTGCGGCGGCTCCGCGGCGGCGGTCATGACTCCGACCCCGGAAAGGGCCCCCGTGCCCCGCCCGCACGGCGGCCCCTCGTGAACCGCCGTTCACCAGGAACGGTCGATTCCGATAGCCTCTTGCCGTGACGGAACAGCATCACGAGCAGCACTCGCATGCGCACCGGTTCGAACGGGGCACGGACGGACCGAAGGTCATCCTGGTCGGCGTGGACGGCTCCGACTCCTCGATGCGTGCCGCGGCGTACGCGGCGGGTCTGGCCCGGCGCCAGCGCGCGCTGCTCGCGGTGGTGTACGTGCAGCCGGTGCTCGCGGCCGGGGCGGCGCTCGGGGCGCCGGTGGCGGAGACCACCGACGAGATCGCCGAGGACCTGGTCGCGCAGATCCGCGACGCGGCCGAGCGGCTCAAGGGGACGTTCGAGATGCGCTGGGAGTTCCACACCTTCCGCGGGGACCCGTACAACGGGCTGGTGAAGGCGGCGGACGAGCTGAAGGCGGACGCGGTGGTGGTGGGCGCCTCGGAACAGGCCGGCCACCGGATCATCGGCTCGGTGGCGGTCCGCCTGGTGAAGGCCGGCCGCTGGCCGGTCACGGTCGTGCCGTAGGGCGGCGCCGCGGGGACGCCTCGGCGGAGGTGAGACCGGCGCACGGACCACCGAGGGGCACGGCGGGCCGCACAGGGCGCCCGCGCCTGCCGCGGCTCCCGGCCGGCCTGACCGGTAGGGGCGGGGTCCTCGGGGCCCCGATCGCCGGCGCGGGGCGGTCCGACCTCCCGTCCCCATCGTCGCGCGTCTTGATCCACCCCGGCGACGGGGCGGCACCCGTACCGTCGCCGGCCACTGGCCCGTCGTGCTCGCCGGACGTCGGGTCCGGGCTCCGCGTGGGCCGTGCGTGGCGTCTTCCCTGGGGGTCTTCACTGGGCCATCATGATCGGCCGTCAGCCGTTTGCCGTCGGCGAAGAGGTGAGGCCCATGGACAGGCTCCGCGCGGGTGAGGGGATTCTCCGCCGCAAACCCATCGAGCACATCGAGGAGACGGAGGTCGGCGAGGGCACCCGGCTGGACAAGTCACTGGGGCTCTGGCAGCTGACCGCGATCGGTGTGGGCGGCATCATCGGCGCGGGCATCTTCACGCTGGCCGGAACGGTGGCGAACGGCACGGCCGGGCCCGCGGTGCTGGTGTCCTTCCTGATCGCCGGTGTCGCGAGCGCCTGCGCGGCGCTGTCGTACGCCGAGTTCGCCGGACTGATCCCGAAGGCGGGGTCGGCGTACACCTACGGCTACGCGGTGCTCGGTGAGTTCGCGGGCTGGTTCATCGGCTGGGACCTGCTGCTGGAGTACACCGCGATCGTGGCCGTGGTGGCCATCGGCATCTCCGGCTACTTCAGCTTCCTGGTGGAGCAGATGGGCGCCGACCTGCCGCGGTGGATGCTGGGCGCGCCCGGCACCGGGTCCGGGCACCGGGTCGACCTGTTCGCGGCCCTGCTCTGCCTGCTGATCGCCTGGCTGCTGAACCAGGGCATCCGCAGCGCGGCCCGCTTCGAGACGTTCGTGGTCGCGCTGAAGGTGCTGGTGGTGCTGCTGGTGATCGGGGTGGGCTTCTTCCACATCGACACGCGCAACTACCACCCGTTCTTCCCGTTCGGCATCAGCGGGGCGTTCACCGGCGCCGCGACGGTGTTCTTCGCCGTGTTCGGCTACGACGCGATGTCGACGGCGGCCGAGGAGTCGAGGGACGCCCAGCGGCACATGCCGAAGGCGATCATCTACTCGCTGGTGATCTCCATGGTGCTGTACGTGGCGGCCTGCCTGGTGCTGACGGGCATGCAGAACTACAAGCACATCGACCCGGAGAGCGGCTTCTCCACGGCGTTCAAGTCGGTGGGGCTGGGCGCGCTGGCGGACGTGATCGCGGTCGGCGCGATCATCGGCATCCTCACCGTGATGTTCACGTTCATGCTGGGCGTGACCCGGGTGTGGTTCTCGATGTCCCGGGACGGACTGCTGCCCCGGTGGTTCGCGAAGACGCACCCGACGCGGCACGTGCCGACCCGGGTAACCTGGATCGTGGGGCTGGCCTCGGCCGTCATCGCCGGGTTCGTACCGATCGGCGAGGCGGCCGAGCTGACCAACATCGGCATCCTGCTCGCGTTCGTGGTGGTGTGCACGGCGGTGATCGTACTGCGCTACCGGCAGCCGGAGCTGCCGCGCACCTTCCGGACGCCGGGGATGCCCGTCGTGCCCGCGCTGGGGGTCGTCTTCTCGATCTGGCTGATCACGTTCCTGCAGTGGCAGACCTGGGTGCGGTTCGCGGTGTGGTTCGTGATCGGCTGCGGTGTCTACTTCGGCTACTCCTACCGCCGCTCGGTGCTGGCGGAGCGGCCGGCGCCGTAGTCACTCCGCCATGACCAGCCCGTCCTGCGCGGCGCCCCGGCTGAGCACCACGTCCCTGATCCGGTTGCGCACCCCCTCCAGCTCGGCGCCCTCGGCGATGGCCTTGTTGAGGTCGACGACCCGGCCGGCGTCGAGGTCGTAGAGCTGGGGGACGAACTCGGCCTTGGTGACCCGCCAGGCCTCTCCCGGCCGGGCGGGCGGGGCGAAGGTGAAGCGGCCGAGGGTGGACTCGTTGCCGCGCGGGTCCTGGGCGCCCTCGCCGTTGTACATCTCGCCGGCGATCTGGTCGCCCATCCCGTAGATCACCCAGGTGCCGTTGACCTTCTCGTACGCCTGCGGGACGTGGGCGTGGGTGCCGAGGATCAGGTCGATGTCCGGGCGGCCGGCCGTGGCCGGGGAGGTGAGCCGCTGGGCGAGGGTGAGCTGCTGCCGGTCGGGCTCGTCCTGCCATTCGGTGCCCCAGTGCACGGAGAGCACGACCACGTCCGCGCCGGCCCGGCGGGCCGCTCGGGCGTCGGCGATCATCCGGTCGGCGTCGATCGTGTTCACCGCCCAGGGCTGTCCGGGCGGCAGCGCGTTGCCGTTGGTGCCGAAGGTGTACGACAGGTGGGCGACCTTGGCCGAGCCGGCCCGCAGGAGCGTGACCGAGCGGGCCTCGGCCTCGTTGCGGGCGGTCCCGGCGTGCCGGAGGCCGACCCGGTCCATGGCGTCGAGGGTGCGCCGGATGCCGGTGGCGCCGTCGTCCAGGGCGTGGTTGGAGGCGGTGGAGCAGCTGTCGTAGCCGGTGGCGGCGAGGGCCTGGGCGATCTGCGGCGGGGACTTGAAGTCGGGGTAGCCGGCGTAGTCGCCGTCGGCGCCGTAGACGGTCTCCATGTGACACAGCGCCAGATCGGCCTGAGAGACCACTGGTCGGATGCCGGCGAGCATCGGGCGGAAGTCGTGGCCGCTGCCGCCGGCGTCGAAGGAGGCGCGCTCGATGACGGAGGTGTGCGGCAGCACGTCCCCGGAGGCGACGAGGGTGAAGCCGTCCGCGGCGGCGGGCGCGGAGTGTCCTTCCGCGCCGGACTCCCGGTTCTGGTTCTGGCAGGCGGCTCCGGCCGCGAGGACGGCGGTCAGGGCCAGGGCCACCTGCTGTCTGCGTCCGATCATCAACTCACCCCAAGATTGTCGTATATACAGATGAAGCCGTCTCGGGCATATGGGTATGAATCTGATGAGTCGGATAAACGGCACGAGAGCTGTCCTTAGCCCGTCCGGGGACCTGGCGTACCGCTCGTCCGACCGTTCGCCGACGCGTTCGACCGTCCGTCGCACAACCGGGTCCGCCCCCTGTCCGCCGGCCGCGCCCTGCGCTGCCATACGGCCATGACGGCCGGAACCTCACTCACCCCCGGGACGACGACCGCCGAGCACGAGCTGGCCGCGCTCCAGCGCGAGCACGGCGGACCCCTGTTCGCCCTGCTGTTCAGGCTCTGCGACGGAGACCGGCAGCGCGCCGAGGACCTCGTCCAGGAGACCCTGGTGCGCGCCTGGCAGCATCCGGAGGCGCTGCACGCCGACGGTTACGACTCCGTACGGCCCTGGCTGCTCACCGTGGCCCGGCGGCTGGCGATCGACGCCCGGCGGGCCCGGCAGGCGCGGCCGCCCGAGATCGGCGACGAGGTCCCCGAGAACGCGCGGGTGACCGCTGACCACGCCGAACGGGCCGCCGCGAGGCTCGACGTCCGGGAGGCTGTGAAGACACTCACGCCGGAACACCGTGACGTACTGGTACTCGTGTATTTCCGCGGGGCCAGTGTGGCGGAAGCGGCGCAGACCCTGGGGATTCCACCCGGTACCGTGAAATCCCGCGCGTATTACGCGTTGCGCGCCCTGCGCCGGGGCCTTCCGGGGTACGCGACCGACCTGCGGTGAAACCGGGAGCCGGGTCAAACCTCGGTAAAGCGCCTTGCTGCGGCCCCCGTTCGGGCATGGGCTGTCCTCATCCGCGTTCCGGCGGGCACCGGGGCCGCGGTCCCGGCGGGGGTCGGGCGACGCGCACGCACCGGAGGAAGGCAGGAAGGGATGCTGCACAGAGGGCACGAGAGCACGGACGGCGCCGACGGCGGTGAACTGGCCGTTCCGATGGCCTGGTTGTACGCCGAGTACATCGCCGACGAGCTGCTGCGCACCGGCGATCTGATGCCACCGACGTCGTTCGAGTTCCGGGCCGGCCGGGACGCGCTGGCGCTGACCGTCTTCCTGTCCGACACCGACGGGGAGCTGTCCGGCATCCGGGTGATCTCCCAGCTGGAGAACTGGCTGTCCCTGACCGCCTACGACCAGCCGTGGCAGGACTGGGTACGGGAGCGCCTGGCCGAGCTGACCGAACGGGCGGACGGCTCCGGGACGCCCAGCCCCGACCTGGCGCTGGCGGCGGACGCCTGGCGCTGGCTGGAGGAGACCGAGCTGCTCGCGCCCGACCTGGACGCGGTCCCGGGCGGGGGCGCGGTGTCCGGGGAGGACGACGGGCCGAAGGTGTGGACCCCCGCCTGGCGGCTCGGGCTGCCCCTCGGGCACCTCGCGATCCACCTCTTCTGAACCTTCCGGAATTCACACCAATCCGCGGGCCGGACCGCTCCGAATCTCTTGTCCGTGATTTCGTGCGCGGCTTGAGTGATTCGGCGGTCGCCTGCGTACGGGTGGGAGCAACGAGTAACCCTTCCCCCACCCTTCGGCACGAGGATTCGGCATGAGGTCCCTGGAAAGGCATCGCGACGTCGGCGCGTACGCGCTCGGCGTGCTGGACGAGGCGGAGGCCTTCCGCTTCGAGGACCACCTCATGGAGTGCCCTCAGTGCGCGGCACACGTGACCGAATTCGGAGCCACGACCCGGCAGTTGATGTTGTACCGCCGGGCCACGCCGCGCTTCGTGCACCCCATGGCACAGCCCGGCCCCCGGCTGCTGGACCGGCTGTTCGGCGAGCTGGCGCGCCTGCGGCGGACGCGGCGCCGCCGGATGCTGTACGGCCTGGCCGCCTCCGTGGTGCTGGCCGTGGCCGGCCCCGGGATCGTGGCGTTCGCCGGCCACACGGACCCGGCCGCACAGGTGGCCGCGGCGACCGATCCGGACACCGGGGTGTGGGCGCGGGTCACCTCCGCGGAGGAGGGCTTCGGCAGCGATCTGCGGCTGGAGGTCAAGGACGGCTCCGGAGCGCACACCTGCCGGCTGGTCGCGGTCGGCCGCGACGGCACGGAACAGGTCGTCGCCGGCTGGACCAACGCGGGCGACGGCAGCCGGCCCACCACCGCCATGGGCGCCGCCGCGATGTCTCCGGACCAGATCGCCCGGTTCGAGATCCGTACGACGGACGGGAAACGGCTGGTCACGGTGCAGGCACGGTGACCGCACCGGGACCCCGGCCTGGGCGCCGCCCTCAGCCGGGTGGATCTCGCCCTGGTGCCCGGACCCACCATCGGCGGCCGGGTGTGCCGACGGGGAGCGGTGGTCATCGGCCTCCGCGACGGCCGGCGCCGAGCGTCGGGCTCATTTCAGCAGACGGGACAGCCGGCGGTCGGCCAGGGGCTTGCCGCCCGTCTGGCAGGTGGGGCAGTACTGGAGCGAGGAGTCGCTGAAGGAGACCTCGCGGATGGTGTCGCCGCACACCGGGCAGGGTTCGCCGGTACGGCCGTGCACGCGCAGGCCGCTCTTCTTCTCCGCCTTCAGCCGCCCGGCGGCCACGCCCCGGGAGCGCTCGACCGCCTCGGCGAGCGTGTCGCGCAGCGCCTCGTACAGCCGGTGGGTCTCCTCCGGTGTGAGGGAGGCGGCCAGCTTGAACGGGGACATCTTCGCCGCGTGCAGGATCTCGTCGCTGTAGGCGTTGCCGACGCCCGCGATCAGCGACTGGTCGCGCAGGGCACCCTTGAGCTGCCGCCGTTCGCCCTGGAGCAGGGCGGCGAAGCGGTCCTCGTCGAAGTCGCCGGCGAGCGGGTCCGGGCCGAGGCGGGCGATGCCGGGCACCTCTTCCGGGTCGCGGACGACGTACACGGCGAGGCGTTTCTGGGTGCCGGCCTCGGTCAGGTCGAAGCCCTCGCCGGTCTCCAGCGCCACGCGCAGCGCCAGCGGACCCTTCCCGGGCTTCGGCGGGCCGTCCGGCAGCCGGTCCTTCCACTGGAGCCAGCCCGCGCGGGCCAGGTGGGCCACCAGATGCAGCCCGCCGTCCGTCTCGATGTCCAGGAACTTGCCGTACCGGCGCACGGCCGTCACCCCGGCTCCCTCGACGGCCGTGACCGGAGGGTCGTACGTCTTCAGGACGCTGATGGCGACGGGCAGCACCCGCACCACCCGCCGTCCGACCAGGTGCTCGGTGAGGAAGTCCGTCAGCGCTGCTACCTCGGGCAGTTCGGGCATACGTCCAGAGTGCCACCCGGCACCGACAACGCCCCCGCCGTCACGCCCGGACCGGTGACTACGGCACCCGGAACTCGCACCACACCGCCTTGCCGCCGCCCCGCGCCTCCACGCCCCAGCTGTCGGAGAGCCGTTCCACGAGGACCAGGCCCCGCCCCGAGACCCCGATCTCGCCCGCGTCGCGGCGCCGCGGCAGGGCGCTGGAGCCGTCCTCTACCTCGATGCGCAGCCTGCGGTCGCCGCCCTCCAGGGCCCGCAGCGTGACGATCGCGGAGCCCTCGGTGTGCATCAGGGCATTGGTGATCAGTTCACCGGCGACCAGCTCGATCTCGTCGGCGAGGTCGCCGGCGCCCCAGGCGCGGACCGCGGCCTGGATCAGGTGCCGGGCCTGGGTGAGGGCCTCCGGGTCGCCGGGGGCCACATGCTGCCGGAGCCGGCCGCCGGCCCGTGTGGCCTCGCGGCCGCGGCGGCGCAGCAGGAGCAGGGCCACGTCGTCGTCGCCGCCCCGCTCCTCGGCGAGCTCGATCAGCCGGTCGGCGAGGTCGCGCACCTCCCGGGGGCCGTCGCAGACGAGGGCCACCAGGCCGCTCATGCCGTCGTCCAGGTCGGCGCCGGGCTGTTCGACCAGCCCGTCGGTGTACAGCAGCAGGGTGTGGCCGGGGTCGAGTTCGAGGGTGGTGACGGGGTACTCCAGCCGCCCGAACTCGGCGGACAGGCCGAGCGGCAGCCCGCCCTCGACGCCGACCCGGGCGCACCTGCCGTCACCGCTGCGCACCAGCGGGTCGATGTGCCCGGCCCGGACCACCTGGACGACTCCGGTGGACAGGTCCGCCTCGGCGTACAGGCAGGTGGCGAAGCGGTCGGTGTCGAGTTCGTACAGGAAGACGGAGGCACGCGCCATCACGGTGGCCGGGGGGTGGCCCTCGGCGGCGTAGGCGCGCAGCACGATGCGCAGCTGGCCCATGACGGCCGCCGCGTGCGTGTCGTGGCCCTGGACGTCCCCGATGACCGCGCCGACCCGGCCTCCGGGCAGCGGGATCAGGTCGTACCAGTCGCCGCCGATGTCCCGGCCCAGTGCCGCGGAGCGGTAGCGGACCGCGACGTCGGCGCCGGGGACGCTGGGGATGGTGCGGGGCAGCATGGCCTGCTGGAGGCCCTGGGCGAGGTCCTTCTCCTGTTCGTAGAGCATGGCCCGCATGAGGCTCTGGGCGATGCTGCTGCCCAGCGCGACGAGGACGGCGCGCTCCTCGGCGGAGAAGCCGCGCCGGTCGTCGTAGAGCAGGCCCATCGCGCCGATCGGGCGGGCCTGGGCGATCAGGGGCAGGTAGGCGGCCGAGGTGATGTGCAGGTCGGTGAGGTGCGGCCAGAGGATCGGGTAGCCGTCGGCGAACTCCTCGGGCGATTCGATGAACCGGGGGCTGAGCGTGCGGACGACCTCGCTCATCGGGTACGGCTCGTCGATCCGGGTGATCCGGGTCCCGGGGACGGAGGCGCCCACGGGTCCCTCGGCCACCAGCCGGATCCGGCCCGCCTCCACCAGCCCCATCACCAGGCTGGCCGCCCCGAGGTGCCGGATGCCGTGCGCGTCCTTGAGGACGTCGATGACGTCCTGGACGCTGCGGGCGTGGGCGAGCGCGGCGGAGATGACCTGGACGACGCTGGTCTGCTGCCGGAACGCCTCGTCCTGGGCGGCCCGGAGGCTGCGGGCCGCGCTGTCGGCGAGTTCCTCGGTGGCGTCGCGGACGATGCCGACGACCCGGCGCGGGCGGCCGGTGCCGTCGCGCCGGATGTAGCCCTGGGTGTGCGTCCAGCGCATGGTGCCGTCACGGCAGCGGATGCGGAAGTAGGCGCCGTAGTTCTCGCTGCCGTCCTTGATCGCGCGGGCGACCGCCGCGTCGAGCCGGGCGGCCTCCGGCGGCGGCACCCGGACGGCCAGGGTCTCCGGGCGCCCGTCGTACTCCTCGGGCAGCAGGTCGAACACCTCGAAGGCCTGGGCGTCCATGTGGAACAGACCGGCGTCCAGGTCCCAGTCGAAGCTGCCCATGCGGTTGAGCGCGAGGATCGGGTCCGGGTGTGCGGGCCAGTCCTCCGGGAGTGACAGGGCGCTCGCTCCCCGATCGGCCATGGGGCCACCTTGCCAGGAACCGGCCGATTCTTCGACTTGATCGGCGACCTGGGGGCGAGTGGGGGGCCGCGCTCAGCCCTGATCGGCGGCGCCCTGATCGGAGACGTCCGGATCGGAGACACCCGGGTCCGTGGGGGCCACGGAGAGGTCGAGGGAGAGATCGCGGGCCGGATCGAGAACGGGGTCCGGGTCGGGGGCGTCCTCGGCCGGTGGCGGCTCCTGCGCCGTCGTCCCGGTGTTCCGGTCCGCGAGCCCGCTGGCACCGGCCGGGCGATCGCCAGGGCCGTCCGGCGTCGCGGAGCCGGACGGGGACGACGGCGTACTCGCCGGGGACCGCTGCGTACCGGACGGGGATTCCGACGCGGCCGGGCCGCTCTCGCGCGGGCTCGGCCGCCCGGTGACCGACGGCCCGGCGTCCGCCGGACCGGACGGGACCGGGCTGGCGGCGGCCCGCGCGGGCGGGGGCACGATCCTGTCCCGGCGGACATCGGGGCCGACCCGGCGCTCGATCCAGGTACGGGTCGCGGCGTCCATGATCGTGATGCTGGTGACGGCCCGGGGCGCCGGGGCCACCACGATCACCTGGTCCGGCTCGTATCCGGCCCAGGGGGTGCCGCGGGCCCCGGCACCGCCGCGGGTCGGCGCGGGCGGCTTGAGCGGGTTGCCGCAGGCGCAGCGCACCCGGGGCACGCCCCGGTCGTCGACGAGGACGGCGGTGCCGGCCTGGAGCACGGCCTGGTAGCGGGCCGCCTGACCGTCGCGGTAGGCGTGGTTGGTGACGCGGGTGTCGCCGCCCAGGACGACCGGGGTCAGGCCGCGCAGATAGCCGGGGAGCGCCGACCGGGTGACGCCGGCCGCCTGGGCGAAGGCGTCGGCCTTGGCCCCGTCCGCCAGCAGACGGCCGATGTGCCGCTCGACGTCACAGGCGGCGACGTGCGGGGTGCCCCGGTACAGGCCGGGGGTGGCGCCGGACACGGTACGGGCCGCGCGCAGGGGTGCCTCGACCTCGCCGGGCTGGACCTTGGCGGTGCCCCGGGGGGACTCCGGCCGGGTGGTGGTGTCCGTGGAGTCGGTGAAGGGGTCGGGGCCCCGCTCGGTGGCGGCCTCCAGGACGACCAGTTCGCCCGCCTTGGTCTGCTTGACACCGGCGCCCGCACAGCCCGCGGCGAGGAGGGCCACCGAGAGCGCCCAGGCCGCGACGATGGATCGGGTGGGTATCCGCACCGCACACTCCGCATCACTGTGGGTGATTACGCCCTATTGTTGGCATTGCTCAGGTTTGGCTGGCAACTCGGGGAACGCCGTGACGACAGCGGCGCCGGGTTCGCCGCACAGGAGGGCGCGCACAGCCGTGGAGTGGTTCACCGCACCCGACTACTGGCTGAGCCGGCTGGTCTTCCAGCGGGCCCTGGCCACCGTGTACCTGGTCGCGTTCCTGACGGCGGCCCTGCAGTTCCGGGCGCTGCTGGGCGAGCGCGGGATGCTGCCGATCCCCCGCCACCTGGACCGGGTGCGGTTCCGGCACGCCCCCAGCCTGTTCCACCTGCACTACTCCGACCGCTTCTTCGCGGCCTGCGCCTGGACGGGCTGCGCGGTGTCGGCGGCCCTGCTGGCCGGGGCGGACTCGCTGCTGCCGCTGTGGGCCGGGATCCTGCTGTGGCTGGTGCCGTGGGCGCTGTACCTGTCGATCGTCAACGTGGGCCAGACGTGGTACGCGTTCGGCTGGGAGTCGCTGCTGCTGGAGACGGGGTTCCTCGCCGCGTTCCTCGGCAACGGCGAGGTGGCGCCGCCGGTCGTCGTGCTGTTCCTGCTGCGCTGGATCCTGTTCCGGGTGGAGTTCGGCGCCGGGCTGATCAAGATGCGGGGCGACGCCTGCTGGCGGCGGCTGACCTGTCTGGACTACCACCACGAGACCCAGCCGATGCCGGGCCCGCTGAGCTGGTTCTTCCACCGTCTGCCGAAGCCGCTGCACCGGGTGGAGGTGGCCGCCAACCACGTCACCCAGCTCGTCGTGCCGGTCCTGCTGTTCACTCCGCAGCCGATCGCCTCGGCCGCCGCCGCGCTGATGATCGTCACCCAGCTGTGGCTGGTGCTCTCCGGCAACTTCTCCTGGCTGAACTGGATCACCATCGTGCTGGCGCTGTCCGCGCTGCGACTGCCGACGACCGCGCCGTCGGTGCCGTCGGCGCCGCTGTGGTACGAGGTGCTGGTGCTCGCGGTCGGCGCGCTGCTGCTCCTCCTGAGCCACCGCCCGGTGGTGAACATGGTCTCCCGCCGCCAGGTGATGAACCGCTCCTTCGACCCGCTGCACCTGGTGAACACCTACGGCGCGTTCGGCAGCGTCAGCCGGGTCCGCTACGAGGTCGTGGTCGAGGGCACGCTGGACGACACCCCGCACCCGGACTCGGACTCGGACTGGCGGGAGTACGCCTTCAGGGGCAAGCCCGGCGATCCCCGCCGCTGGCCGCGCCAGTTCGCCCCCTACCATCTGCGCCTGGACTGGCTGATGTGGTTCGCGGCGCTGTCGCCGGCCTATGCCGGGGAGTGGTTCGGCGGCCTGGTGGAACGCCTGCTGGAGAACGACCGGGACACGCTGCGGCTGCTGCGCCGCTCCCCGTTCCCGCCGGACACCCCGCCGCGCTACGTCCGGGCCCGGCTGTTCCGGTACCGGTACACGACCTGGGAGGAACTGCGGGAGACGGGGGCGTGCTGGGAGCGGACGTTCGTGCGGGAGTACCTGCCGCCGACACGGCTCGCGGGCGCGGTTCAGAGGTCGTAGACGCGGCTCGCGGTGGTCTCGAACAGCGCCGTCCG
The DNA here is from genome assembly GCF_044329325.1 of Streptomyces sp. NPDC017676. Taxonomy (NCBI): domain Bacteria; kingdom Bacillati; phylum Actinomycetota; class Actinomycetes; order Kitasatosporales; family Streptomycetaceae; genus Streptomyces; species Streptomyces sp. NPDC017676. Next base: position 222,627 of record NZ_JBIRJA010000004.1, on the reverse strand, counting down.
CTCCGCCTCGCCGAGCCCCGCCGTCACCTCCCGGGTGAGCGCCTGGACGTCGGTGTAGCTCATGACCAGGGTGCACACCGGCCAGTCGGAGCCGGTCATCAGCCGGGCGGGGCCGAAGGCGTCCAGGGCGATGTCGACGTACGGGAGCAGACCGGCCGGGTTCCGGGTGTCCGGGCCGGCCTCGGTGACCAGGCCGGAGAGTTTGGCGACGGTGTTGGGCAGGGCGGCGAGGGCGCGCAGGGCGGCGGCCCAGGACGCGCGGTCCCCGGAGGCGATGGGCGGCTTGCCCAGGTGGTCGAGGACGAAGGTGAGCTGGGGCAGGGCCCGGGCCGCCGCGGCGCAGGCCGGGAGCTGGTGGGGCTGGACCACGAGGTCGTAGACCAGTCCGGCGTCGGCCACGGCGGCAAGGCCGCGCAGGACGTCGGGCCGCAGCAGCCACTCGGGGTCGGGTTCGCCCTGCACCTGGTGCCGGATGCCCTTCAGGTAGGAGCCGCCGGGGAGAGCGCGCAGCCGGGCCAGTTCGCCGGCGATGTCGGGGCGGGTGAGGTCGGTCCAGCCGACGACCCCGGCGATCAGGTCGTGGGCGGCGGCGAGGGCGAGGAACTCGGGGGTCTCCTCGGGCACGGTGATCGTCTGGACGAGGACGGTACGGTCGACGCCGGCGGCGCGTGCCTCGGGTTCCAGGTCGGCGACGGTGAAGTTCCGGCGCAGCGGCTGGAGTTCGGGACCACGGATCCAGTCCTGGTCGCGGACGGTCAGGTCCCAGACGTGGTGGTGGGCGTCGACGCTCATGGCAGCTCCCATACGACGGGCAGGGCGGCGGCCGCGCCCTCGGCGGAGTAGTCGTGCGCCACGTCCAGCAGGTCCGCCATCCGAGTCTGCCAGGCCGTGTTGACCGGGAGCCGTTCCAGCTCGGCGAGCAGACGGGCGTAGTCGGCGCACTCCAGGACGTGGAAGAGGTCGGTCCCCGATCGCCAGATGGTCCAGGAGGTGGCCCCGGCGGCGCGGATGGCGTCGGTGAGGTCCTCGGGGACCGCGCGGTGGGCGGCCTCGTACTCCTCGACCCGGTCCGCGCGGACCTTGGTGTGCAGGGCGACCCTCATGACGGTTCCTCCTCGGGCAGCAGGCCGGTCGCGCGCAGTTCCCGCCAGCAGGCGTCCGGCACCGGCGTCGCGAACTGGTCGGCGCAGTCGTGGACCTCGGCCGCCGAGCGGGCGCCGGCCAGGACGCTCGCCACGGCCGGGTGGGCGGAGCAGAAGGCGAGGGCGGCGGCGCGCAGGGTGGTGCCGTGGCGCTCGGCGACCGCCTTGATCCGCAGCGCCCGGTGCAGCAGCTCCGGGGGCGCCTGCGTGTAGTCGTACGTCGCGTGGTGGGTCGGGTCCGCCAGCAGGCCGGAGTTGAAGGCGCCGCCGATGACCACGGACACGCCGCGCCGTACGGCCTCGGGCAGCAGCTCGGTGGCCGCGCTCTGGTCGAGGAGGGTGTAGCGGCCCGCGCAGAGCACCACGTCGACGTCCGTGTCACGGACGAACCGGGCGAGCATCTCCGCCTGGTTCATGCCGGCCCCGATGGCGCCCACCACGCCCTCCGCGCGGAGCTTCTCCAGCGCCGGGTAGCCCTCGCGGAAGGCCTGTTCGGCGTGGTCGTCGGGGTCGTGGAGGTAGACGACGTCGACCCGGTCGAGGCCGAGGCGTTCCAGGCTCGCCTCCAGGGTGCGGCGGACGCCGTCGGCGGTGAAGTCCCAGACGCGGCGGTGGGCGGCGGGCACGGCGAAGCCGTTGGCCAGGTCGTCGCCGGTGCCGTCGGCCGGCTCCAGGCGCCGGCCGACCTTGGTGGAGACCGTGTACTCGGCGCGGTCGTACTCCCGTAGGGCCGCGCCCAGGCGGCGTTCGGACAGGCCGAGGCCGTAGTGCGGGGCGGTGTCGAAGTAGCGGATGCCGCGCTCCCAGGCCGCTCGCACGGCCGCGTGCGCCTGCTCGTCGCCGACCGGCGTGTAGAGGTTGCCGAGGGCGGCGACGCCGAGGCCCAGGGGGGTGACTTCGACGCCGCCGCGGCCCAGGCGGGTCACCGGTCCGCCGCCGGACGCAGCCGCAGGCCCTGCATGCCGCCGTCGACGGCGAGGGCGGTGCCGGTGGTGGCGCCGGCGAGGGGGCTCGCCAAGTAGGCGATGGCGGCCGCGACCTCGGCGGCGGAGACCAGCCGCCCGGTCGGCTGGCGGGCCTCCAGGGCGGCGCGTTCGGCGGCCGGGTCCTCGGCCGCGTCCAGCAGCCGGCCGATCCACGGGGTGTCCGCCGTACCGGGGTTGACGCAGTTGACGCGGATGCCCTCGCGGACGTGGTCGGCGGCCATGGCGAGGGTCAGGGAGTACACGGCGCCCTTGGTCGCGCTGTACAGGGCGCGCTGCGGCAGGCCGGCGGTGGCCGCGATGGAGCAGGTGTTGACGATCGCCGCGGTGCCCGGACGGGCGGTGGCGGCGCGGCGCAGGTACGGCAGGCAGGCGCGGGCGGTGCGGACCATGCCGAGGACGTTGACGTCGAAGACGTGCCGCCACTCGGCGTCATCGTTGTCCTCGACGGTGCCCTGGGCGCCGACGCCCGCGTTGTTCACCAGGATGTCCAGTCCGCCCAGGGCCTCGGCCGCGTCCTGGACGGCCGTGCGCACCGAGGCGTCGTCGGTGACGTCGGCGCGCAGCCCGAGGAGGGGCTTGTCGACCGCGGACGGGTCCAGGTCGAGGACGGCGACCTGGGCGCCACGGGCGGCGAGGAGGTCGGCGGTGGCCCGGCCGATGCCTGACGCGCCGCCGGTCACCAGGGCCCTCAGTCCCGCGAAGTCGCTCATGCGGCCTGTCCCTTCTGGGTGTCGGGGTCGGCGGCCCAGTAGGTGCCGCCGGGGAAGGTGTACCGCGCGAGGGACTCCGGGCGCAGGGCGGCGGAGAAGCCGGGCGCGGTGGGTGCCGTGTAGTGGCCGTCGCGGATGACGACCGGGGTGACGAAGTGCTCGTGGAGGTGGTCGACGTACTCGATGACCCGGTCCTCGGTGCTGCCGGAGACGGCCAGGTAGTCGAACATCGACAGGTGCTGGACGAGTTCGCACAGGCCGACCCCGCCCGCGTGCGGGCAGACGGGGACGCCGAACTTGGCGGCGAGGAGCAGGATGGCCAGGTTCTCGTTGACCCCGCCGACGCGGGCCGCGTCGATCTGCACGATGTCGAGGGCGCCGGCCTGGAGCATCTGCTTGAACACGATCCGGTTCTGCACGTGTTCGCCGGTGGCGACCTTCACGGGGGCGACCGCGCGGCGGATGGTGGCGTGGCCGAGGACGTCGTCGGGGCTGGTGGGCTCCTCGATCCAGTACGGGCCGAACTCGGCCAGGGCGTTGGTCCAGCGGATCGCCTCGTCCACGTTCCAGCGCTGGTTGGCGTCGATCGCCAGGCGGATCTCCGGTCCGACGACGGCGCGGGCCACCCGGCAGCGGCGGATGTCGTCGTCGAGGTCGGCGCCGACCTTCAGCTTGATCTGCCGGAAGCCGTCGGCGACGGCCCGGGCGGCGAGCCGGCCGAGCTTGTCGTCGTCGTAGCCGAGCCAGCCCGGGGAGGTGGTGTAGGCGGGGAAGCCGCGCTCCAGGAGCCGGGCCCTGCGCTCCCCGGCCCCCGCTCGACCGCGCCTGAGCAGGTCGAGGGCCTCTTCGGGGGTGAGCGCGTCGGTGATGTACCGGAAGTCGATCTGCCGGACCAGCCACTCCGGTTCGGCGTCGGCGAGCAGCTGCCACAGGGGCTTGCCGGCCCGCCGGGCGGCGAGGTCCCAGGCGGCGTTGACGACGGCCCCGATCGCCATGTGCATCACGCCCTTCTCGGGGCCGAGCCAGCGCAGCTGGCTGTCGGCGATCAGGTCCCGGAAGAGCGAGCCGGGGTCGGCGCACAGTTCCCCGACGTCGCGGCCCAGCACATGGCCGCGCAGCGCGTCGATCGCAGCGACCTGGACGTCGTTGCCCCGCCCGATGGTGAAGGTGAATCCGTGTCCCTCCAGGCCGTCGGCGGCGTCGGTGCGCAGGACGACGTAGGCCGCCGAGTAGTCGGGGTCCGGGTTCATCGCGTCGGAGCCGTCCAGCTCGCGCGAGGTGGGGAAGCGGATGTCGTGGGTGTCGACCGCGATGACGCGGGCGGGAGCGTCGGACACGGATGCCCTTTCTGCTGGGGGAAGGTGACGGTTCATCAGTCCTGGGCGCGACCCGTCGTCACACGGGCGATCATCAGGGCGACGAGGATGATGCCGCCGTAGATGGCCTGGATCCAGAACGACGGCACCTGGGCGAGGGTCAGCAGGTTCTGCACGACGCCCAGGAGGAGGACGCCGGTGAGGGCGCCGAACATGGTGCCCTTGCCGCCGTCCAGGCTGATGCCGCCGATCACCGCCGCCGCGAACACGGTGAAGATCATGTTCTGGCCCTGGTTGGCGCTGATGGCGCCGACGTAACCGGTCTGCATGATGCCGCCGACGGAGGCGAGGACACCGGCGACGACGAACACCCCGAGCATCACGCGCTCCACGCGGATGCCCGCGGCGCGGGCGGCCTCCGCGTTGCCGCCGATGGCGTACAGGGCGCGGCCGACGCGGTGGTACTTGAGCACGCCCCCGGTGACGGCGAAGGCGACGGCGGCGAGCCACACCGACATCGGGACGTCGAGGAAGGTGGTGGTGGCGAGCGAGGAGAAGCTGTCGGGCATGCCGAACAGGGTCTTGCCCTTGGTGGCGCCGACCAGCAGCCCGCGCAGCACGATGAGCATCGCGAGCGTCACGATGAACGCGTTGAGCTTGAACTTCACGACCAGGACGCCGTTGAAGGCGCCGACGGCCGCGCCCGCGACGAGGATGGCGAGCAGGGCGACCGGTGCCGGGAACCCGGTGCCCCAGCCGGCCTGCGCCGAGGGCAGGACGAGGAGCGCCCCGACGGCGGGCGCGATGCCGACGACCGACTCCAGGGACAGGTCGAACTTGCCGGTGATGAGCACCAGCGACTCGGCGAGCACCACCATGGCGAGGGCGGCCGACGCGCCCAGGATCGAGATCAGGTTCCGCTCGGTGAGGAACGAGTCGTTGACCACCGCGCCCAGCACCATGAGCAGCAACAGGGCCGGTACGAGGGCCAGTTCGCGGGCGCGGCGGAGCAGCACGGCCCGGGCGGCCCGCTGGTCGGGAAGGCGGGGCGAGGTGAGCGGCGGGGCCTTGGTGTCAGCCATGGTCCACTCCTTCGATGGAGGCGATCAGCTCGTGGTCGCGCCAGCCGGCCGGGTGCTCGGCGACGATGCGGCCGTGGAAGAGGACGAGGACGCGGTCGCAGCGCCGCAGATCGTCGAGTTCGTCGGAGACGACGAGCACGGCCGTGCCGTCCTCGCGGGCGCTGTCCATGCGGGCCAGCAGGGACTCCTTGGACTTCACGTCGACGCCCGCCGTCGGGTTGATCAGGACGAGCAGGCGGGGGTCGGAGGCCAGGGCGCGGGCCATGACGACCTTCTGCGCGTTGCCGCCGGACAGGTCGGAGACGGGCTGTCCGGGGCCCTCGGTGTGGATGTCGAGGCGGTCGATCAGCTCGGTGGCGAAGCCGCTTCTGCGGTCGGTGCCGACGAAACCGAAGCGGCCGAGCCGGTCCAGGACGCTCAGGGTGGTGTTGTCGCCGACGGTCATGCCGGGGACCAGGCCCTGCTCGTGCCGGTCGCGGGGCACGCAGCCGACGCCCGCGTCCAGCGCCGCCCGCACGTCGCCGAACGGCAGCGGCTCCCCTTCGAGCAGCGCGGATCCGCCGGCCGGGGTGTGCAGTCCGGCGAGGGTCTCGGCCAGCTCGGTCTTGCCGCTGCCGCTGATCCCGGCGAGTCCCACGACCTCACCGCGGCGGACGGTGAGGTCGATGCCGTCGTACGCGGTGGAGGTCAGGCCGCGTACGTCGAGCACGACCGGGGCGGCGTCGCTCACCGTGCCGCGCGACCGCGCGAGTTCGGCGACCGACTCCCCCGCCATCGCCTCGACCAGGGCGGACCTGGGCAGCTCGGCGACGGGGGCCGTCGTGATCCAGCGGGCGTCCCGCAGCACGGTGACCGTCTGGCAGACCTCGTAGACCTCTTGCAGGTGGTGCGAGATGAACAGGAAGGTGACCCCGGAGTCCTGAAGCGCCCGCATCCGGCTGAACAGGCGCTCGATCTCCCGGTTGTCGAGCTGGGCGGTGGGTTCGTCCAGCACGATGAACCGGGCGCCGAAGCTCAGGGCGCGGGCGATCTCCACCATCTGGCGGTCCTCGACCCTGAGTTCGGCGGTACGGGCCTCCGGGTCGACGTGGACGTCCCAGGTGGCGAGGAGGTCGGCGGCCTCGGTGCGCAGCCGGCGCCAGCTGATCAGCCCGCGTGCCCGCGGCTGCCGGTTGAGGAAGAGGTTCTCCGCGACCGTCAGCTCCGGTACGACGGTGGGCTTCTGGTACACGCAGGCGACCTTGCGGCGCCAGGCGTCCCGGTCGGCGAGCGGGGGCGCGGGTTCGCCGTCGAAACGGACGGTGCCCGCGTCCGGGGCCTGGAGGCCGGTGAGGATGTTCACCAGGGTGGACTTGCCGGCGCCGTTGCGGCCGACGAGGGCGTGGGACTCGCCGGGCAGCACGGTGAGCCGGCCGTCGGCGAGGGCGACCGTGGGACCGTACCGCTTGACGACGTCCTTCGCTTCGACCAGGGGCGTGGTGTCGATGCGCGGTGTGGTCACCGAACTGTGGCTGAGCGGACCCTGGCTCATCGGACCGTGTTGCCCCACAGCTTGGGGTCGTCGACGTTGTCCTTGGTGACCAGTGGGGCGGGCAGCTGGTCCTCCAGGATGCCGCTGGGCAGCTTGACGATCGTGGAGTCGTGGTCGGTCGGGCCGGGCTTGAACTTCTTCCCCTCCATCGCCGCCTTGATGTAGTACAGGCCGTACTTGGCGTAGGCGTCGGCCGGCTGGGACACGGTGGCGTCGATCTGGCCCTTGCGGATCGCCTCGTACTCCTGCGGGATGCCGTCGTTGGAGACGATCGCGATGTGCCCCTTCTGCCCGGCCGCCTTGAGCATGTTCTTCGACTTCAGGGTCTGCAGGGTCGGGGCGAGGTAGACGCCGCCCGCCTGGAGGTAGATGCCCTTGATGTCGGGGTTGGCGTTGAGGAGGGTGTCGAGCTTGGCGGCGGCGGTGTCCGACTCCCACTTGGCGGGGATCTCCAGCACCTTGAGCCGGGGGTACTTCTCCTTCACGCAGGACCGGAACGCCTCGGAGCGGTCGCGGCCGTTGACCGAGGCCAGGTCGCCCATGATCTGCACGACCTTGCCGCTGCTGACATGCTGCCCGAGGTAGTCGCAGGCCTTCTTGCCGTAGGCCACGTTGTCGGCGCGCACCACCATGGCGACCTTGCCCTTGTCGGGCGCCACGTCCACGGCGACGACCGGTACGCCCTTGCGTTCGGCCTGGTCGAGTCCGGCCTGGATCGCGGCGCTGTCCAGCGGGGCGACGACCAGCCCCTTGACGCCCTGGTTGAGTTCGTTGTCGATGTCGGTGATCTGCTGCGAGGGGTCGCTGTTGGAGTTGACCGTCTTCAGCGCCTCGACGCCCTCGGACTTGGCCATCTTGGGCACGTAGTCGTTGTACGACTGCCAGAACGGCGAGGTCAGCAGCGGCAGGATCACGCCGACCTTGCCGGTGCCGCCGCTTCCCGCGCTCGCGGTGTCCTTGGTGCTGCCGCAGGCGGCGAGCACGAGCGAGGCGCCGACGGCCAGGGCCGCCGCGCCGGTGATCCGGGACCTGCTGCGTTTGCTCACTGTGCTGGCGGGCATCTCGCGGCTCCTCGTCGAGGGGGTTCGAGCAGACGACCGCATACTTATCAGACCACTCAGCCGCTGGAACACCCTCGTGCAGCGAAAATTCTGGCTGTCGGCGCGTAGTGGTCGGACCACTCGGCTGGTTAGACTGCGACGGACCCGGTGACTGGAGGAGTGGCGTGGACGAGGCAGCCCCGCAGAAGGGCACGGTGACCCAGCGCGCCATCGAGGAGATCAAGGCGATGATCGCCGAGGGCCGGCTGGAGCCGGGCCAGCGGCTGCCCACCGAGCGGGAACTGGCTGCTCAACTGGGCATCTCCCGCAGCTCGATGCGGGAGGCGATCCGCGCCCTGACGGTCATGGGTGTCCTGGAGGCACGGCACGGCTCCGGGATCTACGTCACCGCGCTGGAGGCCGGCGACCTGCTGGAGACCTTCGGGGTGGTCGCCGACCTGTCCCGGGGCCCGGGTCTGGTGGAGCTCCTGGAGGTGCGCCGGATCCTGGAGTCGACGGCGACCGCACTGGCCGCCGCGCGCATCACCGCCGACCAACTTGCCGCCGTGGAGAAGCACTTGGCGGCGATGAACGCGACCGACGACCCCGAGGAGATCCTCGCCCACGACCTCGCCTTCCACCGTGAGATCGCGTCCGCCGCCGGCAACGAGACCATGGCCGCCATCCTGGACGGCCTGTCCTCACGCACCTTCCGCGCCCGCGTCTGGCGCGGCTACCAGGAGGAGGGCGCCTTCGCCCGCACCCGCCGCGAACACGCCGCCATCCACCGCGCCCTCGCCGCCCACGACCCGGAGGCGGCCCGGGCGGCGGCAGCGGCCCACGTGGGCGAGGTGGAGGAGTGGCTACGGGCCCAGCTCGGCGGCTAGCCGGCCCACCGTCTTGCCCACCCGTGCCCGGTGCACCGTTCCGGGCACCCGGAACCGGCCCGTCCCCCGGGAAGCACCCCACCGGGCCCCCGCCCGCGACCGGCTCCACCTCCGAATCCCCTTGAGGCGGGCATCGATCAGCGTGCGGTCGTCCGGTATGCGAGGTGCTCCCCGTGGTTCCGGGGTGACTACCAGGGGTGGGTCACGGTCACCGGGGCCGAGGCGTTGTACAGCTCCCCCACCGCGCGCAGTTCGAACCGCGCGGCCGTCTCCCCTTGTTCGGGCCGCTGACCGGCGACGAAGTAGGCGCGCTGGCCGGTGGCGCCGAGGAAGCGGCGGGTGCCGTCGGGGAGGAGGCGGTGGAGGGTGTAGTGGCGGACGGCTCCGGGGGCGGCGGTCCAGGCGAGGCGGAGGTCGCCGCCGTTCGCCGCGGTGACGCGGACGCCGGAGGGGGCGGCGGGTGCGGCCACGGTGTCGCGTACGGCCAGGCCGCCCAGGCGCCAGCGGACCGGGCCCTCGGTCGCGGTGAGCCGTACGCCGAGCGCGTGGACCGTGCCGGAAAGAACTGTGAGCGGTACGGTCGCGGTCTGCCAGCCGTTGACCGACCGAACCCGGACTCCGTTGTTGACCGAGTTCACAGCCAGATATGTGTACGGCGGTGTCGCCCCCGGCGCGCTCGGTTCGGCCGTCGCCACCGCCAGCTCGACGTTCACCTCCCCGGACTCGCTCCGGTAGGTCAGCTCGGCAACCGTGTTCACAGTGAGCGGCAGCCGGGTCGCGTACAGATCCACCACCGCTGGTTGATCCAGTTCACCCGCGACCAGCACACTGCTCCCGCCCCGCCAGGCGTCGGCGAAGTCGAAGGAGACGGCCGGCCGCTCCCCCGCCGTGCGGACCGCCCACCGCCGCGAGGGCAACCGGTCCTGGAGCCCGAGGTGGTTCCAGGGCGCGTCCGAGGTGACGACCCCCTCCTCGTACCACCGCAGTCCGTGCCCGGTGTTGAACACGCTCGCGAACGGAAGGGAGGTCACCGTCGACCGGTCCGCCACGGACACCGCCGGTGCCCGCCATGGATCGCTCGCGTCGGGCCGCGACGGGTCCAGCGACCGCCCGGTCCAGAACCGGTCGTCAGCCGCATGGAAGTCCTCGGGGGCGCGCTGGTCGGCGGGCAGGTGGTTGCGGGTCCACTCGGGCCGGTAGAAGCCGATCGAGGTGATGTGCGGCTTGCCGGCCGGGACGATCGCGTCCCAGTTCACGGACGTACCGGACCCGTTCGACTCGACGTCGACGCCCGCCCACAACTGGTAGCGGCTCCGCCCCAGTTGGTCCGCCTTCGTACCGGAGGCGGCGAGCGTGGCCGCGCTCCACCGGAAGTCGACGAACATGTCGTCGGCGGCCTGGAAGAACGCCTGGTTCTGGCTGTTCAGGGCGCCCTGCCAGCTGACCGTGCCGTTCACGGTCATCGCGTCGTACCAGGTCACCCGTTGTCCCTGGGCCGCCGCGAGCGCCTTCAGCTCCTTGAGGAAGCCCAGCACGGCCGTGCCCAGCGCGGTGTTGCCGCCGCTGGTCTCGGCGTTGACGAACCAGCCGTCGAAGCCGTACGCCGAGGCGACCGCGACGAGTTGCGCGGCGAGCGGGTAGTGGCCGGTGGCGTCCTTCTGCACCAGGTCCCGGGTCCACTGGAGTTGTCCGCCGTAGGCCACCGGGGGCAGGAAGATGTTCCCGAGGACGGGGACGCCGTGCCGGTGGGCCGCGTCGACGATGGGGGCGTTCGGCGCGAGGATCAGGCCCTCGCCGGCCGAGCCGCCCCAGAACACCAGCTCGTCGATGTACGCCCAGTGGGTCAGGGCGTAGTAGTCGGCGGTGGCCGAGCCCTGGGAGGGGTTGGCGGAGGTGGGCCCGAAGGAGACGAGGGCCTGGACGCGGGCCTGTCCGGAGCGGGCGGTGGGGTTCGCCGGGGTCGGGGTGAAGCGGGCGGCGAGCGGTATGGAGGCGGCGTTGAACGCGAGGTCGGGGTCGTCGGCGGCGCGCCAGCTCTTCAGGCTGCGCCAGGTGATGCCGGGGCCCGGGCTGCCGGCGGGCAGCGAGTCCGGGTACCAGTAGGAGGCGTAAGGCGGGGTCGCGGCGGCGGCTCGCGGGGCCGCCTGCGCGGGCAGCACGGGCATCGCGGGGGTCAGGGCGGCGGCGCCGGCGGCGATCAGGACCGTGCGTCTGGTGGGGTTCACGAGCGGAGGCCTCCATGAGGGATGGAACGTACCTGCTGTGACGACTGCGCCGTGACATCGTTGTCGGGGCCTTCGACGGAAGTCAATGGCGGTGCACGGCCTCTCGACGTGCGACCCCCTGAGCGGGCACAGTTCTCCCTGCCCGTCTTCCGTACCCATGAGTAACGAGGAGCGCCCGTGAGCAACTGGGCCGGCCGGAGTGCCGCCGAGATCGCCGCCGCCGTCCGCGAGGAGCGGGTGACGCCGAGGGAGGTGGTGGACGAGCACCTCGCGCGGATCGAGCGGCTCGACGGCCGGCTCGGGGCGTTCCGGAAGGTCCGGGCCCAGGCGGCGCTCGCCGAGGCCGACGACCTGGCCTCCCGTCTCGATCTGACCGGACTGCCGCTCGCGGGCGTGCCGTTGGCTGTGAAGGACAATCTCGCGGTGCGCGGTGAGTCGTGCCGCAACGGCTCCGCCGCCACCCCGGACGCCCCGGCCGCCGAGGACCATGTGACGGTGGCCCGGCTACGGGCTGCGGGCGCGGTGGTCGTGGGACTGACGAACGTGCCCGAGCTGTGCGTCTTCGGCACCACGGAGGGCCCGTACGGCATCGCCCGCAATCCCTGGGACCTCTCCCGCACGGCCGGCGGCTCCTCCGGGGGCAGCGCGGCGGCGGTGGCCGCGGGGCTCGTGCCGCTCGCGCTGGGCAACGACGGGATGGGCTCGCTGCGCATCCCGGCCGCGAACTGCGGTCTGGTCACGCTGAAGCCGGGGCACGGGGTGGTGCCCGCGGGGATCGGCGACGGCGACTGGTTCGGCATGTCGGAGAACGGCCCGCTGGCCACCACGGTCGAGGACCTGCGGCTGATGCTGGGGGTCCTCGCGGACACGGAGTTCGTACGGCCACGGGAGGGGACGCGCCGGAAGATCGCCGTCGGCCTGCGCAGTCCGCTCGCCGGGGTGAGCGTGAACCGGTCGTATACGGCCGTGGTCCGGCAGGCGGCCGGGGTGCTGGCCCGGGCGGGGCATCAGGTGCGGCGGGCCGAGCCGCCGTACCCGCTCTCCCTCGGCGTGACCGCGCTCCAGCACTGGACGGCGGGTACGGCGGTGGACGCCCAGGGCCTGGACCGGGCGCGGCTGGCCCGCCGGACCCGGGTGCACGCGGCTGTGGGCGGCCGGTTCGTCCGGCCGGTCCGCACGGGCGCGGCGCGCGAGCGGCTGCGGGCCCGGCTGACGCCGTTCCTCACCGAGTACGACGTGCTGCTCACCCCGGCCCTGGCCCGCCGCTCCCCCACGGCCGGCCCGTGGCACGAGCGCGGCTGGCTGCGCAACGTCCTGGTCAACACCGCCTACTCGCCCTTCACCCCGCCGTGGAACCTGACGGGCTGGCCGGCGATGTCCGTGCCGGTCGGCAGTCTGCCCTCGGGTGCCCCCTGTGCCGTACAGCTGGTGGGCCGGCCGGGCACGGAGGCCGTGCTGCTGGAGCTGGCGCGGGAGTTGGAGGAACTGAGCCCGTGGCGGCGGACGGCACCGGTGGCGGAGCGGGACGAGGAGCCGACGCCCGGTAGGTGAGGCCGACGGGCCTGACGGGCGTCCGGTGTCCGGGGTGCGGGAGGCCCGACCGGCGGCCGGTGTCCGGCTTCTGTGATCCGCGTGGGCGTGCGTCTGTCACGCCCACGCGGGCGGCGATCGCGACGGAACCGACTCCGGGGGTCAGTCCACGCTCGGCAGGATGTGGGGCTCGGCGAGGTCGTCCTCGTAACCCGCGAGGCGGATCGGGGCGGACCGGGCCCACACGTCGAGGCTGCCGAGTTCTCCGGGCCGGCGGCCCGCGCGCTCCGTGTGTTCCTTGGGGCGCTGATCGCGATTCGTCTTCTCCGGTGTCACCGCGCACTCCTTATGTGTCGGGTCACCCTCGGGGCGTACCGGACAGTCTGCGCTCCGGTGCTCGACGCCCGCTCGGGTCTGGATGGAAGGCCAGTTCGGACGCGGTGGCGCCGGTTCCTCTGTCAGAGCAGGCCGTTGTCCGCCGGCTCGCCCCAGGACGGACGGTGGGTGTGGGTGGAACCCCGGTGCTGGTGTCCGTCGGCTCCCAGATTAACCAAATGAGCGGGCAACCGCTCGATAGGGAGTGCAAACAAGCTGTAACCGATGTGCTTCCTACCGCTTCTCAATACCCCCCAATATGAGGCTTTTTGCAACAAGCCGCTCACTCGGACGACGCGGCGAATCACCCGCGTGGCCTACAGGAGCGAACACCTCTTCAAGTGCTGTTGGCCCGGCCGCAAGGTCGCCGTGTTCTGCTGACGCGGCAACGGCTGTCTCGCGGAAGGGCTGACGCATGGAGCTGCGCAGTGTCGAGGAGCTGATGGATCTGCTGCACGCCGGCCGGCCCCTGCACGCGCTGCGGACCGCGGCGCTGCTGCGCCGCAGCCGTCCCGCCGACAAGGAGCTCCAGGTGGCGGGGCTGGTGCTGGGCATCGGGCCGGTGCTCTGCCCGGGAGACGAGGCGGCCCGGGCGCGCAGCGCGGCCGAGGCGGTGCGCGCCCTGCTCGGGGAGCGGGTGTTCCGGCTGGTCCGCGGGGACGCGGACCCGGCGGACGACGATGCGCTGCGGCTGCGCCAGGCCGGCGAGGAGAGCCGCACCGCCGGCCTCGACGCCGGCGTGCTGGAGGACTGGCGCACGGTGCTGGAACTGGTGGCGGCCCGCCACGCGCGGCTCGGCGCGGTGGACTGAGGGCACGGCGGCCACCGCGACGTGCGCGGGAGGCGTCCCCACCGCGACATGCGCGGGAGGCGCCCCCCACCCCGACGTGCGCGAGAGGCGCCGCCGCCATGGCGCGCGCGGGAGGCGCCGCCGCCATGGCTGGCCCAGGGGCGCCGCGCATGGCGTGCCCAGCGGGCGCCGCGCATGGCGTGCCCAGCGGGGCGCCGTGCATGGCCTGCCCGGCGGGGCGCCGCGCATGGCCTGCCCGGCGGGGCGCCGCGCATGGCCTGCCCGGCGGGGCGCCGCGCATGGCCTGCCCAGCGGGGCGCCGCGCCGTGGCCCCCCCCGGGGCGCGCCGCAGCCGTGGCGTGCGCCCGGGTGTCACCCGCGGCGGCCCCGCCCGCCCTCTACCACTTGCCGGGGGCGTAGTCCTTGAGGAAGACGCCGTACAGGTCCTCGCCCGCCTCTCCGCGCACGACCGGGTCGTAGACGCGTGCGGCGCCGTCGACCAGGTCGAGCGGTGCGTGGAAGCCGGCCTCGGCGAGGCGCAGCTTGTCGTAGTGGGGGCGCTCGTCGGTGATCCAGCCCGTGTCCACCGAGGTCATGAGGATGCGGTCGGTCTCGAACATCTCGTGGCCGCTGGTCCGCGTCACCATGTTCATGGCGGCCTTGGCGGCGTTGGTGTTCGGGTGGCCCGCGCCCTTGTAGCCCCGGCTGAAGACGCCCTCCATGGCCGAGACGTTCACGACGTACGCCCGTCCGCTCGCCGCCTTCCTGGCGGCATCGGCCATGGCCGGGCGGAGCTTGCTGATCAGGATGAACGGCGCCGTGTAGTTGCACAGCTGGGTCTCCAGCAGCTCCACCGGGGAGATCTGCTCGATCGTCTGCACCCAGGTGTTGGACTCCACGACGTCGGGCAGCAGGCCGCCCGCGTCGATGGCGGTGCCGTCGAGGTGCCGGGCGACGCTGGCGTTGCCCGCGACCAGGGCGAGGTCGGCGACCTTCTGCGCGTCGAGGCCGCTGGTGCCGAGGGGCAGCGCGGCCAGGCCGTCGACCGCGCCGGAGTTGAAGGCGCCGATGACGTGGTGGGCGGGGAGTTCCCCGGCGGGCAGCGGGGCGCTCTCGCCCTCGACCAGGGCGGCGTAGGCCGAGGGCAGGCGGCGCACGGTCTGCGTGGCGTTGTTGATCAGGATGTCCAGCGGGCCGGCCTCGGCGACCTGATCGGCCAGCGCGACGACCTGGCCGGGGTCGCGCAGGTCGATGCCGACGACCTCCAGGCGGTGGATCCAGTCCGCCGAGTCCTCCATGGCCTTGAATCGGCGGATGGCGTCCTTGGGGAACCGCGTGGTGATGGTGGTGTGCGCGCCGTCACGGAGCAGGCGCAGCGCGATGTACATGCCGATCTTGGCCCGGCCGCCGGTGAGCAGGGCGCGCTTGCCGGTGAGGTCGGTTCGGGCGTCCCGCTTGGCGCGGTTCTCGGCGGCGCACTTCTGGCACAGCTGGTGGTAGAAGTAGTCGACCTCGACGTAGCGCTGCTTGCAGATGTAGCAGGAGCGCGGGCGCTGGAGTATGCCCGCGATCCGGCCGGCCTCGACCTTGGAGGAGGGCAGGATGCCCTCGGTCTCGTCGTCGATGCGCTCGGCGGAGCCGGTGGCGGTGGCCTCGGTGACGGAGCGGTCGTGCGCGGTCTTGGCGGCCCGGCGCTCCTGGCGGCGGCGCTGCTTCACCGTCCGGTAGATGTGCGAGGTGGCACGGCGGACCGCGATGGCGTCGGGGTGGTCGACGTCGATCCGGTCCAGTTCCTCCAGCACGCTCAGGCAGACGGCCAGCCGCTCCGGGTCGATACCGGGCCCGTGGACCGCCTCGTCCATGGCGGCGTCCGTGGGCACGTCCATCGCCGCCGAGCCGTCGTCTGTCACCGTCATCGCGCTGCCGCTTCCCTGATCACCCGCGCAGCGCTCCGACTCGCGCCCGCTTTCGAACAGCGAATTTTACGGAGCCCGGCCCGGCGCACCAAACCGCTGCCCGGTCGGGTGGGTGCCGCACCCGCCCGACCGCCCGCCCCGCGCCGGGGGGCGCCGGCGGGGCGCACGCCCCGCGGGGGCCACCCGCACCCGACGACGGAAGCCGCCCGGGTGGTGCGGGTGGGAGCCACGTGGCCGATGCTCAGCCGTCGCAGACGGCCAGGAGCGTCTCCACCTCCGCCGTCACCGCATGAGCGAACCGGTCCAGGTCCGGCACGGCCTCCGCGTCGGCGACCAGCCCGTAGTGCACGCGCCCGCGGTACGTCGAGATCGCGACCGCCAGCGCCTGGCCGGGTGCGAGCGGGGCCAGCGGATACACCTCGGTCAGCTCGTGGCCGCCGAGCCGGAGCCCGAGCCCGGGCAGCGGCACGCTGGTGACCAGGATGTCGAACCACAGCCGGGCCGCCTGGCCGACCAGCGGTCCGCCCAGCCGGTGCCCGAGCGCCGGCACGTGGTCGGCGAGCAGCGCGACCGCGCCGGCACCCCGGTTGGGACCCGCGTCCTTGTTGCGGATCATCGCAGTCCGCACCGTCTCCAGACGGCCGAGCGGGTCGGGCTCGCCCACCGGAAGCCGTATCAGGTACCCGGAGAGCCGGTTGCCCTGCGGCTGGGCGGTGCGCGGACGGCGCCGGGAGACGGGGATCAGGGCGCGGGGCGCCACGCCCCCGCTGCCGTCGCCCCGCTCGTCCAGCCAGCGGCGCAGCGCGCCGGCGACGACGGCGATGAGGACGTCGTTCACGGTGCCGCCGGCGCTCTTGCGCACCCGGTGCACGTCGTCGATGTCGAGGACGACCCCGGCGGTGCGGCGGGTGCCGCTGGGCGCGGAGGTCAGAGCGGCACACGGCCGCATGCCGAGGGTGGACAGGGCGAGCGAGGCGCCGATGTCCAGGGCCCGGCCCACGTCGGACAGCGCGTCCCGGAACAGCCCGGGCATCCGCGCGGGCAGCCGGCGCGCGTCGGACAGCAGGCCGCGCGGCGGCTCGATCGCGCGGGGCGCGCGCTCGGGCAGGTCGACGGGGTCGAGGACGCCGGCGGCGAGCTTCAGCGCGCGCAGCCCGTCGGCGAGGGCGTGGTGGAACTTGAAGAGCACGGCGAAGGACATCCCGTCCTCGCCGGGCAGCACGTGCGCCTCCCACGGGGGCCGGCCGCGTTCCAGCGGGCGCTCCATCAGCCGCCCGGCGTCCGCGTGGAAGTCGTCGGTCGGGGCGTGCAGCGTCACGTGGTTCAGAGGGTCGAAGTCCGGGTCGGTCTCGCGGGCGGCGCCGCCGAAGGCGTGCGGCTGCCACAGATCGCGGATGCGCATGCGCAGACCGGGTACGGCGGCGGCACGGGCGGCGAGCAGGTCGGCGGCGTGGGCCCCGGCGGTGGGCGAGTGCGCGGAGAAGACGCCGAGCGCCCCGAGGTGCATCGGGTGCCGGTCGGACTCCATGTTCCAGAAGGCCAGGTCGAGTGGAGCCAGCAGGTCGGAAGTCAAGGGCTTGCCTCACGCGTCGACGAGGGGGTGGATCAGCAGTCAATCCCTGCTGAGCGATTACGGTCAAGTACGATCACGCTACGCACAGTTAATGCCAGGTTAAGTCCCGCCACCGGTGAGATCGGCGGGACGCAGGCGACGACTGAGGTCATTTCAGGACGGGCGGCGCCGCTTCGGGTGACGTACCCCACTCCGACGGCCGCGGGCCGACCGTGAAGGCCAGGGAGCGCAGCGAGCGCAGCGCGCCGGTCGTCAGATAGGTCCGGCCGTGCGGCCTGCCGTCCATGTGCACGGCCTGGACGTAGCGGTCGGTGTCCGAGGTGCCGGGGGCGGTCACCGTCAGCCGGCCGGCGGGCCAGTAGCGGCGGTCCAGGGCGAGGTCGACGCGGTCGAAGACCGGGGTGGTCAGGCCCCAGGTGTCGTAGCCGGGCTGGACCGGGAAGAGGCCGATGGACGACAGGACGTTCCAGGCGGACATCGTGCCGAGGTCGTCGTTGCCGGTCATGCCGGTGGGACTGTCGGTGAACAGGGTCAGCGCCGCGTGCACCACGTCGGTGGTCTTCCAGGGCTGGCCGGTGGAGAGGTAGGTGTAGGGCGCGATGAGGTCCGGCTCGTTCATCGGGTTGTAGACGGCGGCGTTGTAGTAGGCGTACGGGTCGCCGTGCACCCACACCTCGCGGGCGGTCCCCTCCGGGTCCGCCAGCAGCCGGTCGTAGGCGAAGAAGGCGTCCAGGCGGGCGTTGGCCGCGCGTGTGCCGCCGATCAGATCGACCATGCCCGGGACGTCCTGCGGGACGAGCCACTGGTACTGCCAGGCCGTGCCCTCGTGGAAGCCGGTGCCGCGGGCCGGGTCGGGCGAGCCGGTGAAGGCGCCGGAGGCGTCACGGGCGCGGAAGAAGCCGGTGCCCGGGTCGAAGACGTTCCGGTAGTTGCGCGAGCGGGCGGCGTAGCGGGCGGCGTCGTCCTCGTGGCCGAGACCGCGGGCCATCTGGGCGAGCATCGCGTCGGCGAGCGCGTACTCCAGGGTGACGGAGGCCCCGTGGTGGTAGTCGGAGTCGCCCATCTTGGCGTACGGCCGGCCCTTGACGTAGGGCGCGAAACCGTCGGCGATGTACTCGGCGTTGGCCTCCCGGCCGATGCCCGGGTACTCGGCGGGCGGCACCCCGTCGGCGTTCTTCTTCAGCGCGCGGTAGGCCCGCTCCTCGAATCCCCTCAGGAGCCCCATCCGGTAGGCGGTGGTCAGGAACGGGGTGACCGGGTCACCGCTCATGATGTTCGTCTCGACCGGACCGTAGCCCCACTTGGGCAGCCACCCGCCGTCCTCGTCGACCGCGACCACCGACCGGGCCATGTCCCGGGCCTCGCGTGGGGCGAGCAGCGCGAGGAGCTGGGCCTGGGTGCGGTAGGTGTCCCACAGCGACCAGTTCTGGTAGTAGGTGAAGCCGCGGGCGCGGTGGGTACGGCGGTCCCAGCCGAAGTAGCGGCCGTCGGCGTCGCTGCCGATGTTGGGCGCGAGGTGGGAGCGGTACAGCGAGGAGTAGAAGGTCCGGCGGAGCGTGGGCGTGCCCCCGCGCACCCGGACCGCGGCGAGCCGGCGCTCCCACTCCTCGCGGGCCCGGTGGCGTACGGCGTCGAAGGCCTGGCCGCCCTCGGCGCGCAGGTTGCCGGCGGCGCCGCGCGAGTCGACGTACGACAGGGCGGTGGTCGCCTCGACCGTGCGGTCCCGGGTGGTGTCGAAGCGGACGTAGGCGCCGCCGGATCCGCTCCGGGCGCCCGGGGTGACGGTCCCGCCCGCCCAGGTGCCGTAGGCGGTGAAGGGCCGGCTGAAGCGGGTGATCGTGTAGACCGTGTAGGGGCCGGTGTCCCGGCAGAAGCCGTGGCCGGTGATCTCGGTGCGCACGGTGCGGTCGTCCAGGATCTGCACCGCGCTGCTCACCGCCTTGTGCAGCGACTGGGCCGCGTTCAGCAGGACGTTGGCCTTGTCGGTGGCCGGGAAGGTGTAGCGCTGGACGCCGGTGCGGGCGGTCGCGGTGAGTTCGGCGCGGATGCCGGAGGCGAGGCCGACCCGGTAGTAGCCGGGGCTCGCCTCCTCGTCGTCGTGCGAGAAGGCCGCCGCGTACTGGGCGTAGTCCGTCTCGGTGACGTCGCCGGTGGTGGGCAGCACGGGCAGGTCGCCGCCGATCCGGCAGCCGACGCCCGAGAGGTGGACCAGCGAGAACCCGCGGATACGGTTCTGCGCGTAGTCGTACCCGGTGCTGTGCCCGGTGTCCGGGGAGAGCTGCACCATGCCGAAGGGCACGGCCGCGCCGGGGAAGGTGTTGCCCTCGTTCTGGCTCCCGATGAAGGGGTTGACCAGGTCGGTGAGGTGGCCGTCGGTCCGCTCGGCGGCGCGTGCGGCGGGGGTGGCGATCAGCGCGGACGCTGCCATCACCCCGGCCAGGCACAGCCGTGTGCGCCGGGTCCCTCTCATGTCGGAAGACCTCCGCAGGTTGGACGTCGTTGCCTGCATCCTGGACGGCCGACGGCGCAAACCTGGGCATTCCGAGAGGGTGATGTCGAACGCGTCGCGCCGTGGGGGGCCGCTGACGCCCTGTCCGTCAGGGCACCCGCTGCCCCTTCCCCAACGCGATGACCCCGCCCTTGGACACGGTGTACAGCTCGGCGTCCCGCTCCGGGTTGACGCCGATCGTCGCGCCGGGCGGCACCTCGACGTTCTTGTCCAGCACGGCACCGCGGACCACCGCGCCCCGGCCGATGTGGACGTTGTCGTGCAGCACCGAGCCCTGGACGACCGCCCCGGGGTCGACGCGCACGCCCGGGGAGAGCACCGACCGGGTGACCTGGCCGCGGATCAGGCAGCCCGCGCTGATGATGGACTCGCTCGCGATGCCGCCCGCGTTGAAGCGGGCCGGGGAGAGCTGGTAGGAGTGCGTGTAGATGGGCCACTGCCGGTTGTAGAGGTTGAACGCCGGGCGCTCGGCGATCAGGTCCATGTGCGCCTCGTAGTAGGCGTCCAGGGTGCCCACGTCCCGCCAGTAGCCCTGGTCGCGGCTGGTCTC
The DNA here is from genome assembly GCF_044329325.1 of Streptomyces sp. NPDC017676. Taxonomy (NCBI): domain Bacteria; kingdom Bacillati; phylum Actinomycetota; class Actinomycetes; order Kitasatosporales; family Streptomycetaceae; genus Streptomyces; species Streptomyces sp. NPDC017676. Next base: position 202,465 of record NZ_JBIRJA010000004.1, on the reverse strand, counting down.
GCCGGGCACGTGGTTGTCGCTGAAGTCGTACAGCTGCGCCTCGCCGCGCGCGGTCAGCTGGGGCAGGATCGAGCCGCCCATGTCGTGCACGGACTGGCTGTCCTCGGCGTCCCGGTGCAGTGCCTCGATCAGCACCTTGGTGGTGAAGACGTAGTTGCCCATCGAGGCGAAGACCGTCTCCGGGTCGTCCGGCAGGCCCGGAGGGTCGGCGGGCTTCTCCAGGAAGCGCTCGACGGTGCGGCCGTCCGAGCCCGGGGTGATCACCCCGAAGGAGGAGGACTGCGCGCGCGGCACCCGGATGCCGGCCACCGTCACCCCCGCGCCGCCCTCGATGTGCTGCGCGAGCATCTGCCGCGGGTCCATGCGGTACACGTGGTCGGCGCCGAACACGGCCACGTACTCGGGCTGTTCGTCGTGGACCAGGTTCAGCGACTGCAGGATGGCGTCGGCGCTGCCCAGGTACCAGCGCGGGCCGAGGCGCTGCTGGGCGGGGACCGGGGTGACGTAGTTGCCGAGCAGGCTGGACATGCGCCAGGTGGTGGTGATGTGCCGGTCCAGCGAGTGCGACTTGTACTGGGTCAGCACGCAGATGCGCAGCACGTCGGCGTTGACGAGGTTGGACAGGACGAAGTCGACGAGCCGGTAGGTGCCGCCGAAGGTGACGGCTGGTTTGGCGCGGTCCGCGGTCAGCGGCATCAGGCGTTTGCCCTCGCCGCCGGCCAGCACGATCCCGAGTACGGAAGGCCCTCCACGACGCATGGCCGCTCCCCTCACCGTGGTTGAACCATGGTTGCCCCGAGCGGGCCGGACTAAGCCTGCTTGAGGATCTCCTCGTACAGTCCCGCCGTGCGGCGGGCCACCGCGTCCCAGCCGAACTCCCCCACCGCGCGGGCCCGTCCGGCCTCGCCCATCCGCCGGGCCGTGTCCGGATCACCGAGGACGGTGTCCAGCGCCCGGGCGAGCCCGGACGCGAAATCGTCGTCCACGTCGACCAGGAGACCGGTACGGCCGTCGTCCACGACCTCGGGGATGCCGCCCACCCGGGACGCGACGACCGGTGTGCCGCAGGCCATCGCCTCCAGGTTGACGATGCCGAGCGGCTCGTAGACCGACGGGCACGCGAACACCGTCGCGTGCGTGAGGAGTTGGATCACCTCCGTGCGCGGCAGCATCTGCGGGATCCAGTGCACGCCCGCCCGCACCCGGCGCAGCTCCTCGAACAGCTCCTGGAACTCCCGGTCGATCTCCGGGGTGTCGGGGGCGCCCGCGCACAGCACGACCTGGGCACCGGGGTCGATGTCCCGTACCGCACGCAGCAGATGGGGCACGCCCTTCTGCCGGGTGATCCGGCCGACGAACAGGACGTACGGGCGGGCCGGGTCGATGCCGTGCCGGGTGAGCGCGTCGGTGCCGTGGTCGGGCCGGTACAGACGCGTGTCGATGCCGTTGTGGACGACGTGGACGCGGGCGGGGTCGAGGGCCGGATAGCAGGCGAGGATGTCGTCGCGCATGGCGCCGGAGACGGCGATCACCGCGTCGGCGGCCTCGACCGCGGTGCGCTCGGCCCACCCCGACAGCGCGTAGCCGCCGCCGAGCTGCTCGGCCTTCCAGGGGCGCAGCGGCTCCAGCGAGTGCGCGGTGACCACGTGCGGGATGCCGTACAGCAGCTTGGCGACATGGCCGGCGAGATTGGCGTACCAGGTGTGGGAGTGGACGAGTTCGCGGCCTTCGAGGGCCGCGGCCATGGCGAGGTCCACGGAGAAGGTGCGCAGCGCGTCGTTGGAGCCGTCCAGGACGGACCAGGGCCGGTGCCGTACGACGCCGACCCCGCGGCCCTCGCCCCAGCAGTGCACCTCCAGGTCCACCAGGGACGCCAGCTCGCGGGCGAGGAACTCCACATGGACACCGGCGCCGCCGTACACATCCGGGGGGTACTCCCGGCTCAGCAGTCCCACTCGCACCCGGCAACCCCCTGGTCTCGGTGGCAGGTTCCCCTCATGGTCACCCAGATGCGGCGCCCGGGGAAGAGCGCGGGGAGGAGCGCGGCACTCTGGTGAGGCAGCAGTCGCCGCAGAGCCCGCCGCCGGGCACCCGGTAGTACAGACAGCAGCTGCGGCGCCGGAACGCCGGGCCGGTGCGGATGCCGGTGGCGCTCAGCAGGGGGTGGGCGAAGAGGTCACCGGTGAGCGCCCGGGCGCGGGCCGCGACACCGGTACGGCCCTGGGCGCGCGCCCAGCGGCTCAGCTCCCGTGCGGTCGCGGCGAGCGCGGAGCCCGCGTTGCCCCACAGCAGGCCCGGCGCGACGCCGTAGCGGTCCCGCAGGACCTTCGCCAGGGGCTCCAGATGACCGTGCAGCACGGTGCCGACGAGCGTGGCGGCGTCTCCCGGCAGCGGGCGCAGCTCGGTGAGCCACAGATCGTCGGGGACGGCGGCGCGGGCGTCCCAGCGCAGCAGGCGCGGGTCCAGGTCGGGCAGCCGGCCGTACAGGACGGCACAGCCGAGGGCCGCCGACCACAGCCGGGCGGCCAGTCCCTGCTGGGCGAGGGAGGCGGCGACCCGGGGCTCGCCGGTGCCGAGCCGGTCCGCGACGGTGGCGACGCGCAGCGCCAGAGGGTCGCGGCCGGTCTCCGTGGCGGCCCCCGCGTAGCCCTCCGCGAGGCTCGGCAGCCGTCGTGCCCCGGTGCCGTCGGCGGCTCCCGGGAGGGTGCGCAGGGGGAAGAAGCCGCCGAGCGCGCGCAGGGCTGAGAGTTCGGGGTCGAGGTCCACGACAGACACTCGTACCAGGCGCGGCGCGGGGCTGCTCAGGCGGGTGTCCGCCGCACGATCACCCGTCCAGGGGATGATCAGGCCGCTGGTGTACTCCATCGGCAGTAGGACGCATTGCGTGCTCAGGTACGACGACGGGAAGCACCGGGGCGGGCAGAGTGTTGGGCATGGAAGCCGACCGTACGCCGCGCCGGGCACAGGACGCCCGTCGCACGCAGAGGAGACACCGATGAGCGCCCTGGCGTTGTCCGTGCTTCTGTCGGTCGTCTCCGCCCTCGCCTACGCGGGCGGAGCGATCGTGCAGGAGCAGGTCGCGGTGTCCTCCCCCGACCGCGGGTACCTGCCGCTGCGCCGGCCGGGTTGGTGGGGTGCGCTGGCGCTCAACGGTCTCGGCGGCGTGCTGCACGTCGTGGCGCTGGCCTACGGGCCGCTCAGCCTGGTCCAGCCGCTCGGCGCGCTGACCATCGTCTTCGCGCTGCCCATGGCGGCGCTGTGCGTCGGCCGCCGGGCCGGCGCGACCGCCTGGCGCGGCGCCCTCATGGCCACGGTCGGCCTCGCCGGTCTGCTCTCCCTGGTCGGCTCCTCCTCCGCGCACTCCCTGGCCCCGGCCCAGCGGCTCGCGGTCGCGCTGGTCACCGGCGGGGCGGTGGTGGCGCTGATGTTCGCGGGCCTGGCCGCGCACCGGCACCCCGCCGTGCGCAGCGTGCTGCTCGCCACCGCCTCCGGCATCGCGTTCGGCATGTCGTCGGTGTTCACCAAGACCGTGGCCGTCGACTGGAGCCACGGCATCGCACTGGGTGACCTGCCCTCGCTCGCCGTGATCGGCCTTTTCGCGGTCGCCGGCGTCCTGCTGTCCCAGGCGTCCTACCGGGGCGGCGGCCTCGCCGCCCCGCTGGCCACGCTGACGGTGGTCAATCCGGTGCTGGCCGCCGCGGTCGGCATCCTGATGTTCGGCGAGTCGTTCCGCCACGGCACCACGGGCACCGTGCTCGCCCTGGGCTGCGGGGTGGTGGCGGCGGGCGGACTGATCATGCTGACGACGGAACGGCTGACACGCGAGACGACCCCGGCCCCGGCAACGCCGCCGGACGGGCGGGCGCCGGTCCCGGCAGCGCCGTTGGGCGGGTGGGCGCGGGTCTCGACAGCGCCGTCGCACGAGCCGGCGCCGGTCCCGACAACGGCCTCGGGCGAGTCGACGCTGGTCTCGGCAGCGCCGTCGGGCGGGCGGGCGCCGGTCTTGACAGCGGCCTCGGGCGGGCGGGCGCCGGTCCCGACGGCGCCGTCGGACGTACAGGCGCCGGTCTTGACAGCGTCCTCGGGCGAGGCGGCGTCCGCTGTTCCGGCACCGGACGTCGTGTCACTAACCTCGGTGCCCTCCGGGCAGGGAGCGACGGTGGCCGCGGAACCGACGCGGTCCACCGAGCACACGCGTCTCGTCGTGCCGCAGCCGCGCGAGGGCATGACCACCGGTGCGGAGCGGGGCGGGCGCGCGGAGACCGGCGTCGGCACGTCGCCCCCGGTGACCCGTGCTGGGGCGGGCGAACCGGCGTTCCCCGCCGGGCCGAGCGAGCCGGTGCGCGTCCCCGGGGCTGCCACTCCGGCGCCGGTCCGGGCCGAGTCGGGCGAGCCGGCCGGCCGCACCGGTCCGGCCGAGGCCGTGGAGCGCGCCGGGGCGAGCGAGGCGGGTGTTCTCGCGGGGACCGCCGAGCCCGGCGTGCCCGCGCTGTCGGTGTCCGGCCCGGCCGGGAGCGGTGGGGCGGACACCGACAGCGCCGGACCGCCCGCCGACGGTGTGCTCCCGGCGTCGTACACCCCGCTGCCCGCGGGCGTCACCGTACCGCTGCCGGTGTCGGCCCTGCGCCGTACCCGCGTCAGATCCTGACGCCGCCGGCCCGGAGATAGGCGAGCGGGTCGACGTCCGAGCCGAACCCGGGCCCCGTCCGCACCTCGAAGTGCAGATGCGGGCCCGTGACGTTCCCGGTGGCGCCGGAGCGGCCGATGCGCTGGCCCGCGGTGACGCTCTGGCCGTTCCGCACGGCGATGGCCGACAGGTGGGCGTACTGGGTGTAGCGGCCGTCGGCGTGCCGGATCACGACCTGATAGCCGTACGAGCCGCCCCAGCCCGCGGCCACCACGCGCCCGGCCGCCGCCGCCTTCACGGACGTGCCGGTCGGCACGAGGAAGTCGACGCCGGTGTGGTAGCCCTTCGACCAGTGCGAGCCCGCCACGTGGTAGCCGGTGCCGACGGACGCGGTCACCGGGGCGACGAGCGCGTGCCGGGCCGGGGGCGTCCGGTGGGTGGTGGGGTGCTCGGAAGGGGCCTTCTTCTTCGGTGCCTTGGGGGGCGCGGGGCGGGTCGGGGTGCCGTTCAGGCTGAGCCGCTGCCCTGGAATGATCAGGTCGGGATCGGTGCCTATGGTGGCGCGGTTGCCCGCGTACAGCGTGCGCCAGCCGCCCGTCACGTGGTGGTCACCGGCGATGCCGGAGAGTGTGTCGCCGTGCACCACGGTGTACATCTCTGCCCGGCCGGCCCGGGACTGCGGGGTGGTCTGCGGCTGCACGTCCTTGACGGAGCTGGAGTGGGCGGAGCCGGCGTGGTGGGCGGAGCCGGACTTCGCTGAGCCGGAGTGCGCGGAACCGGTTGTCGCGGGGCGCGCGGAGCTGGTCTCGGTGTGCACGTCGGGGGCGGGTCCGCCCCGGGTCAGCCCGGCCCGCACCGAGCACACCGGCCAGGCGCCCGGCCCCTGCCCGTCGAGGACCTTCTCGGCGACGGCGATCTGCTCCGCTCTGCCGGCCAGGTCGGCGCGCGGCGCGAACCGGGTGCCGCCGTAGGCCTCCCAGGTGGACTGGGTGAACTGCAGCCCGCCGTAGTAGCCGTTGCCCGTGTTGATGTTCCAGTTGCCGCTGGACTCGCAGGCGGCGACCTTGTTCCAGGTGGCCACGTCGGCGGCGTCCGCGGTGCCGGCGGCGACCAGCGGGATCGCGAGGCCGGCGCCGCTCGCCGTGACGGTGAGTGAGGCGCGGTTGATCCTGTTCGGCTGGTACCGGCGGTGCCGGCCGCGTACGGCCATGTCCGAAATCCCCTCGGCATGCGTCAGGAGCGGCAAAAGTAAGCGCCCCGAACAGGCCATGACAAGACAGGAAATCGGCCGCCTGTGCGGTCCAAGTGGCCGGGAACGGCCCCTGATTGATCCGACGGGCCGGTCAGTGAGGCGGACGGTGGCCCCGCTGCGTACACATGCGTGGCGGGTCGGATGTGCGCTCGCCGTAGCGGCACGTCAGGATGGGCAAGGACCCGTACTGACGGAGCCGTAGTACACGAGGCAACCAGGGAGCAGGCGGTATGAGCACTTCAGCGCAGATCGGTGTCACGGGCCTCGCGGTCATGGGCCGCAATCTCGCGCGGAACTTCGCGCGCAACGGCTACACGGTCGCCGTGCACAACCGTACGGTGTCGCGGACGAAGGCGCTGGTGGAGGAGTTCGGGGACGAGGGCGACTTCGTCGCGGCCGAGACCGCCGAGGAGTTCGTGGCGGCCCTGGAACGTCCGCGCCGGCTGGTCATCATGGTCAAGGCGGGCCAGCCGACGGACGCGGTGATCGAGGAGTTCGCCCCGCTGCTGGAGCCCGGCGACATGATCATCGACGGCGGCAACGCGCACTTCGCGGACACCCGGCGCCGGGAGCGTGAGCTGCGCGAGCGGGGCATCCACTTCGTCGGCACAGGCATCTCCGGCGGCGAGGAGGGTGCGCTGCACGGTCCGAGCATCATGCCGGGCGGTTCGAAGGAGTCGTACGGGTCGCTGGGCCCGATGCTGGAGAAGATCTCCGCGAAGGCGGAGGACGGGGCGCCGTGCGTGACGCACGTGGGTCCCGACGGTGCCGGGCACTTCGTGAAGATGGTCCACAACGGCATCGAGTACGCCGACATGCAGCTGATCGGGGAGGCGTACCAGCTGCTGCGCGACGTCGCCGGGTACGCGCCCGCGCAGATCGCGGACATCTTCCGCACCTGGAACACCGGTCGGCTGGACTCGTACCTGATCGAGATCACCGCCGAGGTGCTGTCCCACGTGGACGCGGCCACCGGCAAGCCGTTCGTAGACGTCGTGGTGGACCAGGCCGAGCAGAAGGGCACCGGCCGCTGGACGGTGCAGATCGCGCTGGACCTGGGCGTTCCGGTGTCCGGCATCGCCGAGGCCGTCTTCGCCCGCTCGCTGTCCGGTCACGCGCCGCTGCGGGCCGCTTCGCGGGACCTGGTCGGACCGAAGCCGTCCCCGCTGAGCGAGTCGGAGGCGGCCGCCTTCGCCGACCGGGTGGAGCAGGCGCTGTACGCGTCCAAGATCGTGTCGTACACGCAGGGCTTCCACGAGATCGCCGCGGGCAGCGAGGAGTACGGCTGGGACATCGACCTCGGCGCGGTGGCCTCGATCTGGCGCGGCGGCTGCATCATCCGGGCCGCGTTCCTGGACCGCATCCGCGCCGCGTACGACGCCCGGGCCGACCTGCCGAGCCTGCTGTCGGACGAGACGTTCGCCCGCGAGATCGCCGAGGCGCAGGACGACTGGCGGGAGGTGCTGGTCGCGGCGACCCGCCAGGGCGTGCCGACGCCCGGCTTCGCGGCCGCCCTGGCGTACTACGACGCACTGCGAGCGGAACGGCTGCCGGCGGCGCTGACGCAGGGACAGCGGGACTTCTTCGGCGCGCACACGTACCGGCGAGTGGACCGGGAGGGCTCGTTCCACACGCTGTGGGGCGGGGACCGGAGCGAGGTGAACGCGTAGCGCGGCCGGGCTCGAAGGGGTTCGGTTGTTTCGGGGGCTCGCTGGTATCGGTGGGCTCGGTGGGATTGGCGGGCTCGGCGGGCTGGAGGGCTCGGCGGGCTGGGAGGGCTCGGCGGGCTGGGAGGGCTCGGCGGGCTGGAGGGCTCGCCAGGCTTGGTGGGCTCGGCGGGCTGGGAGGGCTCGGCGGGCTGGAGGGCTCGCCAGGCTTGGTGGGCTCGGCGGGCTGGGAGGGCTCGCCGGGCTGGAGGGCTCGCCAGGCTTGGTGGGCTCGGCGGGCTGGGAGGGCTCGCCGGGCTTGGTGGGCTCAGCGGTGTCGGCGGGCTCGTGGTCTCTACGGGTTCCTGATCTCGGCGGGCTCGTCGTCTCGGCCGTCTCGGCGGTACCCACCTCCCACCCCGCCCGCGACGCAGCGGCCCGCGCGTGAGCCCCGGGAGCCGAGCGGGCCTGGCGGGCCCAGCGGGCTATGCGGGGCTTGGCGGGTTCGGCGGGTTCGGCGGGTTCGGCGGGTTCGGCGGGTTCGGCGGGTTCGGCGGGTTCGGCGGGTTCGGCGGGCTATGCGAGCCCTGGCGGGCCTCATCTTGTCGAGCGGGGCGCGGGTGCGGGCGGGGCGTGGCTGGTCGCGCCCGCTCGGCGCGGCCGAGTCGCATCTCGGTACCGCCCCGCGCCCCTCGGGGGAGCCGGGCGCCTCGCATGTTCCAGGTGCCCGGCCCTGCCGTGTCTCAGGTGAGCGGAGGCCCCGGCTCGGGATTCGGTACGGGCTCCGGGCCAGGCGGGATGGGAGACGGTGACGGCTCCGGAGGGCCCGGGTGGGGCGGGGGCGGGCTCGGGTTGGGGCCCGGCGGGGGTGGCGTGGGCTGCGGGACCGGTTCCGGGGTCGGGACCGGGCTCGGGTACGGATCCGGCGGGGTCGGGCCCGGACCCGGTGTCGGGCCCGGCGGTACCGGGTCGGGGTGCGGGTTCGTCATGGTGTCCTCCGGGCAGTCACGGGACGTCGCCTCTGGACTACTCCCCCGCCTACCCGACCGCCGCCCGGCCACTCACCCGACAGCAGCACCGAACGAGTCCGGGCGGGTGGCCGACGGTACGTTGAGCCGGCGCTCACCGACGGACGGCGGCCCGGGTCGCGGGTGCCCGCGGAGAGACGGCCCCGATCGGTCGACCGCCCACTCGAACCGGACCAGGCGGACCGCCGCTCGATCAGAAGCGGTCGGGATGGGCGCGCAGCCAGTCCTTGGCGGCCGACAGCAGTCGGGGGTCGGCCGGCGGGGCCGCCTCCGGATGACGTTCGGCCCACTTCACGACGTACGAGCAGAGGGGGGCCACCGGGACGCCCTCGCGCTCGGCGAGGGCGTACAACTCACGGGCGAGCGATCCGGCGATGCCCTTGCCCTCGTGGGCGGGCTCGACAATGGTGTGGACGGGGACCAGGGCGCGTTCCGGCGCCTCCAGGACGAAGTACTCGATGCGACCGACGACTTCACCGTCGCCGAGGGCCTCCAGGCGGCCCGCCGCCCGGTCGTCGCGGATCTCGGTCTCGCTCATGGGCACGCACGCTCCTGGTCCTCGTCCTGTCAGGCCCCTACGGCCTGCGGGCTGCGCTGCTGGTCCGAGCCGGGGACCGGTTCGGACGGGTCGGCGCCGAGGGACACGATCCGGTTGCCGGCGTCGACGTGCACGACCCGGGGCCGCAGCGCGCGTGCCTCGGCGTCGGTGACCTGAGCGTAACTGATGATGATCACAAGGTCGCCGGGGTGGACCAGGTGGGCGGCGGCCCCGTTGATCCCGATGACCCCGGACCCGCGCTCACCCTCGATGACGTACGTCTCCAGCCGGGCGCCGTTGGTGACGTCCACGATGTGCACCAGTTCCCCGGGCAGCAGGTCGGCGGCGTCGAGAAGATCGGCGTCGATGGTCACCGATCCCACGTAGTGCAGGTCGGCCTGGGTGACGGTGGCTCGGTGGATCTTGGACTTGAACATGGTACGAAGCACGGAGGAACTCCCGGTTTGTCTGCTCCCTGCCCGCTTTTTGCAGGTCAAGGGCGGTATCCGGAGCGTACAACGATTCGCGTGTCCGGTCAGCTGTCCCCAGGTGTTCCAGGACTCACACTGACCGGTTGCCGACTTTCCCAACGAGCCACCAGATCGACGTGTCTGTTCGTCATTCTGCCCCGTGCTCTCGCAGCGCCTTCACTCCCTGAAGCAACAGGTGAGCCCACTCCGGGCGTTCCATCAGGTCAGCCGGAAAATCTACGGCACAACGGCTGTCGTCGGTGTCGACCAATCGCCCCCTGAAGGTGATCACCTCGTCACGGCCCGTGTCCTCCACACCGAACCGCCATGATCGTGTGCCTGGTACAGATGTTGGCCGTACGCAGACGACCGCCCGAACGTCACCTTCCGCCCAGAGGGCGATGCCGGGTGCCCGTCCCATAGTCAAGGTGTGCCATCGCGCCGGGAACAAGTCGGTGCCGAAGTCCAACGCCAGTTGGTCCTCCACCACGAGGTCTGAGGAGGAGGGATCGGCCATGTCGTCTCTGAGCTCGTGGTACCTGGCAGCGAGGTCGGTCAGAACAACCACGTCCTCGTTGTCCAGGCACACATCGTGACAACCGGTCCCGCCCCACTCCGCCTGCACCGTCTCGCGCACCCACGTGTGCAGGTGCTCACCGATCCGGCCCATGCGATGGAGGCGGTGTGCGGCGTCCAGGGAGTCGAGGATCGCGGCCAGGAAACGTCGCGACGTGCGCTCGTACTCGTCCTGGCTCAGATGTTCCACCAGCTCTTCGAGCGTCTTCTCCTCACACCGCGCCAGCGTGCGCAGCAGCGTGCCCAGTGCGGTGCCGCTGACGGAACAGTCCCGCAGGACACCGGCGAGGGCGTCCCCCGCGCCCAGAGGGCTGTCGTCCCAGAGCCGTTCCACGATGTCGATCCGGAGCCCCAGGGGACGGCCGCTGTCCTGGGCCACGTACGTGGAGAGCGTCTGCAGGAGGTGCTCCGGCACATCGGCACCGCCGGACACCGCGGCCTGGACGTCGATGTCGGGCGCCAGGGTGGCGAGAGCCCGGTACCCGGAGTGGCCGGCGAGATCCAGGTACTCGCTGATCGCCGCCCAGCGCACCTGCTCGGCAAGGCCCTTCGCCGCGACGATGTGCTCCATCACCTCGCTGTTCCAGCGGCGACGCTCTTGAGGAGTCATCACCGGTGGCTCTTCGTACGGCGGACAACTCGCGTACTGGAGAACGATGTGCATCTCATACGCCGTGCCCGCTTCACCGACCACCCAGGTGGCCGCCCCGGCGGCGCTGCGGCCCATGTGCATCAGGTGACCGAGCACCTCGGCACGGAGCTCATGCGTGCCGTCCTCGTCGAGGTCCCAGTCCGTGAGCATGCCGACAAGAACTGGCACGCCGCGGGAGACGTCCTTCTCAGCGAGTTCCATGGCGGACTCCACACGTTGCCGCTGCTCGCTGACCGGTTCGTCCTCCTCCCATTCCTCGTCGTCCCAGCCGTCCTCATCCTCGGCGTGGCAACCGGCGGATTCCTGCGAGTGCGGCACATGCCCCCCTTGGTCAACCACTGCCCGGGAAGGGTATCTCCCGCTTCCGCCATCGGAACGCGGTGCGACCGGTGTTCGGTGGCTCCAGAGTGTGCGTCTGCCGTGTCGCCGGGTGCCGGCCGGGCGGATGATCCGCCAGGCGGGTGTCGGCGTCGACGATGACCGGGCCCGCAGGCGCCGGTGTGCGGCATCGCGACCGCAACGCGGTGAACCCCCCACCACCGCCGGCCCGGCCCCCCAACTGTTCGCCCGGGGCCCGCCGTTGTGGGCCGGGTGCGTGGCGCGCCCGTTTCTGTCTCGGTGTTGAATGTCTCGGTATTGAATACAAAACGTTTCGGAGGGTGTCTCGGTCCGTCCGTAGTGTGCGCGGTGGTGACGGTGTGATTACTTGATCGGGCCGTTACCAGCGGAGGGACGATCCATGTTGAACACGTCCAGCGGCAAGATGCCGCACCCGAGGACCGGTCCGCTCGCCGCCGAAGCCACGATCCGTACCCGGGTCGAAGTACCGGTGCGGGTGAGCGACGGTACCTGGCGCACCGCCGAAATGATCAGTTTCACGGGACTCGCCGACGGACGGGAACACATCGCCGTCGTGTTCCCGTCCGCATGGCCCGTGCCCCTGGTGCGCGTGCATTCGGAATGCCTCACCGGAGACGTGTTCGGCTCCGCTCGTTGCGACTGCGGACCACAACTCTCCGAAGTGGTCGACCAGTTCGCCGAGACCGGGGGGATCCTGCTGTACCTGCGGCAGGAAGGCCGCGGCATCGGGCTCTACAACAAGCTGGACGCCTACCGGCTCCAGGACGACCAGGGCCTCGACACCTTCGCCGCGAACCGGGAGCTGAACTTCTCGGACGACATGCGCGACTACCTCGTCGCCGCACAGATGCTGCGCGCCCTGGACGTGGCCAGCATCCGGCTGCGCACCAACAACCCGGACAAGGTCCGGCAGCTGGAGGGCTACGGCATCGGTGTGGACGAGGTGATTCCCACGGGCATCCACCGGACCGAACGCAACCACGACTATCTGCGGGTCAAGGCCGAGCAGGGCGGACACACCATCGAGCTTCTGGGAGAGTCCATATGATCCAGCATCATGGACCCATCAGCGGCATCGCCGCCTGGCGGGACGAGTACGTGGCCACGGCCGGCTACGACAACCAGGTCATCTGCTGGGACCAGCGCACCGGGCGTGCGGTGGCCCGTTCGTTCCACGACCACCTGGCCAACCAGTGCCAGTTCGCACCGGACGGCAGGCATCTGCTGACCTCCTCCAGCGACTACACCGCACGCTTGTGGACCGTGCCCGACCTGCGGCTGGTGGCCGTCCTCGGCGACCAGGAGGACGACGTGGAGATGTCCGTCTTCCACCCCCGCAAGGAACTCGTCGCCACCGCCTCCCGGGACCACCGGGTACGGGTCTACGACTTCACCGGCCGGCTGCTGCACCGCTTCGAGGGGCACACCGCCGACGTCATCTCCGTCGAATGGGCCCGTGACGCCGACGAGTTGATCTCCTCCAGCGACGACGGCACCATCAAGCGATGGTCGCTGGAGACCGGCGGCATGATCGCCGACCTGGACATGGACGGCGTGGAGACCGACACCGTCGCCATCTCCTCCTCCGGCACCATCTTCGCCGGCAACGACGAGGGGCAGATCATCGTCGTCGGCCCCGAGGAACGCAGCACCGTGCCCGCGCACGACGCAGGCATCAAGCGCCTCGTCCTCGACGACTCCCGCGACCTGCTGGTCAGCCTCTCCTACGACCGCAGGATGCGGCTGTGGGACGTCTCCTCCGCCGTCCCGGTGGCCCGGGACACCACGGACCTGCCCGACGACGTGTGGCCCCGCTCCTGCGCCTTCGCGGGCGGCACCCGTCTGGTGTTCGCCACCTTCGGCGCCACCTACCGCGGCTACGACTACCACACGCGCACCTGGGACACCGCCGTCGTACCGCCCACCGGCGGTGTCAACGCGGTGCTGCCGGAGCGCGGCGGCACGACGCTCACCGTCGGTGACGCGGGCGTGGTGCGGCGCGACGGCGAGCCGGTGGCCGAGACCGGCAGCCTGTGCAACTTCCTCACCCCGCTCGGCGGTCTGGTCCTGTCCGGCGGCCAGCTCGGCAAGGTCTTCGACGCGCTCACCGGCCGCGAGCTGTACCAGCACCGCTCGCCGCTGAACTGCGGCGTCGCCTTCGAACGCGACGGCGAGCCGTACGCCGTGGTCGGCGCCTACACCGGCGAGGGACTGCTGCTGAAGCTGGCCGGCGACACCGTCGAGCACATCGCGGACCTGCCGCTGAACGTCAACGCCGTCAAGGGCGTCGCGGTCTCGGGCGACCTGCTGTTCTCGGTCGCCGCCGACGCCTCCGCCACCTGGTACCGCATCTCCACGCTGGAGAAGGTCGCCACGGTCGAGAACGCCCACGACAAGATCGCCAACGGCTGTGCGGGCCTCGGTGACGGCTGGTTCGCCAGCGTCAGCCGCGACCTGAAGCTGCGCCTGTGGGACCCCGAACGCGGGGTGCGGGTCCTGTCGACGCCGCACACGCACTCCATCAAGTGCGTCGCCGCCGACACGGACGGCCGGCTGATCGCCACCGGCAGTTACGACGGCCGGGTCGCCATCTACGACCGGGTCGACGGCCGCTGGACCGTGACCGAACGGCCCACCACCGCCGGCATCTCCTCCCTCGCCCACGACGCGGCCCGCAAGCTCTTCCTCGCCGCCTCGTACGACGGGCAGGTCCACCCGGTCGCCGGCTGAGCGGCAGCGTGGCGGGGCCGCACCTGACGCGGCCCGCCGAAGGGCATCCGGGGCGCCTGTGAGCGCCCCGCGTGACGAGCGGTGCCGGAGCAGCGTGTCCGCTCCGGCACCGTCGGCGCGTCCGGCCCCGCCCCCTGCTCCCCGCCCGTCGCCCCGCGCCCTCACACGACAGGACTCATCACCCATGTCCAGCCATCGGATAGCCGACCGGTACTCCGTCACCCCCGCGACCACCCCGCCCCCCGACGAGTCGGCGTACGCGGACGTGCTGCGCTCCGACTTCCACGACCACTACGCCAACGGGCGGGACGTGTGGACCGCCGAGGACGCCATGCGCGAGGCCCCCCGCCTGCTGCTGCGCGCCCTCAGGGACCGCGCCGACGCGCACGTCCTCGACATCGGCACCGGACACGGCCGCGACGCCGCCATCCTGTGCGACGCGGGCTGCCGGGTCACCGGCATCGACCTGGTCGAGTCGCCCGAGTGGGCCGCGCTCACCGCCCGCAGCCAGGGGCGGGCGCGGTTCGCGGTGTGCTCGCTGGCCGACCTGGACGGCACCGCCGTACACGACGCCGTGCTCGACAACGGCTGCCTGCACCACCAACACCCCGACGGATACGGCCGCTACCTCGACCGGGTCCGCGAACTGCTGTGCCCCGGGGGCCTGTTCACGGTCTCCGTGTTCCGGTCGGCGGACGGCCCGGGCCGGCTCTTCACCAACGGGGCGCGGCGGCTGTACCGGGAGTTCACCGAGACGGAGCTGACCGAGCTGGTCACCGGGCACGGCTTCGCACCCGTCGAGGTACGGCTGGTGCCGCGCGGCACCGCCGGGCTGCACTACCTCGTGGGCACCTACCGCGCCGTCGGCACCGGCACCGGCACCGCCCCGGCCACGGGCGCGAGCGCGGACGGTGACCGATGAGCGCGACCCGCCCAGCCGCTGCCCGGGCCCGCCTGCTCGCGGCGACGACCACGGCCGCGCTGCTGGGCGGCGCCCTGCTGGGCACCGCGCCGACGGCCGCCGCCCACGCCGCCCCGGCGCCCGCCGGGGGCATCTGGTCCGGCACCTGGGGAACCGCCCCGGCGCCCGCCGCACCGGACGGCATCTCCCGGACCGGCATCGACGACCGCACCGTACGCATGATCGTGCACACCTCGGTCGGCGGCGGTGAGCTCAGGCTGCGGCTGTCCAACGCGCACGGCACCGGCGACCTGGTGCTCGGGCGCGCCACGGTGGGCCGTGCCGAGTCGTCCGCCTCCGCGACGGCCGTCCCCGGCAGCCTGCGCCCCGTCACCTTCGGCGGCGCCGCCGGCACCACCGTCCCCGCCGGTGCGCAGACGGTCAGCGACCCGCTGCCCTACGACGTCCCCGCGGGCGCCGACCTGCTGGTGAGTGTCCACCTGCCCCGGCCGACCGGCCCCACCACCTGGCACTGGCTGGCCCAGCAGACCAACTACGTCTCCGAGCCCGGGGACCACACCGGCGACCAGGGCGCCGAGGCCTTCACCGGCACCGAGACCTCCTGGTTCTTCCTGACCGGCGTCGACGTGCGCGGACCGGGCACGCGCGGCACCGTCGTCGCGCTCGGCGACTCCCAGACCGACGGCTCCGGCTCCACCCCCGACGGCAACGGCCGCTGGACCGACGCCTTCGCCCGCCGCCTCGCCGCCGACCCGGCCACCCGGGGCCTCGGCGTGCTCAACAAGGGCATCGGTGGCAACCGGGTGCTGCGCGACGGCACCGAGACCGAGCGTCCGCAGCGCGGCACCAGCGCGCTCGGGCGGCTCGACCGGGACGTGCTGGACCAGTCCGGGGTGCGTGCCACCGTCCTCTACGAAGGCATCAACGACCTCCAGCTCGCGCCCTTCGCGAGCGCCGACGAGGTCCTGACCGGGCTGCGCACCCTCGCCCGGCGGCTGCACGCGCGCGGCATCCCCGTGGTCGTCGGGACCCTGACCCCGTTCAAGGACTCGCCGCTGTGGACGGCCGAGGCCGAGCGGCAGCGGGTCGCCCTCAACGCCGCGCTGCGCACCTGCCCGGACTTCGACGCCGTCGCCGACTTCGACGCGGCCGTCCGCGACCCCGCCGACCCACAGCGGGTGCGCGCCGCCTACGACGGCGGGGACCACATCCACCTCAACGACGCCGGCTACCGCGCGGTGGCCGACGCCGTCCCCACCGACCTGCTCACCGCCGGTGACCCGGCGGTGTCCGCCGCGAGCAACGACGGGAGGCACCCGTGACCGGAACCCCGGTGATGGCCAACCCCAACACCCTCTCCGACCGGGCCGCGATGGGGCTGCCCGGCTCCTTCGTCGCCCGCACCCCACCGGCGCCGCTGCGCGACCACCGCGACCTGCTCGGCGCGCCCGCCGAGGTCCTCGTCGCGGTCGCGGAGGACCCCGAGCAGTCCTTCGCCCGCCGGTACGCCGCCGGCACCGTCCTCGGCCTGATCGGCGACCCCCGTATCCGCCCCGACGACCCGCCCATGGCCGACGTCCCGGCCGCCCGCGTCCGTCTCGGCCTGGCGGCGGACCAGGTCGGCCGGGTCACCGCCCGCTGGCGGCACGCCGGGGTGATCGAGGACTGGATCGCCAAGGAGTGCCCCGTGTACGAGGCCGACCTCCCGGCGTTCCGCATCGCCCTGCACCCGGTCACCAACGCCGAGTACCGCCGGTTCCTGGAGGACACCCGCAGCACCGCGCTGCCCACCTCCTGGCGGTTCGGCGGCTATCCCGACGGGCTCGGCAACCATCCGGTGTGGACGGTGCCGCCCGAGGCCGCCGACGCCTACGCCGCCTGGCTGGCCGGCCGCACCGGCCGCGCCTTCCGGCTGCCGACCGAGGCGGAGTGGGAGTACGCCGCCGCCGGGCCCGAGGGGCGGGAGTTCCCCTGGGGAGACACGTTCGAACCGGACCGCGTCAACACCGTGGAGCAGGGGCCGCTGTCCACCACCCCGATCGGCGTCCACCCGGCCGGACGCTCGCCCTTCGGCGTGCACGACATGGCGGGCAACGTCGAGGAGTACACCGCGGACGACTACCGGCCCTACCCCGGCGGCAGCGCCGTCGCCGACGACCTGGCCGTCACCCGGGGCACGTACCGCATCGCCCGGGGCGGCAGCTTCACCCGCTTCGGCGACCTGGCCCGCACCCGCCGCCGTCACGGCTGGTACGACCGCGACATCTACGCCATGGGCTTCCGGCTCGCGGAGACGCCGTGACACCTCCTCAGACTCCCTTCGGTGACAGCGATGAGAGTCCCGCACCGGCCTCCCCGGCCGAGCGGTCCGCCATGCGCCGGGCCGTCGAGCTCGCCGCGACCGCGCTCGGCCGGACCAGCCCCAACCCCGTGGTCGGCTGTGTCGTCCTGGGCGCCGACGGCACACCGGCCGGGGAGGGCTTCCACCGGGGCGCCGGGCAGCCGCACGCGGAGGTGGAGGCGCTGGCCGCGGCCGGGGAGCGGGCGCGCGGCGGAACCGCCGTGGTCACCCTGGAGCCCTGCGCGCACCAGGGCCGCACCGGGCCGTGCGCCGAGGCACTGCTGCGCGCCGGGATCGCCCGGGTGGTGTATGCGGTGCCCGATCCCGACGCGACCGCGGCGGGCGGCGCGCGACGGCTGCGGGACGCGGGGGTCGAGGTGGCCGGCGGGGTGCTGCGCGCCGAGGCGGAGCGCGGCAACGAGCTGTGGCTGACCGCCGTCCGCCGCGGCCGGCCGTGCGTCACCTGGAAGTTCGGCGGCACGCTGGACGGCCGGGCGGCGGCGCCGGACGGCACCTCCCGGTGGATCACCGGGTCCGCGTCCCGGCAGGACGCGCACGCCCTGCGCGCCGCGCACGACGCGGTGCTGGTCGGCTCCGGCACCCTGCGCACCGACGACCCGCACCTGGGCCTGCGACACGGCGTCGCGGGCGCGCCCCCGCTCCGGGTCGTCCTGGACCGCCACGGCACGATCCCGCCGCACGCGCGTGTGCTCGACGACACGGCGCCCACCGTCGTCGTCACGGGACCGGACACCCCCGCACCGAAGCTGCCCGAGGGGCACGAGGTGCTGCGGGTGCCCGTGACGGACGGCGCGCTCGACCTCGCCGTCCTGCTCGACGGGTTGTGGGCCCGGGGCGTGCGCTCGGTGCTGCTGGAGGGCGGCGCCCGCCTGGCCGCGTCCTGCGTCGCCCAGGGGCTGCTGGACCGGGTGGTGGCGTACATGGCGCCACTGGTGCTGGGCGCCGCCGCCCGTCCCGTCCTGGGCGACTTCGGCGCCCCGACCCTCATGGCGGGCCTCCGGCTGCGGCTGGGCGAGGTGACCCGCCTCGGCGACGACGTACGGCTGCTGCTGCGCACACAGGACCTGCCGGGGTGTGCGGAGGGAGGGAGCGCCGCATGAGCCACCGGATCGCCGTGGTGTACCACAGCCGGCGCGGCACCGTCCGGGCCCTGGCCGCGCTGGCCGCCGAGGGGGCGCGGGAGACCGGCGCCGAGGTGCGGCTGCTGAGCGTCCCGGACGACGGGCCCGCCGACCGGGTCCGGCCGGACCGGCCGGCCGGACCGGAGGACGTGCTGTGGGCGGACGGGCTGGTACTGGCCTGCCCCACCTACTACGGCAATGTGTCCTCTGCCTTCAAACGGTTCCTGGAGTCGACCTCGCCGCTGTGGCGGCAGGGGCTGCTCGCCGACCGGGTGGCGACCGGCATCACCGTCTCCACCCAGCGCCACGGCGGCCGGGAGGCGACGCTGACGGCCCTGCACCACACCCTGTACCACTGGGGCTGCTGGGTGGCCGGGGCCGATCCGGCCGACCCGGTCACCCGCGCCGCGGGCGGCACCGCGTACGGCCTGGCCGCGGACAGCAGCCAGGGCGAACCGGCCCCGTCCGAGCGCGTGGCCGCCCGCGCCCTGGGCCACCGCCTGGCCGCCCTCACCGCCCGGACCCGGGCCGCGTCCGCCGCCTCCCTCACCGGGGACGCCGCGCGTGCCGCCGGCGGGACGACGGCCGGCGGGAGTCCTCTCGCGGCCGGTCCCCGCCCCGCCCGGCTCGCCGTCGTCTACCACGGTGAGGACGCCGCGCTCCGCGTCCTCGCGCAGGAGGCCGCCGCGGCGGGCCGGGCCGTCGGGGCGCGGGTGCGGCTGCGACGGGTGCCGGGCGGGGCCGGGGCGCGGCCCGCCAAGTGGCTGGGGCCCTGGGCCGCGCCCGCCGCACCCGAGGACATCGTCTGGGCCGACGCGGTGCTGTTCGGGGCGCCCGTCCGGCTGGGCGCCCTGGCCGCGCCGCTGCTGGACTTCGTCCAGGCGATGGAACCCGCCGGGGACCGCCGCAGCCCGCTGTGGGGCAAACCGGCGAGCGGCTTCGCCACCGCCCCGGCACCGCACGCGGGCACGGAGACGGCCCTCCTCGACCTCGGCCATGTGCTGCTGCACGCCGGGGCCGTCCTGGTGCCCCCCGGCTATACCGACCCGGCCGTCGAGGCGGCCGGCGGCAACCCCTACGGCACCTGCCACCCCCGTACCGCGGGCGACCTGCCCACCCCGCGGCTCCTGGCCGCGGTGGCCCACCAGGCGCGGCGCACCGCCCGCGCGGGTGACCTGCTGCGCCGCGTCCCGCGCCCGCACCGCGCGGCACGGCAGGACGCCGTACGCACCGGCCCCGGACCCGCGCCGCTCGCACCACCGACCCCAGGAAGGAGCACGGCATGAGCGTGCAGCAGTACGACGAGATCGGCGAGACCTACGAGGGCTTCAAGTCGCTGCCGATGGCCCGCTACGCCGAGCGCGCCAGCTTCCTGGCGCTGCTCGGTGACGTACGGGGCGCCTCGGTGCTCGACCTGGCCTGCGGCACCGGCTTCTACACCCGGCAGATCAAGCGCCTGGGCGCCGCAGACGTGCTCGGCGCCGACATCTCCACCGAGATGGTCGCCGCTGCCCGCGCGATCGAGGAGAGGGCTCCGCTCGGGGTGCGCTACACGGTCGCCGACGTCGCGGAACTGCCGGTGCCGCGGCGCCCGTTCGACCTGGCGAGCGCCGTGTACCTGCTCAACTACGCCGAGGACGCCGCCGCGATGGAACGGATGTGCCGGTCGGTGCACCGCAGCCTGCGGCCCGGTGCCCGCTTCTGCGTGCTGACCCAGGCGCCCGGGTACCGCTTCGACGGCCCGTCCATGGCCAAGTACGGCTTCACCTACGAGCCCGTGGGGGAAGGGCCGATCGGCCCCCGGGTGCGGATCACCGCGCTGCTCGAACCGCCGGTGGAGTTCGTGACGTCGTATCCCCGGCGCGAGGTGTACGAGCAGAGCCTGCACCGGGCGGGCTTCCACGACGTGACCTGGGTGCCGCTGCACGTGCCGGAGGACGGCCTGCGCGACCTGGGCGCCGACTACTGGGCGGATTTCCTCGCTAACCCGCCGCTGACCATGCTCCACTGCCGGGCCTGACCGGGCGGGGGCAAGCGCGGGAGAGACGGAAGTCCTCGCCCGGCCGTGCGGTACGGCCGGGCGAGGACTTCCTTGTGCCGCCGGGGGGTTTCCGGCACGGTCCGGTGTCGCGCGACGGGGGAATGAACACGTCCACCGTCCGCCCGGAGGACCGCCCCGGCGGCAGCCCGGGAGGGAAAGCGGCCCGTACGGCGGGCCGCCCGGCGTCCGGCACGGTGAGCCGTGGTCCGTGCCGGACGCCTCCTCGCGGCAGTGCCTCCACGCGGTCCCGGCCGGGGGAGCACTGCCGCGACACGGTGCCTGGTCCCCAGTGACCGGCACCGGCCGCTCCCGGCCGGACCCTCGGGGCCGGGCCGGGAGCCGTGTCATCCGGCCGACGCGGCCGGCCGCAGCCGCCGGGAAAGCAGGACGCCGATCAGGGCGAGCAGCGCCGTGAAGGCGAACAGCCCGCCGAGCGCCGTACGCGTGGAGGAGTCGTAGTGCTCGGCGATGGCCAGCGCCGCGCCGCCGAGGCCGGCGACCACACCGGTGGCGAGGGTCTGCGCGAGCTGCAGCGCGCCGCTCATCTCGCCCTGCCGCTCCGCCGGTGCCTGCTCCAGCGTGTCGGTCGTGGCGGCGTTGAACGCCACCCCCATGCCGATGCCGCCGACGGCCCAGCCCACCACCGCGAGCCACGCCGGGACCGAGTCGGACAGGATCGACAGCGCGATCACGCCGACGCCCCCCAGCAGCACGAGGAAGCCGAGGGCCACGCTGCCGGTCCGGCCGCTCGCCTCGGCGTCCCGCTTGGCCTGCCAGGCCGAGCCGAGCACCCAGGCGATGGCGCCCGCCGACAGGCCGAGACCGGCCGCCCACGCGCTCTGGCCCCGCAGCTCCTGGAGCCCCAGCGGCAGATAGGCCTCACTGCCGAAGTACGCCCCGCACAGCAGGCCCCGGATGACCACACCGGCCCCCAGTCCCGCGCGCGCCGTCAGCGTGCCCTCCGGGGTGACCCGGCGCAGCGCCGGGAGGGCGACGGCGGCACCCGCCACCGCGAAGACCACCAGCAGCACCATGTTCTTCAGCAGCAGCGCCTGGAGCAGCACACCGGTGCCCACGGTCAGCAGCACGGCGTTGGCGAGCGGGCCCTTCCACCAGGGCTCGGCCGGGGCCGTGCGCCGCTCCTCCCGCGGACGCTCCAGGCGGCGCAGAGCGGGGAGGGTGAGCAGCGCGGCGATCGCCACGATCGGCAGCATCAGCAGGAAGACCGCGCGCCAGGTGGTGCTGTCCGCCAGCGTGCCGGCGACGACCGGGCCGATCAGCGACGGGATCGTCCAGGCCGAGGAGAGCAGTGCGAACATCCGGGCCCGCAGCCGCTCGGGATAGGCCAGCCCGATCACCGTGTAGGCCATGGCCATCACCGCGCCCACGCCCAGGCCCTGGAGGAAGCGGCCCACCAGGAACAGCGGCCAGGAGCCGGCCGCCCCGGCCACCGCGCAGCCCACCGCGAAGACGGCCATGCCCGCCGTCACCGGTGCCCAGGGACCCCGGCGGTCGGCGGCCCGCCCGGCGAGCACGGTGCCGATGATGTTCGCGAGCATCAGCGCCGACAGGCCCCATCCGTACGCGCCCAGGCCGTCCAGGCTCCGGGCGATGTCGGGCAGCACCGTGGCCACGCCCAGGGATTCGAACGCGACCATGCTCACCGACAGGATCACGCCGAGGCTGAGCGCCCGGTACGGGCCGGAGAAGACGCTCTCCGCCCGCTCGGGCCGGGCGGACTCGGCGCCGGTCGCGGGCCGCCCCATGTCGTCCGGTAACTCGCCGACGTGCTGAGACATGACGTTCACCTCGTGTGAGAGAATTACGTTCCGATCCGAAACGGAATTTAATATACTGTAGGCATGGTGAAGACGCCACAGGACACCGCGGACCCCGCCCCACTGACGACGCAGCGCTCGCGCGGCCGACCGCGCGACGAACGCATCGACGCGGCGGTACGGCACGCGGTGATGGAGATCCTCAACGAGGTCGGGTACGGCCGGCTGACCCTGGAGGCGGTCGCCGCCCGGGCCGGCACCAGCAAGCCGACGCTGCGCCGCCGCTGGCGCTCGCGCCAGCACCTGGTGGTCGCGGCGCTCGTGCAGACGATGGGGGCCTCACCCACCCCCGACACCGGCTGCACCCACTGCGACCTCATCGCCGGCATCCGCACCCTGAGCCACGCCTTCACCACCAGCGTCGGCCGGCGCGCCCTGCCCGCGCTGATCGCGGACCTGGCCGACGACCCCGAACTGGAGTCGGAGTTCCTGAACGAGCTGTTCCACCCGCGCCGCGCCGCCACCAGGGCCGCCCTGCACCGGGGCATCCAGCGCGGTGACATCCGCCCGGACGCCGACATCGACCTGCTGCTCGACATGCTCGGCGCCACCGCCTACTACCGGGTGCTGTTCGGTCACCTGCCGCTCACGCCCACCCTCGCCGAGGACGTCGTGGAGGTCGTCCTCGCCGGTGTCGCCACGCCGCAGTGGCGCAGCCAGCACGGAGCCGTGGACAGCGTCTGACTCCGAGCGACAGCATTCCGGGGCCCATGGGACGAGAAAGGGATTCGTGTGCTCAGCCGAGACTGTGAAGTGTCCGATTTACAGAAGGTCCTGGCCTCCGCGGCATCGGGGGCCGGGGCCAGCCTCCTGCTGGAGGGGGGCATCGGGGCCGGCAAGTCGTATCTGCTGCGGACCGCGGTCAGAACCGCCCGGGCGCACGGATTCGAGACGGTCTCCCTGCGTGCCCGCCTCTCCGGCACCGCTCTCACCTGTGACGTGCTGCGCCAGTTGCACCCCGGCCCGCCGGCCCCGTCCGGCGCGTCCACCGAGCGGGCGGACACCCCCGAGGCCGCCGCCGACCGGCTCCAACAGCTCATCGGGGCACTCGGCCCCCGTACGCCCCTGCTGATCGCGGTGGACGACCTGCACTGGGCCGACCAGGCCTCGCTGCGCTGGCTGGAACGCCTGACGGCCAGGCTGGAGGCGCTGCCGGTGGCGCTGCTGGCCTCCCTCACCCCGGGTCTGGCCCCGCCTCGCGACGACCTGGCGCGCGCCTGTACGGCCGGGTCCGGCGGCGGCCCCGGGGCCGGCGCCCACGGCACCGGCGCATGCGGCGGCGCGCGGGGAGACGGCGTACGGGCGGACGGCGTGCCCCGTGACGGCCTGCGGAGTGAGGGCGGGCGGGGTGAGACCACCGCCGTCCTCGCCCGCGTCCTGTCCGACTTCCACCAGCGCACCGTGCTGCCCGGCCTCGACCCGGACGCCGTCGGCTATCTGCTGGCCTCCTTCTTCGGCCGCCCCGTCGCCGAGGCCCTGGTACACGCCTGCCACCGCCACACCGGCGGCAACCCGCTGCTGGTGCACGCGCTGCTGCGCGAACTCAGACGTGTCGGCACCGCCACGGAGCCGGCCTGCGAACAGATCACCTCCCTAGGATCCGTCGAGGTCGCGGAGACCGTCGTGGCCCGTTTCGAGGAACGTTTCCCCGGCGTCGGCCGGGCCCTGGACGCCGTCGCCGTCGCCGGCCGGGCCGGCACCGCCGCCCTGGTCGCCGAACTCGCCGGCCTCCCCCGCGGCGAGGCCGCCGACATGCTCCACACCCTCGTACGCTGCGGTGTCCTCCAGGAGACCGGCGGGCCGGGCGGGGCCGTCGCCTTCGCCCAGCCGATGATGCCCGCCTCCTTCCGCGCCGCGCTGCCGCCCAGCGAACACACCCGGCTGCACGCGGCGGCGGCCCACGCCCTGCACGCCTGCGGCGCCCCCGCACCCGAGGTCGTCCATCACCTGCGCCACGCCCCGCGCATCGGCGCCCGCTGGGCCTACCGGCTGCTGTTCGACTCCGCCGGCGCCGCCCTGTCCCGCAACGACCTGGCACAGGCCCGCGTCCTGCTGGAACGGTGCGTCCAGGAAGGCGAACCCGGCGACCAGCCCGAACTGCTGCGCCGGCTCAGCCGCGTCGCCCTCGCCGCCGACGCGCCCGCCACCGCCGTCAGCCGGCTGCACGGCCTGGACCGGCCACGCCACGCGGGCGACACCGCCGCCCTCGCCTCCCTCGTCAACCTGGCCCAGGCCCTCGCCCTCGACGGCGACCTGGACGGCGCCCGGCGCACCCTGCGGGGCGCGCTCACGGACCTCGGGCCCCTCGACCCCGCCGAGGAACCGGCCGCCGGCGCCTTCGCCGTCCTCGGTGTGCTCACCCTGCTCACCGGCGGCGACGACACGCCGCTGCCCGTCCCGGCCGCCACCGCCGCCCGCACCCCCTGGGTGCGCTGCGCCCAGGCGACCCTGGCCGCGCTCGCCGCCCGAGGGCGCGGCGGGCGGCGCGAGGAGGCCGTCCGCCACGCCCGCACCGGACTGGGCGAACCCCTCGGCCCGGCCGATGTGCCCACCACCCCGCTGCGGTTGCTGCTCGCCCACCTGTTGTGGGACGCGGGAGAGCACGACGAGGCGCTGGAGGTCTGCCGTGCGCTGGCCGCAGCGGCCCGCGAGGAGGGCGCCCGTACCATGGCGGCCCTCGCCGACACCGCCCTGGCCGTGTGCGCCCACCGGGCCGGGCGGCTGGGCGAGGCGGCCGAGGCGGCCCGCGCGGCCGTCGTCGACGGGCCCGCCGGGACCTGGCTGGGCGGCGCCCTGGCCCGCTGCTGGCTCGGCGGCGTCCTGCTGGAGACCGGCGACCTGGACGGGGCACGCCGACTGCTCCTGGACGACCTGGCGCTGACCGGCCTGCCCGAACCCGCCCTGCCCGGCCTGCTGTTCCACCGGGGCCGGCTGCACGCGACGCTGGGCCACACCCAGGCCGGGCTCGCCGACCTGGAGGAGTGCGGCCGGCAACTGGCGCGCGGCGCCCACCTCCTCGACCCCCTGCCGTGGCGCACGGCCGCCGCCGCCCTGCACGCCCAGGCGGGCGACACCGCCACCGCCGAGCGGCTGGCCCGGGAGGAACTGGAACTCGCCCGCGCCTGGGGCGCTCCGCACGCCGTCGCCACCGCCCTGCACACGCTCGCCCTCGTCGCCCGCGGCGGGCAGCGCGCCGCACTGCTCCACGAGGCGGCCGGCCTGCTCCAGGACTCCGGGGCATGGCTGGAACAGGCCCGTGTGCTGCGCTCCCTGGGCCACGAGCTACGGCGGCTGCGCAAGGTCCGCCAGGCCAGGGAACAGCTGCGCGCGGCGCTCGCACTGGCAGAGAAGTGCGGTGCCGACACCCTCGCCAACGCCTTGCGCGACGACCTCGCCTCGACGGGCGCCCGGCCCCGGCGCAGCGCCGAGACCGGCCTGCACGCCCTCACCCCGGCCGAGCACCGCACCGCCCTGCTGGCCGCCAAGGGCCTCACGAACAAGGAGATAGCCGACCGGCTCTACGTCACCCGGCGCACCGTCGAACTCCACCTCAGCCGCGTCTACCGCAAACTCTCCGTCACCGGCCGCAGCGACCTGCCCGCCGCGGTCGCCGACCTGCTCCCCGAACCCGCCCGGCGGACCCTGCGCCGCGTCGACGCGGCGGTGAACCCGCCGGACCGCCCCACCCGCTCGGTGACACTCCGCCCGGCCTCCTGACCCCGGGCACGGGCCGGGTGCCCTCTTCCGGGGAGACCGCCGGGATCGCAGGCCCCGGCCGGCAGCCGCCGTCCCCGAGACCGGCCCGCACCGGAAGAAGTCCCCTGTACCGCCGCCCCACCCCCCTGGACCGCCGCCCCGCACGCGCGGGCCCCGCATGCCCCCTTAGCAGATCGGACACTGTCATGCCCCTCAGCTCCCCCGCCTCCCGGCGCGCGGCGGACCGCGTGCCGGCACCGGAGGCGCCCTCCCGCGGCACGCCCCTGCTTCTGGTGGCGCTCGCCCTGCTCGCGCTCAATCTGCGCGCCCCGCTGACCTCCGTCGCCCCCCTGCTCAAGCCACTGCGCACGGACCTGCACCTCAGTGACACGGCGGTCGGCGTGCTCACCTCCCTGCCCGTGCTGTGCCTCGGACTGTTCGCGTTCGTCGCCCCCCGGCTCGGCCGCCGCCACCCCACCCGCACCCTCCTCGCCGCCTCCCTCCTCGTCCTCGCCGCGGGCGGCCTGCTGCGGACCGCCCCTTCCCCTGCCGCGCTGTTCGCGGGAACCGTGCTCGTCGCGGCGCCGATCGGGGTCGCCAACGTGCTCATACCCGGGCTCATCAAGCGCCGGTTCCCGCAGTCCGTACCGCGCGTGTCCGCGTTCTACTCGGGGGCGCTCACGTTCGGCGCCGCGGGTGGTCCCGCGGTGGCCGTCCCCCTCGCCGACGCCACCGGGTCGGCCTGGCGGACCCCGCTGCTGCTCCTCGTCGTGCCCGTGGCCCTGGTGACGGTCATGGTGGTCCTGGCAGCCCTCGGCCGCCGGCCCCGCGACGAGGCCGGCGCACCGGCGCCGGGCCCCGGCGGGTGGCCGCCCGGCCTGTGGCGCAACCGGCTGGCCTGGCAGGTGACCGTGTTCTTCGGCGCCCAGGCCCTGCTGTCGTACACCGTCTTCGGGTGGCTGCCGACCATGTGGCAGGACCGTGGCGCGAGCGCGGCGTCCGCGGGGCTCGCACTGTCCCTGTGCAGCGCGGTGGGCGTGCTGGGCGCCTGGCTGCTGGCCGTGTCCGGGCGGCACCTCGCCGATCAGCGGCCGGCCGGGGTGGCGGTCGCCTGCCTGAGCGCGCTCGGCCTCGTGGGAGTCGTGGCCGGGCCCCGGAGCCTGGCCTGGCCCGCGGTGGTCGTCCTCGGCCTCGGGCTCGGAGCCGGATTCGCCCTCGCCCTCAGCCTGTTCGCGCTGCGCTCGCCCGACGCGCCGACCACCGCGGCCCTGTCCGCCATGGGCCAGGGCATCGGCTACCTGATCGGTGTCCTGGGCCCCCTGGGAGCGGGAGCGCTGCACGACGTCACCGGGACCTGGGGGTGGCCCCTCGCCGTCCTGCTGACCGCGTGCGCCGTACAGATCCTCGTCGCGCTCCCCGCGGGCAGGGCACGTACCCTCACCGCCCCCTCTCCGCGCTGACCGGCCGCCGCTCGCGTTCGTGCGCGGCGCGGAAGACGGGTCGGCCGCTGTGTTGTCGGGTCCGCCCGCGTCGGTGATGGTGCCTGCCGCCTTGGTTACCTTGGTGCGGTACTCAGAGAGGGGAAGCGTGACCGACACCAGCGACACCCGACCCGCCGACAGCGAGGCGCGAGCTCCGCGACGGAGCCGACTGCTCCGCCTGATGCGCCTCATCCCCCTGATCGCCCCCGTACTCCTGTGGGCCGTGCCCTGCTGGGTACTGCTGTACACCGGCCAGCACTGGCCGTCGCCCGTCACGCCGGCCGGCACCGCCCTGTTCGTCCTCGGCCTCGCCGGTATGCCGCTCGCGATGGTGCGCGGCCACGGCCGGCGTCAGCGGGACCGGGCGGCGATCGTCGGTGACACCCTGCTGGGCACGAGCTGGGTCCTGTTCACCTGGTCCGTTCTGCTCGGCGTCCTCCTGCGGCTCGCCCTGACCGTGGCCGGCGTCGGCGAGAGTCAGGACCGGGCCCGCATCGTCACGTGGGCCGTCCTCGGCACCACCGCCGCACTGCTCGGCTGGGGTTACGCCGAGGCCCGCCGGGTGCCGCGGGTGCGCCGGCTGGACGTGCGACTCCCGCGACTCGGTGCCGGGCTGGACGGCACCCGCGTCGTCCTCATCACCGACACCCACTACGGCCCGCTCGATCGCGCCCGCTGGTCGGCACGGGTGTGCGAGACGGTCAACACCCTGGATGCCGACCTGGTCTGCCACACCGGCGACATCGCGGACGGCACGGCCGAACGCCGCCGCGCCCAGGCCGCCCCGCTGGGCACCGTGCGGGCCACCCGTGCCCGGGTGTACGTCACCGGCAACCACGAGTACTACAGCGAGGCCCAGGGCTGGGTCGACCTCATGGACGAGCTGGGCTGGGAGCCGCTGCGCAACCGCCATCTGCTGCTCGAACGCGGGGGCGACACCCTCGTGGTCGCCGGCGTGGACGACGTCACCGCCGAGTCCTCCGGCCTGGCGGGCCACCGGGCCCACCTCGCCGGAGCCCTGACCGGCGCCGACCCCGACCTGCCCGTCCTGCTCCTGGCCCACCAGCCGAAGTTCGTCGACCGGGCGGCAGCAGCCGGCGTCGACCTCCAACTCTCCGGCCACACCCACGGCGGCCAGATCTGGCCATTCCACCACCTCGTCCGCCTCGACCAGCCCGCCCTCGCCGGCCTCAGCCACCACGGCCCCCGCACCCTCCTCTACACCAGCCGCGGCACCGGCTTCTGGGGCCCGCCGTTCCGCGTCTTCGCCCCCAGCGAGATCACCCTGCTCGTGCTCCGCAGCCCGCACCGGCCCACCTCGCCGTAGCACGGGGCGGGCCCGACACCTCGGCTGTACCGCGGCCCGGCGGCCGGGTCGGTCGCTCAGCGGACGGTGACGGTGTAGGTGACGCGCTCGGGGGCCTGGGAGGGGGCGGTGGAGGGGCCGGTCGTCTCGGGGGGCCGGGTGGAGGTGTTGCCCTGGCAGGTGGTGAACGTGCAGTGCAGCAGCGTGAACCGCGTGGTCCCCTTGCCCTTCGCCTGGAAGGTGAAGGTGAGCCGGCCGCCGGCACCGGGCACCGGCTCGTCGCCGGAGTCCGACGCGTAGTCCTGGCCGCGGCTGACGAGCACCGAGCTGTCGGGTGCGGGGTCGACCAGGTACCAGTACTCACGGGTGGAGGCGTTCTGGGCGACGGTGATCGTGAAGCGCTCACCCGGCTCGGCCGTGATGCTGGTGTCCTTCACCGGGTGGCCGGCCGGACGGCCCGCGGTGCTCGTGGAGCCGCCGGCCGGTTCGTCGGTGCCCGGGCCACAGGCCGTGGCGAGAGCGCAGAGCGCGGCCACCGTGACGGCGGCACCGCCCCCGCTGCGGCGGAAGTCGGACGCCGTACGCGTTGACGAGATCACTGCTGGAAGCCCTTCCCCACGCTCACCCGATCGCTACTTCCCGTACCGCTCGATCTCGCCGGCGGCCGTCCGGGCGAGACCCGCCACGTTGCGCGGGCAGCGCCAGCCGGACCCCGGGGCGGGATCGCCGCCCGTCGTGTCCATGTCCTCCCACGTGTAGTCGGAGTCCCCGGCCAGCAGCGACAACAGCGTCTCGAAGGACTCCAGGAGCGTGTACAGGTCGCCGTCGCACGGATGACGCGCGTGGTCACACGCGGCCCGCGCGGCGGCGGAGTCCGAGGCGACGGCCGACAGCGCTGCCACGACCCGTCGGGCCACCCCGGGTTCCGCGTCGTACATCGCATGGCCATGGGTCCACACGAGGCCCAGCGTGTAGAAGGCCGTCACGTCCGGGTCGTACGGCCGGGCGGCCCGCGCCCTGTCGAGCCGCTCCACGCACTCCAGCACCGTCTCGTCGTGCTCCCCGAGGAAGTAGCCCTGCCATATCGACTCCCAGTCGTCGATCAACTCGTGCGCGTCAGCGATCATGATCACTGGGACGTCCGGCGGGAGGTCACGGTTCCGGGCCGCGCTCGGCCAGCCACTCGTCGAAGGTCGTGGGCGCGATGCGGGCGTCGTCACCGGGCAGGAGTACGTCGCCGGCCATCTCCGGGCCCAGCACCGACGACCACGTCGGCACGAGCCTGACCGCGTGGCCGCGCGCGTCGTGGGTGCGCCGGGCCATGTCCACCAGGTCCTGTGTCTCCGGGCCGGCGACATCGCGGTGGCGCCCCTGGGGTGGACCGGTGGCGATCTCGGCGAGGATGTCGGCGACGTCCGCCGGTGCGACCGGCTGGACGAGGAGCGGTGGGATCGCGGCGACGCCGTCCCGCTCGGTCCAGCCCGTCACGGTCGCGGCGAAGTCGTGGAACTGGGTGGCGGGAACGATCGTCCACGGCACCGGGCCCTCGGCGACCAGGCGCTCCTGCTCACGCTTGCCGGCGTAGTGGGCGTTGCCTTCGACGCGACCGGCGCCGACGATCGTGAGCAGCACGTGGTGACGGACGCCGGCGCGTGCCTCGGCGGCCAGCAGGTTCCGGGTCGTGGTGCCGAAGTACGTCACC
This sequence comes from Streptomyces sp. NPDC017676, assembly GCF_044329325.1. Taxonomy (NCBI): domain Bacteria; kingdom Bacillati; phylum Actinomycetota; class Actinomycetes; order Kitasatosporales; family Streptomycetaceae; genus Streptomyces; species Streptomyces sp. NPDC017676. The sequence goes on along the minus strand of NZ_JBIRJA010000004.1, from coordinate 172,117 downwards.
GCCCGCTCCCGGTCGGCGGCCTCGGAACTCGTGGCGTCCACGACGGCCTCCACGCCGGTCAGCGCGGCGTCCAGGCCCTCCCCGGTCATCAGGTCCACGCCCAGTGAGCGGCTGATGCGTACGGCTTCGTGTCCGGCCCGCTCCAGCGCGGTGACGGTGCGGGCTCCGATGTTCCCGGTCGCCCCGGCGACAGCGACGCGCATGGTGGTTCTCCGCCGTCACTCGGCCCAGGGCTGGAATCCGGTGTCCAGGACGCCTTCGAGAGCGGCGCGGAGCCGGGCCGCCTCGGCCTGTCCGAAGCTCTCCTCGAACTGGGACTGCACGGTTCGCCAGTACGGAAGGGCGGCCTTCATCCGGGTGAGGCCCTCCTGGGTGAGGGTGACGATGCGAGCCCGGCGGTCCGTCGGCGAGGGTTCGACCGTGACCAGGCCCTCGCGTGCGAGTGGTTTGAGGTTGGTGGCCAAGGTGGTGCGGTCCATGGCGATCATCTCGGCGAGGCTCGTGATGGTGACCTTCTCCTGGGTGCTCAGCTTCTGCAGGATGCTGAACTGCGTCGCTCGCAGACCCGTCGGGGCGAGCGCCTTGTCGTAGGTGGCACCGAGGTACCGGGCCGCCTTGCGCAGGGCCAGGTTGTTGCACAGCTCGACGGTGTCTGTCTCGGGGCGCGTCATGATCTCCTCCGGATACCTGGACCCGACTGTGAGTATATGCTCCTAACCGTCGGGGTGCCCGACCTGGAGTCGACCGGCCGCGGGCGCGCGGTGTCCGCTTCCCGGCCTCTCCGCTCCCTCACACGCAAGGAGTCCGACCGATGACCGGTAGCGAACTCGTCATGATCACCGGCGCGGGCGACGTGGGCCGCGGTGTCGTCGAGAGGCTGCGGACGCAGGACGTCCCCGTGCGGGTCATGGTGCGCCGGGACGACGACCGTGCCGCGCGCCTGCGCGCCCTCGGCGCGGACGTCGTCCTCGGTGACCTCACGCGCCCCGAGACCGTCGCGGCCGCCCTGGAGGGCGTGGACACCCTGTACTTCGCCATGCCCGTGTCCCCCGACCACCTTCTCGCGGCGACCGTAGTGGCGAGCGTCGCGCGGGAGTACGGCGGGCTGGGCGCTCTCGTCGGCATGTCACAGATGACGGTGTCGCAGATGACCGCCACCAGCACGGCCGAGTCCCACCAGCAGCGGCTGCACTGGCTGGCCGAGCAGGTGCTGAACTGGTCCGGCCTGCCCGTCGTGCACATCCGGCCCACGGCGTTCCTGGACAACCCGCTGTTCACCACGCTGCCGGCGCGGACCATCCGGGAGAACGGCACGATCGTGCTGCCGTTCGGAGCGGGGCGCACCTCGCCGATCGCCGTGGACGACGTCGCCCGGACGGTCGCGACCGTGCTGCGTGATCCCCTGCCGCACGTGGGGCACGTCTACGAGTTGACCGGGCCGCGCGCCGTCGACATGACGGAGGTGGCCGGGGCCTTCTCGAAGGCGCTGGGGCGGCCGGTGTCGTACGTGGACGTGCCGCTCGACCGGTGGCGCGAGGAGGTGCTCTCCGTGCTCGGTCTGCCGCCGCACGTGGAGCAGCACATCGTCACGATGTGCCGCCTGCACCAGGAGAACCGCTACGACCGGGCTTCCGGCGACGTCGAGCGTCTGACCGGTGCCCCCGCGCAGACGATCGAGGAGTTCGTGGCCGCCCGCAGGGACTTCTACCTGGGCTGACGGGTGTCGGGGCGCATCACCTGGGCCAGTCCCTCCGGAGTGTCCCTGAGCTCTGGGGGCGGGCCCGGGTCGCAGCCGTAGGCCACACCGTCGACGGTGACCCCGCTCGTCGCCTCCAACAGCGGCACATGCCCGGTCCGGCCGTCGGCCGGCCCACCGACGAAGGTCACCAGCACGGTGATCGCACTCGGGTCCATCGAAGCCGCCACCTCCACACGCTCCCTGTCACCGTGCATCCTGCCAGGGCCGGGTGAGGTGGTGCATCGGCAGCCGGGTTCAGGAGGGCGGTTCCGTACCGGCCTGCTCGCTGACCAGGTACCGCGCGTACCAGTCCGGCCAGTCCGGGTCCTGCGAGCCGGTGCGCTCCTCCTGCTCGCCATGTGCCGCCGCGGCCCGCCGCAGGGCGCTCGCCAGGTCGTCGGCCGAGGAGAACGAGGTGGCCGCGGGATCCAGCCGCCCGGGAAGACGGGTGGTGACCTCCTGCAGGAACCAGCCGTTGCCGTCCGGGTCGCTGAAGGACAGGTAGGAGCCGTAACTGCCGCGTTTCGGATCGGGGCCGGGCACCCGGGCCTCGGTGCCGGCGTGGTGGAAGATCCCGCCGGCGTCGTGGAACACCTCGCTCGGGTCGGCGCCGCACCGGGTCAGCTCCTCATGGGCGGCCTCGATGTCGTCGACGATCAGGTACAGGCCCTGGGCCGAGCCCGGGGGCCGGTCGGTGACCGATGAACCGAAGATGACCGACGCCGGGGAACCAGGAGGGGTCACCTGCACCACCCGGAAGTTTTCCTCGGGGGCGAAGTCCGCGTCGAGCCTCCAGCCGAGTGCGGTGTAGAAGTCCTTGGCACGGTCGACGTCGGCCACCGGCACCACGACGATCTCCAGTTTCATGTCCATGACGTGCGTTTCCCGTCTCGGTTGTCAGTGGGTCACGAGCTGCTGGCCGCCGTCGATGTCGTACGTGGCGCCGGTGAGGGCGCCGTTGGTCATGATGTGCAGTGCGAGGGCGGCGACGTCCGCCGGTCCGACCACCCGGCCGATGGGCAGTGTCCTTCTCAACTCCTCGCGGCGGGCCTCCAGTCGGTCACCGAGGAGGGCGGCCGACAGTGGGGTGTCCACGAAGCCGGCCGCGATCAGGTTGACCCGGACGGGGGCCACCTCCAGTGCCAGGTTGGCGGTCAGCGCCGGCAGCGCGGCGGTGAGGGCGCCCGTGACGGCCATCCCGGCGGCGGGCCGGCGACCACCGGTGCCGCCGATGAACAACAGCGTCCCCCCGGCCCTGACCTTCTCCCGGCCGGCCCGTGCCACCGCGAGCACCATCGCGACGCGCCCGCCGAAGTCCCGCCCCGCGTCGGTCAGGTCGAGTTCGGCGAGGGGGGTGTACGCCGGGCTGCCCGCCGTGACCAGCACATGGTCGACCCGCCCGGGCAACTCGCCGAGGAACCCCTCCAGGCGCTCGGTGTCCTGGGCGTCGAACGCGGCGGTGCTCCGGGGATGAAGTTCGTCCGCCGCCCGCCGCAGACGTTCGGCGTCGCGCGCCACGAGGACCAGCTCGCCGCCGGCCGCGCGCACCTGGCGCGCGGTCTCCAGGCCGATGCCCGCGCTGCCCCCCACCACCACGACCGTCTGCCCGGCCAGTGCGCCGTGCGGTCCGCCGGTTCCTTCCGCGGCCGGGCTCACAGGGCGTCACCGCCGGTTCCGCCCGCTTCCCTCACGCCCGCGCGCCCGCAGCCCTCGCCGGCGCCGCCCTTGACGATGCCGACGAACTCGTCGGTGGTGAGGACGGCGTGGGCGTACAGAGGCGCGTTGATGTCGAACGTCGCTGTCATCTCCTCCCAGCTGAAGGCGGCGATGGCGTCACGGACGAGGGTCACGTGGTAACCCAGCTCCTGACCGAAGCGTGCGGTGGTGTCCACGCATGTGTTGGCACGCATGCCGATGAGCAGAACATTCCTGATGTGGTGCTGCTTGAGCAGGAAGTCCAGGTCCGTGTTCGCGAAACCGCTCGACGCCCAGTGCTGGCGCGCGACGAGCTCGCCCTCACGAGGCCGGAAGTCGGGGTGCCACTCGGCTCCCCAGCTGCCCGCGGCGAAGGTCTGCTGCCGCACGATGCGCTGCTGTGTCGGGGAGAGGTGGTCCCATGTGACGTAGTCGTCCGGCGTCGTCTGGTGATGGGGCACGATGAGGACGCGGAAACCCTGGTCGCGGGCCGTGGCGAGCATGGTGCGCATGTGGTCGAGCAGGCCGACGCCTTCCGCCACTTCCTTCCCGCGCGGCCACAGCTTGCCGCCCTCGGACAGGAAGTCGTTGTACGGGTCGACGATCAGGAGGGCGGTTCGGTCCGGGGAGTACAGCGCTTCGGAGGTCTGAGAAGTCATGGACGGATCCCATCCGGCCGGCGCACGAGCAGGCCCACCGAGCCGGCTGCCGCGGCCTGCGGCTCGGAAGCTTCAGTCTGTCACTCGTCCCGCCGAACGGCATCCGCGCCGACGGGCGGGGGACGCCGGCTGCGGAGGGTGGTCGGCCGCGGGGAGCCGTCCGGGCACTCCGGGTCCCCGGCAGCGGCTCCCGCGGTGACGCCCTCGTGCCCTAGCTTGGCGCTGGGAGTTTCACCCGAGCCGAGGAGCGACATGACCGACGTCCTGAGCCGTCGCGCACTGAACCGGGCCACCCTGGCCCGGCAGTTGCTGTTGGAGCGGGCGCGGACGTCCGTGACCGACGCCGTGGAACGCCTGCTCGCCCTGCAGGCCCAACAGCCGGGCTCACCGTTCCTCGCCCTCTGGAACCGGCTGGCCGGCTTCGACGCCGACGACCTGCGCACGGCCCTGGAGAAGCGGGAGGTGGTCCGGGCCACCTACGTCCGGGCCACCCTGCACCTGCTCACCGCCCGCGACTACCTGGCCTTCCGCGCGCTGGTGGAGCCCTCCCTGGCGGCCGCGGCGGCCGGCGTCACCAAGCGGATCGCCGGCCCGGAGATCGACCAGGAACGCCTGGTGGCCGTCGCCCGTCGCGTCCTCGACGCCGGGCCGCTGGACTTCGCGGCGATCCGGGAGCAGATGCGGAGGGAGTTCCCCGACGCCGATGACCGGGCACTCGGGTACTGCGTGCGCATGAACCTGCCCCTGGTCATGGTGCCGACGGCGGACCGGTGGGCGTTCCCCGCCTCCAGCGAGGTGACCACGGCCGGGTCCTGGCTCGGCGCCGAGCCGGCCGGGGAGAGCTCGGCGGAGGACTTCGTCCGCCGCTACCTGGCCGCCTACGGCCCGGCGGGCCCCGCCGACCTGCGCGAGTTCGGCTGGCTGAGGGCGGCGGACGTGTTCGAGCGGCTCGCCCCGGAGCTGCGCGCGTTCACCACCGAGGACGGTCAGGTGGTCCACGACCTCCCCGACGCCCCGCGCCCCGGCCCGGACACGCCGGCGCCGGTCCGGCTGCTGCCGGAGTTCGACAGTCTGGTCCTCGCCCACAAGGACCGCAGCCGGATCGTCCCCACCGAGTACCGGTCCCGGTTGATCACCAGGAACCTGCGGGTGCCGGCGTCCTTCCTGTGGGACGGGTTCGTCGCGGGTACCTGGGCCACGACCCGGCGCAGGACGGCGGTGACCCTGACCCTCACCCCGTTCGAGCGGCTGCCCGCGCGGGGCGTGGAGGAGCTGCGTGCCGAGGCCGAGCGGGTCCTGGAGTTCACCGACCCCGGCGCCGCCGGGCGGGACGTGGTCGTGGCGCCGGCCGGATGATCCCGGCACCGGGTCTCAGGACCGTACGCGCAGGCCGTGGTGGCGGTCGGGGTTCACGACCGTGGACAGGCCGTTGAGCAGGAGGCGCGTGCCGCCGCGGAGGTGGGCGACGTCCTGGCTGCCGTCTCCGGTCGGCACGAGCCAGGTGTACTGCTCGGTCCAGGTCAGGCGGGAGCCGGCGGGCTCGTCGGCGAGTTCGACGGTGACGAGGGAGATCCAGCGGCGGCTGCCGTCGACCTCGGCCTCGTAGACGTGGACGATCCGGGTGTCCGGCACGATGTCCAGGAACCGGGAGCGGTAGGCGAGGTGTTCCTCGGTGTCTCCGGAGACGAAGACGTTGCGGGCGGTCTCGCCGGCGCCGACCCGGAAGTCCAGTTCGTGCCGGGCGGTGGCGGAGCCGCCGGGGAGGCGGAACCAGCGGCGCCGCAGGGACGCGTCGGCGAAGCCGCGGAAGACCTCGGGCCGAGGCACCGTGAAGTCCAAGTCCAAGGTGAACGAGCCGTGTTGGGCACTCATTCGACGAACCTAACACGCGCGGCGGCCGGGACGGGCGACGGCGCCTCCCGGTCCCCCTCAGCGCATCCTGCCGGTCGCACGGCCCGCCAGCAGGTCGCGGAGCTCACGGGCGTTGCGGCGGCTGACGGCGAGTACCCGGTCGCCGATCCGGACGCTCACGTTGCCCCCGTCCAGGCGGAGTTCCTCGATCCGGCCGAGGGCGACGAGCCGGCTGCGGTGGATCCGGACGAAGCCGCGCGAGCGCCACTGCTCCTCCAGGGTGGACAGCGGTATCCGCACCAGATGGCTGCCCTGACCGGTGTGCAGCCGCGCGTAGTCGCCCTGCGCCTCGACATGGGTGATGTCGGCGAGGGGCACGAACCGGGTCACCCCGCCCAGTTCCACGGGCACCTGGTCGCCGAGGGCGGGTGCCGCGGGCGCGGGTGGCACGGGGGCGGCCGGGCGGGGGCCCTGTCCGGCCCGGACGAGCTCGGCGACCCGCCGTACCGCCTCGGCGAAGCGTTCCTTGCGGAGCGGCTTGAGCAGGTAGTCCACCGCCTTGAGGTCGAAGGCGCGTACGGCGAAGTCCTCGTGGGCGGTGACGAAGACGACGAGCGGCGGAGCGGCGAACCCGCCCAGCAGCCGGGCGAGTTCGAGACCGCTGAGGCCGGGCATGTCGATGTCGAGGAAGACGACGTCGAAGCCCTCGGTGCCGCCCGGGTCCTGCGCCATGGCCCGGCTCAGCCGGCGCAGCGCCTCGGTGGCCTCCAGGGCGGGCACGGCGGTGCCGACCCGCGGGTCCTCCCCCAGCAGGTAGAGCAGTTCTTCGAGCGCTGGTTCCTCGTCGTCCACGGCCAGGACGCGCAAGGGCGCGTCGGTCACCCTCATGTGCGGCGGCTCCTCTCGTCCTCGACCGCCCTCCCATGGTGGTCCCGCCGGGGGGCGCCGTCGAGATCGCGGACGGCGGTGTGTCCCGGCCGTGACCAGGCCATGATCCCCTTGTCCGCGTATCGACCGTCATGAGGAGGCCCGGTGGCACAGCTGAAACCCGAGGAGTGGGACGCGCACTACGCGCGCGGCGGCGTGTTCCGGCCGCTGGGCCCCGCCGAGCGCCGGCTGCTCGCCGAGCACGTACCGGCACCGCCGGGCGGGCGGTGCCTCGACGTCGGCTGCGGGCTCGGTGAACTCGCCCGCCACCTGGCCGCGTCCGGGTACCTGGTGGACGCCGTGGACTGGTCCGCCGTCGCGCTCACGGAGGCCCGGGGTGCGGGCGCGGCCGGGGTGACGTACCGGCGGCTGGACATCGAACGCGACAGCCTGGACGAACTCCCCTGCGCCGGTTACGACTTGATCACCGTCCGGCTCGGCTGGGCGTTCGTCCGCGACCGCACCCGGGTGCTCGGCCGGCTGCGGGAGCGGCTGCGTCCCGGCGGCGCGCTCTGCGTGATCACCCCGGTGGTGGGCGCCGTACCGGAGCGTGAGCGGGGCGTGGCGCTGGACGAGGAGGAGATCGGGCTGCTCCGCGCGGGCTGGGAGTCCGCCGGGCGGTACGACGCCGACGGTCTGGCCCTGCTCGTCCTGCGCGGCCCCGCCCCCGCCGCTCTGGTCTGCGCCGGCAAGGGCCGGCCCGCTCCGCACGCCCTGACCGGGGCGGGTGTCGTCGTCACGGATGCGGCGGGGCGGGTGCTGCTGGGCTGGTCGGTGCGGGGTGTGTGGGAGCTGCCCGGCGGCAAGAACGAGCCGGGCGAGGACTTCGCCGCGGCGGCCGTGCGGGAGCTGGAGGAGGAGACGTCCCTGACGGCCGATCCCGCCGACGCGCGGGTGCGGGCGGTCCTGATGGACTCCGTGGACGGCATGCCCCGGGTGACGGCCGCCGTCCAGGTCACGGCGTTCACCGGCGAGCCGGTCGTCACCGAGCCACGGCTGGTCCGCCGCTGGGAGTGGCACGAACCCGCCGACCTGCCCGGCCTCACCCGGCCACTGTTCACACCGAGCGCGCATGTCCTGGACACGGTCTGGCCCGGACTGCTGCCCGGTCTGCCGCCGGTGCACCGGTATCCGGTCACCGAGAGCCGGGCCCACGACCGGCGCGCATGACCCCGACGTCGTACGGCTCAGGCGCCGCAGGCCCGGGGTCAGTCCGGCAGCACCAGTCGGGCCGTCTCCCCCGGCCCCACCGGTACCACGCGGTCGCGCAGGCGGATGTCGATGGGTGAGCGGCCGGAGTCCGGTACGGCGATCTCCAGCAGACCGCTGCGCAGGCGCAGCCGGACGCCCCAGTGGCCGCGGTAGCGGATGCCGAAGCCGTAGGAGGACAGCTCGGGCAGCGGGACCGGGTCGAGGCACAGGCCGCCGGCGCGGGCCTCCAGCCCGGTCAGTCCGCGCTGGACGAGGTCGAGCGTGCCGGCCATCGCGCCGAGGTGGATGCCCTCGCCGGTGGTGCCGCCCTGGAGGTCGGCGATGTCGCCGCGCAGCGCCTCCTGGACGAAGCTCCAGGCGTCGGAGCGGCGGGCGCGGGCCAGGATCCAGCCGTGGACCAGGCCGCTGAGGGTGGAGCCGTGACTGGTGCGGTGCAGGTAGTGGTCCACCGTCGCGAGCCAGATGTGCTCGTCCAGGTGGTACCCCAACTGCTGGAACAGGGAGCGGAGTTGGAGCGGGGCGAAGAGGTAGCCGAGCATCAGCACGTCGGCCTGTTTGGACGCCTTGTAGCGGTTGACGGTGTCGCCCTCCGCCTCCAGGATGCGGTCCAGGCGCCGGATGTCGTCGTACCGCCCGCGGTAGTCCGCCCAGTCCAGTTCGGCCAGGTCGCCGTAGCCGTCGAACTGGCTGATCACCCCGTCGTGGAAGGGGATGTGCAGGCGGCGGGAGACCTCCGTCCAGCGGTCGGGTTCGTCCTCGCCGAGACCGGTCAGCTCGGTGAGTTCCCGGCGGCGCGGCTCGGGCAGGCCGTGCAGCAGTTCCAGGGCGCGGGTGAGCACCCAGGCGGCGGTGACGTTGGTGTACGCGTTGTCGTCCAGGCCGGGGCGCGCGGCGCCGGGGTAGGCGTCGTGGTACTCGTCGGGGCCGACCACACCCCGGATGCGGTACCGGCCGAGGTGGTCGTCCCAGGTCGCCGACTGTCCCCAGAAGCGGGCGATCTGGAGGAGCACCTCGGCGCCCTCGCCGTGCAGGAACTCGATGTCGCCGGTCGCCTCGCAGTACTGCCAGACGTTGTAGGCCACGGCCGAGCCGACGTGGTGCTGGAGCCGGGAGTGGTCCGGCAGCCAGCGGCCGGAGCGCGGGTTGAGATGGAGCTGCTGGGTCTCCTCGCGGCCGTCGCTGCCGCTCTGCCACGGGTAGAGCGCGCCGCCCCGGCCCAGGTCGCGGGCCGCGTGGCAGGCGGCGTCCAGGCGGCGGTGCCGGTAGCGGAGCAGGGCGCGTGAGACCTCGGGGAGGTGGAGGTTCAGGTAGGGCAGGACGAAGAGTTCGTCCCAGAAGACATGACCCCGGTACGCCTCGCCGTGCAGGCCGCGGGCGGGCACGCCGACGTCCAGGTCGGCGGTGTGCGGCGAGAGGGTCTGCAGGACGTGGAAGACGTGCAGGCGCAGGATGCTGCCCGCCTCGCCCGGCACGTCGAGCGCGGTGCGCCGCCACAGCTGCTCCCAGGTCGCGTGGTGGGTCTCGCGCAGTTCGTCGAAGCCGGGGGCGGCGCCGGCCCGGTCCACGGCCGCGCGCAGCGGGTCGCTGATGGCCGGGTCGCGGGAGGTGTGCAGGGCGACGGTCTTGTCGACGGTGGCGGTCCGGCCGGGCGGCAGGGACAGCCGGAGTCGCTGGACGGCGCGGTGGGCCTCGTTGGCGTGGGTGACCGGCACCCCGGCGGTCAGCCGGGCGGCCAGTCCGACGCTGATGTCGGAGGTCCGGGTGCGGCAGTGCAGCCAGACGGTGCCGGGTGCGCTGGTGCCGACCTCGATGTGGCTGAGATGCCGGCCGTCCAGGTCCCGGTAGCGGGCGACGCCGGAGTTGGTGACGCGCCCGTCGAGCGCGGCCTCGACGTCCAGCTCCACGGTGTGGCCCTCGGCGGTGAACTCGGTGCGCAGCGCGGCGAGGTGGGGGTCGGCCAGGTGGACCAGGCGCACCTGCCGGACGAGGAGGGTGGCGTCGGGGCCGATCGGGTAGCGGGTACGGCGTTCCAGCAGGCCGGGATCGAGGTGGAGCACCTGGTGGTGTTCGGTGACGGGCACGGTGTCCGGGGTGAGCCAGTCCCCGCCCGCGGGCCGGAAGCGCAGCGGCAGCCAGTTGGGCAGGTTGACCATGTCCTCGTTCTCGACGCGGCGCCCGGCGACCTCGGAGGTGAGCCGGTTGTAGCAGCCGGCCGCGTAGGTGCCCGGGTAGTGCACGTCGTCCGCGGCGCACTCGGGCAGCGCCCCGCGGGTGGCGAAGTAGCCGTTGCCGAGGGTGCACAGGGACTCCCGCAGGCGCTCCTCCGCCGGCCGGTAGCCCTCGTACTCCCAGACGTACTCCCAGGGGTACTCCCGGGGGTGCTCCCACGCGGGTCCCGTCACCGTCACCCCTCGGACAGCAGGCCGGCGAGGATCCGGTCGGGGGTGAGGGGGAGGGTGCGGAAGCGGATGCCGGTGGCGTGGTGGACGGCGTTGCCGAGGGCGGCGGCGGTGCCGACGATGCCGATCTCGCCGATGCCCTTGCTGCCCATGGGGTTGAGGTGGGGGTCGTGTTCGTCGATCCAGTCGGCCTCGATGGAGGGGACGTCGGCGTGGACGGGCACGTGGTAGGAGGCGAGGTCGGCCTCGGGGAAGTCGCCGAACGCCGGGTCGATGGTGCTGTGCTCGGTGAGGGCCATGCCGAGGCCCATGACCATGGCGCCGGTGAACTGGGAGCGTGCGGTGCGGGCGTTGAGGATCCGCCCGGCGGCGAAGACGCCGAGCAGCCGGCGCACCCGGATCTCGCCGGTGACGGTGTCGACGGCGACCTCGGCGAAGTGGGCGCCGAACGCGTGCCGCGCGTAGGGGCTTTCGGCGTCGGCCGTCCCGGTGGTGTCGGCGCGGACCGTCGGCCCCTCCTCGGGATGGGCGGCGAGCCGGGTGCACGCCTCGTGCACGGCCCAGCCCCAGGAGGCGGTGCCCATGGAGCCCCCGGCCAGCGGGGCCGGGGGCAGATCGGTGTGGCCGACCTCGGTGCGTACCCGCTCCAGGGGGACACCGAGGGCGTCGGCGGCGATCTGGGCGAGGACGGTACGGGCTCCGGTGCCGATGTCGGCCGCGTTGACCCGGATGACGAAGGTGCCGTCGGGCCGGGCCTCGGCGGTGGCGGTGGACGGGGCGATCTGCACGGGGTAGGTGGCGGCGGCCACGCCGGTGCCGATGAGCAGCGGGCCCTCACGGCGGACGCCGGGGCGCGGGTCGCGGCCGGCCCAGCCGAAGCGGCGGGCGCCCTCGCGCAGGCACTCCACGAGGTGCCGGCTGCTGAACGGCTTGCCGCTGCCCGGTTCCCGGTCCGGTTCGTTGCGCGCGCGCAGCTCCACCGGGTCCACGCCGAGCGCGTCGGCGAGTTCGTCCATGGCGGACTCCAGGGCGTACATGCCGGGTGACTCGCCGGGGGCCCGCATCCAGGACGGGCTGGGCACGTCCAGCGGCACCACGTGGTGGGCGCTGCGCAGGTGGGGAGTGGCGTACATGACGCGGGAGACCACCCCGGCGTACTCCACGAACTCCTTCACCCGGGAGGTGTGGGTGGTGACGTCGTGCAGCACGGCGGTGAGCCGGCCGTCCGGGTGCGCGCCGAGGCGCAGCCGCTGCACGGTCGGGGCGCGGTGGCCGACGGTGGTGGGCAGGTACCGGCGGGGGTAGGCCACGGTGACGGGCCGGCCGGTGTGCCGGGCGGCGAGCGCGGCGAGGACGACGTCCGGGCGCGGGGTCCCCTTGGAGCCGAAGCCGCCGCCGACGTGCTCGGCGACGACGGTGATCCGCTCCTCCGGCTGCCGGAACAGCTGGGCGAGCACGGACCGCACGGTCGTACCGCCCTGACTGGAGGTGTACGCGGTGAGCCGGTCGCCGTCCCAGTGGGCCGTGCTGGTGTGCGGCTCCATCGGGTGGTTGTGCAGCGGTGGCACCCGGTAGGTGACGTCGACGCGGACCTCGGCCGCGGCGTACGCGGCCTCGGGGTCGCCGTGCTCGACCCGGCCGGGCTGGCCGCCCGCGTCCTCCGGCTCGTAGCCGCCCGGGTGGCCCTCGACGGGTCCGGTGTCGTGGGGCGCGCCGGCGTACGTGACCCGGACGGCACGGGCCGCGGCGCGGGCTGTCTCCAGGGTCTCGGCGACGGCCAGGGCCACGCACCAGCCCCGGTGCGGCACGTCCGGGTGCTGGAGCACGGCGAGCGTTGCGTCCTCGGGTTCGGCGAGCCGGGGCGCGTCGAAGGGGGTGAGGACGGCGAGGACGCCGGGCAGGGCGAGGGCGGCCGAGGTGTCGACGGCGGTGACCCGGCCCCGGGCGACCGCGGCGGGCACCGGCCAGGCGTGGACGCGGCCGGGCAGGGTGTACTCGGCGGCGTAGCGGGCGGCGCCGGTGACCTTCTGGCGTCCTTCCCGGCGCTCGGCGGGGGCGCCCAGGGCGGTGCCGGTCGTGCCGGTCATGGGTCCTCCGGTCTGGTGAGGGTCAGGCCACTGCCGGGGCCGGGGCGAGACGGTTCAGGACGTCCAGGGCGAGGTTGCGGGCGAGGGACACCTTGTAGGCGTTGTCCCGCAGCGGCTCGGCGTGCGCGAGTTCGAGGGCCACGGCCCCTTCGAAGGCGGGCGGGGTGGCGTGGGCACCCAGCAGGGCCAGCTCGGTGTGCCGGGCCCGCCAGGGCCGGTGGGCGAGCCCGCCGAAGGCGACGCCCACCTGGTCGACGACGCCGTCCGCGACCCGCAGCAGGACGGCCACGGAGGCGAGCGCGAAGGCGTACGACGCCCGGTCCCGGGCCTTGCGGTAGGCGGACGGGGCGCCGGCGGTGGCGGCCGGGAGCAGCACGCCGGTGATCAGTTCGCCGGGGCGGATCCAGGTGTCCCGCTCGGGGTGCTCGCCGGGCAGCCGGTGGAAGTCGGCCACCGGCAGGCGCCGGGTGCCCTCGGGGCCGTACAGCTCGACCTGGGCGTCGAGGGCGGCGAGGGCGACGGCCATGTCGGAGGGGTGGGTGGCGACGCACTGCGGGGAGTGGCCGAGGACGGCGTGGTCGCGGTGGACGCCGTCCCGGGCGCCGCAGCCGCTGCCCGGCTCCCGTTTGTTGCAGGGTTTGTCCAGGTCCTGGAAGTAGGGGCAGCGGGTGCGCTGGAGGAGGTTGCCGCCGGTGGTGGCGGCGTTGCGCAGCTGTGCGGAGGCGCCGGCGAGGAGCGCCTGGGACAGGGCCGGCCAGCGGGTCCGGACGCGCGGGTCGGCGGCGAGGTCGCTGTTGCGGACGGTGGCGCCTACTCGCAAGGAGCCGTCGGGCAGCTCCTGGATGCCGTCCAGCGGCAGCCGGCCGATGTCGATGAGGAGGGTGGGCCGCTCCACGCCGAGTTTCAGCAGGTCGACCAGGTTGGTGCCGCCGGCCAGATAGCGGGCGCCGGGCTGGGCGGCATGGGCCTCGACGGCCTCCTGGACGCTGCCGGGCCTGAGGTATCCGAAGCCGTTCACTCAGATCACGTCCTCGATCGCCTCGACGATGCGCGGATAGGCGCCGCAGCGGCACAGGTTGCCGCTCATCCGTTCGCGGATCTCGGGCCGGTCCAGCCGTACGGGGCCCTCGGCGGGGGCCGCCGGGTCGGTGACGTGGGAGGGGTGGCCGGCGGCGGCCTCGGCGAGCATGCCCACCGCGGAGCAGAGCTGGCCGGGGGTGCAGTAGCCGCACTGGAAGGCGTCGCGGTCCAGGAAGGCCCGCTGGAGCGGGTGCGGTTCCTCGCGGTCGCCGCCGAGGCCCTCGACGGTGGTGATCTCACTGCCGTCGAGGGTGACGGCGAGCAGCAGACAGCTGTTGAGGCGGCGCCCGTCGACCAGGACGGTGCAGGCGCCGCACTGTCCGTGGTCGCAGCCCTTCTTGGAGCCGGTGAGGTCCAGGTCCTCACGCAGCAGGTCCAGCAGGACGCGCCGGTGGTCGACGCGCAGGGTGTGGGGTTTGCCGTTGACCCGGAGGGTGACCTCGGAGTGGTGGGATGCGCTGGTCATGGCGGGGATGACCTTCCGGACGGACGGTGGAGCCGTGCAGACCGCGTATCCAGGTCACGCCGGGTCACACGTCCGGAAGGTCATCTCCTTCGCTCACGGGTAGCGGACGAGGTTCGCGACGTTGGTCGTCGCGTTGGACGGTCCTCCGGTGTTGTTGATGACGTGACTGATGGTGCCGGTGCCGCCGAGCGAGACGGTCACCATGCTGGTGAAGCGGACGTTCGGGTTGTCCGGTGCCTCGATGGCGCGGGCGGCCGTCACGCTCGGGTTGACGTTGAAGTAGCAGTAGCTGCCGAGGCCGTACGCCTGGTGGCTGGTGACCGAGTCGGCGACCTTGTAGGCGGCGTAGCCCTGCGTGGAGCCGTTCATCCAGGCGGCCTGGTTCGGCGGGTCGTACGGCATCTCGTTCTGGAAGAAGTAGGTACGGCCGCCGTTGCCGTTCCAGACGGTCTGGTACTTCTGGAAGTGCTCCACGAACAGCCCGTACATCGTCACGTCGTCGCCGTTGACCACCAGACCGGTGTCGGCGGTGTTGCTGGTCCAGCCGACGCCGCTGCCGTGGTCGGCGCGCCAGATCCACATGTGGTCGCCGATGACGTTGTCGCTGTTGACGACGAGGCTGGTGGCGGCCTTGCCGACGCCGGCGCCGCCGACGCGGAAGTACACGTCGTGCAGGGAGGTCGGGTCGTCCGCGTGGGAGGCGGTGGAGCCGGCCGGCCCGACCTCGACCAGGGTCTTCGAGCTGGTGGTGCCGGCGTCGAAGAGCAGGCCCGCGATCTTCACGCCGTCGACGTCGGCGACGGACATCGCGGTGACGCCGTTGTCCGGGACGAAGGTGGCGAGTCCGAGGCCGAGGACGACCGTGTCCGGGCGGGTCACCTTCAGGGTCTGGTCGAGGTGGTAGACGCCGGGTGTGACCAGCAGGTTCTGGCCGGCCGCCAGGGCCGCGTTGATCTGTGCGGCGGTGGCGCCGGGCTTGACGACGTAGAACTGGCTCAGCGGCAGCGAGCTGCCGGCCGGGCTGCCGCCCGCCCAGCTCGTCGCGGTGGAGTTGGTGCGCACGGACGGCACGAACACCTGGTAGTTCCCGGAGCCGTCGACGTACAGGAACGGCTTCTCCCGGGTGACCGGGCTCTGCGCGACGGTGGTGTACGGCGGGTTCGGGAAGCTGGTGGCCGGGACGCCCTGGCTGCCGACGAACACCATGTTCCAGTTGGACCCGGTCCAGCTGCCGAGCTGGGAGTTGCGGGTCAGCCACTGCTGCTGCGAACCGGAGTTGACCTGTCCGTCGACCTTGCTGTCGGCGAGGTAGCCGCCGGAGGACCAGCCGCCGTCGTCCAGGGCGAGGTTGCCGCGCAGGTGCATCCGGCGGTAGGCCGCCGCCTGCGAGACCGCCCAGCGGTCGCCGCCGCCGGTGGGGTTGACGGACAGGTTCTCGGCGCCGCGCCAGAAGTTCTGGGTGGCGTTGCCCTGGAACCAGTCGGCCTCGGCGTGCACCGCGCCGTTGACCGTCACCGCGTCCGGGGTCAGGCCGAGGCCGAGCACCTGGGTGTAGAAGCCGACGTTGACGTTCGCGTTGTAGGCGCCGGGCTTGAAGAGGACGGCGTAGCGCTGGGAGCCGAACTGGTTGGTCTCCTGCTGCTTGAAGATCGTGTCCAGCTTGCCCTGGATGGTCGAGGCGGACATCGACGGGTCGAAGACGACGACGTTCGGGCCGAGGTCCGGGTTGCTCGCCGACTGGGTCACGGGGACCACCTGGAACCGCTGGGCGGCGGTGCCGTTGCAGGTGTACTGCACGAACTGCACGCTGTCGGCGAGCGAGGCGCCGGGGTCGTCCAGGCACTTGCCGCTGTTTCGGTTCACGAAGTGGAAGGCGCCGCCGCCGTCGTCCACGGGCAGCCACTGCTGGTTGGCGCCGCCGCCGTAACTCCACAGGTGGACGGGCGCGTTGTCGGCCGTGGAGACGTCCGCGACGTCGGCCACCTGGTTGGTGTCGTTGCGGTTGTTGATGCGGACGTAGCCGTCGCCGGCGTCGGTGAAGCTCCACTGCTGGGCCGTGGTGCCGTTGCAGGCGTACTGCTGCACGGCGGTGCCGTTGGCGGTGGCGGCGGCCTTGGCGTCCAGACACCTGCCGCTCGCGGCGTTCACGACCGTGGCGAAGCCCGTGGGCAGCGCGGCGGCCCCGGCGGTGGCGGCGGGCGCGGGCACCGCCGTGAGCAGGGTGGCGGCTAGGGACAGAGCGGCGAGCGATCCGGCCGCCGGGAGGGGTCTGGCCATATGGGCGGGTGGCCTTTCGGGTGGGGGGACCGCAGACCCAACAGCCGGGGGACATTCGGCCGTTGGGACCTGCGGGGCTTTGTTTAAGGCGTGAAACTAAAGGTCCGGACCACTGGCGTCAAGAGGCGGAACGGGAAACCCCGGCCGGACACCGGGGGCGCCGCCCGGTGCCGGTAGGGTCAGGCGCGTGGGGGAGGAACCGCAGGCCGGGGATGGCTTGGACCGGGCGGCGTCGGAGGCCGTGGACCGGGCGCGGCCGCAGGCCGTGGACCGAGCGGTGCTGGGGGCCGTGGACCGGGCGGGGCCACACGCGCCGGACCGCGCCGCACCAGGGACACCGACCGCACCGCGTCGGACGCCGTGGACCATGCGGCGCCACAGGCCGTGGACCGGGCAGGGCCACACGCCCCGGACCGCGCCGCACCAGGGACCACCGACCGCACCGCGTCGGACGCCGTGGACCATGCGGCGCCACAGGCCGTGGACCGGGCAGGGCCACACGCCCCGGACCGCGCCGCACCAGGGACCGCAGACCGCACCACGCCAAAGACCCCGCACCGCACCACGCCAGACACCACACACCGCACCACGCCGGACGCCATGGACCGGGCCGCGTTGGAGGCCGTGGACCGGGCGGCGCCAGACGCCCTGGACCGCGCCGCGCTGGAGGCCGTGGACTGGGCCGCGTTGGAGCACAACTACGGGTCCGCCCTCGACGTGCCGGATCTGTTGCGGCGGTGTGCCGGGCCGGACCCGGACGACGCCGAGGTCGCTGCGTCCGACCTGCTGAACCTGCTCTTCCACCAGGGCGGCTGGATCTGCCCGGCCGCGCTGCCGTTCCTGCTCGGCCTGGCCGCCCGGCCGGACGTGCCGAGCCGGCGCGGCCTGCTGGAACTGATGGCCATGCTGGCGCACGAGGCCGGGCGGGTCGCCGACCGGTTCCTGGACCCCGGCTGGCCGCCGGCGTGGGAGGCGGCGCTCCCCGGCGTACTCGCCCTGCTGGACGATCCCGACCCCGTGATCCGACGCGCCGCCGCCGACGTGGTGGGGGCCTGCACCAGCCCCGGTGAACTGACCCTGCCCGCGCTGCTGCGCCGCTGGCGGGCGGAGGACGATCCGGTGACCCGCCTGGACCTCGTCCTCGCCCTCGGCCGTGCGGCCCTGCGCGAACCGGCCGGGGCCCACGCCGACGAGGCCCGCCGCCTCCTGCGCGACCTGCTCGACGCCCCCGAGGCCCAGCTCCGGCTGGCCGCGGTGCACGCCCTCGCGCCGGCCGATCCCGGGCTGCCCGCGCGCCGGCTGGACCTGCTGCTGCGCGCGGTACGCGATCCCGGTGTCGCGCTCTGGCGCCACAGCAGCACGGTGGAGGCCGGGGTGCAGGGCGTCCACCACTGGACGGCCGAGCTCTTCACCGGACCGTCCTGCGACTTCACCCTCGGACTGCTCGCGGACCATCCCGACGACGAACAGCGGATCGGCGCCCTGGCCCAGGCCGGCGCGCACCTGGCCCGGCGGCGCTCCCCGGCCGCCGTGCTGCTGCCGGCCGTCGCCGCGCGGCTGGACGACCCCTCTCCGGAGGTCCGCTACCGGGCGGTCGAACTGCTCGCCTGCCTCGGCCCGGCCGCCACCGCCTACGCGGACGAGGTGGCCGCGCTGCTCGGCGACACCGGCACCCGGTCCACCCGGGGGCGCGAGACCGTCGCCGAGGCCGCCGTGTGGGCTCTGGCCCGGATGAACGACCCGCGCTGCGTGCCGGGCCTGACCGGGCTCCTGGCCGGCCGAGGGTCCGGCTTCGCGTCGGCCTCCGCGCACTTCCCCGCCGAGGACTGGCACACCGTGGTGCTGCCTGCGCCGGACGAGGTCCTGGTGCTGGTGGCGGACCACGCCGAGGAGGTGCTGCCGGCGCTCCGCGAGAGGCTGGACACCGCGAGGGACCCCCGACTGCTGCGCCGGCTCTGCCAGGTCGTCGCCGCGTGGGGTCCGGTGGCGGAGGCGGCGGTGCCGCACCTGCTCGGCCTCCTGGCGGACGACCGGACCTGGACGGCGGCCGCGACGGCCCTGGCGGGTATCGGCAGGGCGGGCTCCCCGGCGAGGGAACCGCTGGCGGCCCGGTCGGCCGGCGACGGCGCGGACGCGGACCTCGCGGCCTGGGCGTACTGGAAGGTCACCGGCGAGCCCGGCCCGTTCCTGGAACGGCTCGGCCCCACCGCCACAGGGCACCTCCCGCACCCCGCCCTGCGCCGACTGGCCGGCCTCGGCCCGCACGCGGCCCCCTGGGCGGACCGGCTCCGCGCGCTGACCGCCGACCGCGACCCCTGGGTCCGCGTCGAGGCGGCCCACGCCCTGTGGGCCGCGACCGGCGACACCGCGCACACGGTCCCGGTACTGACCTCGGCCGTGCGGGGCCTGGCCGAGGGCGCGTATCTGCCGGTCATGCTGCCCGCGGTACGGCACCTGGCCCGGATCGGCCCCGCCGCCCGGCCGGCCGCCGACCTGCTGCGCGGGGTGCCGGACCGCGACGAGCGGCTGCGCGGCTCCGGCGGCTGGCGGGGCTTCGTCCAGGACGAGGAGATCCGGGACGCCGTCGACGCGCTGCTCACCGAGGGGTGCGCGGAGTAGGAGGGACGGCGCCGGTGCGGGCGGTCCGCGCGGTCAGGCGCCGGTCAGTGCCGCCGGTGCGTCGTCCGTCTCCCGGAGGGAGGCCGACAGGGCGCGGGCCTCGTGTCCGGTCATCCGCGAGGTCTCGTACGGCACGGCGTTGACCCAACGCCGAGTCAGCCGTGCGACCACCGCCGACCAGGTCGTCCTCACCCCCACCGAGGCGTCGGACACCGCAATAGCACAGCGCGACCTGCTGCTGCACGCCTCGGCACAGTCGCCCCCCCCACGGACGGGTGACAGCACGGCGGCGAGGACGCCAAGGCGGTGACCGGCGGATCTCACCCCACCGTCGGCACTCCCGCCTCGACGGCCCCCGCCTCCACGGCCCCCGGCGCGACCGCCCCCGGTGCCGTCGCGTCCGCCGGCTCGCCGCGCCCCGCGAACTGCGTGCGGTACAGCTCGGCGTAGCGGCCCTGCGCCGCCAGCAGTTCCTCGTGCGTGCCGCGTTCGACGATCCGGCCGGACTCCACGACCAGGATCTGGTCGGCGGCGCGGACCGTGGAGAGGCGGTGGGCGATGACCACGGCGGTGCGGCCCTCCAGGGCCTCGGTGAGCGCCTCCTGGACGGCCGCCTCGGAGGTGTTGTCCAGGTGGGCGGTGGCCTCGTCCAGGATGACCACGCGCTGGCGGGCGAGCAGCAGCCGGGCGATGGTCATGCGCTGGCGTTCGCCGCCGGAGAGCCGGTAGCCGCGCTCACCGACGACGGTGTCCAGACCGTCGGGCAGGGACCGGACGACGTCGGCGAGGCGGGCGCGGCCGAGGGCGTCCCACAGCTCGTCGTCCTCCGCGTCGGGGCGGGCCAGCAGCAGGTTGGCGCGGACGGTGTCGTGGAAGAGGTGGCCGTCCTGGGTGACCATGCCGAGCGTGGCCCGCAGGGAGGCGAAGGTGAGGTCGCGGACGTCGACCCCGCCGATGCGGACCGCGCCCGCGTCGACGTCGTACAGGCGCGGCAGGAGCTGGGCGATGGTCGACTTGCCGGCGCCGGAGGAGCCGACGAGGGCGACGGTCCGGCCGGGTTCGGCGCGGAAGGAGATGCCGCGCAGCACCTCGGTGCCGCCGCGGGTGTCGAGCGCGGCGACCTCCTCCAGGGAGGCGAGGGAGACCTGGTCGGCGGCGGGGTAGGAGAAGCGGACGTCGTCGAACTCGACGGCGACCGGGCCGTCGGGGACCGCGCGGGCGTCCGGCTTCTCGGTGATGAGCGGCTTGAGGTCGAGCACCTCGAAGACGCGCTCGAAGCTGACGATCGCGCTCATCACCTCGACCCGGGCCCCGGCGAGCGCGGTCAGCGGGGCGTACAGGCGGGTCAGCAGCAGGGCGAGGGAGACGACGGCGCCGGGCTCCAGGGTGCCGCGCAGCGCGAACCAGCCGCCGAGGCCGTAGACGAGGGCCAGGGCGAGGGCGGAGACCAGGGTGAGGGAGGTGATGAAGACGGACTGGGCCGTCGCCGTGCGGACGCCGATGTCCCGGACCTGGGCGGCCCGCGCCGAGAACTCCGCCGACTCCTCCTCCGGGCGTCCGAACAGCTTGACCAGGGTGGCGCCGGGGGCGGAGAACCGCTCGGTCATCCGGGTGCCCATGGCCGCGTTCAGTGCCGCGGCCTCGCGCTGCATGCGGGCCATCCGGCTGCCCATGCGGCGGGCGGGCAGCACGAACACCGGCAGCAGGACCAGCGCGAGCAGGGTGATCTGCCAGGACAGGGTGAGCATCACGGCGAGCGTCAGCACCAGGGTGACCAGGTTGCTGACGACACCGGAGAGGGTGTTGGCGAAGGCCCGCTGGGCGCCGATCACGTCGTTGTTGAGACGGCTGACCAGCGCGCCCGTACGCGTACGTGTGAAGAACGCGACGGGCATGCGCTGCACATGATCGAACACAGCCGTTCTGAGGTCGAGGATGAGTCCCTCCCCGAGCGTCGCCGACAGGCGGCGGCCGAGGATGCCGAGCCCCGCCTCCGCGAGCGCCACGAGCGCGATGAGCAGGGAGAGCCGGACCACCGTGCCGGAGTCGTGCCCCGCCACGATCGCGTCGACGACGCGGCCGGCGAGCACGGGGGTCGCGACGGCGAGCAGCGCGGTCACCACCCCGAGCAGCACGAACCGGACGATGCCGGCGCGGTGCGGGCGGGCGAAGGCGGCGATGCGGCGCAGGGTGGCGCGGGCGAACGGGCGACGCTCGGACTGCGCGTTCATCACGCTGTGCAGCTGCGTCCAGGCTGTGGTCTCCATGCTCATGGAAGAGACCGTAGAACCTCAAGGTTCGTTGAGGTCAATGTCCGCGACGGTTCACCCGCTGTTGGGACGCCGCGGAGAACCTGTTCCGACGTGACTGCCGTCCCCCTCCCCCGTCGGCGCCCGCCCCGACGCCTCCCCGTGCGCCGGGTGCTGTGCCTGGTGCCGCTCGTGCTCGTCGCCGTGGCCGCCGTACGGCACCGCTCGGTCCTCGCCGAGGGCTTCGGCCACCTGCGCTCCGCCTCCTGGCCGTGGCTGCTCGCGGCGGTCACGGCGACCTGTCTGACCTGGGTCGCCGCCGCCGTCACCCGGCAGGGCGCGGTGCTCCAGCCGCTGCCGAAGGGGCGGCTGCTGGCCACCCAGTTCGCGGCGGCAGCGGCCAACCACCTGCTGCCTACCGGGCTCGGCGCGGGCGCCGTGAACCTGCGCTTCATGACCGTGTGCGGGGTGCCTCCGGCGCGTTCCTCCGCCGCGCTCGCCCTGTACCTGCTGGCGGAGTGCGTGGGCCGGCTCGGGCTGCTGGCCGCGCTGCTGATCGCGTTCCCGGACGCGCTGCGGCTCGGCCCCCTGCTGCCGGACGGCTCGGCGCTGCCGCTGCTGCTGGGCGTGGTGGGCCTGCTGGTCACAGCGGGGGCCGGGGCGGTGCTCGTACGGCCGCTGCGCACGCGCGTGTCCGCGTTCGCTCGGGACGCCCTGGACGAGGCCCGGTCGGTGCACACCCGGCCGGCCCGCGCCCTGGCGCTGTGGGGCGGCTCGCTGGCCTTCCCCGCGCTCCAGGCGGCCGGACTCGCGGCCGTCGGGCAGGCGCTGCGGCTGCCGGTGCCGCCCGCGCACATGGTGCTGGCCTACCTCGCCGCGACGGTCGCGGTGGCCCTGGTGCCCACGCCCGGCGGGCTGGGGTCCGTGGAGGCGGCGCTGGTCGTGGCCCTGGTCGCGGTGGGCGGCCCGGCCGCGGTGGCCACGGCGGTGGTACTGGCCTACCGGATCATCACCGTGTGGCTGCCGCTGGTGCCGGGGGCGCTGACGCTGGGCGCGCTGGTGCGGCTGAAGGTCATCTGAGGCACAGTGGCCCTTCGAGCCGTCCCCGGAGAAGGAGAACCG
This sequence comes from Streptomyces sp. NPDC017676, assembly GCF_044329325.1. NCBI lineage: Bacteria > Bacillati > Actinomycetota > Actinomycetes > Kitasatosporales > Streptomycetaceae > Streptomyces > Streptomyces sp. NPDC017676. Next base: position 149,736 of record NZ_JBIRJA010000004.1, on the reverse strand, counting down.
CCGTGCCGGTCCGCGTCGAACGCGAGGAGCACGTCACCACGGTCGTGCTGTCCCGGCCGGAGGCGCGCAACGCGGTGGACGGCCCGACGGCCGCCGAACTGGCCGCCGCCTTCCGGGCGTTCGAGGCGGACGACAGTGCCCGGGTGGCGGTGCTGTGGGGCGAGGGCGGCACCTTCTGCGCGGGCGCGGACCTGAAGGCGATCGGCACGGAGCGCGGCAACCGGGTGGCGGAGGACGGCGACGGGCCGATGGGGCCGACGCGGATGCGGCTGTCCAAGCCGGTGATCGCGGCGGTGGCCGGGCACGCGGTCGCGGGCGGTCTCGAACTCGCCCTGTGGTGCGATCTGCGGGTCGCCGAGGAGGACGCGGTGTTCGGAGTGTTCTGCCGCCGCTGGGGCGTGCCCCTGATCGACGGCGGCACGGTACGGCTGCCCCGGCTGATCGGCACCGGCCGGGCCCTGGACATGATCCTCACCGGCCGCCCGGTCCCGGCCCGCGAGGCGTACGAGATGGGCCTGGCGAACCGGCTGGTCCCCACCGGGCGGGCGCGCGCCGAGGCGGAGGCGCTGGCGGCACGCATCGCCCGCTTCCCGCAGGCGTGCCTGCGCGGTGACCGTGCGTCGGTTCTGGACCAGGAGGGGCAGGACGAGGAGACGGCGCTGCGCGGTGAACTGCGGTGGGGCATGGGGGTGTTGGCCGAGGGCGTGGAGGGCGCCGCCCGGTTCGCGTCGGGTGCCGGGCGGCACGGGTCGTTCACGGACTCCTGAACGGCCGCTCCCGCCGCGGCCCCGCGCTCAGCCGGTGCTCACCCGTACCTCCCCGCCCTCGGGGTCGACGCGGACGTGCCAGCGGGCGGTGAGGGTCAGGGTGCGGTCGGGCAGGGCGGTGCGCAGGCGCTCGTGGTGCAGGAGACGGCCGTCCTGGCGGACGTAGAGGACCGGGCGGTGCAGCGGGACGCCGGTGCGCAGGACGTGGGGGACGGGCGGGGCGTCCGGGGTGACGCGGTTCGGGGCGATCCAGCGCAGCGGCGGCTCGACGGTCACGGGTACGCCGGGGGCCGGCCAGGGCGCGCCCGCGAGGAAGTCCAGCACCGCGCCGGCCGCCCGGGCGCCCTCGCGGGCCGCTGTGCCGGCGGGTTCCACGGCGTGCAGGACGTTGCCGGCCGCGAAGACACCGGGGCGCGAGGTGTGCAGGGAGCCGGCGACGGCGGGGCCGCGGGTACCGGGGTCCAGGGCGAGGCCGCCGCGCCGGGCCAGTTCGTGGTCGGGGACGAAATCGCCGGTGAAGACCACGGTGTCACACGGGAGGACGGTCGTACGGCCGTCCCGGTGGCGGGCGCGTACGCCGTACAGCCGTCCGTGGCCGAGGAGTTCGGTGACGGTGGTGTCCGTCAGCAGCGGGACGCCGTGGCGCAGCCGGGCCGCCCCGGCGCGGGCGCGGGTGGTCTGGGCGCACGGGTGTTCCGTGACGAGGGCGACGACCTCGGCGCCGCCCGCGCGGACGGTGTCCGCCGCCGCGTAGGAGACGTCCGTCGCGCCGACGACGACCGCGCGGGTGCCGACGTGCTGCCGGAACAGGTGGACCGCCTGCTGGAGTTCGCCGGTGGTGTACACCCCGGCGGGACGGGTGCCGGGCACCAGCCGGGCGGGGCGCGGGCGTTCGCGGGCGCCGGTGGCGAGGACGACCGCCCGTGCCGTGACGGTCTCCGGGCCGCCGGGGCCGACGGTGGTGAGCACGGGTCCCGTGGGCGCCCAGTCCAGCGCCGTCACGCCGGTCCGGACGGTGGCGCCGGCGCGCTCGGCCGCCTCCGTGAGCAGGCCGGCGTACCCGGGGCCGGTCAGCGGGTGCGTCCAGGTGCCGAAGCCGCCGTGCGCGCACGTCCGGGGCACTCCGCCGGGCCGCGCCTCCCGCTCCAGCACCTCTACGTGCCCGGCACCGACGGCGGCCAGCCGCGCGGCGGCGGCGAGCCCGGCGGGACCGGCACCGACGACGAGGACGTCCACCTGACGCACGGCCGTCATGGTGCGGCTCCCCGCTCGAACAGCTCCCGTACCGCCGCCCCGCAGTAGAACCCCTGGCAGCGCCCGGCCCGGGCGCGGGTGCGGCGGCGCAGGCCCTCCAGGCTGCGGGGCGGGACGGTACTGGCGAGGGCGTCACGGATCTCGCCGCGGGAGACGCGCTCGCAGTGGCAGACGAGGGTGCCGTACTCCGGGTCGGCGGCGATGAGGTCGGGCCGCTGGTAGGGGCGGGGGAAGGCCTCGCCGAGGTTGGGCATGGTCACCGGCTCCGGCTCCCGCACCGGGCCGAGGTCGAGGCCGCCGTCGGCCAGCAGGCCCACGACGTGGGCGGCGATGGCCAGGGACGCGGTCAGGCCCGTGGAGCGGATGCCGCCGACGGTGACGTACGCCTGCCCGGGGTGCGCGGTGATGCGGTAGTCCTCGTGCCCGGTGGCCGCGCGCAGCCCGGCGTAGACGGCGGTGACCTCCTCCTCCAGCAGGGCGGGCAGGACGCGGCGGCCCTGGTCCCGCAGCGCGGCCAGCCCGTCGGCGGTGGATCCGGTGGCCCGTTTGTCGCGCAGGTCCTCGGCGGTGGGGCCGAGCAGGACGTTGCCGTGGACGGTGGGGGCGACGAGGACGCCCTTGCCGAGGGCGGTCGGCACGGCGAGGAGGATGTGCCGGACGAGGGGGCGGGCGAGCTTGTCGTACACCAGGAGCTGGCCGCGGCGCGGGGTGACGGTGAAGTCCTCGTGGCCGAGCGCGCGGTCCAGGGTGTCGGCGTGCAGTCCGGCCGCGTTCACCAGGTGGCGGGCGCGCAGGGTGCCCCGGCTGGTGGTCAGCAGGTGCCCGTCCGGGGAACTCACGTCGCGGACGGCGGTGTTGAGGTGCAGATCGACGCCGGCGCGGACCGCCTGGGTGGCGTACGCCAGGGTCGTCGTCCAGGGACAGATGATGCTCTCGCCGGGGACGTGCAGGGCGCCGAGCGCGCCGGGGCCGAGGCGGGGTTCGCGGGCGTACAGCTCCTCGGGGCCCAGCAGGGTGGTGTCGTGGTACGCGTTGCGCTCGGCCTTCCCGGCCAGCCGGGGCAGCGCGGCGAGCTGTTCCTCGTCCCAGGCGACCAGCAGCGCGCCGACCCGCTCGACGGGGATGCCGGTCTCGGCGGCGTAGGCGCCGAGGCGGGCGTACCCCTCACGGACCAGGCGGGCCTCCAGGGTGCCGGGGGTCGCGTCGAAACCGGTGTGCAGGATGGCGGTGTTGGCCTTGGAGGTGCCCTGGCCCACGTCGTCCTGGGCCTCGACCAGGGCGACGCGCAGCCGCGGCCGGCGGGCGAGTTCGCGGGCTATGGCACAGCCGACGACACCGGCGCCGACGACCGCCACGTCGTACGGCGTCGTGGGCAGCGGCCCGGCCGCGGTGACGGTCACGCGCCGAGGAGGGCCGCGACGGCGGCACGGAAGCCGGCGCGGCGTTCGGCGGCCTGGTCGGCCGGGATGCGGGGCTCGTACACGGCGGCGGGTCTCCCGCCGGGCAGGACGTCCGCGACGCTCAGCCCGGGGTCCGCGCCGAGTCGGGCGAGGGCGGCGGCGCCGAGCGCGGTGGCGTCGGCCAGCGCGGACACCTCGACGGGGCGTTGCAGCAGGTCGGCTTGGGTCTGCATGAGGAGCGCGGAACGGGTGAGGCCGCCGTCGACGCGGAGCGCGGTCAGGGGGGCGCCCAGGTCGCCGGCGGCGGCGTCGGCGAGTTCGGCGACCTGGGCGGCGATCCCCTCGCACAGGGCGCGCACCAGGTGGCCGGCGGTGGTGTCGAGGCCGAGGCCGGTGAGGGAGCCGCGCAGGTCGCCGCGCCACCAGGGGGCGGCGAGTCCGGCGAGGGCTGGGACGAAGGTGACTCCGCCGCTGTCGGGGACGGTGCCGCCGACCGGGTCGAGGTCGGCGGCACCGGAGAGGACACCGAGGTCGGTGAGCCAGCGGACGGCGGAGGCGGCGGTGTAGACCTGCCCGTCCAGGCAGTAGCCGGTGTGTCCGGCGAGCCGCCAGGCGACGCAGCCGACCAGGCCGGAGTCCCCGCGCCGGGGGCGGTCGCCGGTGTGGGCGAGCAGGAACGCGCCGGTGCCGTAGGTGCACTTGGCGGCGCCGGGTCCGGTGACGCGCTGGGCGAGGAGGGCGGCCTGCTGGTCGACGATCAGGCCGGTGAGCGGGATCTCCCGGCCGAACGCGCGTGTGGTGCCGACCGGTCGCGCGCTGTCGGTGACGTCGGGGAGGCGTTCGCCGGCCAGGCCGTAGAGGTCGAGGGCGCGCGGGGACCACTCGACGCGGTCCAGGTCGAGCAGCTGGGTACGGCCGGCGGTGGCGGCGTCGGTGGCGAAGGCGCCGGTGAGGCGGTGGACCAGCCAGGCGTCGGAGGTGGTGACGACGCCGTCGCGGGTGAGGTGGCGACGGATCCAGGCCATCTTCGGCGCGGCGAAGTACGGATCGAGGGGCAGGCCGGTCAGCTCCCGCAACTCCCCCGCGTGCTCGGCCAGTCCGGCGCACACGGTTTCGGCCCGGCGGTCCTGCCACACCAGGGCGTCGGTCAGCGGGCGGCCGGTGTCCGGGTCCCAGGCGAGGACGGTCTCGCCCTGGTTGGCGAGGCCGAGCGCGACGACGTCCTCACCGGCCTCGGCGAGCGCGCGCCGGCCGGCCTCCACCACCGAGTCGTACAGCCGCGCCGGATCCACCTCGACCAGGCCGCCGGGCAGATGACGGGGGCGCACCTCGGCGAAACCGGTGCCGAGGACCCCGCGTTCGGGGCAGAGCACGAGCGCCTTGGTGCCGGACGTGCCCTGGTCGACGGCGAGCACCGGCCCGGTCACCGCGCGTGCTCCGTGCGAGCGCGTCGAGCGCCCCGCGCCCGCGTCCGTCCCGCGCCCTCCGCTCCGGCCCTGAAGATCACCGCGCCAGCCTGCCGCCGCCGCGGCCCCGGAGTCAAGGTCTCGCCCACATCGCTCAACTCGCCCTGGAGGAAGTTGACTTGGCAACAATGGTACGGCGGAACCCGCGCCTCTATAGTGACCGCCGACCACCCGGACATCTTCATCACCGCCCAGGGGAGGGCTGTTGCGACGTCACCCCGCCACCTCGTCCGTGCGCCCGTGGCCGGGGGCCGGCGGCTGATGGCCAGAGACGGAGCCCGCCCCTCCTACGACCCCGCCGGCCCCGACCAGGCGCTGCGCGCCGCGCTCCAGGACCTGCGCACCGGCCGCTGGATGGCCATGCGCACCCTGCTCGCGGAGACCACGCGGTGGTGGCAGTGGACCCAGCGCACCCAGGTGCTGGCGGCGGCCGCGGCCGGCACCGACGTGGTGCGGGCCTGGCTCACCGAGGAGCCGGACAGCGCGCACGCGCGGGTGATGCACGCCCGCGTCGGCGTCGAGCGCGCGCTGCGGGCCCGGAGGGAACGACACCGCCGCACCCATGAGTTGTGGATCGAGGCGTGGGACGCCGCCCAGTCGGCGACCGTGGCCGCACCCCAGGACCCGGTGCCCTGGGTGTGTCTGCTGGCGCTGGCCCAGCTCGATCCGGAGCAGCGCTGGGAGGAGCACCGGGCCGCCGCCCCGGAGCCGATGCTGCCGCCGGGCCCCTGGGGGCTGCTGGCCGAGGCCGGCAAGCGCGACCCGTTCAACCGCGAGGCCCACCACCGGATGCTCCAGTTCCTGTACGCGCGCGGTGGTTCGGGCCGGCTCGCGGAGGCCGCCGGCTACGCGCAGTGGGCCGCCGGCCAGGCCCCGCCCGGCTCGGCGCTGCACCTGCTGCCGCTGTACGTCCGGGTCGAGCGCTACCGCCGGGACAGCGGGCACGACGCGGCGCTGGACCTGCACTGGGTGGTGGAGGAGGCGGCCCGGGAGGCGCGGCGCGCGCTGCACTCCTGGTTCGAGCGGACGGAGCCCGCCGAGCGCGCGCTGCCGGACCTCAACCATCTGGCCCACGCGCTGTGGGGCGCCCTGCGATTCACCGACGCGGCAAGGGTGTTCGAGGCGATCGGGCCCTACTTCACCCCGCCGCCCTGGATGTACCGCACTCCGGACCGGGACCGCGCCGTGGAGGTCTTCGTCCAGGCCCGGGACCGCTGCCGGGCCGCCACGGAGGACTCCCGCCCCTGAACCCGACCGCCCGCACACCGCTCCAGACCACCCAGCCTGACCAGCCCTCCTCAGCGCCACCGGGAACCGCACAGCCCCCGCACCACCGGGAACAGCCCCGCCCCTGCCCCCGCACCACCGGGGGCAGCCCGCACCGCCCCCTGAACGACCCTGTTGCACGTGCCCGTCCGACAACCGTTGATCCAGGAGGTCCCTGCGTGTCCCCCACCCCCGACCCCTCGCCCACCCCCTCCCCCGGTCTGCCGCAGCAGGACGAGGAGCAGCGGCTGCGGGAACTCGGCTACCGGCCGGTGCTGGCCCGCCGCATGGGCGGCTTCGGCAACTTCGCGATCAGCTTCTCGGTGATCTCGATCCTGTCCGGCTGCATGACCCTGTACGGCTTCGGCCTGAACACCGGCGGCCCCGCCGTGATGCTCTGGGGCTGGGCGGGCGTCGGCCTGTTCGTGCTGTGCGTCGGGCTCGCGCTCGCCGAGGTCACCAGCGCCTACCCGACCTCCGGCGCCCTGTACTACATGGCCGACCGGCTCGGCGGCCGGCGCTGGGGCTGGTACACCGGCTGGCTGAACCTGCTCGGCTTGCTCGGCGCGATCGCCGGCATCGACTACGGCGCCGCCCTGTTCACCGGCGCGTTCGCCAACCTCCAGTGGGGCTTCGAGCCGACCCCCGGCAGAACGATGCTGATCTTCTGCGCGATCCTGCTGCTGCACGCGGTGCTGAACCTGTTCGGCGTGCGCCTGGTCAGCCTGCTCAACTCGGTCAGCGTGTGGTGGCACCTGGCGGGCGTGGCGCTCATCGTCGGCGCGCTGGTGATCGTCCCCGACCACCACCAGTCGGCGTCCTTCGTGTTCACGGAGTTCGTCAACGAGACCGGCTGGGAGAATCCGCTGTACGTGGCGGCGATCGGCCTGCTCCTCGCGCAGTACACCTTCTCCGGCTACGACGCCTCCGCCCACCTGTCGGAAGAGACCTCGCACGCCTCGGTGGCCGCCTCCCGCGGCATCGTCCGCGCCATCTGGGTGTCCTGGCTGGCCGGTTTCGTACTGCTCGCCGGTCTCACCTTCGCCATCCAGGACTACGACGCCACCCGCACCACCGGCACCGGCGTGCCGCCCGCCCAGATCCTGCTGGACGGCCTCGGCACCGACGGCGCGAGCGCCCTGCTCCTCGTGGTCGTCATCGCCCAGCTCTTCTGCGGCAACGCCGAGGTCGCCGCGGCCAGCCGGATGGTGTTCGCGTTCAGCCGGGACGGCGCGCTGCCCGGCTCGCACCTGTGGCGCAAGGTCAGCGGCCGCACCCAGACGCCGGTCGCGGCCGTCTGGCTGTCCGTCGTCGTGGCCTGTGTCCTCGCCCTGCCGTCGCTGTACTCGGCGACGGCGTACAACGCGGTGACCGCCATCAACGTCATCGGCATCACCCCGGCCTACGCCATCCCGGTGTTCCTGCGGCTGCGCGCGGGCGACCGTTTCCAGCCGGGTCCCTGGCAACTGGGTCGCTGGAGCAAGCCGGTCGGCTGGATCGCGGTCGTGTGGGTGGCGTGCGTGACGGTGCTGTTCTGCCTGCCGCAGTCGTCGCCGGTCACGGTCGACACGATGAACTACGCCTCCGTCGCCCTCGCCGTGGTCCTGGTGCTGGCCAGCGTCTGGTGGTACGTCGCCCGCCGGTCGTACGGCACCCCCACCACCGCCGCGTACGGCAGCGACCGCGACCAGGCGGAACTCGCGGAGGGCATCGTCTGAGCCGGCTGCCCGACGAGCGCCGGTCCCGGTACGAACGGGCGTGCCGGATACGGCAGGATGAACGAGCGCGCCGGCCACCGGAGTTCCTTCGGCCGGCGCGGTCGCACATCCCGGACATCGAGCAGGTGACAACGTGACGAGACTTCACAAACGGCTCTCCGCAGCGGCCGCACGCCCCGGAGGTGACCGGTGAACCGCGCGCTGACCCTGGACGACCTCGTCCTCGCCGGCATCGCCCTGGCGGCGGGCCTGGTGCTCGCCTTCATGTCCCGCACCCTGCTGCGCTGGCTCGCGAAGCACGCCAAGCGGACCCGCTGGAGCGGCGACGACGTCATCGTGGACGCGCTGCGCTCGGTCGTGCCCTGGGCGGCGATCGCGGGCGGCGCGGCGGCGGCAGCGGCCGTACTGCCGCTCACCCGGACCGTCCAGCACCATGTGAACCAGGCGCTTGAGGTCTGGCTGATCGTCGTGGTGACGTTCTCCGCGGCCCGGGTGATCGCCGGCCTGGTCCGTTCGGTGACCCAGTCCCGCTCCGGGGTCGCGGGCTCGGCGACCATCTTCGTCAACATCACCCGCGTGCTGGTGCTGGCGATCGGCTTCCTGGTCGTCCTGCAGACCCTGGGCATCTCCATAGCGCCGCTGCTGACCGCCCTGGGCGTCGGCGGTCTGGCGGTCGCCCTGGCGCTCCAGGACACGCTCGCCAACCTCTTCGCGGGCATCCACATCCTCGCCTCCAAGACCGTCCAGCCGGGCGACTACATCCGGCTGAGCAGCGGCGAGGAGGGCTATGTCGTGGACATCAACTGGCGCCAGACGACGGTCCGCCAGCTCTCCAACAACCTGGTGGTCATCCCCAACGGCCAGCTCGCCAAGGCCAACATGACCAACTTCACGCGGCCCGAGCAGGAGCTGACCGTGCTGGTGCAGGCCGGGGTGAGCTACGACTCCGACCTGGAGCACGTCGAGCGGGTGACCGCCGAGGTGGTCACGGAGGTCATGACGGAGGTCACCGGAGCCGTGCCGGAGCACGAGCCCGCCATCCGCTTCCACACCTTCGGCGACTCCCGGATCGGCTTCACGGTGATCCTCGGCGTGGGTGAGTTCAGCGACCAGTACCGGATCAAGCACGAGTTCATCAAGCGTCTGCACCGCCGCTACCGCGAGGAGGGCATCCGCATCCCGGCCCCCACGCGCACGGTCTCCCTCCAGCAGGGCACGGCGGTGATCCCGCAGCAGCGCAGCGGGGAGGGCGCGGTGCCGGGGCCGCAGGCCACGGACTAGCCCGGCCTGAAGTCCTGACCGGCACGTATGCTCGAAGCAGCATGACGACGCCGGCCCCGGACCCCCGCACGCTCGACCGGCGGCTGGACGCCCTCGCGCGCCAGCCGTTCCGGGCGAAGTTCCACCTGCGCGGGCGGGACCGGGCGACGGCCGCCCTCAAGGGGCCGGCGACCCTGCGGTGGCACGCGTACGACCTGATCGCGAAGCGGCTGGCGCCGGCCGAGCCGTACAAGGACGGCCGGCAGACGCCGTACCGCGGTCACCCGGTGTTCGTGGCCCAGCACGCGACCGCCACCTGCTGCCGGGGCTGCCTGGAGCGCTGGCACGGCATCCCCAAGGGACGCGCACTGACCCGCGTCGAACACGCGTACGTGGTCGAGGTGATCAGCCGCTGGATCACGCGCGAGATGGCGGACGACGCGTTTTCCGGCCAGGACCCCTGTCGAGCCGACACCGAGCACGAGATATCTTGATGTCGAGCAATGTTGCAGACGTGGAGCGGAGCACCCGGTGACTGACTCGACCATCATCTACACCTACACAGACGAGGCCCCGGCCCTGGCGACGCATTCGTTCCTGCCGGTGATCCAGGCGTACGCCTCGCAGGCCGGTGTGCCCGTGGAGACGCGTGACATCTCGCTGGCCGGGCGCATCATCGCCGTCTTCCCGGAGTACCTGAACGAGGACCAGCGCATCCCCGACGCGCTGACCGAGCTGGGCGAGCTGGCCAAGACCCCCGCGGCCAACATCATCAAGCTGCCGAACATCTCGGCGTCCATCCCGCAGCTCAAGGCCGCCGTCGCCGAGCTCCAGGGCAAGGGCTACGCGCTGCCGGACTACCCGGACGACCCGAAGACCGACGAGGAGCGCGAGATCCGCGCCCGCTACGACAAGGTCAAGGGCTCCGCCGTCAACCCGGTGCTGCGTGAGGGCAACTCCGACCGCCGTGCCCCGGCCTCGGTGAAGAACTACGCCAAGACCCACCCGCACCGCATGGGCGCCTGGTCCCCCGAGTCCAGGACCAACGTGGCGACCATGGGCGAGAACGACTTCCGCTCCACCGAGAAGTCCGTCGTCGTCTCCGAGGACGGCGCCCTGAAGATCGAGCTGGTCGGCGAGGACGGCACCACCACCGTCCTGAAGGAGTCCGTACCGGTCCTCGCGGGCGAGGTCGTCGACGCCTCCGTCATGCACGTCGCCGAGCTGGAGGCGTTCCTCGCCGCGCAGGTCGCCCGCGCCAAGCAGGAGGGCGTCCTGTTCTCCGTGCACCTGAAGGCCACGATGATGAAGGTCTCCGACCCGATCATCTTCGGTCACGTGGTGCGCGCCTTCTTCCCGAAGACGTTCGCGAAGTACGGCGAGACCCTCAAGGCGGCCGGCCTCACCCCGAACGACGGCCTCGGCGGCATCCTGAAGGGCCTGGAGAACCTGCCCGAGGGCGCCGAGATCAAGGCCTCCTTCGACGCCGAGATCGCCGAGGGCCCGGACCTGGCCATGGTCGACTCGGACAAGGGCATCACCAACCTGCACGTGCCCTCCGACGTCATCATCGACGCCTCCATGCCGGCCATGATCCGCACCTCCGGCCACATGTGGGGCCCGGACGGCCAGGAGCGCGACGCCCTCGCCGTCATCCCGGACTCCTCCTACGCCGGCGTCTACCAGGCCGTCATCGAGGACTGCCGGGCCAACGGCGCCTACGACCCGTCGACCATGGGCTCGGTCCCGAACGTCGGTCTGATGGCGCAGAAGGCCGAGGAGTACGGCTCCCACGACAAGACCTTCGAGATCCCGGCCGCCGGCACCGTCCGCCTGACCGACCAGGCCGGCAACGTGCTGATCGAGCAGCCGGTCGCGCAGGGCGACATCTTCCGCGCCTGCCAGACCAAGGACGACCCGATCCGCGACTGGGTCAAGCTGGCCGTCACCCGCGCCCGCGCCACCGGCGACCCGGCCGTGTTCTGGCTGGACGAGACGCGCGCCCACGACGCGCAGCTGATCGCCAAGGTCAAGCAGTACCTGCCGGAGCACGACACCGAGGGCCTGGACATCCGCATCCTGTCCCCGGTCGAGGCCACCAAGCTGTCGGTGGAGCGCATCCGCCGCGGCGAGAACACCATCTCGGTGACCGGCAACGTGCTGCGTGACTACCTGACCGACCTCTTCCCCATCCTGGAGCTGGGCACCAGCGCCAAGATGCTGTCGGTCGTCCCGCTGATGGCGGGCGGCGGCCTGTTCGAGACGGGCGCCGGCGGCTCCGCGCCGAAGCACGTCCAGCAGCTCGTCAAGGAGAACTACCTGCGCTGGGACTCCCTCGGCGAGTTCTTCGCCCTGGTGCCGTCCTTCGAGCAGTACGCGGCGGCCACCGGCAACACCCGCGCCAAGGTCCTCGCCGACACCCTCGACCGCGCCACGGCGACCTTCCTCAACGAGGACAAGTCCCCGACCCGGCGCGTCGGCGGCATCGACAACCGCGGCAGCCACTTCTACCTGTCCCTGTACTGGGCGCAGGAGCTGGCGAAGCAGACCGAGGACGCCGACCTCGCGAAGGCCTTCGCGCCGCTCGCCGAGACCCTCGCCGCGAACGAGCAGAAGATCGTCGAGGAGCTGAACGCGGTCCAGGGCTCCCCGGCCGACATCGGCGGCTACTACCAGGTCGACAAGGCCAAGGCGGACGCGGTCATGCGCCCGTCGGCCACCTGGAACGAGGCGCTGGCGTCCCTCAGCTAGTGCCTGCGGCGCCTGAGCGGGTGCCTGCGGCGCCTGAGCCGTCGAGGTGACGTGCCCTCCTCCGCCCCGGCCGGGACCCCCGGCCGGGGCGGAGGCATGTGGGGCGGGGGCCGTTGTCAGTGCCGTATGGCACCTTGATCGTGCACGTCCCCAACGCCTAGGAGCAGCCGGTGTCCCAGACCATGCCCTCGTTCGAACTCCTCCCCGGTGCCGCCGAGTCGCCGGTGCTGCTGCACGTGCCGCACTCCTCGCGGGCGATACCGGAGGACGTGCGCGCCGGCATCGTGCTGGACGACGCCGGGCTGGAGCGGGAGCTGGACCACATCACGGACGCGCACACCGCCCGGATCGCCGAGCGGGCCGCCGCGCTCGCAGGGCTCCGGCCCTGGCGGTTCGTGAACCGGCTGTCGCGGCTGGTGGTGGACCCGGAGCGGTTCCCGGACGAGCGGGAGGAAATGCTCGCCGTGGGCATGGGCGCCGTGTACACGCGGACCACCCACAGGGGTGAGCTGCGGCCCGCGGACACCGACCCGGAGCCGCTGCTCGCCCGCTATTTCCGGCCGTACGCCGCGGCCATGACGGAGGCGGTGGCCGGCCGGCTGGCCGCGACCGGGCGCGCGGTGATCATCGACGTGCACTCGTACCCGGCCCAGCCGCTCCCGTACGAGCTGCACGGCAGCGGGCCGCGCCCGCCGGTGTGCCTGGGCACGGACGCCTTCCACACCCCGCCCGAGCTGACCGAGGCCGCCCGCAAGGCGTTCGCCGGCTGCGGCGAGACGGGCCTGGACAGCCCGTTCGCCGGGACCTACGTCCCGCTGGAGTTCTACGGCACGGACGTCCGGGTCGGCGCCCTGATGGTGGAGATCCGGCGGGACACGTACATGACGGAGCCGGGCGGCCCGGCCGGCCCGGACCTGGACCGCCTCGCCACGGCGCTGGCGGCCCTCGTCGACGCGGTGTAGCGGACCGGGGGCAGCAACGCTCACCGAGCGGCCGTCCGCCTTCCTGCCGGGGCCACGCGGACGCCCTGAGTCAGGCGGACTCGATTCCCGACCGGCGCTACGGGCTCCAACCCGGGCCCGCGGCCCGGCCCCGGCATCCTCGACCAGCACCGGCGGACACCCCGACCCGGCCCCCGGGCACCCTTGCCCAGGCACACGGCTCGCCCGGCGCCCGGCCAGGACACGACTCGCCGCCAGACCCCCAGCCTCAGCCAGGCACGCCACCCGGCCCCCGGCCCGCCTCAGCCGGCACCGGCGGACACCCGACCCGGCCCCCGGGCACCCTTGCCCAGGCACACGGCTCCCCAGCTCTGGCCCACCGGCGGGGGACCGGCGTCGGCGCGTCGGCCCGCCTGGCGCGGTCCGGTCAGGCCCGCAGCCACTCCGTGACGATCACCTCCGCGCCGGTGCGCAGGCGCAGGGCGAAGGGGCCGGACGGCGGGGTGGCGCTGGTGAACCGGCCGAGAGGGTCCGCGGTGAGCGGGCCGTGGGTGGTCTGCGGTCCGCCGAGCACCTCGATCCGCGCGGACTGCGGCGGCAGCAGCTGGCCGATCAGCCCCTCCTCGGTGACCTCCACGTCGACGGTCACCTCGCCCGCGCGGAACGTCAGCATGCGCGGCGCGTCCGTGACCCCCCTGACGGGCAGCGCGTCCACGAGCGAGTCGAAGGTCAGCTCGGCGAGCCGGGCGTCCAGGTCGTGCAGCGCGAACGCCTCCAGGGCCGCCTGGACCAGCTCGGCCGGGACCGGGTCCAGGACGGCGGCCGCCTGGCGCAGCTCCTCCTCCAGCAGCCCGTCCGCGAACTCCTCCGACCCCTCGGGCCTCTCGTCGCCGTTCACACCGCACCCCGCGCGTCCATCCGGGCCCGCAGCCGGCGCAGACAGCGCTGGCGGAGCGGGCCGATGCTGCCGACCGCGATGCCGAGGGCGGCCGAGATCTCCCCGTAGCTGGGTGGCGGCGAGGCCATCAGCACGCGCAGCAACTGCCGGCAGCGCTCGCCCAGTCCGTCCAGCTCCTGCCACAGGCGACGGACCCGCTCGGCCCGGTCCGCCGCCTCCTCGGAATCGATCAGCGTCTCTTCCGGCGTCCGGTCCTCGCTGGCCCGGTCCAGCACCCGTGGATCGTCGGTCAGGGTCAGCCGCGCCAGGCCCTTGAGCACCTTCAGGCACTCGTGCCGGGCGGTACTGGCCAGCCAGGCGCCGGCCTTGTCGGGTTCCCGTATGCGGCCCAGGTGCTGGGCGAAGCGGAACCAGGTGGTCTGGAAGACCTCGTGCCCGTCGGCGTCCGACAGCCGGTGTGCCCGCACGACCGACCACACCAGCGGACTCATCCCTTCCACCAGCGCCTTCCAGGCCGCGGCGTCCCCGTCGACGGCGGACTGGACCAACGCGCCGACCTCTGTTCGGTCCACGGCTCCACCCCTTGTGTACGGCCTGTCATCGTACGCCGTGGAGCGGAGGGTTCCGGCCGTCATGCGGGCAGCGCCGGGAGCACGGCGGGGACGGGGCGCCAGGTCGGCGGACGGAGCGCCGCGACATCCGCCCCGCGCACCTCGGCCCGCTCCGCGTCCGCGGCCAGCAGCCCGGTGCCGGCCGCCCGCGGGTCGCGTTCCCGGTACGCCGTCATCCGCGCGGCGACCAGTCCCGCGGCCACCGGGGTGGCGAAGGAGGTGCCGCTCCACTGCGCCAGGCCGTCGAACATCACCTGGTCCGGCTTGGCACCGGTGCTCTCCCGGCCCTCGCTCAGCACACCGGTGTGGCGCGGGAACTGGCAGGTGCAGGCGTAGTCGGCGTCGCCGAACCGGCAGGCGTCGTAGGTGGAGTGCTGGTAGATGTACGGCACGGGCGCGGTGAAGCCGGTCAGGGCGCTGGTGAGGCGCTCGCCGGGGGCGTGGACGCGCACCCACGGCCCGTGGTTGGTGAAGCAGGCCCCGGACGCGCCGTCCGAGCGGAGGGCGCCGACCGACAGCACGCAGTCGGCGAACTCGGGCAGGCCGGCGTAGGCGGCGGGCCAGAACGGGATGTCGCTGCCGTTGTTGCCGGCGGCGGCCACCAGCAGGGTCCGCTGCTCGCGCAGTTCCGCCATGAACGCGTCCAGACCGATCAGGCCGTCGGTGTCCGCGCCGGGCGTGCCGGCGGAGAGGCTGATGATGTCCGGCCAGCCGCCGCGGTCGACCGCGTCGAAGAGCAGGGCGCCGAACTCCGACTCCAGGACGGCGCCGGCGTCGTTGAGCGTGCCGCGCACGGTGATGTCGGTGTTGGGGGCGAGGGCCGCGAGGATCCCGGCGATGAACGTGCCGTGGCCGACGTACTGGCGCAGCACGCCGTCGGCGTCGGTCTCGGTGAGCTGGGCGTCGCCCGTGGTGTGGGCGAGCAGCGGGTAGGAGCGGTGGTCGTGCACCAGCCCGGTGTCGATGACGAGGACGCCGACCGCGGTGGCCGGGTCGTAACTGCCGTCGGCCGGGGCCGGGTTGGCGGTCCCGGTGCGCGGGACGGGCACCGGCTCGTCGCCGGGGCAGGCGTTGACGTTCCCCGCGATGTGCACCACGTGGTTGCGGCCGGCCAGCCGCCGGCCCTGGCGGTCCTCGGCCTCCCGCACGGCGCGCAGGGCGTGCGGCACGCTGTCCTCGCCCTCGGCCGGGTCGCCGACCCGGATGCGGGTGACGCCGGTGCGGCCGGCCCGCGGGCCCACGCGGCGCACGTGGTCGGGGACGAGTCCCCGGGTCTCGGTGAAGTGCGTGCGCACGGTGTCCTCGACGAACCGGGCCTCCTCGCCGTCCCGGACGAGGACGACGCCCTTCTCGTAGAAGTACCCGGCGGAGTCGTCCGGCCCCATGGTGAGGGGGACGTCCGGCAGGGAGCGCTGGATGTGGTGGAACTGCTCGTGGAATCGGTGTGGTGCCATGTGGTGTCCTCCCCCTCAAGACGGTGTTCGACAGTGAGAGCCGCGGGACCACCGTCTGATACAACAGGCCACTACCATGCGAGACGTGACAGCGGGAAGCGAGCCGGTTCTCGAACTGCTGCCCATGGTGTTCGCCGATCCGGGCGAGGCCCGGGCGCGTGCCGAACACGTCCTGCGTGCCGCTCCGTCACCGGTCCACGCGAGCGTCGCCCACCAGGTGCTCGGCATCTGGCAGCGGGACTTCGGCGATCTGCGGATCGCGCTGAGGCATCTGCGGCGGGCCCGGGACCTGGCCGCGCGCGCCGAGTCGGCCGACCGGGAGGCCGATGTGCTCGCGACCCTGGGGGTCGCACTGGTGCACGCGGGGCGCACTCGGCAGGGGCTCGCGTCCTTCGAGCGGGGGGTCGCCCGGGGCAGCGGGCACACCCGGGCCCGGGTGCTGTACCGGCGGGCCTACGTGTGGTGGGTGCTGGGGCATCATCGCGAGGCCCTGGAGGACGTACGGCGGGCCCTTCCGGTCCTGCGGCAGGTCACCGACGACATCTGGACCGCGCGGGCGCTGACCCTGCGGGCCACCGTGCACCTCGCGCTCGGCTCGGTGGAGCGGGCCGTCGCCGACTTCACGGCGGCGGAGCGGCTGTGGGACACCACCGGCCAGGAGCACGACAAGGCGGACGCGGTGGAGAGCCGGGGCCTGGCCGCGTTCCGCTCCGGTGCCGTCCCGGCGGCGCTGCGGCTGCTGGACGAGGCCGAGGAGCGCTACGCCAAGCTGGGCACCCCCACGTACAACCTGTCCATCCGGCGCTGCGAGGTGCTGATGGCGGCGGGGCTCGCCCCGGAGGCGCTGGCCGAGGCGGACGCGGCGATCGCGCTGCTGGACCGGATCGGCGGGCAGTCCACCCGCAAGGCCGAACTGCTGCTGGCCGCCGCGCGGGCCGCCCGTTCGGCCGGGGACGCGCACACCGCCATAGCCCGCGCGGCCGTGGCCGTACGGCTGTTCGCGGCGCAGCGCCGGACGTGGTGGGAGACGCACGCCCGGCTGGTGCTGATCGAGGCGCGGGTGGCGGCCGGGCGCCGGTCGGGGCGGATGGTCGCGGACGCGGCGGCGGTCGCCGAGCGGCTGGCCGCCTTCGGCTCCCCGGCCGCGCCCGAGGCCTCCCTGCTCGCGGGCCGGATCGCGCTGGCGCTGGGCTGGACGGCGGACGCGGAACGGCACTTGGCGGTGGCCGCCCGCAGCCGGCACGGCGGGGCGCCGCCGGCCCGGATGACGGGCTGGGCGGCACAGGCACTGCGGGCGCGGGCGGCCGGTTCCCGGCGCGGTGTGCTGGAGGCGTGCCGGCGCGGGCTGGACGTGCTGGACGACCACCGGATGACGCTGGGCGCCTCGGAACTGCGCGCCCACGCGACCGCGCAGGGTGCCGAACTGGCCGCGCTGGCGCAGGAGGTGAGCCTCGCGGAGGGCAGTCCGCGGCGGCTGCTGGGGTGGAGCGAGCGGTGGCGGGCGACCGTGCTGTCGGCGCCGCCGACCCGGCCGCCCGACGATCCGGCGCTGCTGAGCGGGCTGACCGCCTACCGGGAGATCGCGGCCCGCGCGGAGGCCGCCCGGATGGAGGGCCGCCCGGTGCCGGCGCTGGAGCGCGAACAGCGGCGCCTGGAGAGGGAGATCCGCTCGCGCACCCGGCACATGGGCGGGGCCGCCGCCGACGCGGGCGACCGTCTCGACGTGGGTCGGCTGCTGGACCGGCTCGGTGACGGGTGGCTGGTCGAACTGGCGGTGGTCGACGGCCGGGTGCACGTCCTGCTGTGCGGGCAGGGAAAGGTGCGGCGGTTCGCCGGCGGCTCGCTGGCGGAGGCGGTGGCCGAGGCCGAGCACGTGCAGGCCGGGCTGCGGCGGCTCGCGCACCCGGGGGCCGAGGCCCGGCTCCCCGTCGTGGAGGCCGCCGGCCGGCGGCTGGAAGAACTCTTGCTGGCCGGGGCGGTACGGCACCTCGGCCCCGGCCCCGTGGTGATCGTCCCGCCGGGCGCGCTGCACCGGGTGCCCTGGGCGCTGCTGCCCGCGCTGCGGGAGCGGGTGCTCAGCGTGTCGCCGTCGGCGAACAGCTGGCTGCGCGCCCGGGAGACGGCGCCGCCGCCGGACGGGCGGCCCGTGCTGGTGCGTGGCCCCGGCCTCGCGACGGGCGGCGCGGAGGTGCCCGAACTGGCGGACCGGTACGGTACGGCGACGGTCCTGGAGGGTGACGACGCCCAGGTGCCCCGGGTGCTGGCGGAACTCGACGGCGCGGGCCTCGCCCATCTCGCCGCGCACGGCACGTTCCGCGCCGACAGCCCCTTGTTCTCCGCCCTCCGCATGGCCGACGGCCCGCTGATCGTCCACGACTTCGAGCGTCTGGCCCGCAGTCCCTACCGGATCATCCTGTCGAGCTGCGACACCGCCCGCCTCGCCTCGGTCGGCGCCGACGAACTCCTCGGCCTGGTCACGGCGTTGCTGCCGCTTGGCACGGCCGGGGTGGTGGCGAGCAGCGCCCCGGTCAACGACGCGGCGGTCGTCCCGCTGATGCTGGCCCTGCACAAGGGCCTCGGCGCGGGCCTCTCCCTGGCCGAAGCGCTGAGAGACGCCCGTACGACCCTGCCGGGCGACGCGCTGCACCAGGCGACGGGCTGGGCGTTCGCGGCGTTCGGGGCGGCGTGAGCGCGGCGCGGCGTGAGCGGGACGCCGCGTGAGCGGGACGCCGCGTGAGCGGGACGCCGCGTCGCCTCAAGCGTCACCGTGCGGGGACGACCCGCTATGACGAGTGGCCCGTCGGCTACAAGGCCACCGTGCGGGTCGCGGTCCTGCACGAAGGGCTGTGACCGGCAGCGGCGCCGTCCTCGTCATCGGTCACCTTGTAGCCCGGTACAGAGGGCCAGCGGACCGTCAGGACCACGGACTCTTCCTCCGCGACCCAGGAGTGGTCCACGCCCTGGCCCCACACGACGTAGTCCCCCTGCTCGGCCAGGAGAACACTGCGCCCGGGCAGCTGTACTCGGAAGCGCCCGCTGATGAGGACCAACAGGGCGGTGCGCTCCTCGCCGGTCACCCACTGAGCCCGCTCATCACCCTGCGGATGGACGCCCCATTTGATCTCGACGTCCTCGCTGTGACGAGGATCGGAGGCGTCCTTGAAATGCCCCAGCAGCCACCCCCGGTCCAGTGCCGCGTCCCTGCCGGCATTGCCCACGTACACGTTGTCGGTCATGGCTCCGGAAGGTAGCAGCCGGCCGCGTCACCAACCTGTCCGGACGGCACACCTAGGCCGTCTCGCTCTCCGGCACGTCCACCAGCCAGGGCAGGGCCCCCCGGTCCCCGGTGCCCAGTCGCGTGTACGCGCTGTACAGGTGGTTGCCGACCGTCCGCACCGACAGGGTCAGCCGTTCGGCGATCTCCCGGTTGCTCAGCCCGGCCGCGGCCAGCGTGACGATCTGCCGCTGCCGGGCGGTGAGTTCACCGAGGACCAGCCCGGCCAGCGCGGGCGTGCGCGCCCCCTGGCAGCGGCGGGCCAGCGCGACGGCCCGGGTGCGGGACAGCCGGGCGGCCCGGGGGTCCCGGTGGACCCGTACCGCCTGCGCGTGCGCCTCCGCCGCGTACAGCAGGAAGCCGCGCTCGGCCAGCGCCTCCGCCGCCCGGTCCAGCGCGGCCCCGTCCCCGCGCGCCAGCGCGTCCGCGTGCCGGGCGAACACGCTGCCGGCCGGCAGCCGTCCGACCGCCCGCCCGGGCTCGCCGAGGCGTACGGCGTCGTAGCGCGCGTGGACGCCGTCCGGGTCGGTCACCTCACCCAAGGCGCCCTCGGCCAGCGCGAGTTCCGTCAGGCATCCGCCGTCCGACGGGGTCTCCCGCAGCCCCTCCCGGGCCCACGCCGCCGCCTCCCGCAGCTCACCCCGCAGGCGCGCGAACCGGGCGCGGACCCTGGCGTACCCGGCCGGCAGCGGACCGCCCTGTGCGACCAGCCACTCCCCCACCGGCGTCGGCACCGGCCGGACGTCGAGCCGGTCCATCCGCCGGACCAGGGCGCGCTGTTCGGCGTCGAGCGCGGGACCGTGCGCGTAGGGCGCGCGGGCCAGCCGGCGGGCCCGCAGCCGGCCGGCCGTGGCGCGCAGCGCGGTGCCGTGCAGGGGGTGGGCGAGGGTGACGGCACCCTGGTCGTCGACGTCGATCAGGCCGTCCGCCTCCAGGCGTTCGAGGACGTCCAGGTCCAGCTCGTCCACGGACAGCGGCAGGGGTTCGGCGAACGCGAGGCGTTCCAGGGCGTCGCGTTCGCCGGGACCGGACCGCTCAAGGGCGGGGGCGAGCCGCTCGCGGACGGCCGGGGTGACCGGCAGCGGGCCGCGCCAGGCCCGCTCACCGGTGTCCGGGACGGGCGTCAGCCGGCCGGACCCGGTGAGCGCGGTCACCAGGTCCCGCAGCAGCCGCAGATCCCCCCGGCACGCCTGGTGCAGCCGGCGCACGGTGAGCGGTTCCAGCCCGGCGCCCGCGAGCAGTTGGGCGGTGTCCTCGGGGGACAGCGGGTCGAGGGCCAGCCGGGGCAGCAGTTCCCCGGTCCACAGCCGGGACACGGCGCCGGGCGCGGGCGGGCTGTCCGCCGCGGCCACGACCAGGCGGGTGCGGCCCTGCACGGCGAGCTGGTGGACCAGGGCGGCGGAGGTCTCGTCCAGCAGCTGGGCGTCGTCGACGACCAGGAGCCGTACGCCGGACAGCGCGCGGACCGCGCGGTGCAGCGAGACGGTGTCGGGGAGCAGGTGCGCGAACGCCGCGAGGGGCAGGTCCCGGGCCTCGGGCGTGCCGGTCACCCGGGCGTGGTCCGTGCCCCGGACCGCCTCCGTGATCAGCCGGGTCTTGCCGCGGCCCGCCGGTCCCGTGACCACGATGCCGGGCCGGCCGGCGGTCAGCGCGCCGCGCACCAGCTCCAGTTCGTCGGCCCGTCCGGTGAACGGCCAGGGCAGTTCCAGGGTCTTCGCGTCCTGTTCGTAAGTCCTCACATCATCCTGAGCGCGCGTACTCAGGTTTGATACAGGGCGACTTGAGTAGCCCCCGACTCAGGTGTGCGGCCGGGGCGGCGGGCACGCTGACCGCATGACCCGACGCCTCTGCTCGCTTCCGCGGCAGCCGGCCCCGTCGTTCGCACCGGGGCTGACCGCCGAGCGGCTGGGCGCGCTGCTCGCCGGGCGGCGGATGTGGGTCAACGGCACCGTCCTGCACTACTGCTTCCTGGACGCCCGCACGGACGCCTCGGTCGTCCCGGTCCCCGGGACCGGGGAGCTGCGCCGGGTGCCGTGGGCGGGCGGCGAGGAGCAGCGGGACGTGGTCCGCGGGTGCTTCGCCGAGTGGCAGGACCTCGGCATCGGCGTCACGTTCGCCGAGGTCGGCGACCGGCACGAGGCGGAGCTGCGGATCGGGTTCCAGGCCGGTGCCGGGTCCTGGTCGGCGGTCGGCCGGGACGCGTTGTCGGTGGGCCGGGGCGGGCGCACCATGAACCTCGGCTGGGACGTGACCGCGCCCGGGGAGCGCGGGACCGTCCTGCACCAGATCGGGCACGCGCTCGGCATGGTGCACGAGCACCAGAGTCCGTTCGCCGGGCTGCACTGGGACGACGAGGCGGTGTACGCCGAACTGGCGGGGCCGCCGAACTTCTGGAGCCGGGAGACGACGTACACGAACGTGCTGCGCCCGCTGGACGCCTGCGAGGCGGGCGGCTCGGTGTGGGATCCGCAGTCGGTGATGACGCTGCCGTTCGGGCCGGGGCTGGTGCTGGAGCCGGAGCAGTACCGCGGGGGGCTGCGTCCGCCCGGCGCTCCCTCCCCGGCCGACAAGGAGTTCGTGCTGCGCTGGTACCCGCCCGCCGCTCCGGGCGGTCCGGCCGCGCTGGTGCCGTTCCGGTCCGCGCCGCTCGGACTGGGGCCGGGAGAGCAGGCCGACTTCGCCGTCGAGCCGCCGGAGACCCGCGAGTACACCGTGGGCACCTTCGGCGACGCCGACACCGTGCTGGTGGTCTTCGAGGAGCGCGACGGGGTGCCGCGCTTCCTCGCGGGTCACGACGACGGCGGCACGCCGGACAACGCCGCCGTCCGGGTCCGGCTCGTCAAGGGCCGCCGCTATGTCGTCCGGGTCCGCCTGTACTCCACGTGGGGTTCGGGAGAGACGGCGGTGATGTGCTGGTGACGGCACACGGACGACACTGAGCCACTGTCCGGCACCGGGGGAGCGGGGGGGGGGGGGGGGGGCGGGGGGGGGGGGGGGGGCGGGCCCCCCCCCGGGGGGGGGGGGGGGGGGGGGGGGGCCCGGGGGCCCCGGGGGCGGGCGGGGGGGGGGTGGGCGGGCGGCCC